>JAUZSN010000002.1:2227368-2969825 GCA_030949405.1 Methylococcales bacterium | reverse complement strand
GATCGGTTTTTACATTATCATTGTGTGGCACTCCTAGATCAAATTACAAGCGCCAGTAATTACAAACCTAAGATGAATGTTTATACCATTGTGGTATTAACCTCTGGCGATAAACATAAAACTGATATATTAATCAATGATTTTAAACCCAGAAAACTGGATCACAGCACTGTTTCAGAAACTGAGCATAAAATTGTGTACCTCTGCCCTAAATATGTAAACGATAAAACCCCTGAACCCTATCAAGAATGGTTACGGCTGATTAATGATAGCTTAGATGAACACATTGAAGAAACAGATTATCAAAACGATACTATTCAAAAAATATTTCCATTGATAGAAAAGAACACCATTAGCCCACAAGATGCTGCACGGATGATAGATGAATATTCTGATGAGCAATACTTAAGTGATGAATGTCATAAAGCAATGAGAGAAGGGTTGAAAGAAGGGGTAAAAGAAGGATTAAAAGAAGGATTAAAAGAAGGATTGAAAGAAGGACTGAAAGAAGGGTTGAAACAAGAAAAAATAGAAAATGCTAAAGCCATGATAACAGAAGGGCTTGATGGGTCATTAATTTCAAAAATAACAGGCATTTCTGAACAAGAATTACAGAACTTATAAAAATAACGGGGGCAGAGTAAAAAAAGAGGTCTGTTAAAAAGTGAGGTAGATTGTAACATTCTATAGAATAAGCATTTATAGTATAATAACGCCTTGATGGATGACATTATTGCTTATCCACCCACCATGTATTGTACAACAGGCCTCCTCCAAATGATTGACGTTGCTCCCCTACGCTACGGCGTTATCTTTAAAAAGTCTTCTCTAAACCCGCCATCTTTACCGCATTTGTTAAAGATATTCTCGGGCTTGAAATCGAAATTGAAAAAGTAGAAACCGAAAAATCATTTTCGCCAGTCATAGGTCATGTCGATAGCCGTTTTGATTTATATGCCGAAGATAAAAAAAATCATCTCATCATTGACATACAACACCGACGCTATCAAGATCACTATGATCGGTTTTTACATTATCATTGTGTGGCACTCCTAGATCAAATTACAAGCGCCAGTAATTACAAACCTAAGATGAATGTTTATACCATTGTGGTATTAACCTCTGGCGATAAACATAAAACTGATATATTAATCAATGATTTTAAACCCAGAAAACTGGATCACAGCACTGTTTCAGAAACTGAGCATAAAATTGTGTACCTCTGCCCTAAATATGTAAACGATAAAACCCCTGAACCCTATCAAGAATGGTTACGGCTGATTAATGATAGCTTAGATGAACACATTGAAGAAACAGATTATCAAAACGATACTATTCAAAAAATATTTCCATTGATAGAAAAGAACACCATTAGCCCACAAGATGCTGCACGGATGATAGATGAATATTCTGATGAGCAATACTTAAGTGATGAATGTCATAAAGCAATGAGAGAAGGGTTGAAAGAAGGGGTAAAAGAAGGATTAAAAGAAGGATTAAAAGAAGGATTAAAAGAAGGACTGAAAGAAGGACTGAAAGAAGGACTGAAAGAAGGACTGAAAGAAGGGTTGAAACAAGAAAAAATAGAAAATGCTAAAGCCATGATAACAGAAGGGCTTGATGGGTCATTAATTTCAAAAATAACAGGCATTTCTGAACAAGAATTACAGAACTTATAAAAATAACGGGGGGCAGAGTAAAAAAGAGGTCTGTTAAAAAGTGAGGTAGATTGTAACATTCTATAGAATAAGCATTTATAGTATAATAACGCCTTGATGGATGACATTATTGCTTATCCACCCACCATGTATTGTACAACAGGCCTCCTCCAAATGATTGACGTTGCTCCCCTACGCTACGGCGTTATCTTTAAAAAGTCTTCTCTAAACCCGCCATCTTTACCACATTTGTTAAAGATATTCTCGGGCTTGAAATCGAAATTGAAAAAGTAGAAACCGAAAAATCATTTTCGCCAGTCATAGGTCATGTCGATAGCCGTTTTGATTTATATGCCGAAGATAAAAAAAATCATCTCATCATTGACATACAACACCGACGCTATCAAGATCACTATGATCGGTTTTTACATTATCATTGTGTGGCACTCCTAGATCAAATTACAAGCGCCAGTAATTACAAACCTAAGATGAATGTTTATACCATTGTGGTATTAACCTCTGGCGATAAACATAAAACTGATATATTAATCAATGATTTTAAACCCAGAAAACTGGATCACAGCACTGTTTCAGAAACTGAGCATAAAATTGTGTACCTCTGCCCTAAATATGTAAACGATAAAACCCCTGAACCCTATCAAGAATGGTTACGGCTGATTAATGATAGCTTAGATGAACACATTGAAGAAACAGATTATCAAAACGATACTATTCAAAAAATATTTCCATTGATAGAAAAGAACACCATTAGCCCACAAGATGCTGCACGGATGATAGATGAATATTCTGATGAGCAATACTTAAGTGATGAATGTCATAAAGCAATGAGAGAAGGGTTGAAAGAAGGGGTAAAAGAAGGATTAAAAGAAGGATTAAAAGAAGGACTGAAAGAAGGACTGAAAGAAGGGTTGAAACAAGAAAAAATAGAAAATGCTAAAGCCATGATAACAGAAGGGCTTGATGGGTCATTAATTTCAAAAATAACAGGCATTTCTGAACAAGAATTACAGAACTTATAAAAATAACGGGGGCAGAGTAAAAAAAGAGGTCTGTTAAAAGTGAGGTAGATTGTAACATTCTATAGAATAAGCATTTATAGTATAATAACGCCTTGATGGATGACATTATTGCTTATCCACCCACCATGTATTGTACAACAGGCCTCCTCCAAATGATTGACGTTGCTCCCCTACGCTACGGCGTTATCTTTAAAAAAGTCTTCTCTAAACCCGCCATCTTTACCGCATTTGTTAAAGATATTCTCGGGCTTGAAATCGAAATTGAAAAAGTAGAAACCGAAAAATCATTTTCGCCAGTCATAGGTCATGTCGATAGCCGTTTTGATTTATATGCCGAAGATAAAAAAAATCATCTCATCATTGACATACAACACCGACGCTATCAAGATCACTATGATCGGTTTTTACATTATCATTGTGTGGCACTCCTAGATCAAATTACAAGCGCCAGTAATTACAAACCTAAGATGAATGTTTATACCATTGTGGTATTAACCTCTGGCGATAAACATAAAACTGATATATTAATCAATGATTTTAAACCCAGAAAACTGGATCACAGCACTGTTTCAGAAACTGAGCATAAAATTGTGTACCTCTGCCCTAAATATGTAAACGATAAAACCCCTGAACCCTATCAAGAATGGTTACGGCTGATTAATGATAGCTTAGATGAACACATTGAAGAAACAGATTATCAAAACGATACTATTCAAAAAATATTTCCATTGATAGAAAAGAACACCATTAGCCCACAAGATGCTGCACGGATGATAGATGAATATTCTGATGAGCAATACTTAAGTGATGAATGTCATAAAGCAATGAGAGAAGGGTTGAAAGAAGGGGTAAAAGAAGGATTAAAAGAAGGATTAAAAGAAGGATTAAAAGAAGGATTAAAAGAAGGACTGAAAGAAGGGTTGAAACAAGAAAAAATAGAAAATGCTAAAGCCATGATAACAGAAGGGCTTGATGGGTCATTAATTTCAAAAATAACAGGCATTTCTGAACAAGAATTACAGAACTTATAAAAATAACGGGGGGCAGAGTAAAAAAAGAGGTCTGTTAAAAAGTGAGGTAGATTGTAACATTCTATAGAATAAGCATTTATAGTATAATAACGCCTTGATGGATGACATTATTGCTTATCCACCCACCATGTATTGTACAACAGGCCTCCTCCAAATGATTGACGTTGCTCCCCTACGCTACGGCGTTATCTTTAAAAAAGTCTTCTCTAAACCCGCCATCTTTACCGCATTTGTTAAAGATATTCTCGGGCTTGAAATCGAAATTGAAAAAGTAGAAACCGAAAAATCATTTTCGCCAGTCATAGGTCATGTCGATAGCCGTTTTGATTTATATGCCGAAGATAAAAAAAATCATCTCATCATTGACATACAACACCGACGCTATCAAGATCACTATGATCGGTTTTTACATTATCATTGTGTGGCACTCCTAGATCAAATTACAAGCGCCAGTAATTACAAACCTAAGATGAATGTTTATACCATTGTGGTATTAACCTCTGGCGATAAACATAAAACTGATATATTAATCAATGATTTTAAACCCAGAAAACTGGATCACAGCACTGTTTCAGAAACTGAGCATAAAATTGTGTACCTCTGCCCTAAATATGTAAACGATAAAACCCCTGAACCCTATCAAGAATGGTTACGGCTGATTAATGATAGCTTAGATGAACACATTGAAGAAACAGATTATCAAAACGATACTATTCAAAAAATATTTCCATTGATAGAAAAGAACACCATTAGCCCACAAGATGCTGCACGGATGATAGATGAATATTCTGATGAGCAATACTTAAGTGATGAATGTCATAAAGCAATGAGAGAAGGGTTGAAAGAAGGGGTGCAACAAGAAAAAATAGAAAATGCTAAAGCCATGATAACAGAAGGGCTTGATGGGTCATTAATTTCAAAAATAACAGGTTTTTCTGAACAAGAATTACAGAACTTATAAAAATAACGGGGGGCAGAGTAAAAAAAAGAGGTCTGTTAAAGTGAGGTAGATTGTAACATTCTATAGAATAAGTATTTATAGTATAATAACGCCTTGATGGATGACATTATTGCTTATCCACCCACCATGTATTGTACAACAGGCCTCCTCCAAATGATTGACGTTGCTCCCCTACGCTACGGCGTTATCTTTAAAAAAGTCTTCTCTAAACCCGCCATCTTTACCGCATTTGTTAAAGATATTCTCGGGCTTGAAATCGAAATTGAAAAAGTAGAAACCGAAAAATCATTTTCGCCAGTCATAGGTCATGTCGATAGCCGTTTTGATTTATATGCCGAAGATAAAAAAAATCATCTCATCATTGACATACAACACCGACGCTATCAAGATCACTATGATCGGTTTTTACATTATCATTGTGTGGCACTCCTAGATCAAATTACAAGCGCCAGTAATTACAAACCTAAGATGAATGTTTATACCATTGTGGTATTAACCTCTGGCGATAAACATAAAACCGATATATTAATCAATGATTTTAAACCCAGAAAACTGGATCACAGCACTGTTTCAGAAACTGAGCATAAAATTGTGTACCTCTGCCCTAAATATGTAAACGATAAAACCCCTGAACCCTATCAAGAATGGTTACGGCTGATTAATGATAGCTTAGATGAACACATTGAAGAAACAGATTATCAAAACGATACTATTCAAAAAATATTTCCATTGATAGAAAAGAACACCATTAGCCCACAAGATGCTGCACGGATGATAGATGAATATTCTGATGAGCAATACTTAAGTGATGAATGTCATAAAGCAATGAGAGAAGGGTTGAAAGAAGGGGTAAAAGAAGGATTAAAAGAAGGATTAAAAGAAGGATTAAAAGAAGGACTGAAAGAAGGGTTGAAACAAGAAAAAATAGAAAATGCTAAAGCTATGATAAAAGAAGGGCTTGATGGGTCATTAATTTCTAAAATAACAGGTTTTTCTGAACAAGAATTACAGAACTTATAAAAATAACGGGGGGCAGAGTAAAAAAAGAGGTCTGTTAAAGTGAGGTAGATTGTAACATTCTATAGAATAAGCATTTATAGTATAATAACGCCTTGATGGATGACATTATTGCTTATCCACCCACCATGTATTGTACAACAGGCCTCCTCCAAATGATTGACGTTGCTCCCCTACGCTACGGCGTTATCTTTAAAAAGTCTTCTCTAAACCCGCCATCTTTACCGCATTTGTTAAAGATATTCTCGGGCTTGAAATCGAAATTGAAAAAGTAGAAACCGAAAAATCATTTTCGCCAGTCATAGGTCATGTCGATAGCCGTTTTGATTTATATGCCGAAGATAAAAAAAATCATCTCATCATTGACATACAACACCGACGCTATCAAGATCACTATGATCGGTTTTTACATTATCATTGTGTGGCACTCCTAGATCAAATTACAAGCGCCAGTAATTACAAACCTAAGATGAATGTTTATACCATTGTGGTATTAACCTCTGGCGATAAACATAAAACTGATATATTAATCAATGATTTTAAACCCAGAAAACTGGATCACAGCACTGTTTCAGAAACTGAGCATAAAATTGTGTACCTCTGCCCTAAATATGTAAACGATAAAACCCCTGAACCCTATCAAGAATGGTTACGGCTGATTAATGATAGCTTAGATGAACACATTGAAGAAACAGATTATCAAAACGATACTATTCAAAAAATATTTCCATTGATAGAAAAGAACACCATTAGCCCACAAGATGCTGCACGGATGATAGATGAATATTCTGATGAGCAATACTTAAGTGATGAATGTCATAAAGCAATGAGAGAAGGGTTGAAAGAAGGATTAAAAGAAGGACTGAAAGAAGGGTTGAAACAAGAAAAAATAGAAAATGCTAAAGCTATGATAAAAGAAGGGCTTGATGGGTCATTAATTTCTAAAATAACAGGTTTTTCTGAACAAGAATTACAGAACTTATAAAAATAACGGGGGGCAGAGTAAAAAAAGAGGTCTGTTAAAGTGAGGTAGATTGTAACATTCTATAGAATAAGCATTTATAGTATAATAACGCCTTGATGGATGACATTATTGCTTATCCACCCACCATGTATTGTACAACAGGCCTCCTCCAAATGATTGACGTTGCTCCCCTACGCTACGGCGTTATCTTTAAAAAAGTCTTCTCTAAACCCGCCATCTTTACCGCATTTGTTAAAGATATTCTCGGGCTTGAAATCGAAATTGAAAAAGTAGAAACCGAAAAATCATTTTCGCCAGTCATAGGTCATGTCGATAGCCGTTTTGATTTATATGCCGAAGATAAAAAAAATCATCTCATCATTGACATACAACACCGACGCTATCAAGATCACTATGATCGGTTTTTACATTATCATTGTGTGGCACTCCTAGATCAAATTACAAGCGCCAGTAATTACAAACCTAAGATGAATGTTTATACCATTGTGGTATTAACCTCTGGCGATAAACATAAAACTGATATATTAATCAATGATTTTAAACCCAGAAAACTGGATCACAGCACTGTTTCAGAAACTGAGCATAAAATTGTGTACCTCTGCCCTAAATATGTAAACGATAAAACCCCTGAACCCTATCAAGAATGGTTACGGCTGATTAATGATAGCTTAGATGAACACATTGAAGAAACAGATTATCAAAACGATACTATTCAAAAAATATTTCCATTGATAGAAAAGAACACCATTAGCCCACAAGATGCTGCACGGATGATAGATGAATATTCTGATGAGCAATACTTAAGTGATGAATGTCATAAAGCAATGAGAGAAGGCGTGCAACAAGAAAAAATAGAAAATGCTAAAGCCATGATAACAGAAGGGCTTGATCTATCATTAATTTCTAAAATAACAGGCATTTCTGAACAAGAATTACAGAGCCTGTAATATTAAAGTATCAGAACTAACGTTGCTGTTCTAACGCATTAGTCCAATAACGTTAGCTATTGGCGAGCATGAAATAAAAGGTTCATTGTAACTACTCAGGTAGTTGTGTAGCCCGTATGTAGCTTGCGGAATACGGGGAGGGGTACTGTTATTCGTTAGGACGCTTTTAAAAATATCATAAAAAATTTTGCCAGACATCCCGTATTCCTCAAGCTACATACGGGCTACAGTAAATAATAACCTGAGTAGTTACGTTACATTAACAGCTGATGGACTCCTCTTGGGAACAAACTATTTATTACCCACTCGCCTCAATTTTTAAAATCATCAGGATTTAAAAAACTATTTTTTGCCGGTTGGCTATCATCTCTGTCAGGGTAATCCTGAGTAAAATGAAGCCCTCTACTTTCTTTACGCTGTAGAGCGCACCGCACAATTAATTCGGCAACAATCACCAAGTTTCGTAATTCTAACAAATCACTACTAATTTTAAAATGGGTGTAGTATTCATTAATTTCTTCTTTTAATAACTCAATCCGCCGCATGGCACGGTGTAAGCGTTTATCGGTTCGCACAATGCCTACATAATCCCACATAAAACGCCGTAATTCATCCCAATTATGCGAGATAACGACCTCCTCATCGGAGTCCGTTACTTGTGATTCATCCCATTTAGGAAGCTTGGTATTAAGATCGGTTAAGGTCGGTAATTGCTTTAAAATAGCGACTGAAGCGCGTTCTGCAAACACCAAACATTCTAATAACGAATTACTCGCCATTCGATTGGCCCCATGTAACCCCGTACAGGCCACCTCACCAATCGCATAAAGCCGAGGGATATTTGTTTGAGCATCCGCATTCGTTACTACGCCGCCACAGGTATAATGCGCCGCTGGGACGACAGGAATCGGTTGCTTGCAAATATCAATCTCTAATTTTAAACAGTGACTGTAAATTGTCGGAAAATGCTGTTTAATAAAGTCAGAGGGTTTATGGCTAATATCTAAATAAACACAGGCTATTCCATGTGTTTTCATTTCATTATCAATTGCCCTTGCGACAATATCACGCGGAGCAAGTTCGGCACGGGCATCATAGTGTTGCATGAAACGTTGACCATTCGGTAAGATAAGGAACGCTCCTTCACCGCGTACCGCCTCACTAATTAAAAAGGAACGAGCATTAGGATGATAAAGACAGGTCGGGTGAAACTGCATAAATTCCATATTACTAATATGACAGCCTAATCGCCATGCTAAAGCAATGCCATCGCCCGTTGAAATATGGGGGTTAGTTGAATAAAGGTAGACCTTGCTTGCTCCACCTGTAGCTAAAACCACAATTCGCGCTGCAATCGCCTTGACCTGCTGATTTTGGGTATCTAAAACATACGCGCCTAAAATACGCGTCTCTTCGGATTTTTTACCTTTATCGGCGGTAATTAAATCAATGGCATTATGATATTCTAAAATTTCAATATTTGAATGTTCACGCGCTCGTTTGATTAACGATAACGACATTGCTTTTCCAGTCGCATCGGTGGCATGAACAATGCGCCGATGAGAATGGCCACCTTCACGGTTTAAATGTAACTCCCCTGATATTTTTTCAGTAAACGCGACCCCTTGTTGCCGTAACCAATCAATACTTTGTTTCCCCTGAGAGACGGTTAATTTTACAATGTCTTTATTACAAAGTCCGCCGCCTGCATTTAAGGTGTCTTCAATATGGGAGTTAAGAGAGTCACTTTTATCCAAAACCGCTGAAATCCCTCCTTGGGCGTAATAGGTACTGCCAGAGATTAAAGAGAACTTAGAAAGAACGGCAACCCGTGTATTATCAGCAAGTTTGAGCGCAAGACTTAAACCTGCCGCACCACTGCCTATAATTAGGACATCAAAAGAATTAGAATTAAACATAGATTAATATAGAAACATTGAAAGTTACGGTGGCTTAATCCGCTTTGTTTAGAGATAATAACGCTTTTTTAAATGATAGCAATTATTTTTATAGAACTTACGCGAATAAAGCGTGTCTATCTCAACATAAAAACGACTGTGTGAAGAATCAATCGAATATAAATAAAATTTTTGATAATGACCTCGTTAAAAAGGTTCAAGAGGGCGATAAATCGGCTTACGACTTATTGGTTATAAAATATCAGCACCGTATCATCCAGTTAGTGAATCGCTATATTAAAGATCCCAGCGAAGCGCAAGATGTTGCTCAAGAAACGTTTATTAAAGCCTACCGCGCGTTAGCTAATTTTAGGGGCGATAGTGCCTTTTATACGTGGCTTTATCGAATCGCTATAAATACGGCTAAGAATTATTTATTATCACGCTCACGTCGTTATAGCGATTATCAGGTGGATGTGCAAGAGGCTGAACAAATCGAAAATGCGCAACAATTACAAGGAATGGATACCCCTGAATCATTACTTATGAATGATGATATTGTGCAAACTATTGAGGCGACTATTGAGGAGCTTCCCGAAGAAATGCGTGTGGCGATTATATTAAGAGAATTTGAAGGGATGAGTTACGACGAAATTGCACAAACAATGGAATGTCCTGTTGGAACAATCCGCTCACGTATTTTTAGGGCGCGTGAAGCGATTGATAAAAAATTAACCCCATTGCTTGATAACGAAAGGTGAGTGTCTATGGATGAAAATGTAAATCAAAAAATATCCTGTTTTATGGATGATGAATTGGATGGTGATGAGGCCTTGAAGTTGTTAAAAAAAATTCAATTAGAGCCTGAATTAAGACATAAATTTAATGATTACCAACGCGTTTCTTACGCACTGAGTTCGAAAAAAAATTTACCGATTAATGATAATTTTTTAGACACGATTCAACAGGGAATTTCAAATGAACCGTTATATTTCCCCTCGGTTAATCATAAGCCCCCCTCTAAAAAAACGTACGGCTCTTATCTTGCCTTAGCGGCCTCCGTTGCCTTAATTGCATTATTGCTATCAAAATTTGTTAATCCTACGTTATTAGACGATACACCTATTTCCCCTACCGTAATAGCGGATATCAGTGAAGCAGATTCACTACCTAAGCCCATTAATTCGCAGGATACGCCTATTTCTCCCCCTGTCATAGCGGCGATCAGCAAAGCAGATAATCAATTAGCGTCATTATCTAAGCCCGTAAATTCGCAGGAGACGCGCTTTAATGATTATTTACAAGCTCACAATACCCGTTTTTATACCCAAGGAAGCGTCAACTTTCAGCCTTATGCTCAAACCGTCAGTTATAGGCAGGATTAAGGTGTTTAAAGTTTGGTTCTGGTTGACCGTGTTATTCGCAACGCCTGTCTACGCAATTGAAAAACCGCCGACAGCCATTGAGTGGCTGACTCAAATGCAACACTCCATGCAATCTCTGAATTATCAAGGGACGGTTGTTTTTTTTAAAAATAATAAATTAGACAGTATGAGCTATTTTCATGCGGTCAATAAGGGACAGGAACAAGAATATTTACTGTCATTAAATTCGCCGATGCGGGAAATACTTAGAAATGAAGGCAATGTCAGTTGTATTTTTAAAGACTCAAAAAAAGTAGAAATTAATCACCTACCGAATAACCGTTCATTTATTATAGATTTACCCGAAAATTTTCAACACCAAGCGGCCTATTATGAGTTTGAATTAAAAAATCAGGCTAAAGTTGCTGGGCTGACGGCTCAAGTTATTGTTATTAAGCCAAAAGATGAATTGCGCTATCTGCGGAAAATTTGGGTTGATCAACAACATTTTATCCCTTTAAAAGCAGAAGTGTATAATCACGCAGGCGCAATAATAGAACAGGTGATGTTTACCGAATTAAAGGTGAAAAAAAACTTACCGTTCGTCAGTCTTAATATCGTATCGGATCATTTAAAAGTCAAACATATTCATCAGTCACATTTACAGACAAGGGATCAATCAAAATTTGTTATTAATAATATTCCCCAAGGTTTTGAGGAAGTTTTTTTTATGCAAATGAAGATGCACGGCTCTAATCAAGCGGTTGAACATTTATTATTAAGCGATGGTTTTTCATCGGTTTCTATTTATCAAGAAATATCTGAAGAAATGATTCCAGCAGGTATTCAATCCGCAGGGTCTATTAACTCGTTGGTTAAGAAAATTAAGGGGTTTCAGTTTGTCGTTATCGGTGATGTTCCCGTAAAAACAATTCAATTAATTGCGGAAGGCATTCGCTTAAAGACTCCTTAAAATAAGGGATAAAGGATTAATAACGTCCGAAAGTCGCCTACAAAATAAAAATAAATTTTGTAGGCTGGGTTAGCTTATTTTTCTTGAAAAATAACATAACCCAGCAATCATTTGCTTGCTTTTAAATAACTATGAACAGGAATGGCGTTTGTTCCTCACTCCAACTTATCGTGCTAAGGGGTATAAATTCCCACATAGCCACCTGAACCTGCAACAGCAATTCGTCCATCGGTTAAGAACTGACAACGGCTCACGGTTTGCGCGCTAATTCCAGAATCCGTAATATTTTTAAAATTAATTCCCCCATCGGTTGACAGCAAAACAAGCCCTGTTCCACTACTGAGTGGTTGTTTTTCCCCGACAGCAACAACGTTATTCCCTTGGGATAATGTGGTGAGACCAGACAACTATCAGCTTGAGCGCATTCTGCGGCGGCCCATAACTGCGGAGGATTAAAGCATAATATCGCGGTAGAACACGCGATAACGTATTGTAATTTAGTCATAATCAATCTCCATTAAATTAAATTAAAATGAATTTTGATTTTAAGGCTAATTTAAGAAAACATGCAACTGATAGTATTATTTTTTTTGTAATTTGGGAACAGCCGCTAATAATTTTTGACTGTACGGATGTTGGGGGGCCTTTAAAACTTGTTTAACAAGCCCCTGTTCGACAATTTTTCCTTGATACATGACCGCGACTTCATCTGCAATTTCAGCAACCACCGCTAAATCGTGGGTAATAAATAAATAACTAAGGCCCTGTTGTTGCTGTAATGATTTTAATAAATTAATAATTTGTGCCTGTACGGAGACATCTAAGGCACTGGTCGGTTCATCACAAATAATTAGTTTGGGTTCAACCGCTAATGATCGGGCAATACAAATACGTTGGCGTTGCCCACCTGAAAATTCATGGGGGTAACGGAGTGCAGAGGATTCGGGTAATTCGACTTGGTGCAGTAACGTACTGACTTTATGATGAATAGCGGATGGGCTACATTGAGGGTGTAAGGCTTTAATTCCTTCAGCAATAATATCACCGACGAGCATTCTAGGATTCATTGATGCAAAGGGGTCTTGAAAAATAATTTGAATTTCAGCGCGTGTTCGGCGTAATGCCTCTCCCTTTAATTCATGGATGTATTTATTTCCTAATAAAACCTCACCGCCTGAATTTGGAATTAAATTTAATAGTGCTTTAGCTAAGGTGGTTTTTCCACAGCCTGATTCGCCGACTAAGGCCAATGTTTTACCGTGTTGCAATTCAAAGCTAACGCCATCAACGGCACGCACAGCATCCACAACCCGTTTGAAAAAACCTTTATGAATCGGGTAATAGACTTTAAAATTTGAAACCGTTAATAGGGGCGGTTGAGCGGGACGGGACGTTTGTAAACAATGATCTAATGACGGTAATACGGCGAGTAATTTTTGCGTATAAGGATGCTGAGGGTGGTTAAATAATTGTTGATTGGTCGCTATTTCAACAATTTTACCTTGCTGCATAACGGCAACGGTGTCAGCAATAGTCGAGACTAAGGCTAAGTCATGACTAATGAGCCATAACGCCATGCCTGTTTGTTGTTGAATGGATTTTAAGAGTTGTAAGATTTGCGCTTGAATCGTGACATCTAATGCGGTTGTCGGCTCATCTGCAATTAATAAATCAGGTTTTGCCGCTAATGCAATGGCAATCATCACCCGTTGTCGCTGTCCACCTGATAATTGATGGGGGTAATCTAATTGCCTCTGTTGCGGGTTTGGCATTTCGACTTGGTTGAGTAATTCTAAGACACGCGTTTTAATTTCAGTGTTGGATAGGGCAAAATGAATTGTTAATACTTCTGAAATTTGGTCGCCAATGGTCATGACGGGGTTAAGGGCGGACAGGGGGTCTTGAAAAATAAGCCCGATACGAGAGCCGCGTATTTTACAAAAATCTAGTTCAGAAAGCATGAGTAGATCTTGCTGTTGCAATAGGATCGTATCGGCTTCTAAATGGACATTTGCGGGTAATAAACGTAATATTGACAGAGCGGTCAGTGATTTTCCAGACCCCGATTCACCAACTAGCGCAAAGGTTTCTCCGTGTGTAATTTCAAAGTTAATGGAGTCAACCACTTTAGTGTTTTTAAACGAAAGGGTTAAATTTTTGACACTCAGTAGCGTGTTTGACATAACTTTTAGGCAATAACGGTTTTATTGGGTTCTATGCGTATTCTCGTGCTAATAAAAGGGCATTGATAAGCACGGCAACCTCGTTAGCTTTGCGGACATCGACATGAATTACGGGCGATGAATTACCGCACTGCTGTAAGTAAGATTGGTAATTTTCAATACTGGGTGTGTTCACTTCATCATAATGCGTAACGCCTATAATAGCGGGATTTTTAGTTAAAAAATTTGCATTTAAATTTAAATAGTAATCCAGCTCATCAAACGGATTTTTATGGGTATTATTAATTAAGATAATAATGCCTAACGCCCCTTGGCAAAGGGTTGCACTCATAAAACTAAAACGCCGATCACCGAGGGTTCCGTATAAGTCTAGTTTTTCACTATTAGGTAGATAGAGCTGTCCGTAATCCATGGTGGAGCTTATGGCTTCTGACGTGTTTTTAGTGGTATTACCAATAGCACTAATGGTATTGATCGCAGTCGATTTACCTGCAGCGATGCTCCCTGTGAACACTATTTTAGTCAGCTCAACTGTATTCATTAATTTGCAGTGTTTAAGGATAGTGTGTCAAAAATACACTGACGTAATTGTCGTAATTTATCAGAGGCAGGGGTAGACTTTATAGTAAGTTGTTGACTGTGATCAATAAGCCCTAACATGTCACAGGCATTATGAAAATTAATGACATCGGTTAATTTTTTTTCAGTATGATCTGCAATTTTGTTTAGGTCAACGGCATTACGGTTCATAAAGGAGGTAATGGCTAAATAATTTTTAGAGGTCGTGATGTATGAAATATCAGGCCAAAACTTCAAATTAACGATGTTATTATTCTTATGGTTTTCCATCAAGCGCCCTTGTGATGGAATGATTGTTGAATACCATAATAAATCATTTAAAGGCATTCTTCCTATTTTTTTTACAGATTGGTTCAGTATTGTTTCGGATATTATTTTAACGTCAATATCCTCAGGGGACATTAAAAATAAACGTGTTAATTCAGATATTTTAAGTTGACAAAAATAACTCTTCTGTTGAGGATATAAAAAAATATCAATATTACACGTGGTTTGACAATGATATATTTCGCCAGTTTGTATACATTTTTGTATGATCCCCAGAAAATAATCTTTGGGTACAAAACATTCATATTCATTTGCGTTATTTTGAAAAGGCTGTTTAGGAGCCACTTTTTTAATAACTTTATCTTCAATTTTCTTTTTAGATGCCTGCTCAGGTTTAGGAATAATTTCAGGTTTAGGTGTACTTGTTGCGTCACTTTTGTCAACAGATGGAGGGGTGACTGTTCTAAGCTTTATTGCAACTTGGTCAAGTAATGAAATTAAGAGTGAGCGTTGGGGTGGTTTATCTGTGTCCGTTAATAACTTCCAGTTGACATCCAAATTCTTTGAATTTATACCATAGGCAATAAGGAGTGCATTGGGGTGAGATAATTGAATTTTATTCCATTGTTCCTGCGTTATATTGGGTGGGCTGCATACAAAAATTATACTTGCAACCTCCTTATCAACAATGTTCCACGTATCGTTAAGGCTCATTTCAGATAAGACTAATATTGCCGTAAATGCAGCTTGTTGTCTAGCATTAAAATCAAAAAGTGCAAGTGTCGTATTTTTTAACATAATAAATTATTATCCGTAGCATTATTTGTTATGAAATTAATCCGCAGGAGAATTGTAAATTGTTTGGATTCATAACAGAACCTTATTAAAAAGAAGGTATTTAGCCTAAATAGACGTGAATTGTCAAGGTTATTTGTGTCATACTTTCTTGTAATATTGTATTTTATAGACAAATTTAAAAAAAATAAGCTTAGTGATAGGATTAATAATCAAATTGATATTAGATTTTTATTAGGTACAGGATAAAAATAGTGTATATAATAAATTGCTTATAAATCAATTAAATACTTGGTTTAAGATCTGTTTTTAATTTTGGTTTACCCTTAAATTTTATGTGCAGAGGAAAATTTATCTTAGGTTAAATTAAACCTCTCGTTTGATTGCCCGCTTATTATTCATCATGAACAGACAAATCTATCCTTTACTGATCGCTCAATTTTTATCCGCTTTTGCTGATAATGCTATTTTATTTACGGTCATTGCCATGGTAATGCAGTCAAATGAGCTAGCTACTTGGTATATTCCTGCTTTGCAAAGCGTTTTTTTAATTGCCTTTGTTGTTTTAGCCCCATGGGTGGGTGCATTTGCCGATAATTATGCTAAACCGAAAATTTTAATTATTGCTAATTTAATTAAGGCATTAGGGGCGGTATTGCTCCTCATTAATATTGAGCCTTTAATCGCCTATTGCCTTGTTGGAGCGGGGGCTGCACTTTATAGTCCTGCTAAATATGGCATTTTACCAGAAATTGTAGACCATGACTTACTTGTAAGGGCGAATAGTTGGATTGAAGGTTCAACTATTTTTGCAATTCTTTTGGGAATGATTGTGGGGGCAAAGGTCGCGGATTATTCAATTTACTGGGCCTTAATCGGGACGATTGCTTTATTTATCTGTTCTGCGGCGATTACTTTATTATTGCCGACAACGATAGCAAAAAAAAGAAACGTCTGGCTCAAAAATAATTCAATTTGGGCAGCAAATTGGCACTTTTTTTGATACCACGCGTTCACGTTTTGCTGTTTTGAGTGCGTCTTTATTTTGGGCGGCTGCGGCAACCGTTCGGGTGATATTAATTGCATGGGCCCCTTTAATCTTGATGACTAAAAATGCCACAGAGATTGCGGAATTAACCTTATTTTTAGCCATCGGTATTATTATAGGCTCGGCGGTTGTGCCTAAACTTATTCCCTTAGAACAATTACGCCGCGCTCGAATTCCAGCCTATTTTATGGGTATTTTTATTATAGGGCTGAGTTTTATGGATACGGTATGGGGTGCGAGAGGATTATTACTCTTAATTGGCATTACGGGCGGACTCTTCATTGTTCCGATTAATGCGGCTTTACAAGAAATTGGGCAGCAAAGTATTGGGAGTGGGGGCGCGGTTGCCTTACAAAACTTTTTCCAAAATGTAGCGATGTTATTAGCGGTAGGCACTTATACTTATGCCGTTACTTTACAGGTTAGCCCTGTGACCGCTATGTTAATTCTTGGGGGGTTAGTCTTTACAGCGACGTTTGTTATTTCATTAAAACTCCCTAAAAACCAATCATAAATAGACTCCCTCTCATAAACTTTATTTATCCCTATGAAACTTGTTGATACCCTTATTTACGCACGTTGGATTGTTCCTGTTACGCCGAATACAAAAACCTTAGAACATCACTGTTTAGTCATTGATAAAGGGCGTATTGTTGATTTATTACCCAGTAAGGTTGCAGAACAGACCTATACCGCTCAAATGGTTGAAAAACTGGAAGATCACGCGCTTATTCCTGGGCTGATTAATTGTCATACCCATGCCCCGATGAATTTAATGCGCGGTATTGCCGATGATTTACCGTTAATGGAATGGTTAGAAAAACATATTTGGCCCTTAGAACAAAAATGGATGAGTGAAGAATTTGTCAGGGATGGAACCGACTTAGCGATTGCTGAAATGTTACGAGGGGGGACGACCTGTTTCAATGATATGTATTTTTTCCCCGAAGTTACGGCGCATCAAGCGATTAAATACGGTATTCGTGCGAGTATTGGGTTAATTTCAATTGATTTTCCCAGTGCATGGGCAGAAAACAGCGAGATGTATTTAGAAAAAGGTCTCGCATTGCACCAATCATTAGTCAATGATCCTTTAGTACGGACTGCGTTTGCCCCTCATGCCCCCTATACGGTGTCGGATGAGCCTTTAAGAAAAATTCGTACACTGGCCGGTCAGCTCAACATTCCAATTCACATGCACGTTCATGAAACAGAGTTTGAGGTGCATCAACAGCAACAACAAACCCAGCAAACCCCGTTGGAACGCTTGGATCAATTAGGTTTATTAACGCCTAATTTTATCGCCGTTCACATGACGCAATTGTCCGAAGAAGAAGCGCATCATTATGCGACGACAGGGGCGCATATTGTTCATTGCCCTGAATCCAATTTAAAACTGGGGAGTGGATTTTGTCCTATTAGTCTCGCCTTATCCGCAGGGATTAATGTCGCTTTAGGCACCGATGGGGCCGCGAGTAATAATGATTTAGATATGTTGGGTGAAATGCGAACCGCCGCGCTATTAGCCAAAGGGGGTACACGAGATGCCAGTAATATTCCTGCCATCACGGCGTTAACAATGGCGACTTTAAATGGTGCAAAAGCATTGGGTCTTGAGGATGAAATAGGTTCGTTAGCAATTGGAAAATCAGCTGATGTAGTTGCGATCAAATTAGATGAATTAGAAACACAGCCCTTATATGATGTGGTTTCCCATATTGTTTATGCGTGTTCACGTCAACAAGTAACGGATGTATGGGTCGCAGGAAAACAACTTTTGAAACAACGACAGTTAACGACTTTGGATATTAACGAATTAAAAGCGAAATTACCCGAATGGCAACAACGGCTTTCCGCATTTAAGTAATTCAGGCTCAATAGGTTAGGGGAGGGTGTTTTTAAATTTAAACGGTTTGTCGCGATAATTTTTATAAGAGACTTATAAAACATGGGGGTTTTACCCTGAATAAATATCAACTCCATGGCTACCATTAATACGCATATCAATTTATACTGAGCGCATTATTATAGAAAATAACATGCTTTGGAGAAAAAAATGAGTGCGACGCTTTCAAATATGATGCCTTTAGGCACAACCGCTCCCCATTTCGAATTACTTGATCCTATCAGCTCTGTAACGCGTAGCCTGCCTTCATTAAAGGGAAAAACAGGAACCGTGGTTATTTTTATGTGTAATCATTGCCCTTATGTTATTCATATTAAGCAACAACTTATTGATATTTCAATGGCTTATGCTAAAAAAGGCATTAATACGATTGCGATTAATGCGAATGACATGGCCAACTACCCACAAGATGCTCCTGATAAAATGGTCACCTTAATGGCGCAATGGGGACATCCTTTTGCGGCCTATCTCTATGATGAATCACAAAAGACAGCTAAAGCCTATCAAGCCGCTTGCACCCCTGATATTTATTTATTTGATGAAACACTGGCTTGTGTCTATCGGGGGCGTTTGGATGCATCAACCCCTAAAAATGATGAGCCTTTAACAGGACATGATTTACGCACGGCTTTAGATAATTTACTCGCTAAAACGCCCATTCCTGACACTCAAATACCCAGTATGGGCTGTAATATTAAGTGGAAATAAAAAGAATAATTGGGAGGTTATTACTTATATTCGCTACACATTGCTAACTGGTTAACTGGTTAGTATTCACATAATTATAATAAAAATAACGTATTTTCATGGCTATTTATGAAAGTATAGATTTGGAGATTTGCATGAATATTGAGGTTTTTAAAACCATAGGACCGAAGTTTGCGATTACAGGCGGGGTTATTGCGGTAATAGCCTATTTTATAAATATTGAGTCATTTCAAACTATTGCGCCCATTTTAGGGATTGCAGGATTAGGGTTTGCTTTTTTTATTTATAAAACAATTCTAGCGTACTCGGCAGGAACAGAAAAAATGAAAGCTATCGCGGAGTTAATCCACGAAGGTGCGATGGTCTTTCTAAAAGCCGAATACAAAATTTTATCTGTTTTTGTTGCCGTGGTCGCATTGCTATTATATATATTCATTAGTCATGCAACGGCTTATGCTTTTTTAGCAGGGGCTATTTCCTCGATGTCGGCAGGCTTTTTTGGTATGGAAGCGGCTACCCGCGCGAATGTTAGAACCTCAAGTGCGGCGAATACCGAGGGAATGGGCGCGGCACTGATGATCGCCTTTGGCGGGGGATCCGTCATGGGATTATCCGTTGCCTCATTAGGTTTACTGGGTATTGGCACTGTTTTTATGTTTATTGACCCCAGTAATATGGAAAGCTATAAAATGCTGAATGGTTTTGCTATGGGCGCCTCTTCAATTGCCTTGTTTGCTCGAATTGGGGGCGGTATTTATACTAAAGCTGCGGATGTTGGTGCAGATTTAGTGGGTAAAGTTGAAGCGGGTATTCCAGAGGATGATCCACGAAATCCTGCAACGATTGCTGATAATGTCGGTGATAACGTCGGTGATACCGCAGGCATGGGCGCGGATATTTTTGAATCTTATGTCGGGTCTGTTATTGCAACGGTTGCTATTGCGGCCTCAGCCACTAATTTTGTTGAAGCTGATATGCAAATTAACGCGATAGCGTTACCTCTTGCCTTTATCGTGGTCGGTTTAATTGCCTCTGCAATGGGCGTTGTTGCGATGCAAAAAATTAAGGATTATAACCCCGCTCATGCGTTAGAAGCGGTTACATGGATTGCCGCAGGATTATTTTTATTATTTGCTTTCCCTATCGTTATTTCGGCAGGCATACAATTTGATTTAGGTGATCGAACTACCTCTGTTTTAGGGCCTTTCTACGCAGTTCTAAGTGGTGTGTTGGTCGGCGTTTTTATTGGTCGCGTGACGGATTACTATACGTCAAAAGCTCCTGTTGAAGCCATTGCACAAGCGTCTAAATTTGGACCTGCAACGAATATTATCGCAGGACTCGGAATTGGAATGCGCTCAGTTGTATTGCCTATCATCGGTATTTCAGCAGCCATTTTATTAGCTTATGAGTCAGCGGGCTTATATGGTATTGGGATTGCGGCAGTCGGTATGTTAGCCACCACAGGCGTTACCATGTCGGTTGATGGTTATGGTCCGATTGCTGATAATGCAGGCGGTATTAGCGAAATGGCCGAATTAGGTGAAGAAACGCGTAAAATTACCGATTCATTAGATGCTATTGGTAATACAACGGCGGCTGTAGGTAAAGGTTTTGCCATCGGTTCAGCGGCATTAACGGCCTTAGCGTTATTTTCAGCCTATGCAGCGGCGGCAGGTTTAGAGTCGATTGACTTATTAAACCCATTAGTCGTAGTTGGTTTATTTATTGGCGGCGCGGTGCCTTTCTTAGTTGCTGCAATGACGATGGATTCTGTTGGTAAAGCAGCTCAAGATATGGTCGAAGAAGTTCGTCGCCAATTTCGTGAAATTACAGGTTTAATGGAAGGAAAGGCAAAACCTGATTCAAGTCGTTGTATTGAAATTTCAACAAAAGCCTCGTTACGTGAAATGATTTTACCAAGTGTTGTAACCATTGTAACGCCTGTTTTTGTCGGCTTTATTTTAGGTGAAGAAGCACTCGGTGGCTTATTAGCGGGTTCATTATTAGCGGGTGTCTTAATGGCCCTGTTTATGGCAAATGCGGGCGGTGCTTGGGATAATGCGAAAAAGCTTATTGAAGGCGGCGCGCATGGTGGTAAAGGTTCCGATGTTCATAAAGCCGCTGTATGTGGTGATACGGTTGGCGACCCTTTTAAAGATACTTCAGGCCCTGCATTAAACATTGTGGTTAAATTAATGGCGGTGGTTTCATTAGTTATTGCACCGTTATTATAATCGTAGATCAAGGGATAAAAATTTCATAACATTCGAAATTTTAGTGTAGGCGGGTTAGATTTTTTTGCGATAAAAAAATATAACCTAGCCTACAAATCCACTCACTTATTTTAGATCATTGTAGGGATTAAAAAACCCTACCTTTAAAAACTACAAACTTCCCTGTTCAGCCATTTTCATAAACTGACTATCAAAGCGTAATTTAATATTACGTTTAGATCCTAGCACTGTTTTATCTGGAAATAAAATACCGACAAAATCAACACTGGCCGCGCCTTGTCCAAATAAACCTTTATCAAAGCTAAATTTTCGTACATGCTCCATTGTTTGTTTGATTTGTTGATTTTCAGCAATCATTACCGCTTGCTTAGGATCAGGAAATAATTTAGTGGTTTTTAGTTGTGATTTAAACTCGGCAACGGTTGCCCCTGATGATTTTGCCATGTAAGTAATCGCCGCGTCCGCCTTTTTACCCCCAGCGGTTAAATGGCCTAAAGTTTCATACCAAGCCCCTACAAGTGCCTTTTTAAAACGTTCATCCGTATCGGTTCTAACCACCATTAAATCTAAAATTTCTCCTGGTGTTTTAGACGAATCAAATAATAACGTCGCCTCTTTGGTATTACGCACTTGTTGTAACGGTGGATTCCACGTTACGGTTACCGCATCAGGCGTTGTAATAAAGATGGAGGCAATATCGGCATCGGAGGTGTTGACTAATTTTACATCCCGCTCCGATAAACCTGCACTGTCTAAAGCGCGTGCTAATAAGTAATGTGAAACGGATAATTCAACGAGCATAATTTCACGCCCTTTTAAAGCCGCTAAACTGTTTATGCCTTTGGCGACAATACCATCATTGCCATTACTGTAATCACCAATAATTAACGCAGTTGAGTCAACCCCACCGACACTAGGAATGGTCAACGCATCCATATTTGTCATCGTACACGCATCATATTGGCCTGCGGTATATAGGTTAATGGATTCAACATAATCATTGATTAAGGTCATTTCAATTTCGATACCGTATTTATCGGCCCATTTTTTTAAAATACCTTGATTATCGGCATAGCCCCAAGCTTCCCAGCCTGTGTAATGAGACCAGCAGGCTTTAAATTTATCGGCTGAAAATGCGGTTGTTGAAACCATTGAGAGGCTTAATAATAAAATTAAACTCGAAAATAATTGACGCATGGGTGACTCCATTATTTGGGTAAAGTTAAGAACGCTCTAAAAGAGTACGTTTTATTTTTTTAATCGTTAATAACATCCAAGCCATAGTAGTGTTCTACTTGTTGACTGCTTTCCATTTTATTAATAATTTCTTGTGATTTTGCCGCAAACTCATCCATTTCTAAAATAGTGGAGGCCATTTTAGGTAGGGCGGCTTGACGAAAGGTAGAAATATCTTTGTACGTGGTTTGAATATCATCAAATGCTTTCTTTAAAACATCCATTGATAATTGAGCAGAGGAGGCTTGTTTATGTATTTCAACGCCTTGAGTTTTTAATTTTTCAGCGGTGGCCCCAATTAATTTATCGGTGGTTTTATTAACCGCCTCAATTTTTTCTAACACAATTTTTTGATTGGCTAAGGCCAAAGACAGTGTTATCGCAATTTGTAAGGCGTTAATGGTTACGCCTAACGTTCTGGAAACGCCTCGAATCAATTCTTTATTATTACGTTTAATAATTTCAATGGTTAATACCGCTTGTTGAGCAACCGCTAATTGCTGTTGTAAATCCATGATTCGTTGTCGTAAAGGAAACATAATTTCCTCTTTAATAAAAATGACTTGAGGGTCATCAGAGGGCAGTTCATTATCGACTTTATCGGTTAACCCCCGATCAACCATTTCGGCAAAAGTGACCGCTTTTTTTAATTTTTCAGCTAAATCGCCCATATATTGCTGGTCATCATTTAAGGTAATGACATCGCGTTTTAATTGATCGCGCCCCTTTTTCTAAACTGTTGACAATATCGCTAATAACGGTATTAGCGGATTGATAGCGTGAAAAATATTCTTCGATCGGAGTGCCGATAAAAGGGAGGGAGGACAGTAGACGACGTAGCCAGCCCATAGAAAAATCAATGTTATTAGGGTCAAGCTCTTCAACCGTGGTGCGTAAATCAATTAATGAACTCGCAACAGGCCCGCCATCATCCCCTGTTTTTGAGAGGACATGAATGGATTGTTTAAGCATATCCGAACGCCTTGCAGCCATTTTTTGGAGTTCAATTCCAATGGTTTCAACGGCGGCAACACTGTTATTTTTTCTTTAATATTATGAGGTTTAATGCCTAATAATTGTTCAACCGAGGCTTGTGCGCGTTGTTGTAGCTCACTATTTTCATCATGAAACGGTTGATTAAGCTGTAATTCATTTTTAACGCGATTGGTATCAAAGACCATTAAGGGCAGGGCGGTTTCAGTTTTGACGGCACTCATAAGCTTTATTCTCCAACTAGTAAGGGATTAGCGTGCATATTGATCGGTACGTTCTGAAAGATGGCGTAACGCTTCCATTGCACTATCAAGGTCAAGATCCGCTCGTCCTTTATTCATTTGTACCGAGGCAATTTTAGCACTGACTTCATCAAGTTCGGTTAAGGCACGTTCATTGGCTAAAATAATCTCAGTGGTACGTTGTTGCTGTTGTTTATATAATGTTAAACGTCTTGTTAAGATGGCTTTTTCTTTTTTTGCCGAGCGGCTGTTATCGGCTTCTAAACTCGCAAGTCGTTGATTTAAATGAACCGTATCTACCGCACTAATGCTTTTAAGTGTTAAAAACACATTGTCCAAATTATCTAAAACAGCTAAATAAACTTGTTCGGCCATGCTCAAATAACGGGCATAGGTCATTTCTGTTGGCGATAATTTAGTACCAAGAATTTCTTCAAAATTTTGGTATTTATTGGCGAGTAACGTTAACTGTTTCATTCCTATGTGACTATCAACTGTATCTACTTTAAATCTCAGGGTAAAGATAAAATTTCTAAAATAGATTTGACAACATATCATAAAAGAACGAACATTTACATACTTTGAATATCCACGACCTACAGGCTGAAACTAACGCCATTTATCAAGAAATCGCTCAAATGGAAAGTAGCGAAGCGCAGGATATTGTCAAAAAAATATTCAATCTTATTGAACGCTTAGCCAGTGATAAATTGTCTTTAGAAACTGAATTACAGCAACTTCGTGACGAGGTTAATCGCTTGAAAGGTGAGCAGGGAAAGCCTGATATCAAACCCAATAAAAATAATAAGGGTGATGATATTTCATCCGAAGACGAACGTAAAAAAGCACAAGTTGACGCGCAAAAAGAAACTAATAACGACACTGAAAATACGGACTCGGATAAGAAAAAACGCCGCCGTAAACCCAAGATCCCACGAGTTAAAATCGACCAAACGCTAAAATGCCTACTCGACAAAACTGGCTTGCCTAGCGACTTAGTATCTAAAGGCTTTGCGGAAGTGGTGATTCAAGACATTGTCATCAAAACCAATAATATTAAGTATCTCCGTGAGATTTTTTATTCACCTTCTGAAAATAAGTATTACCGCGCCCAATTGCCTGAAGGCGTTCGAGGTCAGGGCGAATTTGGTATTGGAATTCGTAGCTTGATTCCCATGCTTAAGATGATGGGCGTGACCGAAAAACCCATGGTCGGTTTTTTTGAAAATATTGGCATTGTGGTGTCGCCGACTTATGTTTCTCAGCAATGGACAGGCGGTTATGACTGGGCGCATCAGGAAAAAAGCGAACTTTATCGCAGCGGTATTCTCAACAGTGATTACGGGCAGATTGATGATACCAGTGCGCGAGTCAACGGTGATAACCACTATTGTCAGGTGGTCTGCAACGACTTGTTTACCGCTTATTTCACCACCAAACACAAAAACCGTTTATCGGTTCTGGACGTGCTGACCGATTATGCGCCACGCCATTATATCTACAATCAACAGGCTCAATCCTTGCTTGACGAGTTCAAGTTAGCTGATAAAGCACGGGCAAAAGTTGATGCTCAAATACCTGTCAATACAGTGATGAATGAAGCGCAATTTAAGTTGCACTTAGCGATCTTAAATACCTTAGGCGTGAGACAGGTAGCGCATGTCACCGAAGCTTGTGCCATTGCCTATTATCAGCAACAAACGGATTTTCCTGTTATTGAAACCTTGCTTGCAGACGATGCGCCGCAATTCAAATTACTGACGGAACATTTGGGGTTATGCTGGGTTCACGATGCTCGCCACTACAAAAACTCCGTCCAATTCTGGAAATACATCAGCAAGCATTAGCCGATTTTCGAGGGCACTATTGGGAGTATTATAAGGAGTTGCTTAACTATCAAAAAAATCCCTGCCCCGATAAAAAGGCATGGTTGTTAACGCGATTTAATGAATTGTTTGCAACCACAAGCGATTATGAAGACCTCAATGATCGCATCGCCAAAACACTGGCGAAAAAGACTGAATTATTGCGAGTTTTGGAGCTTCCACAATTACCACTCCATAACAATGCAGCCGAACTTGGCGCAAGAAGACAAGCGCGTGCGCGAGACATAAGCTTCCAGACTCGAAATGAGAAAGGCACGAAAATCAAAGACAGTTTTATGAGTCTTGCTGAAACGGCTAAAAAACTAGCCGTGAGTTTTTATGATTATGTTTATGACCGAGTTAGTGGTGAATTCAAAATGCCGTCTATGGCGAATCTTATCGCTCAAAAAGCGCAAAGTTTGCAGGTCTGATATTTGTTTTACCCTGAAATTTAAAGTAGATACTATCAACTTGTTGTAATTCCTTTTTAAGTTTAGTCAATTTTTGTTTTTTTTCTCGCTTTAAACGTGCATGAACTTTAGAAAAATAGGCATGAAAATAAACATCACGGCGAGCAAAGAATTGAAAAAACCAATTACCGATTGAAATAACCGTTAGGGTGCTTGATGCAATCAACGGTAAGCTGCCTAAGTTAAAGACAACACCCGAAGCAATGGCAAGAACGCCTGCCACTGCGGAGTATAAAACGAATGGATGTTGGAGTGAATTGGCTAACACGGCTTGATTCACCGCTTGTTGAGAGAGAGGATTGGGTTTCATTAAAATTTATCCGCGACTAAAATAAGTTCAACTCGAGGGAGGCGATAATGATAAGCACGTCGGCTTTCAGCAGGATATTGTGTTAACGGCTGTTCGCCTCCATAGCCGATGGCTTTCATTCGTTGTGCTGGAATGTCATGGGTAATCCTTAAATAACGGGCAACCGCGTCGGCTCTATCCTGTGATAGGATTTTATTTAAGCTCGTGTCGCCGCGTACGGAGGTATGACCTTTCACTAAAATTCTAAAATTAGGGTAATGTTTCAATGTTTTTCCCGCGACATCTAATTGCATTTTATCATTCAAGGTTAAATGATCGGCCCCACTGGCAAAAATAACGGGTCTGATTTTAAGTTTGCCTACATGCTGTAAATTTTGCCATTGCTCGTCCGTAAGCGGCGTAAACTGATGGGTTTCTAGGGCAACCATTACATTCGGTAAGCCTAATTTTTGGTAAACCTCGGCAATAAAGTGACTGCTTATAATGCGATAAGGGTCGTTATTAATTAAAGGGGAGGTGGTTATTGAACCATAATCTATAAAGATAGCAATACTGGCATGAATGGTTTCAATGAGTTCTTGCTCAGGCAAGCCATTAACGGCAACGGTTCCAAACCATTTGTGTGCATTTTCAGTTAATCCTTGCCATTGCACGCCTTTTAATAATGATTTAACGGCTTTGTCTTCTAATTTAGTTAGCTCTTTGACATCGGTTAATAATTCACTTTGATTATCACGATAGTATTTGAGGGTATGAAAATATTCGGTGAGTAAAAGGCTAATGACATCAGGTTTATTCTGGATCATTTCTTTACCTGCCATTAACACATCAACAATGAGTTGTTGCGTTTGCTCGGTACTGAGTAATAAATGAATACCTGTTTGAGCTAGGGCTTTAGATACATCAGGTTGCCACAGAACGGCCGCATCTACGTCTTTATTCAGTAAGCGTTGTAAGGCATCTTCAGACCCTCGGGTTAAAACAGGCCAGTTTTGACGTTGTTTTAAATGATTAATATCAAAATGAACGGCGATGGTTTTGAGTAGGTAATCGGAAGGTGAATTGGGCGTAAAGGCAATTTTTGCGGTTTTATTTTTGCGTAAATCGTCCAGTGTTGCAATTTTATCGGTCCAAGCTAATAAGGCATCACCGCCTTTAGATTCATCTAATACGGCGATAATAGTCCCAGGGTATTGCGTTTTTTGACCATTGATTAAATAGCTATCCACGGTGGCGACCGCCATATCTAAGGATCCCGTATTTAAGGCCTCGAGGCGTTGTTCATAATCGCCTTGGTCTTCAATGCATTCCAGTAGATAGCCTTGTTGGTAAAGACGGCGTTTCATGACAGGGGAGCATAAGGGGAAATAGCCAATCCAGTTGTCGATCCCGATGGTTATTTTGCCTTTGCTAGAACCTGCATCGGTTAATGAAAATAGTTTATTATCTTGCCACTGTGTATGGACGACTTTTGCAATGATAAGGCTTAAAACACCTACAATGAGAAGTCCTAGGGCAAATTTAGTATGTCCTTTCATTCGTCTAACCTAGCGTTTACGTTAATTTTAGATCAATGGGTTATGTTTTTACCGCGGCGATAACGGAGATTTCAACCAGTAATTCATCACGGGCTAAACTCGCCTCGACACAGGCGCGAGCGGGTGAATAGTCTTCAGCAACCCAGTTATCCCAAACGGCATTCATGTCGGCAAAATAGCGCATGTCTTTGATATAGAGGGTGGCTGATAAGATATGTTTTTTATCGCTGCCTGCCTCCTTTAGTAACGTGTCTACTTTTTCCAGCATGGTGCGGGTTTGTTCGCTAATATCGGCGGTTGAATCTTTTGCGACTTGTCCACATAAATAGATCGTTTGATTATGGATGACTATTTTACTCATTCGTCGTCGTTCTGTACCGAGTCGGGTTATATTCATTGTTTTCCTATTTATGCTGGTTTTTTTAAGGGCGTTTATTTTATCAGGAAAGAGAGGGACTTGATTTGAAAAAATTGAAAAAGGTTTAGGGGTTACGTAGGGTGGCTTAGCCTACCCTACGTAACTGATGTTGAAGCTGAAAATTTTGATAAGTTGTAAAGCGCGAGGATTTTTGTATTACGCAAGTTTGATACAGACTACTTGCTAATTATTATGTAATTCTTCTCGAATTGTTTTTTTTATTAACTCAGATAAAGTTAAACCTTGTGAAAATTGGCGTAAAGCATCATTCATCAGTGTTTGATAATTTCCGCCCATTATTTCTGCACGGGCTTTGAAAATGGCTAGGGTATCATTATCAACTCGCATGGTTATTTTAGATTTTTTGTCGTGTTGCGCTTGTAGTTTTGCCAATGCTGGAATTTTTTCAATAGGTTTTGCCTCTTCAAAATCCATGGCTTGGTAGTTGTCGAATAGTGGATCAGAATTGTTGTTCATAGCGTTTTTTTTGTGATTGGTTTGCTTTCCATGCAGAGATTAGGCGAATGGTTTCAGCGCGTAATGTCCAAACAACGATTAATACTCGTGCTTTTGCCCCCATTCCTAAGCTTATAAAACGCTGTTCATTGATGATGTCTTTATCTTCATGGGTTAAGGTGTATGGGTCGAGTAAAACGGCTTTGGCTTCTTCAAAAGTGACTCCTTCGTGTTTAATCGGATTAACAGTCGCTTTTCTAGGATCAAATTCAATTTTCATACTTTATTCTATGGCTAATTGTATAAACCAGCAAGCTTAAATAATAGAAAACAGAAGAAAGGAAAGATTCATTATTTAGCAGTTTTTGTTTCTGACTCCCAAAATTCTAAACCGTCCCCACCTAATTCTTTTGCTAGGTCTTCCAATGCTTCTAATGCTTGAGCATTGCTTATTTTTTTGCGATTTTATATACTTTTCGCCAAGTGTTTAAAGCGTGCTGATTATTTCCATTTTGTTGATAAATATGAGCTAGATTAAATAAACTAGCACATTCACCTGCCTTATCGCCAATGTCTTGGTGGATTTTCAGCGAGTTTTCTAAATAGCATAACGCGGTGTCGTAGTCGCCTTGAGTATTATAAATTTGCGAGATGTTATTCAGCGTAGTCCCTTCACCCGATTTATCGCCAATGTCTTGGTGGATTTTCAGCGAGTTTTCTAAATAGCGTAACGCGGTGTCGTAGTCGCCTCTCACTTGGTAAATCTGTGAAATATTATTTAAAGTTAAAGTCACCCTTTCATTTTTTTTATCCGCTAACTCTCAGCAAAGGTTTAAGTTTTGTTGGTAACATTCCAATGCCTTATCGTAATCAGCTAATGAATTGTACAATTGACCTAAACGATTAAGTAAGTTACGACGGGTTTTACTATCGTCTGCTTCTAATTTGGCCAACAAGTTTTTAAGGTTAATAATCCAGCGTTGTTTTTCCTCTAACGATAATTCACCCACAAACTTTTCATTTGCTGAGTCCCATGTTTGCAGAGCTAAGGAATGAGAACTAAATAATACCCGAAACTTAAAATATATTTTTACCATGAAGAACATGAAGAAAAATCATTAAAACTTCATGTTCTTCATCAATACTTCGGACAGTTTTAAAAAAGATAGCGGTCTTAATTTTATAAGGCATTGATTTTAAAGTGTTTTATATTTACGAGATGTGTTGGTAAATTCTTTTTAAATCAATGGGTTACAAAAACTGTCCGAACTATTGTCATGATTTATATGTTTTATTGCGTAAACCAATGTGTAGTTTCGGGTATTATTAAAATGGCGTTCCTAAATCATCCGTTACATTTTGGGTTTGAACACCGAGCCAACCTTGCGTTACCTGTCCTTTGTTTTTAAGTTGTTCCACAACCTGCATCACAATATTAATGGGAATCGCAAAGGATAACCCCTGATACCCCCCCTGAATGACTGTATATTTGTGAATTGATTCCGATGACATTGCCTTGTAAATTAAATAACGGGCCGCCTGAATTTCCAGGGTTAATGATGACATCCGATTGAATAAAAGGAATCTTATTATGGGTTGATAATTGCCGATTTTTTCCACTAATGATCCCAGCGGTGACGGATTGCTCCAGTCCATAAGGCGAGCCAATAGCCACAACCCATTCCCCTACGTTTAAGGTATCCGCATGACCAAGCGTCACCACGGGTAAGTGTTCAGCTTGTATTTTTAATAAGGCAATATCGATTTTTTGATCGCCCCCGATTAATGTAGCAATAAATTCACGTTGATTTTTGAGCTTGACAACGATAACAGAGGCTTTATTAATGACGTGATAATTAGTCACAATATGGCCTTGCTGAGAAATAATAAATCCCGACCCAATGGTATTAGCCATTAACGCATTATTTTGTTGCAGGGGCGTTTGAGTCAGGTTGACATTCTGCTGTGTGGTGATATTCACGACACTATTACCTTTGTTTTTTACCATTTCAGTAAAATCAGGTAATGCCTTTGAATCTAAGGGGATTAGAATCAAAAAACAGTAAAAAAACAGGGGTATTTTGGGCATGATGATTCCTATCGTGATCGTTTAAAACGGGTCACGATTACGTCAGTAAATAAATCAATATTAAGTGACTTAACAATAAAGTGGCCGTTACTGATTTCCAAAATAACAACAGATTACGCGCGATGATGGGCAGATTTTTCTCGGCACGTAAAAACTGAGCATTGGGTTTGCTTAGATCATTAATAAAGCCAGAATGAAGCGTTCCTCGCCCCCCCTAAATGATGCTTAAGCGTAGTGTGATAGAGCGTCCCTAAAATATTTTCATCGTAGACTCGCATAATCAATACTGACGACAAACGCGGTCGTTTTTCTCATAATGAGGGTGTATATTTGCGGTAAATTTTTAAGTTTAAACATATTTTTTACTATAGAACCATAACAGTGGTTATAATTCTGTCATTTTATTGATTTACTTATCAACAATGCCCGTTCAATTTAAGACCATTGGAATTATCGGTAAACCCAGTGATTCAAGTATTGCAAAAACTTTAATGACGTTATTTCAGTTTTTAAAACAACAACACTATCAAATTATTGTTGCAAAAAACAGTGCGCCATTTATTGATGATCCCTCTATTGATGCTTATCCCATCGAAACATTAGGGGCCCATTGTGATTTGATGATTGCCGCAGGAGGCGATGGGACTTTTTTATTAGCCGCCCGTTGGAGTGCCGTTTACAATGTTCCGCTCATTGGGATTAATTTAGGCCGTATTGGTTTTTTGGTGGATATATCGCCTAAAAAAATGTGTGACTATTTAACCGAAATACTCTTAGGTAATTACAAAGAAGAACGTCGTTATTTTTTGCAAACTCAAATTGTTCGTGATGCGCATATTATTCATGAAGAAACCGCGTTGAATGAAGTGGTTATCCATCGGTGGATAACCCCAAGTATGATTGAGATTGTCACTCACGTTGACGGTAAATTTCTTAATTCACAACGTTCCGATGGTTTGGTTGTTTCTACGCCAACAGGGTCAACAGCCTACGCACTTTCGGCAGGTGGGCCTATTTTACATCCGAGCTTGAGTGCGTTTGTTTTAGTCCCTTTAAACCCTCACACCTTATCAAATTGCCCTATTGTGGTGAATGATGATTGTAAAATTGAAATTAGTTTTTGTCAGTCAAAACAAATTAATGCTCAAGTAACCTGTGATTATCTTGATATTCCCGAGGTCCGCATGAGTGATAAAATTTTAATCAGTAAATCGTCGATGTCTATTAAAATGTTACACCCTCAAGACTATGATTTTTTTGATATATTACGCAAAAAACTTCACTGGAGCAGTGGTCATCAAATTTAAAAAAATGGAATAATAGTCAGGCTATTTACGATTTTTTCGGTGAATTTTTTCTAACTTGGTTTTAATTCGTTGGCGTTTTAAGGCGGATAAATAATCTACAAATAACGTGCCTTTTAAATGATCCATTTCATGTTGAATGCAGACAGCTAACAAGCCCTCAGCCTCTAATTCATAAGGCTGTCCTTCGCGATCTAGGGCTTTAATTTTAATCCGTTCAGCCCGTTGAACTATTTCAAAAAAATTAGGCACGGATAAACAGCCTTCCTCGGATTCTTCAATACCTTCTTTTTCAATGATTTCAGGGTTAATAAGGCATAAACAGGTATCCTTATTTTCACTAATATCAATAACAATTAACCGTAGATGATGATTGATTTGTGTTGCGGCAAGACCTATTCCTTCCGCTTCATACATGGTTTCAGTCATATCATCGACAAGTTTTTTAATTTTTTTATCTACTTTTTTGATAACCGCTGCTTTTTTGCGTAAACGCTCATCAGGGAACTCAAGAATAGGTAAGATGGCCACCAATTTCTCCATAATTATTTTAATACTAGTATTCTATCTGAATTCATCTAGACTTTACATCCAGATATTATCAAATTGAAGAACAATCGAGTTAAACAATGGCATTTTTAAAAAAATTAACAGGTCTAGCAGGGCTACTTTTAAGTCTTACTGTGATCGCAGGTGAAGACCCTGACCTCAAGACGAAAAAAAATACGAAAAAAAATACGAATGCCTCGACAGGCAACTTGTCCAAGCAATCGTCAAAATCATTAACCCCGCGTAATGTTTATCGACGCGAGTTGAAATTATACCCACGTACTCGTATTGAAGACATTGAGGAGGCATTGAAAAAAATCCCTGCTGACGCGATTATGCAGTTTTTAAGTACCCCGAAGGTTGTCAATGATGATGAAATTAATGCCGCGCCCTATGTGATTGATTTTGCAGGTGAACATCTTATTGGGGGAGCTGGAACGCGAGTTTATGTTCGTTCGATATTAACCCCAACAACGCTGGATTATGCGGTGTATCGTAAAGGCGACGCTTATATTAATCCTGACACGAAAGAGTTATTAGGCTATGAAGCCCTTTATATTGCCAGTGCTACGTTACAACGAGAGGGTGATCCTGCTACGTTAATGATAACGAAATCGACGCAAGAAGTGCGACGAGGGGATCGTTTAATGGAGGCGACTAAGCGGCCATCGGAACTTAATTACTTTCCCGAATACCCTAAAAAAATAATAAAGGGAACGATTATTAGTGTCTTAGACGGGGTCTCCCAAATTGGAAAATATAATATTGTCGTTATTGATAAAGGCACGGTTGATGGTTTAAAAGTAGGGCATGTTTTAGATATTTATCAGCGGGGCCGTCTTATTACTGATACGATTAATCAAGAACGTGATGATTCCGTTGTTCAATTGCCTGACGAATTAGCGGGTGCCTTAATGATTTTTCGTAATTTTAAACGAGTGAGTTACGCCTTGATATTAAGAGCAACGCAGGCTATTCATATTTTGGATAAAATTAAAACGCCTGTTGATGACTCCTTAGACTAATAATTCATTTATGAAACACTGGCTTGCATTATTACGCGTCTCTGGCGTGGGGTGTCGTACGTTTTTAAAAATTCTCGATCATTGTCCGCCTGAGGCTGTTTTTTCAGAATCAACACAAGCCCTTACGGCATTAGGCCTTAATAATAAAGTGATTAAAGGGATTCAAAACCCTGACTGGACGCGTGTTGATAATGATTTAGCGTGGCTATCTCAAGAAAATAATCATCTTCTAACTTTAGACAATCCTTTTTATCCGCAGCAACTCAAAGAAATTTCAGACCCCCCGCCCTTATTATTTTTACGCGGTCAAAAGCAATTACTCTCAACGCCTCAAATTGCTATTGTGGGGAGTCGAAACCCCTCTATTGAGGGCAAGCGAATTGCCTTTGATTTCGCCTATAGTCTTGCTAACCAAGGATTTACCATTAATAGCGGTTTAGCCTTGGGAATTGATGCGTGCAGTCACCAAGGGGCCTTAAAAGCCACAGGTAATACAATCGCGGTGGCAGGGACGGGGCTTGACCGTGTTTATCCTGCCGCGCATAAATCACTGGCAACCGAAATTGTAACGTCAGGGGCGATGATTTCAGAATTTCCACTGGGTACAAATGCGATTGCCAGTAATTTTCCACGACGTAATCGGATTATTAGTGGGTTATGTTTAGGATTATTGGTCGTTGAGGCGGCTAAAAAAAGTGGTTCATTAATTAGTGCGCGGTTAGCTTTAGAGCAAAATCGGGATGTTTTTGCTATTCCAGGTTCAATTAATAACCCCTTAGCGAAAGGCTGTAATAGTTTAATTCGAGAAGGCGCAAAACTAGTCGAAACAACGGATGATATTTTACAAGAGCTAAATCAATACAATCAACAACATAGCATTTCTAAGTCAACAAATAATCAATCAGAACTTGACCTAGCCCAGCAAAATCTATTGAATCTTATTATGTTTAGTCCCACATCGGTGGATATTTTAGTTGAGGAAAGTGGCTATTCTGCTGATGTTATCTCTTCAATGTTGCTGATTTTAGAACTACAAGGGCATATTAGTGCCGCACCGGGTGGGGGATATTTAAAAACACACTAACTTAAACCAATACAAAAATAAATTATGTTTGATGTACTCATTTATATATTTGAGAATTATTTAGAAGATAATGTGGATTTATTTCCCAATAGTCACGCCATTAGAGATGAATTACTCCAAGCAGGCTTTGCGTTGCCGAATGTTAATTTAGCCTTTGCATGGTTAGAATCCTTAAATGAAAATGATAAGCGTGAATGTGAAACACAAGCCTTTAGAATTTTTTCTGAATCTGAAAAAAGACATTTGGACTTAGACTGTCGTAATTTATTAATTTTTCTGGAACACACGGGTATTTTATCACCAGATCATCGAGAAACAGTGATTGATCGAGCCTTGGTTTTAGAAAATGAGGTAATTTACTTAGATGAGCTGAAATGGATTGTATTAATGATACTTCTGACTCAATCTGATGATGAAGTTGCCTATTCGAGAATGGAAGACATCGTTTACGATTTATCCCCTGCCTATTTACATTAAAACTGTAGAGTTTAAAACATAATGAGTAAAAACCTAGTTATTGTAGAATCGCCTGCAAAAGCCAAAACAATTGAAAAATACTTAGGAAAAGATTTTCATGTCTTAGCCTCTTACGGTCATGTTCGTGATCTCGTGCCTAAAGAGGGGGCCGTTGATCCTGAAAATAATTTTGCAATGAAATATCAGTTGATAGAACGTAATCAACGGCATGTTCAAGAAATTATTAAAGCCCTTAAAAAAGCTGATACCCTGTATCTAGCAACCGATCCTGATAGGGAAGGGGAGGCTATTTCATGGCATTTGTTGGAATTATTAAAAGAGAAAAAAATACTTAAAAATAAACCCGTTCATCGGGTTGTTTTTCATGAAATTACTAAAAAAGCCGTGACAGAAGCGATTGCCAATCCTTCTGAATTAGGGATTGATTTAGTCAATGCGCAACAAGCACGGCGCGCATTAGATTATTTAGTGGGGTTTAATTTATCGCCCTTATTATGGAAAAAAATTCGTCGTGGGCTTTCGGCGGGTCGTGTCCAAAGTCCTGCGTTGCGGATGATTGTTGAACGGGCTATTGAAATTGAATCCTTTAAAAACCGCGAATATTGGACCATTGATGCTCATGTTACCGCTGAAAAACAAACGTTTAAAGCTAAACTGACGTATCTGGACCGTAAAAAATTATCGCAGTTTTCAATTACGGCGGCTCCCCAAGCTAATGACGCACAGCAGCACTTAATAGAGGCGGCAGACGGTCAATTAACGGTTGCAAAGATTGAAAAGAAACAACGTAAACGTAACCCATCCCCGCCTTTTACCACATCGACCCTGCAACAAGAAGCGGCGCGTAAATTAGGGTTTACCACGAAACGCACGATGATTGTGGCTCAGCAACTGTATGAAGGGATTGAGGTCGATGGCGAAACAGCAGGGCTTATCACCTATATGCGAACGGATTCGGTTAATCTAGCGGCAGAGGCGATCACTGAAATTCGTGAGTTGATCGCCGACACTTATGGCAGTGAAAATGTGCCTAAAGAGCCTCGACAATTTAAAACAAAATCTAAAAATGCACAAGAGGCGCATGAAGCCGTACGCCCTACGTCGGTAAACCAGCAACCAAGCCAAATTAAATCGTCTCTAAGTCCCGAACAGTATAAGCTTTACACGTTAATTTGGAAGCGAACCATTGCGTGTCAAATGACTCATGCGACTTTAAATTTAATGGCCATTGATTTTCATTGTGGGACAGAAACTAATATTTTTAGGGCGACTGGATCTACGATTGCTAAACCTGGGTTTATGGCGGTCTATTTAGAAGGCTTGGATGATGATAAAGAAGATGATGATAAGGAGTATTTTTTACCGTCGTTTAATCAAGGCGATAAAATTCCTTTAAATGAAATCGTAGCCAATCAACATTTTACGGAGCCACCGCCTCGTTACAGTGAAGCCAGTTTAGTTAAATCATTAGAAGAACATGGCATTGGTCGTCCTTCAACCTATGCGGCAATTATTTCAACACTCCAAAATCGTGAGTATGTGACGTTAGAAACAAAGCGTTTTTACCCAACCGATGTCGGGCGTATTGTTAATAAATTTTTAACCGAGCATTTTACTAAATATGTCGATTATAATTTTACCGCTAATTTAGAAGATGAGTTGGATGCAGTTTCGCGAGGTGAAAAAGATTGGGTGCCTTTAATGACCGATTTTTGGCAGCCTTTTAAAGATTTGGTTAAAGAAAAAGATGAAACGGTACAGCGTAAAGATGTAACGCAAGAAGCCTTAGATGAAAAATGCCCAGAATGCAGTCATCCCTTATCTATTCGCTTAGGTCGAAATGGACGTTTTATTGGGTGTACTAACTACCCAGAGTGTTCTTATACGCGCAATCTTAATGATGATGGTTCCGAATCAAGTCAACCTGAAGTTGTTGAAGGTCGAAAATGTCCGACGTGTGATTCGGATTTGATTATTAAAACAGGACGTTATGGGAAGTTTATTGGCTGTAGTAGTTATCCCGATTGCAAACATATCGAACCTTTAGAAAAGCCTGAAGATACAGGGATTGAATGTCCTGAATGTCATAAGGGAAATATTTTAAAACGCAAAGCCCGTTCTGGGAAAATATTTTATTCGTGTGAAAAATACCCCAAATGTAAATACGCACTTTGGAATCCTCCGCTTAAAGAAGCCTGTCCTGATTGTCAATGGCCTATTCTGACGCTTAAAACTACGAAGCGTCGAGGTGAAGAAAAAGTGTGTCCTCAAAAAGTCTGTAAATATGTAACGCCTTATGAGGGGAATTTGGATGAAATTAAGAAAGATGAAGGGGAATCATAACGTTTTAAACAGAAACCTGTGATATTAAGCTGCGCTATCTAAGTAGCGTAGCTTATTAAAAATCGGCTGTTAAGCGAAAATAATAAAACCCACCATTATAACCGTAGGGTGAGGACGTTAAAAGTTGCCCATTTAAAGCATTGCGACTGGGCTGACTATCCAACAGATTATGTACACCAACAGCGACATTAAAATTAGAATGTACTTGATAGCTTAAATCTATATCGGCTAACCATTGACTCTTTAAACGCTGCGCTTCTTCAGAAAACGCGCCCGCTTTAATCAGTTTAATAACACCATCAAACCCCCTGCTTTTGTAATGCGCCATTAAAATTAAACTTTCATTCGGCTGACCAAATTCTAATCGCTCTCGTTCTTTTTCAGAAAAAGACAGGTTATTTCCAGCCGCATCTAAAATAATACGGGATTGAATAGGCCCATCAACTCTATTTTTATTGTAATGATAACGCGCACTTAGTTTTAAATGACCCTTATTTTTAAAATCTAACTCATAATTAGCTCGTAAATCCACGCCTTGCGTTTCAGTATCAATCGCATTAATAAAACCACGCGCAGCCCATAAACCATAAGGTTCTAAAGCAGGGGTTATTTCAGGTGCATTAACAATACTAATATTATCGGACAAAATAATTCGATCAATAATTTGTGTATAAAAATAATCCACACTGACTGAAAAATTTTCAGTGGGTTTATAAATGAATCCCATCGTGAAGTTTTTCGATGTTTCAGGTTTTAACAGTCTTGCGTCTAATGCATTTGCAAGCGGTGAACCCAATGCTATCGTTGCTACTGAATTAATTTCACCGCCATCTATCAAGGAAGACGTTGAATTAAAAAAGGATTGTTGTAATGAAGGTGCGCGAAATCCAGTACTTACTGAGCCGCGTAACAAAATTGAGTCCACTACTTGATACCCCAAGGAAAACTTCCCATTCAAAGTCGAACCAAAATCACTATAATATTCATAACGTCCCGCTAATCCTACCGAGATGCTATCATAAAACTGTGTGTTTAAATCAATATAAGTGGCAAAATTATGTCGATCTTTTTGTGTCGCATTTTCTTGACTAAATCCTGGAAACCCCTGTACTCCTGCCATCGTAGTTTGCCCTGTATTAGGCCCATCTAAAACAGGTACGCCACCGTCACGATAAGAGTCTTCTTCCCCTGCATTTATTTCAAACATTTCATAACGCCACTCAAAACCTGTCGCTATTTTAATAGGCGAGTCCAGTCCTAAATCAACCGATTTAAACAAATCTAAATTGGTCACATGCTGTCTAACACCCAACCCGCCCGCATCAAATGTTGTAGGACTCTTAATCCCTAATGAAGTATTAAGTGAATTGTTAAGAGTATAATCAATATGATTTCCTCCAACAGTATGACTTAAATCCCAATTTAAATTAAAATTTGTTTCGCCTTTCACTCCAACCGTTGCATTATAATCAAAAATAGTCGGTGAAATTAAAGGTAAAAAACCGTTAGGATAAATACTTCTCACATTTCTATTATCTAAAGGACGTCTAAAAAATGCACTTGATTCACTTTCACGATAATTGGTTGTCCCCTGAAGATAAACGATAATATCATCAGATAAAGGCAATTCTGAATTAAGTGCAAATAAAAAATTCTGAGTATTAGGGTCGCCTCTTCGATCATGGCTACCAACTTAAGACGGGACAAAATAAAGAACTAACTGCGATATTCTTGTATCATAGGTTAATGACTAAAAAAACAGAACAACACAGAAAATACGCGCAGCTAGTCACGCAATTATCGCTGAAATTACAACAACAGGCAAGCAAACTGTTCGTAACTTAGCTTCAATTGTTGGTCGCTCAAAAAGCAGTGTGCATCGTCATCGTCAAGCGCAAACAAAGCGAAATCGACATCCTGAATCATCATTATGGGAAACCGAGGCAGGTAGTTCTTGGCAAAGATTAATGGTGTTTTCCGCCTTGTATGTCTTTGGATTAAAGGCAGGCGTAGGTGCAGAGACTTTATCGCTGTTTTTTAAAATGATACGGATTGACACCCATGTGGGCGTATCACCCGACGCACTGCGGACTCAAATCAATAAAATGGAAGTCTTATTGCCTGCAGTTTCAGCAAGAATGCGAAAAAAGTGTGAAAAAACAAACACGTAAAGTTGTTGCTGGGCTGGATGAGACTTTTTTCGGCAACTTTATGATTTTAGTTTTAATGGACTTACGTTCTGGCTATCTTTTGTTGGAAGATATTAGCGATGATAGGTGCTACGATACTTGGTATAAAAAGGTTTCGCCACGATTAGAATCATTAGGCATTGAGGTTAATCATGCGATTAGTGATCGCGCTAAGGCGTTGATAAAAATGGCAGTGACGGGGTTTAAGTGCGAATCGGGGGCAGATATTTTTCATGCTCAACAAGATATGAGTCGCTGGTTAGGCGCGAAAATCGGCAGGCGTGCAGCAAGGGCTGAAAAACAGCGGCAAGCAGCGCAAACCGCAGAGTCTACTGTTTCTAAAACGGCAACGATGCAGAAAATTATTGGACTTAAAACAACACGGATAACGGCTGAAAAAGAGCTTGAAGAAGCCAAAAAAATACAAACAGATTATCACGAAAACTTACAAGGGATTGCGGATGAAGTTCATCCTTTTTCACTCAATGATAGTCGTAGAAACGATGCGGAACAGGTTGAGAAGTTGCTAGAGTTAAGAGCGCGAGCCTTTGAAAAAATAGCGGAAAAACAAGGGATTAACGATCATAAAGGCGTGATGAAAAAGTTTCGTAATCAAATAAAACCGTTAGCGGTATCCATCAGTTTTTGGTGGCTTTGGGTACGCGAAACCTTGCAAAATTTGGGGCTTGATGCGGATACCGAATATTGGTTGACCACAACATTATTACCCGTTGTTTATTGGCATCAGAAAATGGAACAAACTAAAAGCCGCAGGTCAAAGGAAAACTATCGAAAAGCTTGGGAAACCGCGTCTGATAAGCTCAAATCAGACCCATTTAGTGCAAAGTTATCAATCAGTGAAATGCAGCGATGGCTAACATTGGCGGAGCATATGGCAAGGCAGTTTCAACGCAGTTCATCTGCGGTGGAAGGGCGAAATGGCTGTTTATCGCAAATGTATCGCAATGGGCGAGGTTTGAATAAAAAGCGATTAAACGCGTTGACGGTCATTCATAACTACGGAATCAAACGTGAGGATGGCACAACCGCCGCCATGCGTTTATTTGATACCGAGTTTCCAGACTTGTTTTCATGGCTACTGAATGAAATGGGCGAGTTACCGCTTCCTAGAAATAGTCGAAAGCGTGTGTTTTCTAACCCTTTGAAATTGCTGGATGTCCCGTCTTAAATTGGTAGCCTCGATCATTTTGTGTCGGAGGGTTATTATTCCTAATATCCCCCTCAAAGTATTGTTGACGGGTATCTGAAAGGGTACGGTTTGTTGGATTACGATCGCGTAATTCTGCGGTCAAATCAATAAAACCATCTAAGGGTAAGCCTATTCCATAATGAATATCCGTTTGATACAATTCGCCATCACTTTGATACGTTTGCCCCACAGTCGAACTTATTCGGCGTTCTTCTCCACCAGATTTAAGAATGATATTAAGAATTCCTGCAATAGCATCTGAGCCATATTGAGCCGCTGCTCCATCTCTGAGTACTTCAATACGTGCGATAGAAGCTAAAGGAATTGTATTTAAATCACTTCCCGTTGATCCGCGCCCTATTGTGCCGTTGACATGCAATAAACTGCTATTATGAACACGTTTACCATTGATTAAGACTAAAACTTGGTCAGGAGACATTCCTCTTAAGGTGAAAGGACGAATATGATCACTTCCATCACGAATAAAGGGACGTGGAAAATTAAACCCTGGAATAAAACGTTGTAACACTTTACTCAGTTCGGTATAACCCGAATGTTTAATTTCTTCAGCGGTGATGACATCAACAGGGACTTTAGCTTCCAGTAAATCAACCGCCTTTCCACGACTGCCTATACTGGCTTGAGCATCCATTTCCATGTTTAATAAGTCAGCAAGTGAGGTTTCTTCAAGGGGTGGGGTAGGGGGCTTATCTTGTGCAATAGGTGATGTACTGACTAAATAAGTTAAGGATAAGATAACTTTAATAAAAACTAATTTTTTCATTAAAACAACTCAAAAATCAGCCGCTAAACGGGCATAATAAAATCCACCGTTATAACCGTAAGGCGCGCTTCGTGGAAATTCACCATCTTCACTATTACGTTCTGGGTCGGTATTAAATAAATTATGAACGCCGATGGCCACATTGAAATTAGAATGAATTTGATAGGCTAAATCTATATCGGTCAGCCATTGACTATCAGGACGTTCTTTTTGATCAGAAAAGGCCCCAGCTTTAATTAATTTAACTACGCCATCAAAGTTACCTTGCTTATAATGCGCCATTAAGATTAAGTTATCATTAGGTTGACCGAGTTCTAAACGTTCTTTATCTCGATCACTGAGAAAAATACCCGCCCCTTCTTTGCCTAAAATCGCGGGTGAACGGACATCACCTATAATCTTATTGTTATTATAATGATAACCGACGGTGAATTTTAAGTCGCCGTTCTCTTGTAAATCTAAATGGTAATTTGCACGCAAATCAACCCCTTGCGTTTCCGTATCAATCGCATTGCTAAAAAAACGGGAAGGGATTAACGCTAAAATATCGTTATCTATGGAGGTGCTAGAGGAAATATTACGGGAGAAAATAATTCTATTTTTTATTTTGGTGTAAAAATAATCGGCACTCAATGAAAAATTAACGGTGGGTTGATAAATAAAACCGAGGGTAAAATGTTCTGATTCTTCGGCTTCTAAAGAACTTGCCCCTAATTCTTTCGCGACGGATGAGTTAACCCCTAAAATTTCAGCGCGATTGAGACTGCCATTTAAATTGGTTAATGTTGAGGTATGATTAAAATAAGATTGCTGCAGTGAAGGCGCGCGAAAGCCCGTACTTACGGAGCTTCGTAACAAAAGGTGATCATGAATTTGATAGCCAAGTGAAAACTTCCCATTGAGGCTAGAACCAAAATCACTAAAATATTCATACCGTCCTGAAAGATTGAGTGACCATTTATCGGCTAATTCAATCCCTAAATCTAAATAGGTTGCAAAATTGTGTCTATCTCGGTCGAGTACATTCTCTTCTCTAAAACCACCAAACCCTTGCGCACCTGATGAGGCACTATTACCGGCATTAGGCCCATCTAAAATAGGAACATCCCCTTGAATATAGGAAGAGGCTTCGCCCGCATTAATTGCAAAATTTTCATAACGCCATTCAAAACCACCTGCTAATTTGATGGGTTTTTTTAGCCCTAAATTGATGTTTTTAAATAAATCTAAGGTCGTTGTATGTTGCCTAGAACTGAGTCCGCCCGAATCAAATGTTCGTGGACTCTTTGTTCCTAACGAGGTATTGAGTGAATTTTTAACATAATAATCTAACTGGTTTCCACCGACAGTATGACTTAAGTCCCATTTTAGACCGTTGTCTATTTCACCTTTTATACCCGTTGTTGTGGTGTAGTTCATCATCTCAGGGGCGATAATCGGTAGAAAACCATTAGGATAAATGCCTCTAACATTTCGGTTATCCGCAGGTCGTCTAAAAAAAGCCCCCGCCTCACTTTTACGGTAATCCATAGTGGCATGAAGATAAATGATAATATCATCGGATAAAGGCAATTCAGAATTAAGCGCAAATAAAAAGTCTTGTGTATCGGGGTCGCCAAAGCGGTTATTTTGATGGATAGGGTCGTTATTTCTAACATCGTCGTCAAAGTATTGCTGCCGACCATCAATTAAGGCATGATTGGTTCGACTACGATCTCGAAATTCAGCGGTTGCATTAACAAAACCATCCAAAGGCAATGAAATACCATAGTGAATATCGGTTTGGTAAAGTGCGCCATCACCTGAATAGGTTTGACCCATTGTTGTGGTTAGGCGATGCTCTTCACTGCCTGTTTTAAGGATAATATTAATAATGCCCGCAATCGCATCCGACCCATATTGAGCCGCTGCGCCGCCTCTTAATACTTCGACGCGTTCAATGGAACGTAACGGAATGGTATTTAAATCAACGCCTGTTGATCCACGTCCAATGGTGCCGTTCACATGCAATAAACTACTGCTATGAACACGTTTACCATTGATGAGGACTAAAACTTGGTCGGGTGCCATGCCCCTCAACGTAAACGGGCGAATATGATCGGTGCCATCATCATTGGCGGGGCGTGGAAAATTAAACCCAGGGATAAACCGTTGTAACACTTTGCTTAACTCGGTATAACCTGAATGATTAATTTGTTCTGCGGTGACAACATCAACAGGAACGTTCGTTTTTAACAAATCAACCGAGTTTCCACGATTACCCATGGTTGTTTTAAGATCGGTTTCTATGTTTAAGAGTGCTTCTAACGAGGTATTATCTAGTGACTGTTTTAAATTAGGGGCCGTTTTTTCTTCAGCAGCCGATGCGATTACTAGACTTTGTATAACAAGACTCAGTACAACAACGACTAATTTTCTCATAGAACCGATACCTATTTAATAACGTTAGCAATGGCCAGTAGTTTGGAACTTATTTTTAAACCCTGACTAATAGCCGCCTGATTATTAATTTTAAGGCGCACTCTTTGAGCTTGCATATAAAATTGAATAATTCCCTTTTTTCCTGTAAACCCACGCGTTTCACTAATGGTTAATATAGGCTTGTCTTTAACAAAATTGAGTATTTTAGAGACCGCTTTACGTTTTGAAATACTGATAAATAATAAATGGCAGTTAGGGATATTTTCAATATTATTAAAATAATAAATTTTGACTGGCTTGTCTTTGATTGATTTTTCAGTATAGAGTGATTGTAAAAAACCTTTAAAAGTATCCTCACCCAAAACACATAAATTAAACGTCTTACTTTCAGGTTGGATTGCCATAGAGGGCCAAGTAACATAATTAGATAAACGCCCTAAATACATGGCTTTATGATGTTCTCGGTCGACTGCATAAGTAGGTAATGGAAGGCAAAAAATAGGCAACCACAGAACCCACAAGCAAAACACCTTATAAAGGGTTTTTTGCTTAACTCGTGTCTTCAAGAATAAACTCGTTATCCACCACTTATGCACAATTAATCTCTATAAGTCAATCAAATAATAAATAATAGCGAAAATTTAAGAAACAGTCGGTACTTTAATAGCATAACCTCAGGAATAAAAATTAAATTTAAGCTCTGTTTAAATGACCATCTTAAGGTAGAATAAAAAATAGGTAAGTGCATACTTCACCTTTCAGCGTTGCATAATATAAGACTAGAGGATAAGAGCTGCAAAGCATTGCACTTTTACACTAATGATTCACTATTACACCATCTTAAGTTGATAGCCTCTCTATGCCATAGCCACTTAACCTTTACATCCTATCATACACAACTTTAATAAAAAATTAAATAATCTTTTATCGTTTAAATTTTATCAATGGTATTATTAAGCGCATTCTTAATTTTTTTAATCGCAAGCCTTAAGGTATTATTTTTTGGAAAAAATAAATGATCAAGAAATTTTCTGATATTTCAATTCGCACTAAATTAGTTCTCATTTTAAGTTTAACCGCAATAATAGCCTTATTTATTGCAAGTAGTGTCCTCTTTTATACCAGTATTGAAGCGGTTAAAAGAAATGAAATTGAAAATATAAAACAACTTGCGGAGGTCAGTAGTTTTAATATCACCGCTTCGATTGATTTTGGTGATGAAGAAACGGCTTATAAAGTGTTGTCATCACTGGCGGTTAATCCCAGTATTATGTCCGCGTTAATTTACAATTCAAGTAATGAGGTTTTTGTCAAGTATTTTCATGATAAAATTAACCTTGATCAACAACAACAATTAACAAACGCATCACAAGCACAGCTACTTAACTATAATAAAACTGATCTTCCAGCGGAAGAAACTTTATATTTTTGGAAAAATTTTGATGTCATTGTTCCCATTAAAAATCAAACGGAAATCATTGGGCTATTACACATTACGGCTGATACTTATTACTTTAGAGAAAAAGTTAAAAAACTGGGCTATTCCCTATTAATTGTTATTAGTATTACCTTACTGATTATTTTTATCTTTGCTACGTTTATTCAGCGCATTTTTTCAAACCCTCTTTACGCGCTATTAAATATTATGAAAAAAGTATCGGATAATAGCGATTATAATCTGTCTAAAGAAATGCAACGTAATGATGAATATGGTGCATTATTTACGGGTTTCAGTACGATGATGGAAGAAATAAAAACCATTGAGAAAGAATTAATCATTGAAAAAGATAAGGCGAATCAAGCCAATCAAACAAAAAGTAATTTTTTAGCGAATATGAGTCATGAAATTCGTACCCCTATGAGTGCAATTATTGGTTTAAGTGAACTGGCTTTAAAAACGGATATTGACCCTAAGTTACATGATTTTTTGTCTAAAATAAACAGTTCTGCTTCAGATTTGCTGGGGATTATTAATGATATTTTAGATTTTTCTAAAATTGAAGCAGGCATGTTAGCTATTGAATCGAAAGGGTTTAATTTATCTTCTGAAGTTATTGATAACGCACTTAATTTAAGTAATAATCGTGCTTTAGAAAAAAACATCAACCTATACTGTACTATTAGCCCTAATGTTCCTCAATTTTTAGTGGGTGACTCTCTACGTTTAAGACAGGTATTAATCAATTTAATCAGTAATGCGATAAAATTTACAGAACAAGGGGAAGTTATTGTCACCATTAAAAAAGGCAATAGTACCGGTAAAAGGGTTGAATTGATTTTTAATATTCAAGACTCTGGCATCGGCATTACGCCTGAACAAATAAAAAAATTATTTAAACCCTTTACACAAGCGGATAGCTCAACGACTCGCCACTTTGGGGGTACAGGATTAGGACTGGCTATTTGTAAGCAACTGACTGGATTAATGGGCGGTCATATTTCTGTAGAAAGTGACCTCGGTATTGGAAGCATTTTTACTTTTACCGTAAACTTAGGTTTTCAAGATGAACAATCACCTATTATTGTCAAACCTCAAAAAGAAACAACACTTAAACCTGAAAAAATTAATATTTTAGAAAATAGTTCTATTTTATTAGCTGAAGATAATAAAATTAATCAATTAGTGGCCACTGAGTTTTTAAAAGCGGTCGGTATTAAAATTGATATTGCAAATAACGGGAAAGAGGCGGTAACAAAAGCCCTAGATCCTGAAAACCATTATGATGCTATTTTAATGGATGTACAAATGCCTGAAATGGATGGGATAGAGGCTACAGGACTTATTCGTGAACAACTTAAACATATTCCGATTATCGCAATGACCGCTTATGCGATGGATGAAGAAAAGCAGAAATTTATTGATGCAGGCATGAACACGCATGTTCCTAAACCCATTGATTCAAAACTGCTCTACGAATCGTTAGAACACTGGATTAAAAAGTCTTCTCAAAAACAAGTCTAATTGATGCTTAAATAATGGACTACCCACTTAAGACGGGATACTACGGAGTGAGGCTTAACCTCAACTTGTCTCATCTTAAGTGGGTAGTCAAATAACGCAATTGAGTTATTCTAGCTTCATTTGTTTAAGTTGATACCGTAACACGATCCACGCGCCTAGTACGCCCAGTAATGAGGCGATGGAAACTAAAATAAGGCTTTCTGAGAGCGTTAAAAATAAAACGTTATAATTATTATCATAAAGTTTAGATAGGTTTTCCATCGGAGTTTTTAAGACCCACATAATCACCGTGACCATTAACCAGGCAATCATTCCTGCAAAAAAACCATACCAAAAACCAATATATAAAAAAGGTCGCTGAATAAAGGCGTGGGTCGCGCCGACTAATTTCGCAATTAAAACCTCATCACGGCGATCTTCTAATTCTAAGCGAATCGTATTGCCAGTAATAAATAACACCGCAAAACTGAGTACGCAACTCAATAAAAAAACGCCTTGTTGGGCTAAATCCATAATAGATAATAAGCGTTGTAACCACTGCATATCCATTTGAGAAACATCCACCTCATCTAACCGCCCTAATTCATCCACAAAGCGTTGAAGCTCTTCACTGCTTTCTAAGGTGTTTTTGGGTAAGACTTGAATGACGGTTGGAAGCGGATTAGTTGCTAGTGCATTTAAGGCACTGCCAAATCCACTGTAATCTCGAAATTCTGCTAAAGCGGAATCTTGGGTAATTAAATCGACACTTTTTACATTAATGGAAAGTTTGATTTTATCCGCTAATTTCCGCCCCTCTAAATCACTAATATTACCTTTTAAAAATAATGAAATTTGATTGGACGCTTCTAAATTTCCCGTTAATTGCTTAACATTCCCTAATAAAACATAAAAGCAGCTTGCTAACGCGATACTAATGGCGAGTACCGTAATCGTCATTGTGGAGGTAAACGGCGTTTGAGCTAATCGGCCTAAGCTTGAAAATAAGGTTTGAGCATGGAGTCCTAAATAAGCTTGAAATTTTTCAATAATAGGATCGTCTACTTTTTTAATTTGGGGGGTAATCTCTTCTTCTTTTTCTACTTTAGCAAGTTTTTGTAGATGCTTACTTTGTCGTGTCATCATAACCGTACACTCTCCATTAGTTGTTTATTTTGGAGGGTTAATACCCGATATCCCATCCGTGTAATTAAATTAATATCATGGGTTGCAATTAAAATGGTTACGCCAACTTGTTGAAATTGCTCAAATATACGCATTACTTCGGAGGATAGCTCAGGGTCAAGACTCCCTGTTGGCTCATCGGCTAGAATTAATGAGGGTTTGTTAATAACGGCTCGCGCTATTCCTATACGTTGTTGTTCACCACTTGATAAGGCTAACGGGTATTTTTTTCCTTTTTTTAACAAACCGACCTTATCTAAGGCGGCTCTAACACGCCGACCTATTTCTTGATGCCCATAACCTGAAATCACTAAGGGTAACGCGACATTATCAAAGACGGTTCTATCGGGTAATAATTTGTAATCTTGAAAAATAAGCCCTAATTTTCGACGAACAAAAGGAATATGGTGTTCTTTGGTCTCATTTAAATTACGCCCATCCAAGAAAATTTGTCCACGGGTACACGGTTCCATAATGGCAATAAGTTTTAATAAAGTACTTTTTCCTGCGCCTGAATGGCCTGTTAAAAAGGCCATTTCTCCATGATGTAATTGAAAATTTACATCAAGTAAAACATCCCCTGTATCGGGATAACGTTTGCATACTTTATCAAAAATTAACATAGGTTTACTCGTCAGTTACAAATAAGGCATCTACAAAGTGTTTTGCATTAAATTCTTGTAAGTCATCAATGCCTTCGCCAATACCGATATGACGGATAGGTAGATTTAATTGTTTCGCTAAGGCAAAAATAACCCCGCCTTTTGCGGTTCCATCTAATTTAGTTAAGATTAATCCCGTTAAGGTAACGGTCTCATTAAATAATTTAGCTTGTGATAAGGCATTTTGTCCCGTCCCTGCATCTAACACTAATAAGACTTCATGCGGGGCCGTATCATCTAATTTTCCCATAATGCGTTTAATTTTTTCCAGCTCTTGCATTAAATTGGATTTGGTATGTAGACGACCTGCGGTATCGGCAATTAAGACATCAATGCCTTTCGCTTGTGCCGATTGCAAGGCATCAAATACGACTGAAGCGGAATCAGCTCCACTATGTTGTGCAACAACCTGAACATCATTACGCTCGCCCCAAACTTGTAATTGCTCAACTGCCGCTGCTCTAAAGGTATCCCCTGCGGCGAGCATGACACTATGCCCTTGGTTTTGTAACTTTTTAGCTAATTTTCCAATCGTTGTGGTTTTACCCGCTCCGTTGACACCAATCACTAAGATAACAAAAGGCTTGTCCTGTTTAGAAATAACGAGTGGGTGATCACACGGGGTGAGAATGTCTAATAAATCCTTCTTTAACGCTAATAATAAGGCTTCACTGTCCTTAAGTTGATGTTTATCTAAATTTTCGGTTAATTTATTAATAATGTCGGTCGTTGCTTCCACCCCAATATCGGCTAACAATAATTGAGCTTCGATCTTATCTAATAAATCCTCACTGAGTCCTTTTTGTCCGAGCGGTAAGCTGGTTAAAATTCCCCCTAAGCCATGACGGGTTTTTTTCAGTTGTGAGGTTAAGCGTAAATATAAAGGGTCAGTTGAACTGGGTTGAACATCAACGGTAGGCGATTTTTCAATAACCGCATCAACTTGAGGGGCATCAACGACAAAACCATAACGACTATAAACACTGATCGCAATTAAGGGCAACATTAATAAAGCCGCAAAGCTATTATGTGCCATCATAATCCATAGAGGTAAGCCTAGTTTAATACTAAACGTACCCAGACCTAATTCAATGAGTAAAAAGATACTCATTAACAGGCCCGCTTTACGTATGGGCTTTGGTTGTTGAACTGAGGTGACATTCAACATGAGTAATACGAGGACAATGAACGTAATGCCCCCGCCTACTCGATGTAACCAATGGACAGCAAGTTGGGCATCAAATGAGATCACCCCAAAATAATGCGTTACAACCCCGTTAAAAAGATTAAGTCCATTAATAAAATCGGCTTGTGCGGGTAACCACTGTCCTTGACAACGTGGGAAATCGCTACACATTAAGCTTGACGTATTACTACTTGACCAAACGCCTAGTAGAATTTGCACAAATAATAATAGGATCGCAGCATAAGCAAAATACCCCGCGACCGATCGGTTAGTTTGTCGTACTAATTTTGGGTGTGTCTGTAAATACAAACGAAATAACAACCAAAAATTAATAAAGCCTAAACTAATTTCCAACGTGACCGCTAACGGCATCCCCTGCGTTTCTATCGCCCAAACACCGGTAAAAACCTGTAATCCCATTAACAGCATCACCGTAACCACCGTGGTTGCGACTTTGCAGTGATGGGTCTGAGGTCGCCACGCAACAACGATTAATACGAGTAAATTTAAAAATGAAAGGGCCCAAAAATAAGGGAGCTTCCAACTATTCAGTAAGGCAAACGGTTCCGTTGAAACGTTTTGTAAGGTCAATACACTGACATTAACCGCTGTTAAATGAAAATAAGCACTAAAAATACTACTTATTAAAGCCAGCAAACAGGCGAAAAAGGTTATTTTTCTTAACATTTTTTTATTCTCTTAACCAATTTGTGAAATTCTAAGTAATTTTTTAAGGTCGCGTTTAACCGCATAAGGGTCAAATTTAGGGTCATATTGCATCATAATATTGCCTAACGGGTCGATTAAAAATAACATGCCCTCGGCAACCGTTCCTTTTCTAATGGTTTCAAGTTTAGTGATTAATGATGGAGTCGGTTTAATATGCAATAAGCGGGTATCTTCTTGCCACCACGTTTTAGCTAATTGAGGATCACTGTCTTTAAAAACTAAAACGATTCGCCGTACGCGGGTTAAATCTTTATTCAGCATTAAGCGCAATTGTTTCGTTTTATGCATTGCATCGACACACACTAGATTGCAGGTTTTATTAGGAATAATATTCACTAATAACCAATGGCCCGCTAATTCGCTAATGTTTTGTTTAGAAAACTCATCAAATCCTGTAAATTCAGCTCGTTCAGTCGTGATGACAGGCGTAACCAGTTCACCATTACTACTACCCGATCGTACTAAATCGGGATTATTTGATAAGAACCACGCGATACAAAAGGGAATGAAGGTTAATCCAAAAATAATTAAAATCGAGCGTCGATTTTGTTGTTGTTGTTTAGTCATTTATTCGTGTTTTACGGCTATGCCAAAAAAATAAAAAGGTTAAAGTCATGGCCAACCCGAACCATTGTACGGCATAGCCTATATGCTTTTCAGGTGGCATGATAGTCTTTTCTAACCAATAACGGCTATACCCCTGTGTTTCTGTGGGGTCTAATTCCACTTGAAATGAAAATAATTCGTAGCCTAATTTTTGCGCTAAAATATTACTTTCTGCGATTTGTAGCACAGAGGGCCATCCTTTAGAGGGAATTTCAGCCCCTTTAAGTTTTAAACCCACGCTTGGAAAATTATTAATTCTTCCCTTAAGAGCGTACGTATTTTTAATTAAGTCAATGTTAGGTAAAATAGAACGGTCAGGATTGGCGGGTAGCCAACCTCGATTAATTAATACCGCCTTTGTTCCGCCCTTTAAAACGAAAGGGGTCATGATAAAATAGCCCGCTTTACCTTTTACAATTTGATTATCAATTAAAAATTGTTTACTCGTATCATAAACCCCTTCAATGCGAACGGGTTGATAACGTAATGCGTCCAGATTGTCATCGGTCTCAGTGGTTAAATTTAAAACAGATTTTAATTGTTTTTGTTGCCGCTGTAAAAACTCTCTTTTTTCATCGGCACGATTTAATTGCCAAAAACCCAAGTTGAGTAAAAGGATCATCATCAATAGATAAGCGATGATTAAGAAAAAAGACTGATGAATCGTTTGTTTAAATAATTTAAAGTGCATAAATTTTAGATCTCTCTATTGGCAAATACGCCTTAATAATCGAAAATAGTCATTTTACTCAATTTGAACATTTTTTAATGATTACTAAAAGCCTTATTATCATTGCCTTCCTTCTTATCATTGCGAGTTTAGGGACTGCATTTTTTTACATGGTTAAAAATAACGGTCAGGAGCCTTCTGAAAAAACGGCCAAGGCCTTAACGGTTCGTATTGGATTGTCATTAACCTTATTTATTTTAATTTTTATCGCGTATGCAACAGGCCTTATTAAACCTGAAGGAATCGGGGCTAGAATGCAGCATCAACGAACCATGCAATCCATACCTGCATCAACCCCTTAGCATTTGACGATTGAATGAAATAGGGGATATAAATTAATAAAAATTAAGGGCTTAACCTTATTTTTTCGGTTGGGTGTTAGCCAGTATCCTTACTGATAAATAGATAAAGCAGCGATGCGATCATCTATTTTCTTTACCATCAATTGATACGCGGGGCTCTCGATAGAGCCAAAGGTTGTGTTAAAGGCATCATGACTAATATTTTCAGGTAAATCACGAACTTCGGGCATAAATGCACGATAATTTGCAATAATGGCCATTTTTTTTTGTAATTGTCGTGCGCTTTGAGGGTTTTCAGTCGCCGTTTTTCCAAAACGAATGCCCGCCTTATCGCCCGCCAAATCAATAAAACTAAATCCCTGTCCAAATTTAGCATCCCTTAATTCTTTTTTTTTCACCTAAGAGTACGGCTAACGTACTGTTACCAACCGCAGTCAGTAGTGCAGAGGCCATAAAATGTTTTGCCATATCCATCCGTTTATATAAAAAGGTGGCATATTGTAGCTTATGATTTAATTTATTAAAGGGTAAATAACGTTGAATTTCAGATTGGTTAACATAACGACTGACCGCCATAATGACCCATTTGTTTTCATCAATAGCGGTGTCTAAACTTGAGCGTTGATAGGCTATTTTAAATAAAGGTTGTAATAACTGAGCCAGTGAAAGTCGCCATGCGGGGTCATGTTTTTCAATAATAAGATCAATTTGATGTTGATAAAACCTTAAGGCCCGTTTGTTTTCGGTGAGTAATGAGGTGGGTGAACCCTCGTTAGCGGAGGATTCAAAATAATAGGCTAAGGTTAGATAATCGGGGGTTACTTTAATCCGCTTAACCGCTTTTTTTACAAGGGTATAAGGCTCATTAAAAGAGCCATAGTTAGGCACTCTTTGTAAAAAAAATTGCGAAAATTCATCGGCAATGAGGAGCTGACCAATTTGCAACGAATGAAATTTGAATAAACGATTATCTTGATAATTTAATTTAAAGCTAATATTTAAATAATTTCCTAGACTTTTTTTAGGGAGCTGTAAGGAAATTTGAATGGCTAATTCATTACGCGCAAAAACGATATGAGTGGCGATTTCAAAATAACGATTTAAAAAATAATTAAATAAATTATTAAGGTTTTTCTGGCTTAACCGTAAGGTTTTAATGGCTTGTTTACTGGCATTAACTTGGCGAAAAATTGCTTTAAGCTGTCTGATTTCAATGACATCCAGTGGATAGTTGATGACAACCATGGGTTTATCTGTGGTCATTAATAGCCCTAAAACACTACATATAATAATGGGGGCATAAAAACAAAAAAATAATAACCGCAGTAAGACCCGCATTATCAACGATAGCTGAGTTTAAAACCACCCTTCTCTAAATAATCAGCTTCAAGCTCTAAATCGGCATGAGTTAGGGGTAATTCGGTTAACCAATTCTTAGGAAAGATCAGTTTGATTTGTTTTTTGATAACGGAAATTTCAAAACTAGGTAAGGATTGCGTATGTCGATTGCGATGTAAAACCACAGCTAACCGTAAAATAATGGTTAATAACGGGGCATAATTCTTCCACGGCTTGGGTAATTCTTTAAAATAACTGGTGGAAAATTTTTTTCGATGAAGTCTCACTAAGGTCGCTAATAAAATTTGATCTTGGCGTGAAAATCCTGCAAGGTCAGCGTGTTCAATAATATAAGCCCCGTGTGTATGATAACCACTGTGGGCAATATCACAACCAATTTCATGAAGCTCAGTCGCCCAGCCTAAAAATTGTGCAACCATTTTTCGCTCATCCTGTGTTTGTGTGCGATCAAGTTGCTTTAACATGTAATAAACCGTTTTTTTAATATTTAAAGCATGACTTTTATCCACATAATAATGACTGGCTAAGGTTTCTACGGTTTTTAAACGGGTATCATGATTATAAATTCGCCCTAATAAATCATCAATCAGACCTTCTCGCAAGGCCCCTTCTGAAAGAGTCATTTGCTGGATACCTAGCGTTTTAAAGGTGGCATAAATAATAGCCACGCCGCCAACAAAAACAGGTAAACGCTCATCACTTAATTCGGGTAATTTTAAATCATTAACATGGTCACAGGCAGTGATATGACTGACTAATTTCTCTAACCCTATAAGGGTAATTCCATTATTACTCCAGCCTTTCGCGGTGACTACTTTCCCAATCGCTTTTAAAGAACCTGATGCACCAATGGCTTCATCCCATTGCGTATACGAAAAACGTCCTTGATAGGGTTCTAATTTTTGTTCCGAAAATAAAACAGCTTGTTTAAACGCGTGTTCAGAGAGGACGCCGTTCCGAAAAAATTTATTACTGACGGTAACACAGCCCATATTTAAACTTTCTTTGGTTCGAGGGGTATCATTATTCCCAATAATATATTCAGTACTTCCGCCGCCGATATCCATTACGAAGCGTAATTTAGCATTAGAACTTAAACTATGGGCCACGCCTTGATAAATTAAACGGGCTTCTTCTATGCCTGAAATAATATGAATAGGATGACCTAACGCGGCTTCGGCTTTAATCAGAAATTGTCGTGAATTTTTAGCCATTCGCAACGTATTTGTACCGACGATACGCACACTGCTAGGGGGAAAATTACGCACCCGTTGCCCAAAACGTTCTAGGCAAATGAGGGCGCGGGCCTGAGTTTTAGCATTTAGTTTATTATCCTCATTAAGCCCTGAAGCGAGACGAACCATTTCTTTTAATCGGTCAACAGTTTGTAGTTTTCCTTCTTTAAGACTACATACAATCATGTGAAAGCTGTTTGAACCTAGGTCGACAGCCGCAACAATTTCAGGTAATTTTTGAGTCACGGGAATTATCCTATATATCATTATTGAAAAATTAAACTGATAAAATTATAGCGTTAATTTATACTAAACTCATCTACTCTACTATCTTTTTGACAAATGTACGCACTTTCAATAGAAAATTTAACCAAAACCTATAAGAACGGCTTTGTGGCTTTGAAAGGGATTGATCTTGATGTCGAAGAAGGTGATTTTTTTGCATTGCTCGGTGCAAATGGCGCAGGGAAATCAACCACGATTGGCATTATTTGTTCCTTAATTAATAAAACATCAGGCAATGTAAGTATTTTTGGACATGACATTGTTAAGGAAAATAAAAAAGCGAAACTAAATTTAGGCATTGTTCCTCAAGAAATTAATTTCAACCAATATGAAACCGTTGAAAATATTTTGCTTATTTATGCAGGGTATTTTGGTATTCCGCGTAAAGAAGCTAAAATTCGGGCTAAAAAAGCCTTAAAACAAATGCACCTATGGGAAAAGCGCGATACGGTTTCTAGGCGTTTATCTGGGGGGATGAAACGTCGTGTTATGATTGCGCGTGCCTTAATTCCACATCCTAAATTACTCATTTTAGATGAACCTACAGCGGGTGTCGATATTGAAATTCGTCGCTCAATGTGGGAAATGATGGAGCAAGTCAACAAAGAGGGGACGGCCATTATTCTAACAACGCATTATTTAGAAGAGGCTGAGAATCTGTGTCGTAATATTGCGATTATTCATGAAGGAATGATTGTTGAAAACTCCGATATGGCGACGCTTTTAAGTTATATTAACGTTAATCATTTTATTTTAGATTTAGAAAAACCGTTACATAAGACCCCTGAAATTGAAGGTTATAAATTTGATTTAATTGAAGAAAAGGTACTTAGTGTGGCCATTCCTAAGAGAAACTCGTTAAATCAATTATTTGAAGAGTTGTCCACGCATAATATTCAAATAAAAAGCCTTAAAAATAAATCCAATCGTTTAGAGCAGCTATTTATGGATATTGTACAATGAATACATTAATCGCCCTTTTTACGATCGTACACAAAGAAACTCACCGTTTTCTTCGTATTTGGCCGCAAACATTATTACCCCCTGCTATTAGTACCTCGTTATATTTTTTAATTTTTGGGAAATTAATTGGTGATCGTGTCGGTAGTATTAATGGCGTTAGCTATATGGATTATATTGTACCGGGTGTGATATTAATGTCCGTTATTAGCCACGCTTATTCTAATGTTGCCTCTTCTTTTTACGCCGCTAAATTTCAAAGTCATGTTGAAGAGCTGTTAGTTGCCCCCGTGTCTAACTGGGTTATCTTAGTGGGTTATCTGAGTGGGGGAATTCTGCGTGGGTTAATGGTTGGTTGTGTTGTTGCGATGATTTCACTTTTATTTACACAGATTCAGATTCATAACGTAGCTATTATTTTAGTGACTGCATTTTTAACCGCTACACTTTTTGCATTAGCGGGTTTTATTAATGCGGTATTTGCAAATAGTTTTGATGATATTTCCCTGATTCCTAACTTTATTTTAACGCCTTTAAATTATTTAGGTGGGGTTTTTTATTCGGTTGCCATGTTGCCTGAAATTTGGCAGCATATATCGCTTGCTAATCCTATTTTATATATGATTAATAGTTTTCGATATGGTTTTTTAGGTATTAGTGATATTGCGGTTGAATTGGCTTTAGGGAGAACCGTCGGGTTTATTGTTTTACTAACCTTAATTTGCTTAAATTTACTTCAAAAAGGCATTGGCATTAGAGATTAATTGTAAGCTATTTTTGTCTTACAGAAACGCCTGCTTTATCAACAAAGATAGTGAAAAACACACAAGTTTGTGTCTATCAAATTCAAGCATGGCATAAGAATTTTCCTGATTTATTAAACGTCGTTTATATTGTTAATACTTACTTATAAATTTAAGGTGTAACAAAACTATGTCAGAAAAACTATATTCATTTTCAGTAACAACGTCTAATCAGCAAACAATCAATCTGGCTGATTACCAAGGTAAAGTATTACTCATTGTAAATACCGCTAGCAAATGTGGCTTTACTCCACAATATGAAAAATTACAACAGCTTCAAGATAAATATGGTGCAGATAAATTTGTGGTGTTAGCATTCCCCTGCAATCAATTTGGTCATCAAGAACCTGAAAATAATACTGAAATTAATAAATTTTGTCAGTTAAATTATCAAGTATCGTTTCCAGTATTTGCAAAAATAGAGGTTAATGGTCGTAATGCAGAACCTTTATTTACGTATCTTAAATCTCAACAAAGGGGTTTGTTAGGAATAAGCCCTATAAAATGGAATTTCACCAAATTTTTAATTGATAAAAATGGGGCCGTCGTTCAAAGGTACGCCCCTATCACCTCACCAAGCAAACTAACATCTGACATTGACAATTATTTAGCGAGTTAATCATTATGCAAAATGAAAAATGGGTAGTTATCGAACATTTAGCCGGCATTCCGGATATTGATCGCGTCTATAAAAAAGGGCTACCGATTTAAGACGGGACAGATAACAACTTTTGTTAAATACACCATGAAGGACATGAAGTCTTAATCTTCAAGTGCTTCATGCTTTTCATGGTTTTAAAACATTATTACGAGCTGTCCCGCCTTAAGTTGGTAGCCGATACTCAGCAGAACGGGCATGTGCGGTTAAACCTTCGCCACGTGCTAATACCGAAGCAATTTCACCTAAAGTATTCGCACCTTCCTTTGAGCAATTAATTAAACTGGAACGTTTTTGGAAATCATAGACCCCTAAAGGAGAGGAATAGCGGGCGGTACTTGAGGTTGGTAAAACATGATTTGGCCCTGCACAATAATCCCCTAGGGCTTCTGCGGTATAGCGTCCCATAAAAATAGCCCCTGCATTACGAATCTTAAGGCAGAGTTCTTCAGGGTTTTCAATAGAAAGTTCTAAATGCTCAGGAGCAATGCGATTGACGACTTCGGCGGTTTCATCTAAATTCGCGACTTTAATAAAAGCCCCTCTTGTTCCTAGTGAGGTTTTAATAATGGCTTGTCGTTCCATTGTTGGCAGTAATTTTTGAATACTCGCTTCAACCGCTTTAAGATAAGCGGCATCATCTGAAATTAAAATGGCTTGGGCTTGCTCATCATGTTCAGCTTGTGAAAATAAATCCATTGCAATCCAATCAGGATGGGTTTTTCCATCACAGACAATGAGAATTTCAGACGGGCCTGCAATCATATCAATACCCACTTGTCCAAAGACGAGTTTTTTGGCGGTCGCGACGTAAATGTTACCTGGGCCCACAATTTTATCAACCGCTGGAATGGTTTCAGTTCCATAAGCCAATGCCGCGATCGCTTGTGCGCCGCCAATGGTAAAAATACGATCAACGCCTGCTAAATAAGCAGCCGCTAAGACTAGCGCGTTAGTTTCACCGTGAGGTGTGGGAACCACCATAATGAGTTCATTGACTCCTGCTACTTTGGCAGGAATGGCGTTCATCAGTACGGAGGAGGGATAGGCGGCTTTTCCACCAGGGACATAAAGCCCTACTTTATCCAAGGCGGTTATTTTTTGACCTAATACGGTTCCATCCGCTTCTTGATAGTCCCAGCTTTCTAATTTTTGATGTTCTGCGTAAGCAAAAATACGATCCGCTGCTATTTGTAGCGCATTCGCTTCTTTTTTAGGTAAATTATCCCATGCTTGCTTTAAGACTTCCTTAGAAAGCTCTAATTCTGAGGCGGTTTTAATATTACAGTGGTCAAACTGATTGGTATAATCTATAACCGCTTGATTTCCTTGAGAGCGTACTGTGGAAATTATATCTAATACACGCTGATGAATGGCTAAATCATCGGAGTTATCCCACGCTAATAAGGTGTTTAAATTGACAGAAAAATCAGTGTCAGCGGTATCAAGGTGGGTTATGTGTAGATCACTCATAATTTCATCGTTTTTAATGTTTCTTCAAATTGGTCAATAAGCGGTTGAATCATTTGATGTTTCATTTTCATGGAGGCTTTATTAACGACTAATCGTGAGCTGATTTCACAAATTAATTCTTTCGGTTCAAGTCCATTGGCTTTTAAGGTATTTCCCGTTTCGACTAAATCAACGATACAATCAGCGAGTCCAACTAAGGGGGCAAGTTCCATCGCGCCGTAAAGTTTTATAATCTCAGCTTGTATCCCGATGCTTGCAAAATAACGTTTTGCTGTTTTAACATATTTAGTGGCGACACGAACTCGTCGGCCTAATGGCGGCGCATCAACGTAGCCTGCGGTCATCATTTGGCAACGGGCAATCCCTAAATCTAACGGTTCATAAAGTCCTTCCGCTCCGTGTTCTAAAAGGACATCTTTACCCGCAATGCCTAAATCGGCTGCTCCATATTCAACAAAGGTCGGAACATCGGTTGCACGAATAATAACCAAGCGAACATCTTTTTGAGTGGTTCTTAAAATAAGTTTACGCGACGTTTTAGGGTCATCAAGCGGAACAATGCCCGCAGCTTCGAGCAAAGGAAGTGCATCTTTATAGATTCGACCTTTTGAAACAGCAATGGTTAGCATTATTTATCCCTCAAACGATATACGGCGAATAGTGGCTCCTAATTGAGAAAGTTTCTCTTCAATATGGTCGTAGCCTCGGTCAATATGATAAATACGATCAACAATCGTATCCCCTTCAGCCACTAAAGCGGCAAGAACTAAACCTGCGGAGGCTCTAAGGTCGGTTGCCATGACGGGCGCACCCATTAATTTATTAACGCCTGTGCAGGTCACGGTATTGGAGTCAATTTTTAAATCAGCCCCCATGCGTTGCATTTCTTGAATGTGCATAAAACGATTTTCAAAGACGGTTTCTGTGATTAAACCGACCCCTTCGGCTATTAAGTTCAAGGCGGTAAATTGCGCTTGCATGTCGGTAGGAAAATCAGGGTAGGGGGCTGTTGTGACTGAAATAGCGTTAGGTTTTTTACCGTGCATATCCAGACTAATCCAATCCTCCCCTGAGGTTATTTCCGCGCCAGCTTCGCGTAATTTATCTAAAACCGCGTCAAGAAGTGAGGCATCGGTATTTTTTAATTTAACTTTTCCCCCTGTAATCGCGGCGGCAATGAGGTACGTTCCTGTCTCAATGCGGTCAGGTAGAATATCGTAATGTAAATCTTTAACGCCTAAACGATCAACCCCTTCAATGGTTAATACATGAGTGCCAATTCCTGTGATTTTCGCGCCTAATTTATTTAAAAAACAAGCAAGATCGGTGACTTCAGGTTCTTTAGCGGCATTTTCAATAATGGTGGTCCCTTCGGCTAAGGTGGCCGCCATTAAGATGTTTTCAGTGCCTGTGACGGTAATTAAATCAAGGACAAGATGACAGCCTTTTAAACGATCAACTTTTGCATGAATATAGCCATTTTCAACAATAACTTCCGCACCCATTTTTTCCAAGGCATCTAAATGGATGTTAACAGGACGTGAACCAATGGCACAGCCGCCTGGTAAGGAAACGTGGGCTTCTCCAAAACGGGCTAATAAAGGCCCTAACACTAAAATGGAGGCACGCATTGTTTTAACTAAGTCATACGGGGCTTCAAAACTACTCATGGTACTGGCATCAACTTCGACACTCATTTTCTCATCAATCATGAGCTTTACGCCCATCTGACCGAGTAATTCCATGGTGGTTGTAATATCACGTAAATGTGGAATATTACCGATGTTAACAGGCGTATCCGCTAGTATGGTTGCAGCAAGAATGGGTAATGCAGCATTTTTAGCACCAGAGATTTTAAGTTCACCTGAAAGCTGTGCGCCCCCTGTGATTTTCAGTTTATCCATATTGAGATTGAGTGTAGAAGGTTGAAATAAGGGAAGTCTATTCTATCGTAGTTTTAAGACGATGAATTTTCTATTTTACATTTTGATTTAACGTGTTCTAGGGATAGAACGAGAATATGGGGTATAGGACGACAATGTAGAATAACCTAAGAGATAAAGTGTCTTTATCTTAAGGTTTAAAGAAGACTTGAGTTCGTGTAATGATCTTGGCGGAGCGGACGGGACTCGAACCCGCGACCCCTGGCGTGACAGGCCAGTATTCTAACCAACTGAACTACCGCTCCGCGACAAGGTGTGCATATTCTAGGCTATTTATTTTAATCGTCAAGTTTAATTTTTATCCTTAAGCAAAAAAACCTAACTTCAACGGTTTTTTACAACGTTATAAGGCAAGGATTTTAAATAAATAATTTAGTTTTTTAAGACGCTATTTTTTTACGCAATAATGCTGCTGGTATCAATATTATCAAGGGTTGTCCCCATGAGTTTAATCACATCGGTGTAACCTGTTCCGTTATCATCAACCACTAAATAAGTATCACTGCCAACGCTATCAAGATAATATTTGACAGTCCCATCAAGTTTAGTCTCGGCTGCGGCTAACAAGTTGGTTAAATTGATGACTGAGGTTGTTTCTTCAAAATAGTTAGTTGCATTGGCTTTTGTGCCTAAGCCACCAAGGGTATTAAGGCCATTAGTAAAATCTTTAATGACATCGGTTAGCGCGTCTACGGTGGTATCACGGTCATTTCCAGAGGCGGTTAAGGTCATAAAGGTATCGTCCCCTGCATTCCCTGTAAAGGTGTCAACGCCGCCCCCGCCTGTTAATTTATCATTGTTGGTTCCGCCATTAAGAGTATCGGCAGCGGCAGAACCGGTGGCGGTTAATATTCCTGTGAATGTTGCGGCATTAATACTTCCTTGGGCAAGAGCATTTGTGATAGTTAAATCGGTATCCCCCGTAATAACCAGTGTTGAGGCGATTTGATTGATTAAGGTGGTCACCGTATTCGTCACGCTACCACTGCCTTCCCCTAACGAGGATTTTAGGTTGATGGTTTCATAATTTGTTGCGGTTAAGGTGGTTAAATCAGAATTTGATAGATTAACGTTCAATATATCGACACTGGTATTCGATGAGAGCGTTGTACTAAAATTACCCGCCGTTTTTTCTGAGATAATATGAGAAAAACGTATCTACTTTAAATCTCAGGGTAAAGATAAAATTTCTAAAATAGATTTGACAACATATCATAAAAGAACGAACATTTACATACTTTGAATATCCACGACCGACAGGCTGAAACTAACGCCATTTATCAAGCAATCGCTCAAATGGAAAGTAGCGAAGCGCAGGATATTGTCAAAAAAATATTCAATCTTATTGAACGCTTAGCCAGTGATAAATTGTCTTTAGAAACTGAATTACAGCAACTTCGTGACGAGGTTAATCGCTTGAAAGGTGAGCAGGGAAAGCCTGATATCAAACCCAATAAAAATAATAAGGGTGATGATATTTCATCCGAAGACGAACGTAAAAAAGCACAAGTTGACGCGCAAAAAGAAACTAATAACGACACTGAAAATACGGACTCGGATAAGAAAAAACGCCGCCGTAAACCCAAGATCCCACGAGTTAAAATCGACCAAACGCTAAAATGCCTACTCGACAAAACTGGCTTGCCTAGCGACTTGTCTTATTCCCAAGCTCCAGCTTGGGAACGAGAAATCTTAGAAAAGGAAAGGACGACTGCCTTTCCTTTTATGTTTAATTCAAGAAACAAAATAGCTTACATTATTATTTTTGACGCATCTCTGCTTCAGTATCATGAATAACTTGTAAAGAATGTTCTACTGCCGCATTAGCATCGGCTGCTTTTGCTTGTAATACATCCATATTCGCTCGTTCAAATGCCACTCGCTCTTCACGTTCTTGCTCAGGTGTAAAACGTAATAAAAAGGTTAAAAATGATGCAATAGTGACCACAATACCAATCACAAAAAATACTTCATCCCAGTCCATCGCCCCTTTAAATAAAAATCCAGCGGCAACAGCCCCTGCATTTCCACCAGCACCCACCACGCCTGAAACAGCACCCAAGGCTTTTTTATTCATAAAAGGCACTACTGAATACGTTGCTCCTTCTGCCATTTGCGTACATAAGGAAAAAATAATTAAAGTGGGAATCGCCAAGAATAATACACTCATTTGTGAAAATAGCATTAACGCCAGACCTTCTGCAAATAACACCACAAACAACCAATAAGCACGCCCTTTTAAACCCCATAATGAGGCACAGTTATCCGCAAAAATACCGCCTAACGTACGAGCAAAAACATTCATCAAACCAAAACATGCGGCAATCATCCCTGCTGTTACCATATCGACTTCAAAATAATCGTAAAAGTACAGTGCAGCGACATTATTAACGGTTAATTCAATCCCAAAACACGCGCCATAAAGCACAAATAATACCCAGATACGATAATCTTTCATCGCATCAAAATATGTCCCTGTCACTTCTTTCTTTTCAGGTAACAGACCCTTTTCACGTAATTCTTTAAAATTGCCATCGGGTGCATCTTGAGTTAAAAGATAATACGCAATACCCGTAAAGAAAATAACTGTTCCCACTACGACCATTGATGCACGCCATGCAGCAGCATCGGTAAAGCCAAAACCAATCACGAAGGCAGAAAACATTAACGGCACCACTAATTGAGTCACCCCGCCGCCTAGATTTCCCCAGCCTGCACTGGTTGCATTCGCTTGTCCCACCACATTGGGAGCAAACATCACCGAAGTATGATATTGGGTAATCACAAATGAAGCCCCAATCACGCCAATCAATAATCGAAATACTAAAAAGCTTTCAAAACTATCTGCAAACCCAATACAGGCAACAGGTATCGAACCAAATAGCAGTAAATAAGTATAGGCTAATCTTGGCCCGATTCTATCGCATAACCAACCAATAAAAAAAACGCGCAAAGACAGTTGCCGCCACCGATGCAATAATCGTCCACCCCACCTGCTCTTTGGTTAAATGTAATTCTTCTCGAATCACCACCATCATCGGTGCAATACCAAACCATGCAAAAAAAGCAGAAAAGAAGGCAAACCATGTGAGATGGAAGGTTCTAATTTGCACCATTCTGACGTTAAAGAAATTCCCCCAAAGGTTGGTTGCTTTATGTTGTAATTCCACTGCTATACTCCAATAGACTAAAAAAATTTATTTAAACGATTAAATGCTTATCGTCAATTTATCAATATACAATAAATACTGATAAATCAGTAATTCCCGTCCAAGTAATATTTTTCTTATTTAAAAAAAACAATTTTCTTTTAAGTGCAAGCCACTCTTCGGTAAATTTTAACCGACGAAATATCACTAAATTAATTATTTTATATTAATAAAGAATAATAAAGGGGGCAGATACTGTCTTAAAAAGCAACTCTATTTTACTTTTATTTATTAAAAATTAAGCTTATTTTGATTTACTCTTTAAAACCCTAGCTCTTAATTTGGTAATTTATATCAAATGTTTTTTCTGACTTTAAGACACCATAGGACAAAATTAATAATTTTCTCATGACAGCGATTATCGCTACTTTTTTAGGCTTACCATTATTAGACTTGTTCTTCTAAATAAAATATATTAAAATCAATTGCTTATATATACTTGATAACACTCACAATCAGTTGATACAGCCTAATAAATAAACTTTAAATTAAATTATTAAAAATAATAAATAAGCTTTATAATAAATTTCTATAAAAAATAAAAATCAAAGTATAACATGAAAATAAAAGAAATTTTACCAAGAATTTATGATGATAGACAGTTAAGAGCTTTAACAGGATTAAAAACAGAACATTTTATTTTACTATTATCTCTATTTGAAAAGACCCTTATTGAAGATCAAAAAGAAAAACATGAAAATAAAGAAAGAAAATACGGTAGTGGTTTAGATAGCACATTAAAAACACCCGCAGACAAATTATTATTTATATTAAATTATATGAGGTGCTATTCTACTTTCGATCACTTAGGGTTTTCTTTTAATATGAATAAATCATGCGCTCATACTCATGTATACAAATTATTTCCAATTTTAATAAAGACGTTAGATATATTTAATGTTTTACCTGCAACAAGTTTTTCAACCCCTGAAGAAATGCAGCAGGCTTTTGGCGGAGTTCAAACATTGATAATAGATGCTACAGAGCGTGCTGTACAACGCCCTAGTGACTATGAAGAACAAAATGAATTTTACAGTGGTAAAAAAACAGCATACAATTAAAAATACCACTATAGCTTCTTTAGGTCATTTAATTTTATATATTGGGGTTAGTTTTCCGGGTAAAAATCATGATTATGGAATGTTTAAAAAAGAATTTAATCCAGAATTAAATTGGTTTAGTAATTTTAATATATTTATTGATTTAGGTTATTTGGGGTTTAATAATGAATATAAAACTAATTCGGTAAATATTCCTCATAAAAAACCAAATAAATCTAAGCATAATCCAAACCCAACATTAACTGAAAAACAAAAAAAAGAAAACAAAGAGATGAGTCGTGAAAGAGTCATTGTTGAGCATGTAATCGGTGGAATGAAAAGATATAGATGTCTAGTTGACAAGTTTAGAAATAAAAAAGAAGGTGTAAAAGATTTATTTTCTTTTTTAGCGGCTATCCTATGGAATTTTAACATGATATATTAACTTCTTCTTAAAGAACAAGTCTAATAATAAATCCGTGGTTAAGGTTTTAAGTTGACCTTTATGTTTAAATTGAATCGCGTTAATTTTATCCTGATCGCCTAACGCCTTTAATTCACTGACTCCCTCTAAAATAGGAATGCCTGCCCGTTTCAATTCCTGTTGAAAAACCAGACCTTTTATTAAATACTGATAAGCTAATAAAGCCCGAGGTAATTTAGGAAGCGCAGTGATATGGTTCGTGAGCGTACTCATATCCAGTAAGGCTTTTATGTATCTACTTTAAATTTCAGGGTAAAACAAATATCAGACCTGCAAACTTTGCGCTTTTTGAGCGATAAGATTCGCCATAGACGGCATTTTGAATTCACCACTAACTCGGTCATAAACATAATGTATCTACTTTAAATCTCAGGGTAAAGATAAAATTTCTAAAATAGATTTGACAACATATCATAAAAGAACGATCATTTACATACTTTGAATATCCACGACCTACAGGCTGAAACTAACGCCATTTATCAAGCGATCGCTCAAATGGAAAGTAGCGAAGCGCAGGATATTGTCAAAAAAATATTCAATCTTATTGAACGCTTAGCCAGTGATAAATTGTCTTTAGAAACTGAATTACAGCAACTTCGTGACGAGGTTAATCGCTTGAAAGGTGAGCAGGGAAAGCCTGATATCAAACCCAATAAAAATAATAAGGGTGATGATATTTCATCCGAAGACGAACGTAAAAAAGCACAAGTTGACGCGCAAAAAGAAACTAATAACGACACTGAAAATACGGACTCGGATAAGAAAAAACGCCGCCGTAAACCCAAGATCCCACGAGTTAAAATCGACCAAACGCTAAAATGCCTACTCGACAAAACTGGCTTGCCTAGCGACTTAGTATCTAAAGGCTTTTTCGTAGCTTAATTCCCATGCTTAAGTCTCAGGAAAAAAGCGAGCTTTATCGCAGCGGTATTCTCAACAGTAATTACGGGCAGATTGATGATACCAGTGCGCGAGTCAACGGTGATAACCACTATTGTCAGGTGGTCTGCAACGACTTGTTTACCGCTTATTTCACCACCAAACACAAAAACCGTTTATCGGTTCTGGACGTGCTGACCGATTATGCGCCACGCCATTATATCTACAATCAACAGGCTCAATCCTTGCTTGACGAGTTCAAGTTAGCTGATAAAGCACGGGCAAAAGTTGATGCTCAAATACCTGTCAATACAGTGATGAATGAAGCGCAATTTAAGTTGCACTTAGCGATCTTAAATACCTTAGGCGTAAGACAGGCAACGCATGTCACCGAAGCTTGCGCCATTGCCTATTATCAGCAACAAACGGATTTTCCTGTTATTGAAACCTTGCTTGCAGACGATGCGCCGCAATTCAAATTACTGACGGAACATTTGGGGTTATGCTGGGTTCACGATGCTCGCCACTACAAAAAACTCCGTCCAATTCTGGAAATACATCAGCAAGCATTAGCCGATTTTCGAGGGCTCTATTGGGAGTATTATAAGGAGTTGCTTAACTATCAAAAAAATCCCAGCCCCGATAAAAAGGCATGGTTGTTAACGCGATTTAATGAATTGTTTGCAACCACAAGCGATTATGAAGACCTCAATGATCGCATCGCCAAAACACTGGCGAAAAAGACCGAATTATTGCGAGTTTTGGAACTTCCGAAATTACCATTACATAATAATGCAGCCGAACTCGGCGCAAGAAGACAAGCGCGTGCGCGAGACATAAGCTTCCAGACTCGAAATGAGAAAGGCACGAAAATCAAAGACAGTTTTATGAGTCTTGCTGAAACGGCTAAAAAACTAGCCGTGAGTTTTTATGATTATGTTTATGACCGAGTTAGTGGTGAATTCAAAATGCCGTCTATGGCGAATCTTATCGCTCAAAAAGCGCAAAGTTTGCAGGTCTGATATTTGTTTTACCCTGAAATTTAAAGTAGATACCTAAAAGCGTCATGCCTTTTGCTGACGCAAAAGCCCTGCCACTTTTAGCTGCGCGCTGATTTTGGCGTTATGTTCAAGTGGAAAATATGAAAAAAATAGCGTTAGTTACAATTATCGTATTTATTGCTCTGTTAGCAGGTTCTTATTACTATTTTTCTGGCAAAGAATACGTCGTTAGGCTTTCTGAGTCCGACATGCAGAGTAAACTTGAGGCAAAACTACCGCTAACGAAAACCTATTTGTTTATCATTCAAGTAACACTTAAAAATCCTAGAGTTCATCTTGAAAATGGTTCTAGCAGAGTGGATGCAGGATTAGATGTAGTATTTAATATCAATATCAACAAAAGTTCTAAGTCTCTTGCCGGTATACTAGATGTATCTGGGAAAGTTGTCTATTTAGCTGAGAAGGGTCAATTTTTTCTTACAGAACCGATTGTTGAGCATTTAACTATTCAGGGTATTCCTCCTAAATATACAGATAAGACCAATAAAGCCCTTACAAAAGCTTTAGCTGCATATTATAAAAACCATCCTATTTACACTTTGCGTGTAACTGATACAAAACAAGTACTAGCAAAAATGGTACTTAAGAATGTGAGTATTGAGAATCAAGAATTGGTGGTTATACTTGGAATTTAAACATAAGTCGAGTAGCCGCCCCACCTCGCGGCGGGGAAGCCCTCTAAGAACCGTGCGTGCGACTTTCACCGCACACGGCTCAAGCCTTACTAAGCCCCGTTATCCAGAGCCAGCCGTTAAATGTGCCGATACAAAATTCGTATCTGCATCGAGGTTCATCAAGTAATGGACTTGACGATGACAGTTAGGATGTAGCATTACAAGATTGCTCAAAGCATCGCCACCACCGTCACACCGTCTTATAATATGGTGTACATGAATGCTGGTTTCACCCTGAAAACGTATCTACTTTAAATTTCAGGGTAAAACAAATATCAGACCTGCAAACTTTGCGCTTTTTGAGCGATAAGATTCGCCATAGACGGCATTTTGAATTCACCACTAACTCGGTCATAAACATAATCATAAAAACTCACGGCTAGTTTTTTAGCCGTTTCAGCAAGACTCATAAAACTGTCTTTGATTTTCGTGCCTTTCTCATTTCGAGTCTGGAAGCTTATGTCTCGCGCACGCGCTTGTCTTCTTGATTCATCACTGTATTGACAGGTATTTGAGCATCAACTTTTACCCGCGCTTTATCAGCTAACTTGAACTCGTCAAGCAAGGATTGAGCCTGTTGATTGTAGATATAATGGCGTGGCGCATAATCGGTCAGCACGTCCAGAACCGATAAACGGTTTTTGTGTTTGGTGGTGAAATAAGCGGTAAACAAGTCGTTGCAGACCACCTGACAATAGTGGTTATCACCGTTGACTCGCGCACTGGTATCATCAATCTGTCCATAATCACTGTTGAGAATGCCGCTGCGATAAAGTTCGCTTTTTTCCTGATGCGCCCAGTCATAACCGCCTGTCCATTGCTGAGAAACATAAGTCGGCGACACCACAATGCCAATATTTTCAAAAAAACCGACCATGGGTTTTTCGGTCACGCCCATCATCTTAAGCATGGGAATCAAGCTACGAATTCCAATACCAAATTCGCCCTGACCTCGAACGCCTTCAGGCAATTGGGCGCGGTAATACTTATTTTCAGAAGGTGAATAAAAAATCTCACGGAGATACTTAATATTATTGGTTTTGATGACAATGTCTTGAATCACCACTTCCGCAAAGCCTTTAGATACTAAGTCGCTAGGCAAGCCAGTTTTGTCGAGTAGGCATTTTAGCGTTTGGTCGATTTTAACTCGTGGGATCTTGGGTTTACGGCGGCGTTTTTTCTTATCCGAGTCCGTATTTTCAGTGTCGTTATTAGTTTCTTTTTGCGCGTCAACTTGTGCTTTTTTACGTTCGTCTTCGGATGAAATATCATCACCCTTATTATTTTTATTGGGTTTGATATCAGGCTTTCCCTGCTCACCTTTTAAGCGATTAACCTCGTCACGAAGTTGCTGTAATTCAGTTTCTAAAGACAATTTATCACTGGCTAAGCGTTCAATAAGATTGAATATTTTTTTGACAATATCCTGCGCTTCGCTACTTTCAATTTGAGCGATTTCTTGATAAATGGCGTTAGTTTCAGCCTGTAGGTCGTGGATATTCAAAGTATGTAACTATTCGTTCTTTTATGATATGTTGTCAAATCTATTTTAGAAATTTTATCTTTACCCTGAGATTTAAAGTAGATACGAAAAATACTAACATTATAAAAACGCCTGATAAAATACTTAATAAACGACCAAGTAGGATGGTCAAGCTTATCGAGCATAGCGAGATAACGCCTCCAGTCGTTATGCGATTTACCCTCTATTTGCATTAGTCTCGCCAGTATATTGAGTTATAATTTATTTTTTTAGATAAATACGGATAATTATGAATTCAAGTTGGTTAGATTTTTTACGTTCTCAAAAAGCGACTTTTTTAGATGAAGGTAATATTCAATTTACGGAAGGTCCAAAGAACTTAACCCCTGCTCTCTACCCCATTCCACAATTAACTGCGTTAAAGGTCGTAGGTAAGGATGCCTTAAGCTTTTTGCAAGGGCAATTGACCTGTGATATGACTACGTTAAATGCTGAAAATAGTTTTTTTGCTGCATTTTGTAATGCAAAAGGACGAACGATTTCAACGTTGTTGATTTTCAAGGAAAATGATGATTTCTTTTTAGTTTTACCCACGGTATTGCGGGATAAAGTACAGAAGAAATTACAAATGTATGTTATGCGTTCAGATGTTGTGATTCAGGCGATAGATAATGAATATTGTTTGACAGGATTAGCCTGTTCATTTGAGCAACTTAATGATTCGAGTGCGCCAACGAGTGATTTTACCCGTAATCATGAACTGATTAAGTTGCCTAATTCACGTTATTTAATGCTAACTACGGTTGAGAAGAGTATAGAGCGTTGGTGTCAATGGCTTGAAGAGGGTTTACAGGTTCAAAATTCGATTCTTTGGGATTATTTAGATATTTCTGCAGGCATTGCATGGTTAGATCAAAATAGTAGTGAAAATCATATTCCGCAAATGTTAAATATAGATAAGTTTGGGGGGATTAGCTTTGATAAAGGCTGTTATACAGGGCAAGAAGTGGTTGCTAGAACTCATTATTTAGGGAAAGCAAAACGTAGTTTAGTCAGTGCAGAGGCAGCCGTTGAAACTAATTTTGAGGCAGGGAATGTTATCAATCAACAAGGCGAGTTAGTGGGCAAAATTATTAAAAGGTCTGATTTTGAAGGTAAACAAAAATTACTGGTTGTAATGCAAACGGTGAGAGGGGAAATAGATAATTTACAGGTGATCTAGTCGTTGAAAAGCCGACATTTTTTGTCGGCTATAAGGCTTTAAAAACAGTATTCTGATGGTCTGTTTTGTCGGTTTAAACGGATGGTGAGGAGGAGGATAAAAAAGGTTTAAATAATTTAAGCATCGGGGTGGCCCCTGCCATTGCAACCGCATCGACTAAGCAATACCATGCGGCAATTCCACTGGGTGGATTTCCTTGGCTTAATCCTGTTACGGGATCTATGCCAACCCATGCCCATGTTCCAGCTTGCGTTCCGACTAATTCTAGCCATGAGGTAATAAAAAATGCCCCTAGGTAAACCATGGGTGAACGGCCTTTAAATAAACAGACTAAGAAAATAATAAAAAGGACAAGACCAATGGCATCAGCGCGTTCAGTGTAGGGACTCACGCCTCTTATCGCCCATAGTCCGCCAACAATCACCACAAAAATAGATATTTTTCGAGCATAACGTTGAAAAAATCCTGACCGTCCTAATGCAACGGCTGTTAAGTAGACAATGCCATGACCTGCTGGAATGTAGGCGGGGATATTCCGAAAACGATAAATATAACCTTCCATATAAAGGGAGGCAAAGTTTTCACCGAGGGTTGCAAAAATCATTGCAACTAAGACTTGTGTTCTAACGAGTGTATTTTCTCCCCAAAGCATCGTGATTAAGATAGCCCATGCAATAACAGCCATTATTTTTTGATGCGCTAAGGGCGCACTTCCATCATAAGTGAGTGCAATGGTGACACTGATAAAAGTAACGAAGCTAATAATATAATCACGGTAGTTGTGCGTTATAGTAGCGTTAGGATCTGGGAAGTAAGGAAGCATAAATCGTATATTTATTATAGGTCTTTTGAAATAGTGGGTGAGATAAAGCTTAATAGTTATAGGGTGGGTGTTTTTGTATCGTGTTGCTAAAAACCATTAACGGCGTATTATCGTCTAATCAAGCAACGCCTTCAATGTTATATTCGTCTTTTTTAAATGGGATAAGTGTCGCGACGTGATGCTTTGCGTCTTTATTCTATCTTAAGTGGGAGTGATGTTATATCTATACACTTAATTCAATTTCATAGCCTGTAAATTTACGAATATTAATTACTCCGCTATCCAATAATAAATACTGGCCTTTAATCCCTTCTAAATGACCTGAAATTTCGGCCTGTTTATCAAAATTTAACGATTTTACTTTAGTCGGGTAATTAACAACGGGGAATTCAATATCAATCACTTTTTCATCGGTTAAATAAGCGAGTGCATTATCTCCAAATTGATCGTTAAGTGTCTTTAATTCAGAGGCACAGGTCGCTAATAGTTCATCTCGTTTAGCGATTAAATCAACGGGTTCAGGTTTGCTTTTAAGCATTCGTTGCCAACTGGTTTTATCGCTGACATGCTTTGCAATAATAACTTCAATTAAGCCTGATAAATAACGACTTGAAACTTTAAAGATAGGTAAGGCTTGTACGGCTCCTTGATCTATCCAGCGTGTTGGAATTTGAGTGTGGCGGGTAATTCCCACTTTTATTCCTGAAGAATTGGCTAAGTAAACAAAATGAGGCTGCATACAAAATGCATCTCCCCAGTTAGGATCTCTGCATGTTCCTTCGGCATAATGGCATTGCTCAGGTTTCATGATACATAAATCACATTGGGGAAGGGATCGAAAACAGCGGTAGCAATAGCCTTGACTAAAACTTTTTTTGGTTTTTTGGTGACAATGAATACAACTAATATGACCATTATAAACCAGTTTAATGGGCTGGCCGATCAACGGATTTAAATCAACTAATTGTTCGGATAAGGGTAATTGGTATTGAACCGTTGAGGTCAATTCCGTTTTCATTTTAGATAAAATTCCTAGCATTTAGTCCCTCTATGATATTAAAAAGGTGAGTATAATAGCCGTATTTTACACTACTTAATAAAATAATATGTCACCTAAAAACGTTACACTCAATACAGAATCCCCGAATGAAATAGAGGTTATTATTGAAATTCCAGCGAACAGTGACCCTGTTAAATATGAAATTGATAAGGATTCAGGAGCATTAGTGGTTGATCGTTTTATGGGAACAGCGATGCAATATCCCGCTAATTATGGCTATATTCCAGAGACACTCTCTGATGATGGCGATCCTGTTGATGTCTTAGTCATTGCGCCTGCGGCTTTGTTGAGTGGTTCTGTGGTGCGTTGTCGTCCCATTGGTTTATTAAAAATGGTGGATGAGGCGGGGGATGATCCTAAAATTTTGGCGGTTCCTATCGAAAAACTGACACCTTACTATAATAGAGTCCACTCTTATGCGGATATTATGGAAGAAAAGCTCGCCAAAATAGCCCATTTTTTTGAGCATTATAAAGATTTAGAACCTGGGAAATGGGTGAAAATAGAAGGCTGGGGTGATGTTGATGAGGCTAAACAAGAAATTATTGCGAGCATTGCTCGTCATCAATAGAATTTAGTCAGGGATTAGGGTGTGGTTGGCATCACGCCTTATTTATTTCAGTACGTTAAATTGACAAATGTGACCTGATTTGGCTAAACATTCCTCTAACTCTATATCCGTATTTAATAGACTGCTGATTAAGGCTAAATCAAATTGACAAATTTCTTGATGTTTTTGAGCAATATCATGATAAATACAATTACAGGCTTGAATATTTAATTTATTTTCATGAATATTTTCGTGTAATTTCGCTTCAAACCCTAAATCCTCCATCACAGAAAGTAAAAATTCAGTTCGTTCAGGAAGCGTTTTATTCTGTAGTTGGGGTAAAAACTCTTGGGCCACTTGTTCACCTAAGCGATACATATAATGGCTCAGTCTTTCAGACCCCATTTGTTTTTTTAGGCTGGCTAATAAGAGTTCAGAAAACCAAGAGTATTTTTTTGGAAATGAGTTAATACCTTGTTCGGTTAAGCAATAATTACGAACAGGTCGGCCACCTGTTTTATTTAAACGGCCTTCACAAATATAGTTAAGTTGTTGTAATTTTGAAAAATGTTGCAAAATAGCGGTTCGGGAAATAGCTAACGCATTCGCAATTTTATCAACACTTAACCCCTCTCTATTTTCTAGCAAGAGTTGTAAAATTTGACGTTGTCTCTCACTTACTTTATTCATCCATCCTTCTCTAATTAAGATCATTTCTTTTTAATAACATCCAAAACTTAACGATGTAGGGGGGATTAGTTGAGCCTACAGAGTAAAATAAGTAAGTTTTTTGGATGTTAATTAACTAATTTATTTGTTTAAAGAGTAACAGAACCCTTTTGAAAAACCAAATAATATCTTTTATAATATAAATATTGTAAAAGTTAATTTTATCAAGTAAGCTGATGAGGCTAAATTATTTAATGACAATAAGTTAGCCCAATTTTTTTAACTTTAATTAATGTGAGTTATTTATGAGCGATTCTTTATATCAAAAATTAGGCGGTGAAGCCGCTGTGAGTGCTGCGGTTAATATTTTTTATCGCAAAGTATTACAAGATGAAAGTATTAGTCATTTTTTTGACAATACGGATATGCAGCAACAAATGGCAAAGCAAAAATCATTTTTAACAATGGCATTTGGAGGACCTAATAGTTATACGGGTGAAGATATGCGCAAAGGTCATGCACATTTAGTTAAAAAAGGCTTAAATGATGATCATTTCAATGCAGTCGCAGGGCATTTACAATCAACGTTAGAAGAATTAGGCGTTGCGGCTGACTTGGTTGGTGAAGTTATGGCAATTGCTGAAAGTACACGTAACGACGTATTAGGTAAATAAGCTGTTTAATACTCCACACAATGATATTTAAATAATAGCCTCAGTGAATTTATTTGAAAATGTGTGGAGGTTTTTTAATACGGCACATCTATGAAAGGTCTTCAAAATGGCAACTTTCCATTACAAACAACAACAATATGATTGTCGCGAAAATGAAACGGTTTTAGATACGTTACTGAGAGAAAATGTTTCTATTCCTCATGGCTGTCGGCAAGGTGTTTGTCAAAGCTGTTTACTACGTAGTATTGATAATCCCCCCCCTAAACATTCTCAAGAAAATTTAAGTACAAACCAAAAACAGCAAAATCATTTTTTATCGTGCTTATGTGTTCCTGAGCAGGCTATGCAAATAGAGACGATTGATACGTTTAATTTTGAGTATGAATTTCAAGTATTAGCTAAACGAATGCTCAATCACAATACCCTATTATTACGGTTGTCACATGGTAAACAATTTATCTTTAAAGCGGGTCAATTTGTTAATTTAAAAACCCCTGATAATATTATTCGTAGCTATTCTATTAGTAATATTCCTAATGAGCAGGACTATATTGAACTACAAATTCGCTTATTGCCGAATGGACGTTTTAGTTATTGGGTTCATCATGATTTAAACCTTGGCGATAAAGTCCCTGCATCATCAGCACGAGGTCATTGTTTTTATACCATGGAACAACAAGAACAAGGTTTGTTACTCATCGGGACAGGAACAGGTTTAGCGCCTCTTTATGGTATTTTACAGGATGCGTTAGCACAAAATCATAGAGGAAAGATTCATTTATTTCATGGTAGCCGAACAGTAGAAGATTTATATTTAAGCGAAAAAATACAAAAATTGACCGTGAATCATGAAAATTTTAATTATACCGCCTGCATTTCGGGAAATTATGACGATAATTATAAGGATGACTATAGCCAAGGGAGAGCAAATGACATTGCTCTTTCAACCTATACGAATTTAAATAATTGGCGGGTGTATTTGTGTGGACATCCTGAAATGGTTAAGCAAATGCAAACTCAAGTTTTTTTAAAAGGGGCTAACCTTGAGGATATTTATGCGGATGCGTTTCATTTATCCCATTGAATGAGGAAAATTCACACAGGAATAACGTACAAAATATACGTTTAATTTAAATGAATATTATCTTTTTGACTCTGAAAATTTTAGGGGTATAATCAAGGGGTTATCAAAAAAAGTTGTTTAAACAGACTGTACAATAGTCGTTATTTATTAAACGTTAAAATCGGACTATTTACACGGGTTATGGTATGAAATATACATATTTCTACATTTTAAACGCTTTAGGTTTTACATTCTTTTCATTCTATAAAAAATTAAAAAATAGGAGAATAGTTATGAATGCTATAAACAGAACCCACTCTAAATCCCTTTTTGGAAAACTAGGGGGAGAAACCGTCGTCAATAGTATTATTGAAGATTTGTACGATAAAATGCTTGCTGATTATCGTATTAATCGATTTTTTACTAATGAACACCAAAAAGAACAAAGAGTCGCTCTAAAAAGGTTTATAACGGCAAGTTATGGACCTGATGATAGACCCGATAAAGAACGAAAAGCCGTATTAAACGATTTTTTTATGCTGGCATTTTCAAGAAGTAAACGTAAAAGCTTTATTACAGGCTCTGATTTTGGTTTTTTTGGTTTAATTATTGAACAAGATCACCATGAAACTCATCTTTTATGTGAGTCTCATGCGGCCTTATTAAAGTTTATGCCTGATGATTTTCATTATGATGTTGTTCTTGAGCTTTTGAAAGCCAGCTTGCAACAGCTCACGATAGAGCCGTTGTTAATAAACGATGTTTTAAAGGTAACAGAAGGGGCTAGAACATGTGTTTTAGGGCGATAATTTAAATGAGTTGGGTCGGTTTTGTGTCTCTGAATTTGTTGTACACTATAACTATGTGAGTTTACAGGACTCAAGAGACACGAATCATAGTGTCTCTACAATGATGGCCTTATCTTAAGGCGATTAGCTTTTATGCGGTAATTCAACGTCGGTTATAACGCCTGCATCGGGGTTATTAAAAATAGTCTCATCTATTTCATTTTCGCCGCGAGCAACAATACAGGTAACCGTTGCATCACCTGTGACATTAACGGCGGTGCGTACCATATCTAATAATCGGTCTACGCCTAAAATTAAACCGATCCCTTCAACAGGTAATCCGACCTGATTAAAGACCATTGCCAACATAATTAAGCCCACACCAGGGACTCCAGCCGTTCCGATGGAGGCTAAAATAGACATGCCAACAATGGTTAAATAATCACTGACCCCTAAATCAATGGCATAAACATTGGCAATAAAAACAGTGGCAACGCCTTGCATAATGGCGGTCCCATCCATATTAATGGTTGCTCCTAGAGGAATCGTAAACGAAGCGATTGCATTATTCACCCCTAAGCGTTTTTCAACCACTTGTAAGGTGACAGGAATGGTGGCATTAGAGCTTGCGGTACTAAAGGCAAAAATATGGGCTGGGCGCATTTTTTTAATAAAAATAACGGGATTGAGTTTTGCAAAGACGATTAATAAGACGCTAAATGTTCCAAAAGCATGAAGAAGCAAGCACAAAATAACGATACTAAAATAACTAATCATGGGTAAAATTAGGCCAAGACCTTGTTCAGAAAACGTTTTTGCCATGAGAAAAAATACACCAATAGGGGCAAAATCCATCACTAAGGTCACGACCTTCATCATCACTTCATTAAGATTTTCCGCTAATTGATGAAGATCTTTGCCGACTTCACCGCTCATCAGCATGGCAATGGCAAATATAATAACAAAGAAAATAATTTGTAACATATTGCCTTCAGCAAAGGCATTAATCGGATTACTTGGAACGATGTTAATAAAAACATCTGTTAAGGGCGGTGCGGGTTTGGGGGAGAAATTAGTGGTTCCGACGACTTGCTCAAATCCTTTGCCCGGTGCGAGAATAATGGCAACGACTAAGGCCAGAGTAATGGCAAGTGCGGTGGTGAAAATATAAAAAGCAAAGGCTTTAAACCCTACGCGTCCTAAAACACTGACATCGCCAATGCCACAAACGCCACAAATTAATGAAAAGGTGACTAAGGGGACGACTAGCATTTTTAGGGCATTGACAAACGCTTTTCCTACGACATGAAATAAACCTTCCACAAAATAGGTTTGTATAAAGGCCACGTCATGAAAAAAAGCATTAATTAAACTGCCTAAAATTAAGCCAATACCCATTGCAATGAGTATTTTAGTTGTAATTGAGGTTTTTTTTATCATTATTATTCTCCGTTGAAATTGGATTTAATAACAATATTACAATAGAAATGAGCGTTTCATAACCCTGAATTTGCGAATATGGAGTGTATGGGGTTATTTTATTGGGTGGGTTACTAATAAAAGGTTAGATTTTTGGGGAAAACCAAGCGTTATAATTCGGGGAGTTTATCAATGAAGGCTTTAAAGCTGATGTTTTTTTTTGCAACGAGGTCAATGTTTTTTCGATCTAAAAATGGTTCGCTCAATCTATGATAATTGCGACCATTATGTTTTTTAGTCACAGGAATTTTTTTGGGTAGTTTAATGGTTCCTAAAACTTTAAAGCATTCTTGAGTTTCTACTTGCTCTGAATAATGGGCAACTAACCAACATTCAATAGAATGAACGCTCACTGCAAAAATAATTCTTTCTGAATAATATGGATAAAAACCAGTATCATTTTTATCAATCGTTGAAATTAATTTTTCAGTAACATTGTTAATTAAAGTTTTGGTTGATAAAGCACGATTATCACTATCGTAATGAGGGACATTAAAGTGTTCGTTGCCATCATTGGAAACATCGGTGTCCACTTGAATCACCATAAATTCAAAATTTTCTACATCTTCTCGAAAAATATCGGATTCTAAATAGATTAATAAATTTCGCCATCCGCTGAATAAAAACTCTTTATCCAGTTTATTAGCCTCAGCCGCACCCGCCAAAGTAATCGCCTCTAAAATATTACTTTTACCGCAACCATTCTCGCCAATCAAAACATTAAATCGCCCGACTTCCATTTTGAAATCTTGCAACGACTTATAATTTTCAACTTTAATTTCGGTAATCATAATATTTTTGAAACCATCAAGCTAAAGATAACTTTATTTTCTTCCCACCCAACACATGTAAATGCAAATGGTAAACCTCCTGTCCACCGTCTGAATTACAATTAATAACCGTTCTATAACCTGAGTCAGCAATACCTTCTTGTGCCGCCAATTTGGCAACGGTTCTTAATAATCGCCCTGAAAGTTCGGTATCATCTAAATCATTCAAGGTCGCCACATGCTTTTTAGGAATCACTAAAATATGCACAGGGGCTTGTGGATTAATATCCCTAAAGGCTAAAACTGCCTCATCTTCATAAACTACATCGGGTTTAATATCCCCGTTCGCCATTTTACAAAACAAACAATCGCTCATCATATTTTTCCTTTAAAAAGGCATTTTAAACCCTGGAGGCATCGGGATTCCAGAGGTAATATCCGCCATTTTTTCTTTTTTTAATCGACTGACTTTACGCACCGCATCATTAATTGCCGAAGCCACTAAATCTTCTAACATATCTTTATCATCTTCAACCAAGGACTTATCAATCGTCACTTTTCTGACTTCCCGCTTCCCTGTCATGATAATCTTCACCAAGCCAGCCCCCGATTCTCCTGTAATTTCTAAAGCCTCAATTTCTTCCTGAATCTTTTTCACATCTTCCTGCATTTTCTGAGCTTTCTGCATAATATCGCCTAGCGAATTAGTCATTTTTTATTCTCCATTATTAAAAGTAGTTGAAGGATCTATGGGAACAATTGTCCCAGGCATTATTCTTGCATCAAAATTTTCTTTTAACGCATAAACATTTGGGTCACTATTAATCGAATCAACAGCCGCTTGCTGTCGATCTTCCCTTACTTGCTGCTGTTGTATGGCGGGGGTATTAATAGTATGCGCTTGTTTAGCATTAATTTGTAATCGTAATGGTTTTTGATAATAATTTTGTAGGGCAGCTTCCAATTTTTCTTTAGATTTAGCCCCTGCGATGGTGTGTGTAGGGTCTCGTTCTAAATAACAAAAATGCTCGTCTATTTTTATTAAAATACAATTATCAGCCAGTTGTTTGGTTAACCCACTTAAAGCCATAACACGTATCATTTCTGCCCAGTCATTGTTAACCGAATAATTGACAGGCGCGGGCGTGGGATCACAATGAGATTCAGGCACCGTCGGTTCTATTGATGAAAGGGTTTCGACTTCTTTATTCGGGACAATAGGGGGCTGTACTTTTTGTGATACGGTAGAATTAATTACGTTAGTTGATGACGAAACATTAGAAAGTTTTGGTGGGCTAGGTGAACGACTCGTTATAGGTCGAAACGTTAACATTCTTAACATGACCATTTCAAACCCCATGCGTGCATCGGGGGCTAAATCTAAATCGGCTTGTCCTTTCAAAGCAATTTGATAGTATAACTGCACATCTTCGGGCGAAATAAGTTCTGAGAATTCGACCAACATTTGTTTATCAAAAGCGGGATCATTAAAATTAGGAATAACTTGTAATAAAGCAAGACGGTGTAACATCCGTAATAATTGCTCTAACACATCACTAAAATCAACACTTAACGCCGCAATGTCCGCTATTTTATCTAAAATACCTTGACCATTTCCAGCGACTAAAACGCGTAATAAATCATCAATAGGCTGTTGAGAAACCGTGCCTAACATCGTACTGACATCAAGTTGATTAACACGCCCTTGTCCAAAAGCGATGGCTTGATCTAATAAACTTAAGCCATCACGCATACTACCATCGGCGGCACGGGCAATTAAACTTAAGGCAGATAAATCAAATTCGATTTTTTCTTGCTGTAAAATAAACCCCATCTGCTTTTCAATTTGCTCAGGCAATAATTGTTTTAAATTAAACTGTAAGCAACGCGAAAGAACGGTAACGGGAATTTTTTGAGGGTCAGTGGTGGCTAATAAGAATTTAACATGTGGTGGGGGTTCTTCTAACGTTTTTAATAATGCATTAAAACTATGGTTAGAAAGCATGTGAACTTCATCAATTAAATAAACTTTGTAACGACCTTGATTAGGTGCGTATTGGGCATTATCTAATAAATCACGAGTATCTTCGACTTTAGTTCGTGACGCGGCATCGACTTCAATTAAGTCCATGAAACGCCCTTTATCAAAATCACGACAAACAGGACACTGTCCACAAGGATTTGAATCCTGTAGATTTTCACAATTCATTGCTTTGGCTAAAATTCGAGCAATCGTAGTTTTTCCAACACCGCGAGTGCCTGTAAATAAATAGGCGTGGTGTAATCGTTGATGCTGTAGTGCATTGATGAGGGAATTACTAACGTGTTCTTGCCCAACAATTTCATTAAAATTTTGGGGTCGCCATTTTCTAGCGAGAACCTGATAAGTCATGAGAGACTCTGGGGAGATTATAAAAATTGGGTGGAAACTGCGCCAGCTACACCTCGGCACACGAATCTGCTGCTACCGTTGCTTCCTTCCGGGACCTGGCGGAGTTGACAGCGTATCGTTGCGAGAGAACCGACACAGTGACCATAATATTTTCAACAGTGTTCTGATGAAAGATAGTTATTATCTATTATTTAAGTATTTAATTCAAGCTAATTTTAAATTTTTTTTAAACTATAAATAATTAATAATATTTGGAGCTCATAACCGGATTTGAACCGGTGACCTCTTCCTTACCAAGGAAGTGCTCTACCGACTGAGCTATATGAGCAAGGAATTTGGAGCGGGTGATGGGAATCGAACCCACATAATCAGCTTGGAAGGCTGGAGTTCTACCACTGAACTACACCCGCAAAAGAATCTTTGACAAGAAGTAATGGTGGAGGGGGGGAGGATTCGAACCTCCGAAGGCTGAGCCGTCAGATTTACAGTCTGATCCCTTTGGCCGCTCGGGAACCCCTCCAGTACTTAAGTCACTTATTATGACGACTTATTAATATGTTGTCAATATTTTTTTAATTTGTATGTAAGTTTTTTATGGCCGTCTCTATATCACCTGAAACTAATAAGGCTAAAATAGTTTTTATACGGGCAAAAGCGTCATCAATAAACCCCATATCCATTTTTGAAGGGTTAGATAAAACATAGTCAGCAACGTTTTTTTCACTGTTGGGGCGACCAATTCCAACTCGTAAACGGTAAAAATCTTTAGAACTCAAATGCGAAATAATATCACGTAAGCCATTATGGCCTGCATGGCCGCCGCTTTTTTTTAATTTAACGGTGCCTGCAACAAAATCCAGTTCATCATGAACCACTAAAATTTCATTAACATCTAATTTATAGTAGCGTGCAATCTTACCCACCGACTGACCACTATGATTCATAAAGGTATCAGGTTTAAGTACCGTGATTTTGTGTGAACCGATATGGCAGTTTGCAACCCAGCCTTGAAATTTTAATTCTTTTGTCCATGAGCTTCCAGAATCAGCAATCAACTGCTCTAAAAACAAAAACCCAACATTATGTCGGGTTTTTTTATAGTGTTGACCAGGATTTCCTAAACCAACAATTAATTTAATCATTCAAAGGTTACTTATTCAGGAGCGACAACAACGTCTTCAGTTTCTTCATCGTCTTCATCTGCTGCAGAAACACGCGAAGCAATAATAGAGGCGACTGCAAGGTCATGCTCTTCACCTTGTGATAACTCAAGAATTGAAACACCTTCAGGTAATGAAATTTCTGATAAATGGACCGATTCACCCAAATCAAGATGGGCTAAATCAATTTCCAAATACTCAGGAATGACTGAGGGTAAACAAGTAACTTCGACTTCAACCCGTGCGTGGGTTGCAACGCCGCCTTTTTTGACACCGACTGAGGTTGATTCATTGATAAAATGAAGCGGAACATGTATTTTTAATAATTCATTTTCATTGATTCGCAAAAAATCCATGTGTAAAATTTGGGGTCTTGCGGGATGACGCTGAATTTCTTTTAAAATAGCCTTTTCAGGTTTTCCATCGACATGTATATCCAATACATGAGAATAAACTGCTTCATTTTCAAGATGTTTATTCACTTCATTGTGATTTAAAACTAGCATTGCAGGATCTGTATCGCCACCGTAGATGACCGCAGGGACATTACCTTGACGACGTACTGCACGCGCAGAACTTGTTCCTGATTTTTCACGGCTAGTTGCCATAAATTCAAATACGTTAGACATTTTTTTCTCCAAAGCGTGTGTGCCTTAAAACACTTAAATAATAATTAATCAACATAAAGCGAGCTTACTGACTCACTTGCCGCTATTCGACGTATTGTTTCTGCTAGCATATCGGCAACACTTAATTGCCTGATATTTTCTAAAGCTAACAGCTCTTTGCTTAGAGGAATTGTATCGGTAACGATTAATTCATCCAGCTCTGAATTTCTTAAATTTTCGACTGCTTGCCCTGATAAGACAGCATGAGTGCAATAGGCGACAACTTTAATGGCCCCATTTTTTTTTAATGCACTCGCCGCGTGGCATAAGGTTCCTGCGGTATCAACTAAATCATCAATCATCACGCAAGTACGGCCTTCAACATCACCAATAATATGCATAATTTCTGATACATTGGCTTTTGGTCGCCGCTTATCAATAATAGCTAAATCGGCATCATCTAATCGTTTTGCTAATGATCGGGCGCGAACAACCCCGCCTACATCAGGTGATACAACAATTTGGTTTTGATATTTTTGCCGCCAAATATCACCCAATAAGATGGGAGATGCATAAACATTATCGACGGGGATATTAAAAAAACCTTGAATTTGGTCAGCATGTAAATCAACTGTTAATACACGGTCAGCTCCTGCTGCCCCAATTAAATTAGCAACTAACTTTGCGGTAATGGGAACGCGAGCAGATCGTGTGCGTCTGTCTTGGCGTGCATAACCAAAATAGGGCATAACGGCTGTAATTCGTGAGGAAGAGGCGCGTTTTAACGCATCTATCATCACTAGTAATTCCATTAAATTTTCATTTGTCGGGGAGCATGTAGGCTGAATAATAAAAACATCCTTGCCTCTAACATTCTCCTCTATCTCAATTGCAAGTTCACCATCGCTAAACTTCCCAACACTCGCCATTCCTAGGCGTAGGTTTAACTTTTTGACTATGCCTTTAGATAATGCTTTATGTGCATTGCCTGAAAACACCATCAAAGAGGCGTCACTCATCTGAACACTCCTAAAAGGTTTATAGTATAAAGAGTGGCTGGGCCGCCAGGATTCGAACCTGGGTATGCGGAGATCAAAACCCCGTGCCTTACCGCTTGGCGACGGCCCAATAATCGAGAGTCAACGTCAAAACAATGCTAGCTTTTTGTTCAACAACGATTCATTCATCCCCTTGGATAAATAAACCTGCCATTTAGGTTTCAAGGCTTGATACGCATTGCGCGCTGATTCGTATGAATCAAACTGTGCAAACACACAAGCACCTGTTCCTGTAAGTCTTGCTTCTGAATATTCAGACAAGACACTTAAGGCTTGTTCTATCGGTTGATTTAACTTGCGAACAACAGAAAGACAATCGTTTTGTTGTTGTCCTGCAAGAAAGTCGGCTATTGTGATGACTTTGCTATCACGTGTCAAGTTTTCATCTGAAAATATTTCACCTGTGTTGACATGGCAGTCAGGCTTTATGATGACAACCCATTGTTCTGGAATGATTAATTGAGTTAATTCTTCCCCTACACCTTCTGCCCATGCGGAGTATCCATATATAAAAACAGGGACATCGGCACCCAGCTGTAACCCCAGCTTCATGAGCGTTGTTATTGAAAAATTTAATCCCCAAAGCTTATTAAGCACTAAAAGCGTTGTTGCGGCATCGGAGCTGCCTCCGCCTAATCCTCCGCCCATCGGTAGGTTTTTTTCAATGTCAATACCAATGCCGTGTTGATAACCTGAGACTTCTTTTAAAAGCTTTGCCGCACGAATGGTTAAATCGGTTGCCTCGGGAACGCCTTCAAGGGGCGATTTTAAGTAAATTTTATCTTCATCAAGGGGATGAAAGGTTAGCCAGTCACACAAATCCAGTAATTGAAATACGGTTTGTAACGAATGATACCCATCGTCTCTACGCCCTGTAATACGAAGCATTAAATTTATTTTTGCAGGGGCGGGCCATTTTTCGAGCCATGCCGAGTGTATGATTTCTGTCTTTGACATTATAACGTCCACTGATCAATGACTAATTTTAAGCGAGTTTTACCGCGCATTGCTTTTAATTTACGGGGCATCCATTTTTTATTAATTTGTTGCATTTCTCTGTATTGAATAATCCACTTTTCTTGTTCAAAACCATCCGCTAATTGAACAAAAGGTTTATCAGGATGGGTTAATCCTAAGACCCAGTAACGTAAAGACTTGACAGGAATAACCATCCCTAACTGTTGCTCAATAAAATGCGTAATATCCTCTGATTGGGTCACCTTTCCGTCTCCACGGTCTAAGGTCATTAAATTTTCGGTTAAGGTTATTTTTATCGCACTTTGACCTAAAGGACCTGATAACGTTAACGTCTCCTTTTTTTCCAGATGATGCCATTCAAGGGTGGCAGTCCAAGATTCTTTTTTATCAACGATAACTAATCGTCCTGTAAAGCGCCATTTTTTTAAGTCATAAAAATTTTTTCGCTCACTAAGATGATACTTATCTTCAACAGGCTTTACGACCATTTCGGTACACCCACTGATTAAAACAAACAGCGTCATCCATAAAAATGGTTTAAAAGTCGCTATCCTCACTTTATGTCCTTATCTAAAATACGGCTTTTGAATTCTAATAAATGTGGATCTTCAGGCGTTTTTTTCATTTCATCCGCAATCAATTTACGGGCTTTATCTTTTTGATTTAGCTGCCATAGAACTTCGGCTATATGGGCTATAATTTCATGTTCCCCCGTTAATTTCTCACGGGCTTGCTGTAAATATTTTAAAGCGGCTTGAAAGTCTCCTTGTTTGAATTTCAACCAGCCATAACTATCAATGATAACCGCTTCTTCAGGGTTTAAACTGAGTGCTTTTGATAAATAACGTTCAGCCTCCTCATAACGTGTGGTTTTATTGACCAAGGTATAACCTAATGCATTTAAAGCCGCCGCATCGTTGGGATTTTGTTGTAAAATTTTATTTAAATCAGCCTCTAAGGTAATAAGATCATCAAGTTTTTCTGCAATTAAGGAGCGTGCATATAACACTTCACGTTCTGCAGGTGATTCTTTAAGTGCTTTCGTTAATATAGTAAAGGCTTCTTGATAATTTTTTTGGCTATTTTGAAGTTCGGCTTCCAGAATAAAAATACGCATTTTTTTATCAGGATGCTCTTTATGCAGCGTGTTTAAATAAAGCGTTGCTTGATCAAATTTTTCCTGTTTGAACAAGACTGAAATTATCGCTATTGTTGCATCAAGCTTTAGTTTTTCATACTTGATTTTTTTAAAGGCAGCTAAGGCTTCAGAATATTTTTGCTCGCTAAATGCTTTTTTCCCTGAATACATCCATAATCCAGCCTCTAACTCAATCGCTTTTTCCCACTTAGGTTGTAATAATAAGGCGCGGGCTACTTTTTGCTTGGCTTTATCAAAATTTTGTTGCTGTATGGCTAAGATTGTTTGCGATAAAAAAATGGCGGCTTGCTTAGGATGTTGCGTTTCTAAAGCATTGAGTAACTGCTCAGAAAAATCAATATTTTCTTTGGTCTTAAGAGATTTTTGAATATCTAATAACAACCCATTAAAATCAGCAGGGTATTTTTCTAAGATAAAATTCAAATGTTCAATAGCGGCGGCTTGATTCTTCTGATTTAACGCAACGGTTAAAGCAACACGCCGTGCCGTTATATTTTCACTGTCTTTTGCCAGCCACAGATCGACGGCCTCCTCAGTTTTGTCTAAATTTTCTAAAAACAGCGCAATTTGTGCGGTTTTTTCTAAAATTTTGACATCATCTACTTGCTTTGCAACTCTCATATAAGCTTCTAGTGCAATCGCATATTGTTCCCGTTGTAAGGCAGTCTCTGCCGTTAAGATTAAATATAAAACCTCTGGGTCTATAGCCGTTTGCAGATCATCCACTGTTTCTTTAGATTCGAGTACTTTATCTTGTAGTTTAGTCTGCGTGGCCTTAGGTTTCGTCACGACAGTTTGCTCTTTTGGAGAGCTATGACACGCAGTTACAAAGATCAATGATATTGTCGCGATTAATTTTAAAAAGAACACAAATACGCCCTTAAATTTCGATTGAAAGTACGCTATAGAGTAGCAGAAAAAAAACTTAAACTAGATAGTTGATTTATTCTTCTTTGATAAAGTTCAGATATTCCTTAAAATAGACTTCCCTTGACGATAGCTTACGCCTCTTTATATGACCCTGATTGCTATAGGAATTAATTATAATACCGCCCCTGTTTCTATTCGTGAACGTTTAGCTTTCCCTGCTGAAATTTTAAATCAGGCATTGCAACAGTTGTTACAAACGAAAACGATTACTGAGGCGGCCATTTTATCAACCTGTAATCGAACGGAATTTTATTTTGACTCGGATGTTAATGATGAAACGGTTCTCATTAATTGGATTGCCCATAGTCGGCAAATAGATCCTGAAGACTTTACGCCCTATCTTTATAGTTACCAAGGGAATCAACTTATTCGCCATATTTTTCGAGTCGCATGTGGCTTAGATTCGATGGTGTTAGGTGAACCTCAAATTTTAGGGCAAATGAAAACGGCCTACCATACGGCGCATGAAGCAGGTACACTAGGTAAACATTTAGGCAAGTTATTTCAACATACCTTTTCTGCGGCAAAAAAAGTACGGACCGATACTGAAATAGGCTCAAGTCCTGTTTCGGTCGCATTTGCGGCGGTGCAACTGGCTCAACAAATTTTTGATAAACTCAGCGAACAAACCGCGCTTTTAATTGGGGCGGGTGAAACGATTGAATTAACCGCACGACATTTACACCAGCAAGGTATTGGTCGGATTATTATTGCTAATCGAACTTATGATAAAGCCCATAGTTTAGCCGCACAATTTAATGGGTATGCCATCGCGCTCTCCGAATTACCTGAACATTTAGTTGAAGCGGATATTGTGGTGTCATCAACGGCGAGTCAACTCCCCATACTCGGTAAAGGTTTATTAGAAAGTGCGATAAAAAAACGTAAACATAAACCTATTTTTATGGTTGATCTGGCGGTTCCACGCGATATTGAAGCCGAAGTTTCCCAACTGAACGATGTTTATTTATATACCGTTGATGATTTACAACATACCATTGATGAGAATATGAATTCACGTCGGCAAGCAGCAGAACAAGCCGAAGAAATTATTGATACTCAGGTCGAGTATTTTTTGGGTTGGTTACGTTCACAAGGGGCGCAAACGACGATTAAAGATTACCGTTCACAAGCGGATCTTATTCGTGAAGAAATGTTACAAAAGTCTTTATCGCAGTTGAATAAAGGACTGGCTCCCGAAGAGGTCTTAAAACGTCTCGCACACGGGTTAACCAACAAATTAATTCATACGCCCAGCATTCAAATTCGGGAGGCGGGTATTAATGAGCGTCCTGATTTAATTGCTGCGGCGAGAGAAATTTTTAAATTACAAACTTAATCATGAAAGTATCAATTCAACACAAATTAGACCATCTAAGTGAACGCTTTGGCGAAATTGCCGCACTGTTATCCCAACCTGAAGTACAAAGCAATCAAAATAAATTTCGCGCGTTGGGTCAAGAATATGCCCAATTAGAACCGATTGTAACGTGTTATCAACAGTATCAAGAGAATCAAGAAACCATTGAAGGGGCGCAAGAAATGGCGCAAGATAATGACCCTGAAATGCGTGAAATGGCAAAAGAAGAATTAAAAGACGCGGAAACTGAAAAAGAACGGCTGCAACAACAATTACAAATTTTATTATTACCTAAAGACCCGAATGATAATCGCAATATTTATTTAGAAATTCGAGCAGGTACGGGCGGCGATGAAGCCGCTATTTTTTCAGGTGATTTAAGTAAAATGTATCAACGCTATGTTGAAAAACAAGGCTGGAAAACAGAGCTTATTGCTGAAAACCGAGGCGATCATGGCGGGTTTAAAGAAATTGTCTTACGCATTTCAGGACAAAATGTTTATTCACAATTTAAATTTGAATCAGGAACCCATCGCGTTCAACGTGTCCCAGAAACTGAATCGCAAGGTCGTGTTCATACGTCTGCTTGTACGGTCGCTGTGATGCCTGAAGCAGAATCTATTGATGCCATTGAAATTAATTCAGGGGATTTGCGGGTTGATACTTTTAGAGCGTCGGGTTCTGGGGGGCAGCATGTCAATAAAACAGATTCGGCGATTCGGTTAACGCATTTACCTACAGGGGTGGTGGTTGAGTGTCAAGATGAACGCTCGCAACATAAAAACCGTGCGCGAGCGATGGCGTTATTGCAATCTCGATTACTTGCGGCTGAACAAGAAAAGCAGGATACAGAACAATCTGAAAAGCGTAAATTACAAGTCGGTTCAGGGGATCGTTCTGAAAAAATTCGTACCTATAACTACCCTCAAGGGCGGCTTTCGGATCATCGTATTAATTTAACCTTGTATAAATTAGACGATATTATGCAAGGCGCGTTAGACCAAGTTATTGGCCCTTTAATTCATGAGCATCAAGCCGAACTATTAACCCAATTAGGTGAGAGTTAATGCCCTGTATTGATGGCGCATTAACCACAGCGACATTAAAACTTAAAGCAACGTCGGACTCGGCGGTATTGGATGCCGAGGTTTTATTAGCCTTTGTTCTTAAAAAAGAGCGGTGTTATTTACGTGCATGGTCAGAAAAAAAATTAAATGACGCTCAAATTTTTGATTTTGAACAGATGTTAAATCAACGTATTAAAGGCATTCCTATTGCCTATTTAATCGGCGAGCGGGAATTTTGGTCACGGGAATTTAAAGTCACGCCTGATGTATTAATTCCCCGCCCTGATACTGAGCTTCTCATTGAACTGAGTTTAGCGTTGATTCCTGAGGATCGACCCTATCAGCTCTTAGATTTAGGCACAGGTTCAGGTGTTATTGCCATTACCTTGGCGGCAGAACGTCCTAATATTACGGTTATAGCAACGGACATTAGTTTGGCCTCATTGAAAATAGCGAAAGAAAATGCCCAGCGTTATCATTTAAGTAATCTCTATTTTCAACAAAGCCGATGGTTTGATACGATAAAACCGAACTTATTTGATTTAATTGTCAGTAATCCGCCATATATTGCTGAAAATGATCCTCATCTACAGCAAGGTGATTTACGCTTTGAACCCCAACATGCGTTAATTGCAAAAAATAATGGCTTGGATGATCTTTCAATCATTGCCGCATCGGCTTTAACATATTTAAAGGCGAACGGAACCTTGATGTGTGAACATGGTAGCCAACAACAAAAGGCTGTTCAGGGTATTTTCCAACAATTTTTTTACGAATCCATTCAAACACATACCGATTTATCGCACTTACCTAGGGTCACGTCAGGACAAAAAAAATGCGGTTAAGGTAAGCATTGTATTCTATGATATTGATTCCGTATTACTTAAATTATTATTAATTTAGCCCTTGAATCCAACGCACTCGTTAGTTTGGTTTAAGTTAATTATTAACGATTAAAAGGATAAAGTAATGATAGAAATTAGGCCAGAGACAGAGAATAATCTATTAGTCATTCAGATGACTGAAAAAGTAACGACGCAAGATTATAAAGAAATTTTAATTCCACGGTTTGAACAACACCTACAAACACATAAAAAAATCAGCACGGTCGTTTATTTACCTTCCGATTTTCAGGGTTGGGAATTAGGCGCAATGTGGTTGGATGCTAAGTTTGGTTTTCAACATAAAAATGAGTTTGATAAAATTGCGATTGTAGGTAATCAACGATGGATTAGAGGGCTTGTTAAAATGGCCGCCTGCTTAATTTCAGGGGTCGTTAAGCTGTATGGTGAGACGGAACTTAAGACCGCCATTGAATGGGCTAAAGACTAACTTAACTGGCATTCTTCATTTAGTTCAAAAGTAGTTTACACATTATTCTTAAAAAATAATGCGGAGTAAAGCCGCGTTAACTATTTTCGTAACTCGCCAACAGCTAACGCGACTGGGTTCCGATTTAAAGGCTACGAACCTATGACGAGACACTATGGAGCGAGGCTTAACCTTAAGTTGGTAGCCGATTTAAACTGTAAACCAAAAAATGAAGGGCGTCACTTAATCATAGAAAAAACAGCTTTTTAAAAACTAAATTTATTTTAGACCTAATTTTTAGGGGAATGTGAAAAAATAAATAGAGCGGCTAAATAATAAAAATAGTCTATGACGTGCATTAAATTTTACTTTTAAGGGAGTATCGTATGAAACGACGGGATTTTATCAAAACAGCGAGTCTTGGTGGGTTAGCAACAAGCGCAAACTTACTTGTACCATCCATTGCTGAGGCTAAAGCGGAATTTAAATGGAAAATGGTCACGGCTTGGCCTAAAAACTTTCCAGGTTTAGGAACCAATGCTAATTTATTAGCCAAAATGATTACGGAAATGAGTAATGGACGCATTTCTATCAAAGTTTATGGGGCAAACGAACTGGTTCCCGCCTTTGAAGTCTTTGATGCGGTTTCGAGTGGAACGGCTGAAATGGGTCATGCGGGGGCTTATTATTGGAAAGGTAAATCAGAAGCGGTTCAGTTTTTCTCAGGGATGCCTTTTGGTTTAAATGCCCAAGAAATGAATGCTTGGCTGTATTATGGCGGCGGTATGGAATTATGGCGCGAAGCTTATAAACCTTTTGGTATTATTCCAGCGGCAACAGGTAATACAGGCGCTCAAATGGCGGGCTGGTTTAACCGTGAAATTAAGACAATGGAGGATTTAAAAGGTCTAAAAATGCGAATGCCTAGCTTGGGGGGTGAAGTCTTACGCCGTGCAGGTGGAACGACCGTTAATATTCCAGGTGGGGAATTATTTACCGCGTTACAATCAGGGACATTAGATGCGGCCGAATGGGTGGGGCCTTATAATGATTTAGCCTTTGGTTTTCATAAGGCGGCAAAATATTATTATTATCCTGGTTGGCACGAACCCAGTTCAACGATTGAAGCGATGATGAATGAAAAAGCCTTTCTAACGCTGCCTAAAGATTTACAACAAATAGTGTTAGTGGCGTGTAAAGCCGCTAATATAGATATGCTTTCAGAATACACCGCACGTAATTATCAAGCCTTAGATACGTTAATTAATAAACATAAAATCAAGGTTTTGCCATTACCGAAGGCGGTTTTGAAAAATTTAAAAGCGTTGTCTGAAGAGGTGGTTTTAGAATTGGCCGCAAAAGACCCGTTATCGAAAAAAATCTATACCTCAGTGAGTCAGTTTCAAACTCAGGTTTCTAAATGGAGTAAAATTTCTGAGCAGGCTTCTTTTCAATCACGCGACTTATAACGGATTGTTTTAATCTTTACTCCTAAATCCATATTTTACGCCTTATTTACAAAAAATCATGTCCTCCTTTCAATATCTAGTGGGTATAGACCTCGGCACAACACATACTGTCGTTGCCTATACTCAAGCGACTAAATCGTCTAAAGACATTCATATCTTTGAAATTGAACAACTTGTTGCTTTAGGGCAAGTTGATGCTAAGAAACTTCTGCCTTCCGTTCGTTATCATCCTGCAAAAGGGGAGTTATCCGCCAGTGATATTAGTTTTTCACCCGCAGGTGAAGAGGCGATTATTGGTGAGGCGGCTCGTTTATTGGGTGCAAAAACACAAGGTCGCTTTGTCACCAGTGCAAAAAGTTGGTTATCACACCCTTCTGTGGATCATACCGCCGAAATTTTACCGTGGGGAAGTGATGAAGAAACCCCTAAAGTCTCGCCTTTAAACGCGAGTGCGAGTTATTTGGCTCATATTCGAAGTGTTTGGCGGCATAAATTTCCCCACGCGCCTTTAGAAGACCAATCTATTGTAATTACCGTTCCTGCGTCTTTTGATGAAATCGCTCGTTCGTTGACGGTGGAAGCGGCTCACAGTGCAGGTTTACATAACATTCGCCTTTTAGAAGAACCTCAAGCGGTTTGCTACGATTGGTTACGTCGCCATAGCTCGGATCTTCAACAGGCATTAAAAAAAGTCCATTTATTATTAGTTTGTGATGTCGGCGGGGGAACAACGGATTTAACGTTAATTAAAGTAGAGAAGGGTGAAAATGAACCTAAATTAACCCGTATTGGAGTGGGCGATCACTTAATGCTCGGAGGCGATAATATTGATTTAGCCTTAGCTCATTTGGCCGAAAGTCGTTTAGTCGCCACGGATAAAAAGCTTTCAGCCGCCGATTTATCTCAACTATTAGAGCAATGTCGTTTAGCGAAAGAAAAATTATTAGCCGATGATGCCCCTGAATCATTTAGTGTTACGTTATTAGGCGGCGGGTCCCGTTTAATCGGAGGATCACGGTCTGCAAAATTAGAACGTGAAGAAGTTAAAGCGATTGCCTTAGATGGATTTTTCCCTCTGTCGGCGTTAAAGGATTTGCCCGATAGAAAGCGCAGTGGTGTTGTTGAATTTGGACTGCCTTATGCCGCAGAACCTGCGGTCAGTAAACATATTGCTGCCTTTTTAAAGCTTCATTGTCAAGCGGCTAAGGAGGCGTTAGCGACAGAAGATTATGTACCTGATGCCTTGCTGCTTAATGGCGGTGTTTTTCGTAGTCAACCGATTACCCAGCGTGTTGTTGAATTATTAACGTCATGGAAAGATAAAAAACCGATACTCTTAGAAAATAAACACCCTGAATTATCCGTTGCTTTTGGCGCAGTCAGTTACGCCATTGCACGCCGTGATAAAAAAATTAAAATTGGGGGCGGGGCCGCTCGAAGTTATTTTTTACGGGTGGATACCGAGACAGGGGATAAACAACAAGGTATTTGTATCTTACCTCGCGGTAGTGAAGAGGGGGATGAAATTAAGCTTGAACATAGAGAGTTTGCATTACGCTTAGGTCAACCCGTCCAGTTTCACCTTGCCTCAACAACAGGGGATAAAGCCTATAAAGCAGGGGATGTCACGGATATTGATAACGATTATTTTCATTCATTACCCCCCTTAGCAGTCGCTTTTGATGATCTTAGTCATTCTAATGTTGAAATGAATGTCGAGCTGGTTGCCACTCAAACGGAAGTAGGTACCCTAAAAATTCAATGTATTTCCACCGCAGATAACAGTCAATGCTGGGATGTTGAATTTCAAATTCGTAAAAAATCTAAAAAATCCTCTCAGACTGAATTACCGGCTCATTACTTTGAAGCTGAAGAAAAAATTCGGGCTGTTTTTGGAACGCGTTCGAAACAAATTAATCCGAAGGCGGTTAAAAGTTTACGCGTCGAGTTAGAAAAACAACTTAATTTGTCGCGTAATGAATGGAATACTCCCTTACTTCGTGCTTTTTTTAGTTGTCTCTTAGAGGGCGTTAAATACCGTCGGCGTTCAGAAAATCATGAACGAGTGTGGTTAAGTTTAATCGGCTTTTGTTTACGTCCTGGTTTTGGTGTGCCGCTGGATGATTGGCGTGTGGAACAAGTTTGGAAGATCTATCCCCAAGGCCTTCAATTTGTTAATGAATCTCAAAATTGGAGTGAATGGTGGACCTTATGGCGACGTATTTCAGGTGGGTTATCAGAAGAAGCCCAAGCGACTATTTTTAATGATTTGAGTCGGTTTTTAAATCCTGCCTCCGCTCGACAGGGAGGGATTGAAAAACAACTGAAAAAACGTAGTTATGAAGATATGGTGAGACTTGCGGCGGTCTTAGAACGCTTACCCGTGGATAAAAAAACGCAAGCAGGTGAATGGTTTTTAAAGCGATTACAAAAAGGCAGTGAACCCCGACAAACATGGTGGGCTTTGGGTCGTATGGGGTCGCGTATTCCTTTTCATGGGAGTAGCCATAATGTTATTTCCTCGGCAACAGCCGCCGCATGGTTAATTCAACTGATGCAACAAGATTGGAAAAAAAATCCACAAGCAAGTTTTGCCGCCACTTTAATCAGTCGAAAAAGTGGTGATCGGGTCAGAGATATTGATGATGATTTACGCGCTAAAGTGATTGCTCAACTGAAATCAAGTAAAGCCCCTGTTTCATGGGTTTCAATGGTTGAGGAGTTTAAACAGTTGGATGAAAAAGAAGAGAAACAAATTTTTGGTGAAGCGTTGCCACCTGGGTTAAAGTTATTATAACGGCTTTGTGTTTTTAGTTGGGTTTAACGTAATTAAAAAGTAGGGGGCATGGCACTTTGTTTATGCCCCCTATTTTTTAATTTACGCAGGAATACTCATGCCTTTTTGAACCGCAGCCCGTTGGCTCACCAGCGTATGCCAGCGTTTCAGGTTAGGGTAGCTTTCAAGCAACGTTAAGTCGTTAATTGTTGGAAAAATAGCGATGTCGGCGATACTGTAATCAGCCCCTGCAATAAATTCATTATCAGCTAATTGAACATCAAAGTTTTTATACAATTCAAAAATACGTTGATTTAAAAATTGTGCCGCGGCTGGTTGAACAGGATCACAACGCTTGCTTAAGAAAAAGCTATCAAACATCGTGGGTGAAATATCAGTCGCATGAAAAAATAACCATTCCATTACTTTTGCTCTAGCCGCTGTTTCTTGCGGTAAAAATTTCCCACTTTTTTCAGCTAAATAAAGTAAAATTGCCGCAGATTGAGTCACAATTAAGCCTTCGCCTTCCTCATTATCCACAATAGCAGGAATCCGGCCTGAAGGGTTAATTTCTAAATAACTCGCTTTTTTCTGTTCGCCTTGGGCTAAGTCAATTTTATGGACTTGATACTCAAGCCCTGTTTCTTCCAACATGATGGCGGCGCGTTTACCATTCCACGTTGCGGAAGTATAGAAATCAATCATTATTTTCTCCGAAGAGTAAGAGTTATAACAAACCATTCAGTTTGTCAGTAAAAACATTAGCAGAAGCTAATGCGGATTATTAATTTTTAACACGCTAAGCGACCTTAGATGAGATGACGTTTATCTAACATGCTTCGTTTTAAAGCGTTTAGGTTTTAAAGCGCGGCGTGTATTGAGCTTTTGTTTTTTAAAGGTTCCTTTCGGTTGAAAAGAAGGCACAAGATGGTGTTTTCCATTCCCAATTAAATTCGCCTTTCCCATTGATTTTAACGCCTCACGCAATAAAGGCCAGTTTTCAGGATCATGATAACGTAGAAACGCTTTATGCAGCCGCCGTTGTTTGATTCCCTTGGGAATATTAATATTTCCCTGTGTGCGGTTAATTTTATGTAAGGTATCTTTACCTGAATGATACATTGCGGTTGCAATTGACATCGGTGAGGGTAAAAAAGCCTGAACTTGATCGGCCTTAAACCCATGACGCTTTAACCATAACGCTAAATTCATCATGTCTTTATCGCTTGTCCCAGGATGAGCGGCAATAAAATAAGGAATCAAATACTGTTCTTTATTGGCTTCGTTTGAAAATTTATCAAAAAGGGTTTTAAAACGATCATAAGTCCCCATTCCTGGCTTCATCATTTTTGATAAAGGCTCTGATTCGGTATGTTCGGGCGCAATTTTTAAATACCCGCCGACATGATGGGTGACGAGTTCTTTTATGTATTCAGGTGACTCAACCGCTAAATCATAACGCAAACCCGAGGCAATAAATATTTTTTTAATCCCTTTTAATTTACGAGCGCGTTGATAAAGTTTAATTAACGGCGCGTGATCGGTATTTAAATTAGAACAAATGCCTGGATAAACACAGGAAGGCTTACGACAAGAGGCTTCTATTTTGGGATCTTTACAGGCAAGGCGATACATATTTGCTGTTGGCCCCCCTAAATCCGAAATATGGCCTGTGAAATTAGGGGAGGTATCACGAATAGCCTCAATTTCTTTAATAATTGAATCTTCTGAACGACTTTGAATAATTCGCCCTTCATGTTCCGTGATTGAGCAAAAGGTACAGCCTCCAAAACAGCCTCGCATAATATTAACGGAATGCTGAATCATTTCAAAGGCGGGAATATTCGCTTTTTGATAATGACTATGCGGCAAGCGAGAGTACGGTAAATCAAATACCCCATCCATTTCTTCCGTGGACAGTGGAATCGGTGGCGGGTTTACCCAAATATGTCGTGAACCATGCTGTTGAATGAGCGGTAAGGCGTTACCTGGGTTTGTTTCGCCATGCATAACGCGTGACGCATGGGCATATAAAATAGCATCATTTTTTAAGGCTTCGTAGGCAGGTAAACGAATAACGGTTTTATCTCGCTTATCGGGCGTTATTTGTTTTGAAAAATAAATCACCTGTTCATTGTTAGCCGACTTATCGGGCTTAGTGTCACAACTGGGTTCTGCTTGATAAGGGTCTATAGGCGGATTAATTTTTGCAGGTTTATCAATTTCTGTGGAGTCTTTAGTGAGCCAGCCAACAGGGACTTGTTTAACAAAATGAACCGTGCCACGAATCCCCTTTAAATCCGTTATTTTTTCACCTTTCCCTAGCCGTTGAGCCAGTTCAACAATTTGACGTTCTGCATTCCCATAAACTAATAAATCGGCTTTAGAATCCATTAAGACCGATTTACGTACATTATCAGACCAATAATCATAATGGGCAATACGACGTAAACTGGCCTCAATGCCGCCGATAATAATAGGTACATTTTTATAGGCTTCTCGACAACGGTGTGAATAAACATTCACCGCCCGATCAGGACGTTTCCCACCTTCGCCATTTTGAGTATAAGCATCATTAGAGCGAATTTTTTTATCAGCGGTATAACGATTCACCATTGAATCCATATTTCCCCCTGTGACCCCAAAAAATAACTTAGGACAGCCCAGTTGTTTAAAATCCTCCGCACTTTTCCAATCAGGTTGAGAAATAATACCAACTCTAAAGCCTTGTGCTTCTAATAAACGCCCAATTAAGGCCATTCCAAAACTAGGATGATCAATATAGGCATCGCCTGTGACTAAAATAACATCACATTCATCCCAGCCTAATTGATCCATTTCATCACGACTCATGGGTAATTCAGAAGCCGTCCCCAATCGCTGCGCCCAGTATTTTCGGTAACTAAATATATTTTTAACCTTGGTCATCATAAGATAGGCCCTGTTTGAGTAAGCTGTTTTTGAATGGTGAGAGAAGGGGTTTTAAAGGGGGTGTCTTTATTGTGTTGGGGGGTTAGTTTCATCTTTATTGTTCCAAAATGTCCAAGCCTAGGGAGTCAGAAGCCTCATAATCTTGACCTGTTTTTAACCCCGTGAAATCAAATAAATCACGATCGGCTAATTGTGAGGGGGCAATGTTTTGTAAACTGCCAAATATAGATTCCAAACGACCTGGAAATTGTTTGTCCCATTGATTGAGCATCACTTTCATCGCTTGACGTTGTAGATTAGCTTGTGAACCACATAAGTTACAAGGAATAATAGGGAAGTCTTTATACGATGAAAAACGCTCAATATCCTTTTCACGGCAATAGGCTAAGGGACGAATAACGATATTTTTTTTATCATCACTTAATAATTTAGGCGGCATTGCTTTTAATTTTCCACCATAAAAAATATTAAGGAAAAAAGTTTCTAAAATATCATCCCGATGATGCCCTAGTGCAATTTTAGTCACGTTATTTTCAGCCGCATAGCCATATAAACTCCCCCGACGTAAACGCGAACAAAGACTACACGTTGTTTTTCCTTCAGGGATAATACGTTTTACAATGCTATAGGTATCGTATTCTATAATATGATAAGGCACGGACAGCGATTTTAAATAATCAGGAAGAACCTGTTCAGGAAAATCAGGTTGCTTTTGATCTAAATTTACCGCGACAATATCAAAATCAATCGGAGCGGTTTTTTGTAAATTTAAAAGAATTTCTAATAAGGTATAGGAATCTTTTCCGCCTGATAAACAGACCATGACTTTATCACCCGCTTCGATCATGCTGTAATCAGCAATGGCACTACCGACTTGATGACGTAACCGTTTTTGTAATTTATTAAGTTCAAGGCGGGATTTTTTAGCAGAGTGGGGCATAAATAAAACAAAGATAGTAAAGACAAGCGGTTAAGAATAACACAGTCATCTCATTTGACTTAACAATCACGATCAAAATTAATTGGAAATCAATTGAAATTTAAATACCCTTTATTTACTCAGTTTTTTAGTCAATGTCCTCAGATTAAAGTCCCGCCTCTGCTAAAAAATAAATTTATAACCCTTATGATTACCTTAAAATTCAATACATTGAGTTTTCGACTGCTCTTTTCGACGGGTTTGGTAATGGCGGCTTTTTTTATACTTGCCTTACTCGTTTTAGAACGGGGATTTCGTAATAGTGCTGAACAAACCTTAAAGGAAAAATTACAAATTCAAGTTTATGCCTTGTTATCGGTTGCAGAAATGAGTCCTTCTGGAAAGTTAAAAATGCCGCAACATCTCCAAGAATCTCGATTATCAAACCCCAGTTCAGGTCTTTATGCTGTCATACGACGCTCTAGCCATAAATTAATTTGGAAATCAAAATCAGCTATTGCTGTTGATGTTATGCCATTAACGGATTTTAGTGCCGGTGAAGCTGTTTTTTTAGAAGATAAACAACAACGCTTTGTCTTGCATTATGGATTTATTTGGGAGAAAAAACAGGGGCTTCCTAGAAAATATGTTATTTCGATTGCAGAGGATGGTTTTTTTGTGAGCCATCAAATTGAACGTTTTCGCTCAACACTTAGAGTCTGGTTTTTTTCAGTCGGTTTAGTGTTGGTTTTAATTCAATTTACCGTTCTACACTGGGGATTAAAACCACTTAGACGCATTGTGAGCGATTTAGCGGCTATTGAAGCGGGGGAAAAAAATAGCCTAGATGGTTACTATCCAGAAGAATTATCAGGGTTAACCTATAATTTAAATGTTTTTATTACGAATGAACGAGCGCATTTAGAGCGTTATCGTAATACATTAGCTGATTTATCACACAGCTTAAAAACGCCGTTGGCCATTTTAAACAGTAGTGTGGAAACAAATAATTTGCCTAAAAAAGTCATGCAATTTCAAATTTCAAGAATGAATGACATTATTGAATATCAATTACAAAAAGCTGCTGCTAAAGGACAAAAAAAATTAACAGGGGCGATTAATACCCATAGTATTGTTAAAAAAATTGTCACTTCTTTAGATAAAGTTTATTTTGATAAAAAAATTAGTTTTGAATTTGAAGTTAGTGGCTCACAACAGGTTTATTGTGAAGAGGGCGATATGTATGAAATTGCAGGAAATTTATTAGATAATTCAGCTAAATGGTGTCAGGGACGTATTAAGATTCGCTTATTTTCTTTAAATAAAAGGTTAACACAAGACTATTCTTTTTTATTGCAAATTGAAGATGATGGCTGTGGTATTGCCGAAGATAAGCTTTCTGAAATTTTAAAAAGAGGGGTGAGAGCCGATGAGAATATTGATGGTCATGGAATAGGAATGGCGGTTGTTTATGAGTTAATTGAATTATTGGGGGGAGAGTTATTAGGCGGAAGGAGTGACTCTTTAGGGGGGGTGAGGTGGCAAGTTTATTTTCCTTAGTTTCATTGGGCTGAGATCGCTTTAAACGACTTATTTTAAATGAGAATAATCACGCTTTGTTTGAAAATAAATGAGTAAAATCATTTTATGACAGGCAATAAAAAAGGCTTAGCAAAAAAATTGCTAAGCCTTTTAAATTATGGAGCTGATGATGGGACTCGAACCCGCGACCGGTTGATTACAAATCAACTGCTCTACCAACTGAGCTACATCAGCAAAGATTGACCATTATACTGATTTTTTTTCATTTGAAAAGTGTTTTTTTATTTATTTTTAAAATAACTTTATTTTTAAGGTTCTTTTAAAAATAAAATTCCATAAAAAAGGGCTTGATAACCAAAGCTACCAAGCCCTTTTCTAACACTACAACTTAGAGCTGAATAGAAGATGTTGAGCTAGAAACTTTTTGTTTTGAGCCATCTGGGTCATCCATACATCCTGATAAACCAACAATCATTAATGTCATTGCTAAGAGCGATAATACTTTTTTCATAATGTTCTCCAAAAGGTTTTTATATTTATTATTAAATGTACTGTGTTAAGCACAGGGTAATTTATATCATGGCTGATGGGAAAGATGCAATCATAAAATTAATTTTAAAGTGAATTGATGTCTTTAGGTGCTGTTATTTTAATCTCTCCTTGATGCCATTTAGCCGTTCCTATTGTTTTCCATTTCCCCGATAAATTATTGTTTAATAAGTTCTTAACCCAAATAGAAGGGGCTTGTATTTTTTTTAATTTAAGATTAAAAACAACCGTATTCAGCTCAAGTTCAGATTTTACTCCCCAGAAAGCGGTGACTTTCATAATAAATTTATGCAAGCGTTGACGGTCTATATTGGGGGTTATTGCGATGTTTGCCCACATAGAATGGACTCGCCCCCAATTAGGCGCGGCTAATCGGCCTTCTGGCGTTACAAAGGGTAGCCAGTGTTCGTTCCCTTTCTCATCTAGGTAGGTAATCGCCAAAATATGATTATAGCCCTCAAAATGGTCATGTAGATAGAGTGCGTGGGGGGTGATACCAACAAAACTCTGACTAATCATAATTAACGAGTTACTAATACCCGCTAAGGTATGGGTTATCGGGGATTTTTTAAGATCAACGTTAAAGCGATAAAGTAACCCATAATGAATTGAACTGTTAAGTTGCAAAATAAACAGAATAATTAATACTTTGGTGACCACACGAAGGCGTTTTTTTAACAATCGTAAATCATCGACACTAAACAAACGATCATAAAGCATGGGCGTTATCGTTGTTAAAGGGATTTCACATGTTTCATCACAGCGAACTCTTAAGCGAGAATCTGCAATTTGACGGTATTTTTTATGGGCTATTTTAAAAACGTGAGGCTGTTTAAGTAAGTAACCTAAGCCGCATAAATATCGCATGTGAATAAAAATTTGAGCATACGTTGCAACCCCTGCATACCGTTGATTGTTATTATCAACCGCATAAAGATCGGTTAATAGTGTTTTTGAGTCGATGGAGTCCAGTGCGGAACAGTGAGCTGCAAAACTTTGCGCCCCCTTAAAATCAATCGTATTTAAAAGATCAAAATGATTCAAAATTAAAATAGTTCGATTGCACAAAGGGCATTGCTCATCATAAAAAACCTGTAAGGACGGTTGTTTTGATTGGAGCCATTCTGCGATGTGTCGATAATAGGAAAAAGGGAGGACTAGGACGTAAAAAATGAGCATACCTAACCCAAACGGGTAGATATTGAAACTAAGGGTGATCCCAAAGTGTAAACCGAAACCGATTAAAAAATAAAGGAGTCGTAGCTTTTTAAATGAAAATAAAAAAATAAAACTAAATTGAAAAACAAGGATCGTATAGCCAATCGTTTTTTGTAGCCATTCAATATTAAGTAACCATGACATGTTAAGGGCAGAAACGTAATAAGGCAAGGATGAGGGCAGCCACGCGCCTAAGCCATTGCGCCAATGTTCTGCAAATAGTTTATGAATAGCCGAATCAACGTATAAAAACCCCAAACAGATAATAATGGGTAAATAATAAGCTAACGCACTGACAACGGGTTTTTTATAGTTTGAATAATGAACAAAAGGCGTTTGTAATTTTTGGCGTAAGGAGTCAATGGCAAAGGCTTTATCAAGTGGCATAAAAATCAAAAAGAAATTTGCCCCAATCATAAACAGATCAAAACCGCCATCAAAATCACGTTGCATTGGGGTGAAATGTACAAATATCACCCAAAAAATATAGTTAGTAATGATCGAAAATTGGCAACGATAGCCAATGATAATAAAACTAGCAATAATAGCCCAAAGACATAAAAAGAAAGGAATCATTGGAAATTCAACGTCTATATAGGGAATAGGGTCAAAAATTAAATGATTGAAATATAATAAAAAAAGGATTTCTTGGAGGGTGACAAGACCAAATAAAAGTCGAAATAGACCAATCCCAGAAGCTGGGGCATTAGTTTGGTGTGTTTTAAGGAGTTTGGAGAACAATAATTTATACATTTTCTATCGCTAACGCGCTGGAGAAAATTATAAATTATAGGGTATTTAGGAAAAGGATAGAATCTTTAAAATAAAGACCGTTACCAATAATATATTGACAACGGTCTCGATATAGCTCGAAAAAGCTAGATCTTACTCTTCTTCTTCTGGCTCTGCAAAGACCCACTTTACGAAGAAATAGCCTGCGGTAATAACGACAAGTGCTCCGACCATACCTTCTGGCTCTTTTAACATTTCTGTTATGTCTAAGATCGCTCCCATGAGTGTCCTACCTTATATTTTTGTTGTAATATGAATAAATGCGCCATTTTATTGGCACTCGAAGGGCTTATGTTACTTTAGAGAGTCCTAATGTCAAGTTAAATTACACTAAAACCTTACTGTATATATAGATTTAAAGCATTTTTAAAATAAAAAATAGTAAGGGATAACCTATCTTTTCGCAGCATTTTTTAAGCTTTATACTTTCAATTCTGAATCATCGCAATATAAGTGTTTGTTAAATGGGCGTACGTAGATTAAACTTAGCGTTTAAGATAAGAGAGTTAAGAATTAGGCTCTATGACTATGTGTTAAACAAATAGGGGGCGTATAAATACAGTCCACCCAAAAAACACACATTAAAATTTAGCGTAACTTTGTTTAACTTTACAGAGGTAACCGTTGAAAATTCAATAGTGTGAGTAGATTTAGTAGTGTGTCTACAGATTATTTTAAACGTTTAGTAGGGGTACTTATTTTAATTTAGGTGCTTTAGATTGATATATTTTTATAACAAAAATAACAAGAGGTAAAGAAAATGGTTTTTGGTGGAATAATCTCTATTTTGATAGCGATATGGATTTTTAGAACGGCAAGGGATGCAAAAACAGGTAACACATTTTATTGGGTTGCAGGAAGTGTGGTCTTATTTTTAGTCGTACAAACGATTATGATTTATTTCAATGCAATGATTATTGAAATTTTTGATGGTGACGTAAGTACTGAATATGATAATGCAGGCGGTCTTAATTCAAGAGATAATAGTGATACAGCAGGACTGCAATCAGGAACAGGCGGAACTTTAATTGGTATTATATTTGAGTTATTACCGTTCATGGTTTCTTTTTTCGTCATTGCGGTACTTAGATTATTGGTTATGTTAAAACAACCTTTTGGGTTTATGTCTTTATTTGGTGGTATTAAAGAAACATTTGTGGGTATTGGTGATAGTTTTAAAATCAGTGACGAGGCGGCAGTGAAAGTCCCTCCATCTGAAAATGAAGATACAAAAGAATAAGTGATTATTTTTTTAAATTCAAAGCCCAAGTGTTTAGCTTGGGCTTTTTTGCTTAAGAACTCGTGATAAAATTAACAATAGACTTGTTCTTCTAAATAAAATATATTAAAATCAATTGCTTATATATACTTGATAACACTCACAATCAGTTGATACAGCCTAATAAATAAACTTTAAATTAAATTATTAAAAATAATAAATAAGCTTTATAATAAATTTCTATAAAAAATAAAAATCAAAGTATAACATGAAAATAAAAGAAATTTTACCAAGAATTTATGATGATAGACAGTTAAGAGCTTTAACAGGATTAAAAACAGAACATTTTATTTTACTATTATCTCTATTTGAAAAGACCCTTATTGAAGATCAAAAAGAAAAACATGAAAATAAAGAAAGAAAATACGGTAGTGGTTTAGATAGCACATTAAAAACACCCGCAGACAAATTATTATTTATATTAAATTATATGAAGTGTTATTCTACTTTCGATCACTTAGGGTTTTCTTTTAATATGAATAAATCATGCGCCCATACTCATGTATACAAATTATTTCCAATTTTAATAAAGACGTTAGATATATTTAATGTTTTACCTGCAACAAGTTTTTCAACCCCTGAAGAAATGCAGCAGGCTTTTGGCGGAGTTCAAACATTGATAATAGATACTACAGAGCGTGCTGTACAACGCCCTAGTGACTATGAAGAACAAAATGAATTTTACAAAACAGCATACAATTAAAAATACCACTATAGCTTCTTTAGGTCATTTAATTTTATATATTGGGGTTAGTTTTCCAGGTAAAAATCATGATTATGGAATGTTTAAAAAAGAATTTAATCCAGAATTAAATTGGTTTAGTAATTTTAATATATTTATTGATTTAGGTTATTTGGGGTTTAATAATGAATATAAAACTAATTCGGTAAATATTCCTCATAAAAAACCAAATAAATCTAAGCATAATCCAAACCCAACATTAACAGAAAATCAAAAAAAAGAAAACAAAGATATGAGTCGTGAAAGAGTCATTGTTGAGCATGTAATCGGTGGAATGAAAAGATATAGATGCCTAGTTGACAAGTTTAGAAATAAAAAAGAAGGTGTAAAAGATTTATTTTCTTTTTTAGCGGCTATCCTATGGAATTTTAACATGATATATTAACTTCTTCTTAAAGAACAAGTCTAATAGCAATTAAGCTGATAATAAAAAAAATAGTCGTTATAATTCCTACAAAAATATAGCTTGATAGCTTACCATTCGTAAAATCCTGTTCTTGATTGGTTTTACTTTGCACCCCAATAAACGCAGCAAGAACGCTTTTAACCACTTGAAAAAAAGTAGATGTTGACATAACTAGTCTCTCCTCATTCAATAATTTTAGAAAATTATAATATATCCTGCTTAAGCCTTTAAGCAACATTTAACTTATCTCCTTACATTCTATAGAGCTTGTACCTTATGACTACTCACGAATTATTAAAAGATCAATTATCCAAACGCATCCTATTTTTAGATGGCGCAATGGGCACAATGATTCAAAGTTATCAGCTCGAAGAAGCCGATTATCGAGGCACACGCTTTAAAGACTGGGACAGTGATCTAAAGGGTAATAATGATTTATTATCCTTAACCCAGCCTGATATCATCAAGGACATTCATATCGCCTATTTAGATGCAGGCGCAGATATTGTTGAAACCAATACCTTTAATTCAACCACGATTGCGATGGCGGATTATTCAATGGCCTCGTTAGCGTATGAAATTAATTTTGAATCGGCACGTTTGGCAAAAGAAGCCTGTGCAGAAGTCACCGCAAAAAATCCCGCCAAACCGCGTTTTGTTGCAGGCGTTTTAGGGCCGACTAATCGTACCGCATCCATGTCGCCCGAAGTGAATGATCCAGGTTTTAGAAATATTCATTTTGATGATTTAGTCATCGCCTACACTGAAGCGGTGAAAGGATTGATTGAAGGCGGCGCGGATATTATTCTAATTGAAACCGTTTTTGATACCCTTAATGCGAAAGCGGCTATTTTTGCCGTCGATCAATTTTTTGAAACCTGCGGGGAAAAATACCCCGTGATGATTTCAGGCACGATTACCGATGCTTCAGGGCGAACTTTATCAGGACAAACCGCCGCTGCATTTTGGTATTCTTTACGACATATTAACCCCATTTCAATCGGTTTTAACTGTGCTTTAGGGGCAACCGAATTACGTCAATATATTGAAGAATTATCGACGATTGCGGATACCTATATTTCAGCGCACCCGAATGCAGGCTTACCCAATGAATTTGGTGAATATGATGAAACTCCTGAACAAATGGCGGCTGAAATTGGCGATTGGGCCGCCAATGGATATTTAAATATTATTGGTGGTTGTTGTGGTACATCCCCTGCCACCATTACTGCGATTGTTAACGCCGTTGAAAAACATCCGCCACGAAAAATTCCAAATTTAGAAAAGCAATGCCATTTAGCAGGCTTAGAGCCGATGAGCATTACGAAAGATAGCTTATTCATTAATATTGGTGAACGCACTAATATTACAGGTTCAGCGCGATTTAAACGCTTAATTATTGCAGAAGACTATGAAACTGCTTTAGAGGTTGCCCGCGACCAAGTGGCCAATGGCGCGCAAATTATCGACATCAACATGGATGAAGGCATGTTAGATTCTAAAGCGGCGATGGTCCGCTTTTTACATTTAATTGCCGCCGAACCTGATATTGCCAAAGTGCCGATTATGTTGGATTCATCTAAATGGGATATTTTAGAAGCGGGTTTAAAATGTATTCAAGGCAAAGGCGTGGTTAATTCCATTTCAATCAAAGAAGGCGAGGCTAATTTTATTAAGCAAGCCAACTTAATTCGTCGCTATGGGGCGGCGGCGATTGTGATGGCCTTTGATGAACAAGGTCAAGCGGATACCAAAGCTCGCAAAATAGAAATTTGTACACGGGCTTATAAAATATTAACCGAACAAGTGGGTTTTCCGCCTGAAGATATTATTTTTGACCCGAATGTTTTTGCCATAGCCACTGGCATTGATGAGCATAATAATTACGGCGTTGATTTTATTGAAGCCACGAAAGAAATTAAAAAAACCTTACCCCACGCCATGATTTCAGGCGGGGTTTCTAATGTCTCGTTTTCTTTTCGAGGCAATAACGCCGTTCGTGAAGCGATTCATGCGGTCTTTTTATATCATGCCATTCATGTCGGTATGGACATGGGGATTGTGAATGCGGGACAACTGGCTATCTATGCTGATATTCCCACGGATTTACGTGATGCCGTTGAAGATGTGGTGTTAAATCGTCATGGAGAAGGAACTGAAAAATTATTAGAGTTGGCTGATAAATACCGAGGTGATGGCACGAGTGCCTCTAAAAAAGAAGATTTAGAATGGAGAACGTGGGAAGTTAATAAACGTTTGGAACACGCGCTGGTAAAAGGCATTGCCGATTATGTCGAAGAAGATGCCGAAGCCGCCCGCTTAGTCTCGGAAAAAACCTTACATGTTATCGAAGGCGCATTGATGGATGGCATGAATGTGGTTGGGGATTTATTTGGCGCGGGTAAAATGTTTTTACCGCAGGTGGTTAAATCTGCACGGGTGATGAAAAAAGCAGTCGCGTATTTAATGCCGTATATGGAAGCTGAAAAAGACGGTAAAATTCGCAGTAATGGCAAGATTTTAATGGCCACGGTAAAAGGTGATGTGCATGATATTGGTAAAAATATTGTCGGCGTGGTTTTGCAGTGTAATAACTATGAAGTGATTGATCTAGGAGTCATGGTTGCCGCTGATACGATTTTGAAAGCCGCGCGTGAACATAAGGTTGATATTATTGGTTTAAGTGGTTTAATTACGCCGTCATTAGATGAAATGGTGCATGTGGCGAAAGAAATGCAGCGTCAGGGGTTTACTGTTCCGTTGTTAATTGGCGGAGCAACCACGTCTAAAGCGCATACGGCGGTTAAAATTGAACCGAATTATAAGGGATCAAGTATTTACGTCACCGATGCGTCGCGCAGTGTTGGTGTGGTGAGTAAGTTATTAAGTGATACTTTAAAAGACGGTTATGTTGATCAGATTCGTAGTGATTATGACAAGGTTCGAGAGCGTCATAAAGGGCGTAAAGCGGCGATTAAACAGCATAATTTAACGGCAGCCAGAGAAAATAAACATAAAATTAACGCCACTGAAATTGTGAAACCTGCTTTTTTAGGGGAAAAAGTTTTTGATAACGTGTCGTTAGCAACGTTAGCTGAGTATATTGACTGGAGTCCATTTTTTCAAACGTGGGAATTATCAGGTCGCTATCCGAAAATTTTAACCGATGAATTAGTCGGTAAAGAAGCGCAAAATTTATTTAATGATGCGCAAGCGATGTTAAAACAAATTATTTCTGAAAAGTGGTTAACCGCACGGGCGGTGATTGGTTTTTTCCCAGCCAATAGTCAAGGGGATGATATTCTTATTTATACGGATGAAAGTCGAGATGAAGTTTCAGAGACGCTTCATCATTTGCGTCAACAAAATATTAAAGCCCCTGGACAAGCAAATTTTTGTTTAGCGGATTTTGTTGCGCCCGTTGAGACCCATAAGACCGATTATATGGGAGGCTTTGCGGTCACCACAGGTATTGGTATTGAAGCTAAGTTAACCGAGTTTGAATTAGATTATGATGATTATAGTTCGATTATGTTGAAAGCGTTGGCGGATAGGTTAGCCGAGGCTTTTGCGGAATATATGCACCAGCAGGTTAGAAAAGATCATTGGGGCTATGCTGATGATGAAACGCATAGTAATGAGGATTTAATTGGGGAATCTTATCGCGGTATTCGTCCTGCACCCGGTTATCCTGCGTGTCCAGATCATACTGAAAAAGAAAAATTATTTGAGTTATTAAATGTAACCACAAATACAAGTATAGAATTGACAGAATCGTATGCCATGTACCCGACAGCCGCAGTCAGTGGTTGGTATTTTGCTCATCCAGAGTCACGGTATTTTAATGTAGGTAAGATTGCAGAAGATCAGTTAAGTGATTATGCGCGTCGTAAAGGCATGACGGAAGACGTAGCCAAGCGTTGGTTAGCGGCACATTTGCATCATTAATTTATACGCCTTCAATCTTAGGATAAAAAATGCACACGTTTAAGAATTTTAAAAACTTTGCTGATGTTGAGATTGATTTATCCAAACCGATGACGCTGTTGATTGGGCGAAATGGGTCAGGGAAGTCTAATTTGATTGAGGGTGTGCAATTATCTGTTTGGCTAATGAATAATGTCGAGCCTTATGAAATTACCGATATTGAGCGAGGTAATAAATTTGAAGTTCGAGGAGGAATACAGGGTTGCTTTCGTCAAGGACATCATACATTTGAAATTGGCTTTAAAGATGAAATTGATAGTAAAAATGTTCGCTATGTTATTCAGGTTAATTTAAAACCTGAGATTTCTCAAGAATCGAGTTTTAAACCAATTGATAATGTAATAAAGGGCATATCAAGCTATTTAGCTGAATACGACCATGTTTTTTTTTATGATTTTTACCCACAACTCATGCGTCAATATTCGCTGACAGGATTAAAGCAACTCAGTAAAAATGGGGCAAATATTTCATCGGTGTTATATCATCTACAAAAAAATACGCCCGATATACTGCAAAGTATTTTAGAACGCATTAAAGAGCTTCCTGAAGAATCTTTTGTTAGTTTTGAATTTATAACAACGTCTGATGATAGTGATGTGTTATTTGCTTTAAAATATCCTAATGGGGAAGTGATTAATGCCAAATTATTATCCGATGGTACGCTTCGCGCTTTAGCTATTCTTACAGCCTTAGAAACTGTCTTCGAGGGTTCACGAGTTATTATTGAAGAAATTGACAATGGTATTCATGCATCAAGAACTCAGGTTTTACTTAATGCAATTTGGGAAACCAGTCATCGTCGAAATCTAAAAACTCTGATTACCACTCACAATTCAGCAACTTTAGATGGCTTAGAAGGTGAACAATTAAGTTCTGTGGTTATTTGTCATTATGATAAAGAGACTCAATCGGCAAAATTAACCCCATTTTTTGAATTACCTCATGTTGAGGTTTTATTACAAAAAGGTAACTTAGGCGGATTAGTCACCCGAAATGTTATAGAGCAATACTTAGATCCAAAGTTTGAAGAAAAACGACAAGAAAAAATGCAAAGTTGGTTGGAGTCTATCGAATGAGCCAGCGAATGTTTGTCATTGATACCAGTTATTTATTGGAATTATTTAAAGTCGGTAAAGATTGGGACGAAGACGCTCATACAAAGATTAAAGAAAAATTTTCAGAAGAGCAACAGGCAGGAAGTCAGTTTTATTTTCCTATTCCTGTTTTATTTGAATTTGCGAATCATATTGCCGATGCCAAAAATCGTTCAACCGTCATTAAAAATTTTAACGGTTTAATCGAACAATGTTTAGATGATGAACTGCCCTTTTTTATTACCCCTTGTAGTAATGCGGATTCAGTTTCAGATTTTATTAAGGATTTATGTCGTGTTATCAATCGGTTTAGTGACGAGTTTGTACAACAGCAACTTGGTTTAACGGATGTAAGCATTATTACTGAATGTGAGCATTTAAAAAAACAATATAAAGTATCAAATTGTAAAATTCATATTTGGACACGACATCAAGCATTAAAAGCGCGTGAACAAGATTCTGAACTTAATGCGTTTGTCCTATAAAAATTATCTCGAACAGTTAAAATAAATTCATGACTAAAATAATCGCGATTAGTAATCAAAAAGGAGGGGTCGGTAAAACTACAACAGCCGTAAAATTAGCCGCTTCTTTAGCATTTGAAAAAAAGAAAGTTTTACTTATAGATTTTGACCCACAAGGCAGTGCTTCAATGGCGTGTGGTGTAGATAAAAACGAAATAAACTACAGCAGTTGTGATTTATTATTAAACGACACGCCTATTTCTAAAATTATCATTACTAATGAGGAACTTGGTTTTTCGGTTATTGCGGGAAATGCTGATTTAACGGATGCAGAAGTCGAGTTAATGAATGTAAAAAATAAAGAACATCGTTTAGCTGACGCGCTCTTACCGATTAAAAATAAATATGATTATATTCTGATTGATTGCCCTCCTTCCTTAAATAGGTTAACTCTCAATGCTATGGTTGCCGCGAAAAGTGTTTTGATTCCGATGCAATGTGAATATTATGCGTTGGAAGGCTTAACCGCATTAATAAGTACCATTAGAACGATTAAAGAAACAATTAATCCTAAGTTACATTTGGAAGGCGTTTTGCGGACAATGTTTGATAACCACAGTCATTTAACACAAAATGTTTCGGCGCAATTAATTGAATATTTTGCTGATAAAGTATTTACGACAACCATTCCTAGAAATATTTGTTTAGTCCAAGCTCCTAGTCATGGGCTTCCTGCTTTAACGTATGATAAAAGTTCACAGGTTACATCAGCCTATCTTGAATTAGCCGTTGAATTAATTAAAAAAGAGAATAACGTTGGCAAGCTGTACAATTAGATAAAAAAGCAATCATGACGATTACATTGATTGAAAACATTCAACGTGAAGATTTAAACCCTTAAGACGCCGCTGCCGCTTTAAAAATTACGGGAGGCCTCTTTATGGTCACATTAACTATTAACCGATACTTTAAATGCCAAGGTGGCTATTTAACATAAAAAATGACACAAAATTTTAGTCATTAGTGATGCAAGCCTTGATGAATGAGATGGAATTTTAGAAAATTTTAATATAACGCCTTAAAAATACCTTATTGCTACCCTATATATGACAAATAAAATAACACCGACCGATAAAATAGAAAATATTCCTGCCGAAATTGATATAGATGGCGCGCAAAATATTAATAAAATTCGTGATATTCTTTTTGGTGCAGAAATGCGTAAAAATAATAGCCGTTTTAGTTCGTTAGAAGTCAACCTAAGCAAGGAATCTGCGCATTTACGAGACGATATGGAACAGCGAATGTCGTCCTTAGAAAACCTGATTCAACGCGAATTTGAAACCTTAAGTGATAAGCTGGATCTTGAGAAAAAAGAACGTCAAAAAAGTTTATCTTCTATGGAAAGTTCGTTGAAAAAAGCGGATGATTTATTGAATCAACGTTTAGATGAATTAGAAAATAAAAGTTTGGATGAGATTCGTAAACTTCGTAATCAAGAGCATGAAAACGTTAAAGGGTTACGTCAGAACTTGCATCAATTACGTGAAGAAACGAATGCTTTAATTGAAAAAGAGTTGGATATTTTGCGAAAAACTAAAATTGATAAAGCCAGCATTGCTTCATTATTTGCTAGTGATAATCTTTAAATTTGTCCTGTGACTGAACAAAACGATGCGAAAATTAAAGAGGAGGAGCTTCCTTTTAATTATCGTATTGAACAAAAAAGTTATGATGTTTTAAAAAATCTGCTAACCTCTGAAGAGGATCATAGGCTTGAGGCGTTAGAATTTTATTTTAAAACCCCTAAAGCACTTGCTAAAAAAATTGCGTTAGCCTTACCCAAAGCAATACGACAAGCGGATAATGAATCATTACGAGATTCCTTAGATGAAGCACTCCATGATACGGTACAAACCTGTTTAATTGAATCGGTTCACCGAGAACCTGAGCTTTATGTGGACGCGCTTTATCCTGTTATTCTGCCGATGATTAAAAAATCAATTGCAGAAGCGTTTAAAGAGGTGATGCAATCTTTAAACTCAGCGATTGAACAAGGGTTATCGATTAATCGTTTCAGTTGGCATTTTCAGGCATGGCGAACAGGAATGCCTTATCGTGAAATCGTTTTACGAAATACATTAGCCTATCGGGTTGAACAAGCTTTTTTAATTCATCGGGAAACGGGTTTATTGTTACGTCATGTGTCTAATGAAGGGATTGATGAAATACGCGATAGTGATGCGGTTTCTGCAATGCTTACCGCTATTCAAGATTTTACCCAAGATTCATTTTCGGTTAATCAAACCGAAAAATTAGATACGGTGGAGATAGGGGATTACACGGTTTATTTAGATCGCGGAGCTTATGCCATGCTTGCTTGCGTGATTCAAGGTATTCCACCTTATTCATTAAGAGATCATTTTGAGACTATTTTAGGCAATATTCACCAACAACACATTCGTTTATTAACTAAATTTGAAGGGGATAGTGAGCCTCTTGAAGTGATTGATGCGGACTTACAAAAATGTTTATTATCTGAACAAAAACAAGGGGATGAAAAATCATCTGTTTCAGGACGTTATATTTTAATTCCGCTCTTATTGATTTTTATAGTCATCGGTTATTGGAGCTATGATAACTGGAAATTTGAACAGCGGCGTGAAAATTATTTACAGTTATTGCAAAAACAACACGGTATTATCGTTACCTATAATGCACTTCAAAATGGAGAGTTATTGATAAAAGGACTCTATGACCCCTTAATTATTCATCCTGATAAACTGCTTGAAAAATCAAGTTTACAAACGGATGAAGTCACCACTGACTGGCAGGCTTATCATTCATTAGCCCCTGCTATTGTTGAGCAACGTTTAAAACAAACGTTACACGCTCCGCCTTTAGTGAATGTACATTTAGACGATACCTTATTAACCTTAACAGGTGTTGCCGATAAAACATGGATTAATAATTTAACCACGATTACCCCCGTTTTAAGTGGCGTAACGGCGATTGATTACCAACAATTACAAAATTACCCGTACTTTATTACACAACAATTGAAGGTTCCTGAAACGGTTAATGTCTTTTTTAATCAAGGCGCGTTAAAATTAGAAGGTATCTCCTCCATTGCATGGCGGAATACCTTAGAGGAAAACATAGCAAAACTGAGTTTTATTACAGATTACAACGTGGATAAACTGGATATTATTGAAGAAAAACAACTTAAAATGTTGACTGAAAAACTTGAAAACCAAGCTATTTATTTTACGGATGGGGCTAAGCTCACTGAAAAACAATCTAAAGATTTACTTAACTCCGTTAACCTAATAATAGAAATGGGTAGCTTAAGTAATCAATTAGATCAAACCATGTATCTTGTGATTACAGGTCATACGGATGGATTAAATTCGACAAAATACAATACAGCCTTAGGACAAAAACGGGCTGAAAAAATTATTAACTATTTAAAACAACATTCAATATCTATTGAAATGATTATTGCTAGTGAGTTATCACAATCACGGCGAGGCAATAAATTACAACGTAAAGTTGATTTTGCGGTCATTTTTACTCAGGAAAAACAAACGAAAAAATGAAAATACTACAGAAAAAAATTTGTGTCCTTGGTGATTTTGGTGTGGGTAAAACCAGTCTAGTCGGACGTTTTGTGAAAAATGAATTTTCGGAAAAATATCTAACCACCGTCGGTGTAAAAATGGATACCAAATTAGTAACGCTGAATGACGCATTAAAAGTTAAACTTATTATTTGGGATATTGCAGGTGAAAATGCCTTTAAAAAAATATCTCAAACTTACTTACGCGGGGCAGCGGGTTTTTTATTAGTCATTGATGGGACTCGACTGAGTACTTTAGAAGCCGCTTTAGATATTAAGCATAATATTTTGCAATTATTAGGGGATATTCCTTTTGTGGCTTTAATTAATAAAGTGGATATAAAAGAACAATGGGAAATCAATAATGAACACTTATCTCGCTTAAATGCCGATGAAACTCAAATTTTTTTCACCAGTGCTAAAAGTGGTGAACAAGTCGAAGAAGCCTTTAACTTACTAAGTAACGCATTAGCCTTATGAAGAACTTACCCTTATCTATACAAAATTATTTATCCAGTTTATGGTTAGGGGCAGGTAAATTTGCCTACATAACTTTTGATTGTCAAGGACATATAAAAAGTTGGCATTCTGATATTGAACATTATGGTTTAAAAAATTTACATCTGAGTGATAATATCAGCGAAAAGTTAATTTTTTTAGAAGGCTGGTTTTCTTGTGATGAGAATGATGATGTTTTTATTTTAGATTTTGTTAATTTTGAAGACGGGGTGGTTGCTGATATTCATATTTTGCCCGCAAAAGATGAAACCTATATCCTTTTTATTGATGTCAGTGAAAAATTTCAACAGCGTCAGGCGTTACAACAAGAACGCCATAATATTGAGTTGTTAAATCTGCAACAATCTAAAAATATTGAATTATTACGGCAAACACAGCAAGAACTCGAAGCCCGAAAAAAACAGGCTGAAATGGCAAATGAGTCTAAAACTAAATTATTATCGTATATCACCCATGATTTACGCACCCCACTGTCGGCTATTTTAGGCTTCGCTCAATTTTTAGAAGCGGGTATTTTTGGCGAGCTTAACCAAAAACAACGGGATTGTGTTAATAATATGTTAGGTGCGGGAACGCATATGACTGGGTTAATTAATGAAATTTTAGAAGTCGCTCGACTTGAAAATGGAAATATAGAACTTTCTACGGAGTCAGTTGCTGTTGATGAAATCACCCAAGACTGTTTAAATTTATTAGAGCCTATTGCTCAAAAACAATCCATTAAACTTATTAACCGTATTCAACATCCTGTAAAAATTCAGGTGGATCGTAAGTGTTTTAAACAGATTCTAATTAATCTAATTAATAATGCGATTAAATATAATCGAAAAAATGGCTGTATTATTGTTCGTTATAAAATTGTAAATGAAAAATTACGAATTTGTATTAAAGATACGGGAATTGGAATTACAGAGGATAAAATAGATCATATTTTTCAGCCTTTCGTTAGATCCTTAGACTCAGAGCAAGAAAAACTAATAGAAGGCGATGGCATTGGGTTAAGTGGTTGTAAACGATTAATCGGGTTAATGTCAGGGTCATTAAGTGTGCGAAGTGAACTCAATATAGGCAGTGTTTTTTATGTTGATTTTCCTTTAAGTTTTCATTGTTATGGTAGGAATAATTATTATACCCCCCAGCGATTAATTTATTTTTATGATGACATTATTCATTTTGAATTATTATGTAACCTTCTAACACCCTATCCAAGTTATGAACTGATTGGCTACCGTCATGGTGAAGATATGGGGTCATTGACGATTGATAATGAAATAACATTCATGTTAATTGATATTGATAACAACGATGTTGCTGGTAAATTAAGACAATTACAGCTATTAGAAAAACACATTAAACCCAAAGCAACACTGGCTGTTTTTGAAAAGCATACAGATGCGTTTGCAATCAAATACGTTTTAGAGCAAACCTATATTGAGGATTATCTTATTCGACCGTTTGATTTTAATCAGCTATTAGATATTCTTGAGCCTTAGTGATGTAAAGTACACATCGCTAAGGCTTATGGGTGACAATGGAATGATTAGCTTTCAATTCCTAAGGTATGCGCCATGTCATGTAAGGTACAAATGAGTAAAACGCCTGTTAGAATTAAGGCAATTTGTTGTAAGGAGGTTTTTATATCGGTTTTCTTATGCAAGGAAGGAATCAAATCAGCCACCGCGATATAAATAAAACTTGAGGCGGCTAGGGCTAAAAAGTAAGGTAATTTATCATGTAAATTTTCCAAACTAAAATAGGCTAAAAGTCCACCAACCACGGTTCCAAGGCTGGCTAACACATTATAAATAATGGCTTTTTTTTTGCTGTAACCACTTTCTAATAAAATAGCAAAGTCACCCACTTCCTGTGGAATTTCATGGGCGGCAACAGCAAGACTGGTCACAATCCCTAACTGCACATCGGTTAAAAAAGCGGCGGCAATTAAAACCCCATCCACAAAATTGTGAATGGCATCCCCAATAATAATTAATGTCCCCGCAGCTTGATGGTCTTTTACTTCATGACTTTCATGACCTTCATTATGAGCGTCACACTCCCCATGATGACAATGCCGCCAAATTAATAATTTTTCTAAAATAAAAAAGCTTAAAATTCCGACTAAAATCGTTGCAGATAAACTTTGAAATTCTGAGGGTTTGAGTTCTTCAAACGCATGAGGAATTAACCCCCAAAAAGCAACCGCTAATAAGGCTCCAATCGAAAAACTAATGCCATGCGGTAAAATACGATTACGTTGCTTATCAGGTAAGAGTAAAAATAAGCTAGCCGCCATAACACTTAAAACGCCTCCTAATGCCGTAAAAATAATAATAAGTAATAAAGTATTCATTTAGTCTTTCCAAATTAAAGTAGCCATACGTCCTGTTTGTTGATCTCGACGGTAGGAATAAAAGCGAGTTGAATCGCAAACGGTACAAAAATGACCGCCATCAATAGCATTAACCCCTTTTAATGCTAAATCAATGCGGGCTAATTGATAAATATCGGCTAAATATTTTTGAGAGGATTTTCGCGTAAATGCGGAACTAAACTGCTTATTTTTAGCCACAAATAAGGTATAGACATCAAGGCCGACTTCAAAACAGCAAGGGCCAATCGCTGCCCCTAACCAGACAGAGACCTGTGTTGTTTGCATTGAATCAAGGGTTTTTTCAATAATGCCCGCTAATAAACCTCGCCAACCCGCATGAATGGCGGCAATTTTATGCCCCTCGTTTGAGCAAAGGAGTATAGGCAGGCAGTCTGCCGTTAAAACCGCACAGACTTTATTTTTTATGGCGGTAAAACTAGCATCCGCATTAGGATTCAGATCAATCGCACCCGCATCAATAACCTGAGTTCCATGAGTTTGATTCAACCAAATAGGCTCACTGGGTAGATTTAATAGCGTTTTAATACGGTTTCTATTGAGGATGACATCCTCCAACGCATCATTGACATGAGTCGCTGGGTTTAAAGACGTATAAGGAGCTGAACTCACCCCGCCTTGACGTAAGGTCATCGCGGCATGAATCGTTGGCGGAAGTCCCCAGTCAGGGATTAAATAACTAGGGTTGTTCATTTTCTGTGAGCGCATCTAATAACGCTTGCATATCATCAGGTAAGGCTTGTTCCCATTCCATATAGTCATTGGTAACGGGATGAATTAACCCTAATTTTACCGCATGTAACGCTTGTCGCTTAAAGGCTCTTAACTGTTTTTCTAAATTTTCACAACAATTAGCAGGGAGTCTAAAATTCCCGCCATACAGAGGATCGCCCACGAGAGGGTAATGTAAATGCTCCATGTGAACGCGAATTTGATGGGTTCGTCCCGTTTCCAGTTTAACGCGAATAAAACTATGGCGTTCAAAACGCTGTACAAGACGGTAATGTGTGACTGCTTCTTTGCCCCCATCTCTAACCGTATAGCGAATTCTATCACGCGGGTGTCGCCCAATAGGTTCATTAACCCGACCACCTGCGGTCATCCAGCCCCGCGCAATGGCTAAATATTCACGTTCAATCGTGCGTGCTTGTAATTGATCGCTTAAACTGTGATGGGCTTTTAATGTTTTAGCCACCATCAGTAAACCACTGGTATCTTTATCTATCCGATGAATAATACCCGCTCTGGGTAAAACATTAAGCTGACTATTATGATAAAGTAACGCATTTTGCAAGGTTCCCGTCCAATTCCCCGCACCAGGATGAACCACAAGACCCGCGGGTTTATTGACAATTAAGAGGCTATCATCTTCAAAAATAATGGATAACGGAATATTTTCAGCTTCACAGGTTAAAATAGTTTCAGGTTCGGCATCTAAACAGATTTGTTCGCCCCCATCTATTTTTGCCCGCCCTTTTAGAGATTGCCCATTCACGGTAACACGTCCCGCTTTTATCCACGTTTGGAGTTTACTCCGTGAATAATCTGAAAAAACTGAAGAAAGGACTTGATCTAAACGCATCCCTGCCATTTCGTCGGGAATCGTTGCTGTTAATATCGCCATGATTATCTCTATAATTTAAGTTATACTCGTACATCAATTTTCAATTTTGCCTAAATGAATAAAGTAGGTGAAAAAAGTCTTTAATCTTACAACGTGTTGTTACTAATATGCGATTTATTTTCGTAAAAATTTTATTTATTTGCTGTTTCATTCTGAGTTTACAAGGCTGTGAAACCCTTAAAGGTTTGGCATCGGAGCGATCCGACTATTCAGATGAATATGTTGATTGGGGGGCAACAAAATTCTATGAAGAAGCGAAAAAAGCAATGGCAGCCGAAAGCTACTCGCGTGCTATTGAACTTTATCAAGCCTTAGAAAGTCGTTATCCTTTTGGTGAATACGCCGCACAAACGCAATTAGATATTGCCTTTGCGTATTATAAAAATGAGGATGCCGAAGCCGCACTTGCTGCCGTTGAACGATTTATAAAAATTAATCCTCGAAGCCCGAGTGCTGATTATGCCTATTACTTAAAAGGTTTGATTAGTTTTAATCGTAATTTAGGATTCCTATATCGTTATGTGCCGACTGATAGCACCCAGCGTGACCCGAGTAAATATAAGGAATCCTACGCGCATTTTGAAGAATTATTAACCCGTTTTCCGACCAGTCAATATGTCGCTGATGCAAAACAGCGGATGATTGCGTTACGCGACTATTTAGCGCGTTATGAGCTGCATGTAGCAAAATTCTATATGAAACGTAAAGCCTATATGGCGGCCATTAATAGGGCAGGGGTTATTGTTGAAGAGTGCCAATCTAAATATCCTGCCCCGTGTACTTCGGCGACCCCTTATGCGTTGCAAATTATGGAAGAAAGTTACACCAAGCTAGGGTTAGATGATTTAGCCAGTGATAGTCGGCGTGTTTATGAACAAAACTATCCCAAGGGTGCGCCTATTGATATTGATGCCAATGAAACATTTGTTGAAGATGTTTGGGATTTTATGGGATTAGATCAAGACTAACCGCCTTAAAAAAACCGTTGCTAACGACATGAAAATACAGCCCCCCTTACTTTTTGTCATCTTAGGTTTATTAGCGTGGGCATGGCTATCAGAAACGTGGGAAGCGGCGGTCTTATTGCTGAGTATTATTCTTTTTAGCCAATGGGGGTCTTTGCGCTGGGAAATTACCCCGCATCAATTTTATCGGTGGGGAGATCTATCATCAACCTTAGTGATCTCAATGGTTGTTTATGTTTATTTGATTGATGTCCCTCAAAACCAGCCTATTTTTAGTGTTTTAAAATGGCTACCTGTTTTATTTGCACCGACCTTATTTGCCCAGCTTTTTAGCCAGCAACAACAACTTCCCCTTGGTACCTTATTTTATTCGATGCGAAAGCGTCCTAATAAAATGATTGATTATCGAATGCCTTACGCGAGCGTAACCCTGTTAAGTGTAGGGGCGGCAAATTATCAAGGTCAGGGTTATTATTTAATGATCGTGATCTTTTTTATGGCGATGTTATGGGAAGGGCGTACGCAAAAAAAATCTAAAATGATTTGGCTGGCCCTCATTATGATCGCCATCATGGGGGGGTATTTAGGCCATCGAGGGTTTAAACACTTTCATTATTGGCTAGAAGATAAAACAGTGGAATGGTTTAGTACATGGGGTAGCAATCCGTTTAAAGGACAAACAGCGATTGGTGACTTAGGCTCGCTTAAATTATCGGATAAAATTGAATTTAGAGTGAAATCTGATCACCCGCTGTTATTACTTCAAGCCAGTTATGATGTTTATTTAGGAAAAAATTGGGTCACGTCACGGCGTGTTTTTAGTTTTGAGAACCCCGTTAAAAACCCTAATCAGCATCCGTTAAAAAAAATTGAAATCACTCAAGAGTTTAACCGTAAAAAAATTCTAGCCTTACCCGATGGCAGTGTTGATATTCAAGGACTCAGTGGTGCTATTTTAGAATATACCGAACTGGGTACGGTGAAACTCAGCAGTGCGCCCAACGTCGGAAATTATCAAGTTTTTTATACGGGTATACGCAATGATCCCCCGCATGATTATGATCTGAAAGTTCCAAAACAGCATGAGGTCGATTTACGCCGCTTTAATAAAAATTTAAAATTAGAGGGATTAAATGCCCAAAAAATGGCGGATAAAATTAAAGAAAACTTTCATAATAATTTTTATTACAGTCTTTATTTAGGTGATGAAAGTGATAGTAACCTCGCGCTTAAAACCTTTATGTTTGATCGTAAAGCAGGGCATTGTGAATATTTTGCCGTGGCAACGGTTTTATTATTAAGGCAAGCGGGTATTCCTGCTCGATTAGCCAATGGTTATGTGGTTGATGAATATAATAGTGGTGAGCAACGTTACATTGTTCGTCGTCGTCATGCTCATGCGTGGGCAATTGCGTATATAGACGGGGTATGGCAAGCGGTGGATTCAACCCCGTCTCAATGGTTAGCGATGGAGTCAACTAATGCCAGTTGGCTGCAACCTATCAATGACAGCCTTTCCAAACTCATTTTAATGTTTAAACAATGGCGAATTCGACGTATAGAAGATGAAAGTACGCCTTTATGGTGGGGGGGCGTTGTTTTATTATTGATTTACCTTCTTTTTCGTATTTATAGTGCTAGGCGACAATTAACCCGTCAAAAAATCGTCGTCGATAATACCTCCTCTCGTCATCAAGGATTGGATTCAGAATTTTATTTAATTGAAGCCCACTTAAAAGATACGCCTGATGCGCGAGATGAGAATGAAAGTTATCCCCAATGGATTAACCGTACGCATTTACTCGAATTAAAACCGCTCGCCTTATTACATTATCAACTTCGTTTTGACCCGTTAGGATTAACCGTTAAGCATCGCAAAGACTTACAACAGGCGGTTAGCTCATGGCTAAATGCCCCAAAATAACGCGCTTATTAAATAAAGGGATAAAAACCAAAGATTCAGACATAAAGGCTCTTAAATTTTCCACTCAACCAGATACATCGGGAACTTTTGATAGTGCATCAGAACCTTATCGTATTGAAGTTAACTCAGGGAATGGGCTTTATTATCTTAAAAAATTATTGAGAAGTCATACGGACACCTTAATATATTTAGCCAGTCTGCCCATTATTATCAAGATGGTAATCAGCCACCCGTTATTAAAAAGAGTAGTTTTTTTTCTGGTACTTTAGTTGTCTTTAGACTAAACCGAGATTACACTTCTACTCTACAAGATGCGTTACGAGAGATTCGTGAGGAAACTTAAAAACTCGACAGATTTTTTATCCAATATACAATTTGAATAATAACAAAATCATCGGAGTTTAAACTTAATAGGAGATAGCACAATATGATTATAAAATTAACCGAACAAGCTGATTCTTTTTTATCAGGTGCAGAATCTGCATTAGAAATTAGAAAAAACCAACTAACACCTGCCATTAAAAAGGGGGAAATCATTGAAATTGATTTTTCAAATATTAGAGGCACAAGTCAGTCATGGATGAATACGTTTTTAATGGGAACATTGCTTGAATGCGGTCTTGATAGTTTAAAATACCTAAAATTTCAACATTGTAATGACTTAGTAAAAGAAATGATTACTTTTGCCGTTCAAAAAGCAAAGCAACGGTCTTTACAGGATGCGTAACTATCACTTAATTCGGCTACCAACTTTAGGCGGGATATTTAAAAATAATTTAACTCTGGAGAAAAGGTAATGAAAAAAATCTTGTATTAGCGATTTTATTGCTCGCATTTAATCTTTACAAACGTGTCAGCCACAAGCGTTTATGAAGTCAAAAATAATTACCCAGCCGATGCAAAAATCTGTGTCAAAGGTGAAACTTATGATGATGGTGATTTCGTTTACACTTGCAATGAGAATGGCGTTTTATGTGCCAGTTATTGCATAGTGAAAAACACTGCTGATGGCGGCTATATAGCTTTAACTAAAGATGAGCGCATTACTTATGACCAAACGGGAGCTTTGCGCTGCGAACTAGACGGAAGTAATCTGGTTCAAGTCTTTAAAGATGTTTCTGCGGTCACGATGAATGAAAGCAAGCCTAGAGATGCAAGCTGTAAATAACAAACATATTTGGATATGAAGCTAAGACGGGACAATGAATCTTTTATTTCACCACGAAGAAGTTGATTTTGCTACCGTCCCGTCTTAAGTTGGTAACCCGATAGATAAATGTATAAAAACCTTAGCAATTTATTAATTACACAAATAAAACTCACTTAGGTAAAAAATTAGGCTTTACAAATGTTAACTCAAATTATTCTATTCATACTGTTATCAATTTTTATCATCGCTTTTTCTTGGAAGCCATTACATAATCCTCGCGCTCACGGATTTTACCGTTTTTTCGCTTTTGAAAGTATTCTCATCTTAATATTAATGAATGATCCATTTTGGCATCTAAATCCACTTTCAATATTACAGATTATTTCTTGGGTGCTGTTATCTTGTTCGATATTATTTGCAATTCAAGGTTATTATTTGCTTAGAACGAGAGGCGGTGAAATTCAACCTCGAGTCAAAAACACCGAAAACATCGGCTTTGAAAATACCACTCAATTGGTCATAACGGGAATTTACCATTATATAAGGCATCCAATGTACGCCTCCTTAATGCTATTAACTTGGGGGGGGCTTTTTTAAAACATATCACTCTTTACACAAGCCTTATCGCACTCATTGCAACTGCTTTTTTAGTTGCTACCGCAAAGTCAGAGGAGTTTGAAAACCTAACATTTTTTGGAACTAGCTATCAAGATTATATGAAAAAAACTAAAATGTTTATTCCATATTTTTTTTAATGAATAACGGGAATCAGAGTCAATGCCTAACCCGACCTACATGGCTGAATGAGGTCTTGAGTACAATTTAAATTTATAAGGAAAAATATGCATATTCATATTTTAGGTATTTGTGGAACATTTATGGGGGGATTAGCTCTCATTGCACGGGAACTAGGCCACCAAGTGAGCGGGTCGGATGAAAATGTTTATCCTCCCATGAGTACTCAGCTAGAAGAACAAGGAGTTAGCTTAATACAGGGCTATCAGGCAAGTAACTTAGACATTGAACCTGACTTAATTATCATTGGTAATGCGTTATCACGCGGAAATGCCGAAGTTGAAGCGGTTTTAAATAAAAATTTACCCTATATTTCAGGGGCGCAATGGTTATCGGAACATGTATTACAAAAAAAATGGGTGCTCGCGGTTGCGGGAACGCATGGAAAAACGACAACGACCAGTATGTTGGCGTGGGTATTAGAGCATCAAGGCTTTCAACCTGGTTTTTTAATTGGGGGGGTTGCGCTTAATTTTAGTATTTCAGCGCGTTTAGGGCAATCAGATTTTTTTATCATTGAAGCCGATGAATATGATTGTGCTTTTTTTGATAAACGCTCAAAATTTGTCCATTATCGTCCACGAACGTTAGTGATTAATAATCTGGAATATGACCATGCGGATATTTTTCCTGATTTAGCGGCAATTCAACGTCAATTTCATCACTTATTACGAACTGTTCCGAGTGATGGACTCGTTATTGCGCCAGAAAATAATAAAGATATTGAAACGGTTTTAAAAATGGGGTCTTGGACACCGATTAGTTATACAGGGATTAATCAGGACAGTGAATGGGATGCGCAGTTAATTAAAGCGGATGGAACCGCGTTTGAAGTATTTTTTAAAGGTAAATCTCAAGGGATTGTTCAGTGGACATTAACGGGTAATCATAACGTTTATAACGCCTTATCGGCGATTGTATCGGCTCGTCATATTGGTATTTTACCGAGGGATGCAATTATTGCGTTAGGTAAATTTAAAAATGTAAAGCGGCGTATGGAAGTTATTGCCAAAATTAAAGGAGTGACGCTTTATGATGATTTTGCCCATCATCCTACTGCGATTAAAACAACGCTGGCGGGCTTACGGAATCAAGTGGGGGATAAACAAATAATTGCTCTTGTTGACCCCCGTTCTAATACGATGAAAATGGGGATTCATAATAAGACGTTAGCAGGGTCATTAAAGGCCGCCGATATTGCTATTATTTATCAACCTGATGCCTTAGATTGGACTTTATCCACGTTGGAAAAAGGGACTCAAATTATTAAAATCTGTAAAACATTGGATGAAGTTATTCGTTGTGTTATGGATCATATTTCATCGGAAAGTTATTGTGTTTTAATGAGTAATGGAAGCTTTGGTGGGCTTCATCAGCGGTTACAAACTGAATTGAGTCTTTAATGCAGAGAAGGGGATATTCTCTAGTTCATTTGTGTGGTTGATCAGAACTTAAAAACGTGATCCCGTCCAAAGCTAGAAATTGGAAGCAAGTAGCCCGTATGAAGCTTGCGCAATACGGGAAACTCGGCATTAACGCTTTATATAAAACGATAATATTTATGGGCATAATTAAAATACCGTGCCGAAACCCCGTATTTCGCTTCACTCCATACGGGCTACGAATTATGGCTCAACCTGCACTCAGAAAAATGATAACCTCCCAAGCTAGAACTTAGAAGCAAATAATAACGATAACCATTGCTATTTGCATTCCAAGTAATTGTTTTTAAAAAGATAGTTTTAAGGGTTGCATTTCAATAAAATATAAACAATAATAATTATGTGGTAAATAACTATTTAATAATTAATGAGGAAAAATAATGGCTTTAATTACTTGGAATGTTGAACAACATGGAACAAATGTTAATTTTGCAGATGATGAGCATAAAATATTGTTTGATAAGTTGAATAAGTTATATGATTTAGCCATAGGAGGTTCTGCTCGTGGTGAAATTGGCGCACAGCTTGATGATTTGATTGCCTATGTTGTGGATCATTTTGCTCATGAAGAAAAAGAAATGGAAGCAAAAGGGTATGGCGCATTAGCCGCTCATAAAGCGCAACATGATGCTTTAGTCGGTATTTGTGCGGACTTACAAGAAAAATTTCATGCAGGTGAGGCGGATGTTACCGAAGAAGCAGGACAAATGGTAAAAAGCTGGTTAGACTCTCATATTCCTGCTTTCGATATGCCTTATGCTGATGCTTTAAATAGTTAACGGTCATTTTATTCCGTATTAAAGGCTTGTGAAGCATGTTTTCACAAGCCTTTTTTATTGGCTTGGTGAAAAGTACTCTAGCTTACCTACGCATCATAGGTTAAAATTACGCGGTTAATTTTTAAATAATTATAAATAGAAAATAGCAATCCGTGTTTTGCTATTTTAACAACTCAAAATATAACGTAGATTACCTTAATACTGTTACTTCTTAAATCCTAAAAAATTATAGAAAGCTCATTGCATAATTTAAAGTTAAGGGCCTAAACTAAAAAATGGGTCTCTTTAGAATCGCGACTTGAGTCATGGAAATGTGTTTATATTTTACACATCGCCTATGACTAATATCATGATTTCAAAGTGCTTTTTTATAAATGAGTTCATCGTAGATGTATAGGTATATTAGTTTATAACTACAAACTGGGAGGCTACTCCGTGAAGAAAACAAAGCAACTATTCGCATACTTGACCCTAATGACACTGAGTCTAGGGTCAGCTGATGCGAGTGATTACACCCTAAACTTAACGAAAGGGGTCACAAAAGTCAGTAATGACATCTATGATTTACACATGTTGATTTTATGGATTTGTGTAATCATCGGCATGGGCGTGTTTGGCGCTATGTTTTATTCGATTTACCATCATCGTAAATCAAAAGGACATAAAGCAGAGCAGTTTCATGAAAATACAACCATTGAAATTATTTGGACGATCATACCGACGTTAATTTTAGTTGGCATGGCGATTCCTGCCACCAAGACGATGTTAGAAATGGACGATGTCACCGAATCTGATATGTCTATTAAGGTAACAGGTTGGCAATGGAAATGGGAATATGAATACATGGATAATGATATTCATTTCTTTAGTAGTTTGGATGAAAAAAGTAACCAAGCACGTCAATTAAGGTCGGGTATTGATCCTCGTTCTATTCCTCATTACCTTTTGAATGTTGATAAGCCGTTAGTTATTCCAATTAAAAAGAAAATTCGCTTTTTGTTTACCGCTGCTGATGTGATTCATTCATGGTGGGTTCCTGATTTAGGTTGGAAAAAAGATACCATTCCAGGATTTATTAATGAGTCATGGACGTATGTTGAAAAAGCAGGCACTTATCGGGGGCAATGTACTGAATTGTGTGGTAAAGATCATGCGTTTATGCCTATCGTTGTTATTGCAATGGAGCAGGCCGATTATGATGTCTGGGTAAACGAGCAACAAGAAATTGCCAACGCCGAAAAGAATTCAGCGGACAAAGAATGGACTCAAGAAGAATTATTTGCTAAAGGTGAAAGCATCTATGCTAATAATTGTGCCTCATGCCACATGGCTGATGGGACAGGCATGGCGGGAACTTTTCCTGCAATCAAAGAAAGCCCTATTGTTACTGGGGATATTGATGTTCAAATTAATATGGTAATGAATGGTCAAGGGATGATGCCCGCCTTTGGAACCATGTTAAGTGCGGTTGATTTTGCCGCTGTAGTCACGTATACGCGTAATGGTTTGGGTAACTCGGTTGGCGATTTTGTACAACCCTCTAAAATTAAATCGCTGCAATCAGCTTTACCTGAAGATGACGATGATGATTAAGCAAACGCTTGCCGTTCTAATCTTTTTAAACTATTAAGAGGTAACTATTATGTCTGCTGTCGCAGCTGAAAATGAACACACTCATGATGATCATGCTCATGGGCCTGCTAAGGGTATTATGAGATGGATTGTCACTACTAATCATAAAGATATAGGGACGCTTTATTTAGTTTTTGCACTCGTCATGTTTTTTGTCGGTGGAACAATGGCCTTGATTATTCGTGCTGAATTGTTTGAGCCAGGAATGCAGTTTGTTGATCCGCAATTTTTTAACTCAATGACGACCATGCACGCCTTAGTGATGGTCTTTGGTGCGGTTATGCCCGCCTTCGTGGGCTTTGCTAATTGGATGATTCCAATGATGATTGGTGCGCCTGATATGGCGTTACCCCGCATGAATAACATGAGTTTTTGGATGTTGGTTGCCGGGGTTTTATTACTCGCTAGCACTTTGTTTATGGAAGGAGGAGCCCCTGCATCGGGTTGGACATTTTATCCGCCCTTAGTTTTACAAACAGGGAATGCCTTACCCTTTGCTGTTTTTTCAATTCATTTATTAGGAATTTCATCGATTATGGGGGCCATTAATATTATTGCCACTATTTTCAATATGCGCGCGCCTAAAATGACCTTAATGAAAATGCCCTTATTTGTTTGGACATGGTTAATTACAGCCTTCTTGTTAATTGCCATTATGCCCGTCTTTGCAGGCGCGGTAACCATGCTATTAACGGATCGGTTTTTTGATACCAGCTTTTTTGATGCCGCAGGCGGGGGTGATCCCGTTTTATACCAACATATTTTTTGGTTCTTCGGACATCCTGAAGTTTATGTAATGATTTTGCCAACGTTTGGTATTGCCTCAACCATTATTCCAGTCTTTGCACGTAAGCCTTTATTTGGTTACGCCTCAATGGTTTATGCAACGGGCGCGATTGCGTTTCTTTCGTTCATCGTTTGGGCGCATCACATGTTTACAGTTGGAATGCCGATCACAGGTGAGCTTTTTTTCATGTATGCGACCATGTTAATTGCAATTCCAACAGGGGTGAAAGTCTTTAACTGGACGGCAACCATGTGGAAAGGGGCAATGACTTTTGAAGCTCCGATGTTATTTTCGATCGCCTTTGTCGTTTTATTTACCATGGGTGGGTTTACAGGCTTAATGATGTCAATTGCGCCTGTTGATTTTCAATATCATGATACTTATTTTATTGTCGCGCATTTTCATTACACCTTAGTCCCTGCCTCTGTTTTTATTTTAATGGCGGGCGGCTATTTTTGGTTGCCTAAGTGGACAGGTAACATGTATGACGAAAAATTAGCGACCTTGCATTTTTGGTTATCGGCTATTTCAGTCAACATTTTATTCTTTCCACAGCACTTTTTAGGGCTTGCGGGAATGCCACGTCGAATTCCTGATTATGCGGTACAGTTTTCAGATTGGAATATGGTTTCAAGTATCGGTGCCTTTATTTTTGGTTTTAGCCAACTGATGTTTGTTTATATCGTGATTAAAACCATTAGAGGGAAAGATTGCGAAAAAGCCAGTGATGAAGTTTGGGAAGAGGCCAGTAAGCATGGTTTGGAATGGCGTTTACCTTCGCCTGTGCCTTATCATACGTTCTCAACGCCTCCAGAAGAGATTCCTTCTGAGCATCTTTAACGGTTTATCGTTTATAACTATTAACAAATTTCGTCCTTTTCTAAAGGGCGAAATATTGGCTTAAAAAATGGATACAAAAAAGAAAAATATTTTAACCGCTGTTTTATTAATTGCCGTTGCCGCAACGATTTATGTCTTTGCTGTTATTAAGGCTGTTTCAGGATGAGTGAGGATATCGCCAAAAAAAATAGTCGTTTAGCTCGTAAATTATTTATCATTGCGCTGGCTATGTTTGGTTTTGGTTATGCGTTAGTTCCGCTTTATGATGTTTTTTGTGACATCACAGGAATTAATGGCAAAACGAATAAAACCGCGATTGTAGAAACCGCCTATAAAATAGATAAAACACGCGAAATTACCGTAGAATTTATTACCGCACTTAACGAATCAGCCCCGATTATTTTTAAATCGGAATTGAAGAAAATAAAAGTGAACCCAGGGCAGTATTATACCGTCAATTTTTATGCTGAAAATAAAACGGATAAGCCGATGGTGGCTAGAGCCATTCCTAGTATTACGCCAGGGCCTGCGGCAGAATATTTTATAAAAACAGAATGTTTTTGTTTTTCAGAGCAGACGTTTAAACCTAATGAAGGTAAAAACATGCCTGTTCGATTTGTAATTAATCCTGAATTACCAAATAGATATAAAACGATTACATTAGCCTATACTTTTTTTGATAATACTGAAAAATCAGTAAAAAAATAACAATAGAGGACACTTATGTCTACAAATAATGAATATTATATTCCACATCAGGCGACATGGCCTATTGTTGGAGTCGTAGGGTTATTAACCCTATTAGCGGGATTTGCCAATTACCTGAATGGATCATCTATTGGTTCGGGAATGATGATTGTTGGGTTATTGATTTTCATTGTCATGTTAGCGGGTTGGTTTACGTTACAGGCAAATGAAAGTGAATCAGGGATGTATAATCATGGTGTGGGAATTTCCTACCGCATGGGAATGATGTGGTTTATTTTTTCTGAGATTATGTTTTTTGCGGTGTTTTTTGGAACACTATGGTACACACGTAACCTATCCGTACCTTGGTTAGCAGATGAGGTCACAGGGGCTAATTTATGGCCTTCTTTTGAAGCCGTTTGGCCAACAAATGGACCGGGTAATGTCGGCGGTGAGTTTGAGCCTATGGGCGCATTTGGATTACCGTTTCTAAATACAGCGTTATTATTAACCAGTGGCTGGACTTGTACTAAAGCTCATCATGGTTTATTAGCTAAAAATCGTGATGTCCTTATTAAATACTTAGCTGCAACCGTTGGTTTAGGTTTTTTGTTCGTCATTTGTCAAGCAGTTGAATATCATGAAGCCTATACAGATATGGGATTAACCCTAGGTTCAGGTATTTATGGTTCTACTTTTTTCATGTTGACAGGTTTCCACGGATTCCATGTTTGCGTGGGGGCTATTATGCTCGCGGTTGTCTTATTTCGTAGTTGGAAGGGACATTTCACGCCAGAAAATCATTTCTTTTTTGAAGCGGCGGCATGGTATTGGCATTTTGTTGATGTGGTCTGGTTGGGTTTATTTATTTTTGTTTATTTAGTCTAAATAAATTTAGAATGAAGATTAAAAAGCGTAATCGTTAGGTTACGCTTTTTTTTTATCTAAAAAAGAGCTATTTCTATGACTATCTATCGTATTGAGCGTTTATCATTTGAATTTTCTCTATGGTATGATAAACCGATTATTAACAGTGTATTCATGATTGTATAAAATGAAAAAAATAAACGTTTTATTTATCTGTATGGGAAATATTTGCCGTTCGCCGACCGCAGAAGGGGTCTTTTCCCATCTAATCGAACAGCAGCAGCTATCAGCCCATTTTCAAGTCAATTCAGCAGGCACTCATGCTTATCATATCGGTGAACAGCCTGATCTTCGCTCACAAAAAACAGCAAAAGAACGCGGACTGGATCTTTCTCAACAACTGGCTCGAAAAGTAATCTATGGTGATTTTGAAGATTACGATTACTTATTAGCGATGGATAAATCGAATTACACCACACTAATGAACGCCTGCCCTGAGAAATTTAAATCTAAAATACATTATTTTTTAGATTACGCCCCTGAGTTAAGATGCCGTGACGTTCCCGATCCTTACTATGGGGGAGAAAATGGGTTTGATAATGTATTTGATATGATCGAGGCCGCGTCAAAAGGTTTTTTACACTCTTTAAAAACAACGGAAAAATTAACATGAAAAAAATTATAACGTTTATTCAGCTTACGGTTTTAACGGGCTTATTTTTAGTCTCACCCGCTCATGCCGCAGATGAAAATAAAGTCCTTACCCATGTTATTGTCGTGTGGTTAAATGACGCAGGTGATGAAAAAGCACGGAATACTTTTGTTAAAGCCAGTAAAAAATTAAATAATTTGCCTGGCATTATTTATCGTAACGTATCGGTTGTTGAAAAAAGTGATCGTTCAATTGTTGATGATACGTTTGATGTTTTAATTACGGTGACCTTTAAAAACAAAGCGGCCTTACAAGCGTATTTAGATCATCCAAAACATAAAGCGGCAGTTAAAGTTTTTAAAACGATGGCAAATCGTATTGTTATTTATAACTCTATTGGCTCATAGAGAATCCTTATGGCAATTATAAGTAATACGGTTAATTACCTGGATGATGAACTTTTATTAGAAGGTTTTTTTGCCTACGATAATACGATTAAAGGGATTCGCCCAACCGTTTTAATCTGTCATGCGTGGGGTGGGCGTGATGATTTTGTGTGTGATAAAGCAGAAAAATTAGCCAAGATGGGTTATTTTGCCTTTGCCGTTGATATGTATGGGCAAGGTATCTTAGGAAAAAGTACCGAAGAAAATGCCCAATTAATGCAACCGTTGATGGAGGCGAGAGAACGATTACAGCAACGAATGCAAGCAGCTTTACGCGCAGTCACTCATACGCCGTGGGCGGATGAAAAGAATATAGCCGCTATTGGTTTTTGTTTTGGTGGTTTATGTGTTTTGGATTTAGCCAGAACAGGGGCAGATATAAAAGGGGTGGTTTCATTTCATGGATTATTATTAGCCCCTGATAACCTTAAGCAGCAGCCCATTAAAGCAAAAGTGCTTGTTTTACACGGTCATGATGATCCGATGATTTCCCCTGAATTACTTTCCTCGCTTCAACAGGAATTAACCGAAAAAGGCGCGGACTGGCAACTGCATAGTTATAGTCATACCTCACACGCCTTTACCAACCCTAATGCGAATGACCCTGATTTTGGAACTGTTTACCAGCCTAACTCAGATAGACGCTCATGGGTAGCGATGCAAAATTTTTTAAGCGAAATTTTTGCCTAAGCTGTATTTACTTTAAATTTCAGGGTGCGGGGAAGTCTTCCTGCATCCTGTTTTTATAAGAATAATAATAAAGAAAGTGACGAATTTTTAGTCATTAGACGGACTTAAAAACGATCGATTTTAAGCTCTATTTTTTAAACCGCCTTCAAATTTTGAAGATTCAATCACAGTTTGTCTATTTCCTCTCAGTTAGCCCCCTTTATTAATCTAAACTAAAGCGATTAATTAAATAAAACCTAATAGGTGGGACGATGTCTAAAATCAAAAAATACTCCGAAGCGGATTTAACCTTGCTTTACGATTTAAAATGCTTTGTCGGTAATGATAAAAGTCCCTTGTTAACCGAATGGCTAGAACACACAAATCCTGTTGCGCTAAATTCAGGGGAACAATATCTTTTTAATTTAATCTTTTTTGATGCCCAAGAAAAAATAAAATGTTGGGATAGAGCGGAATTAAAAATGAAATTTATTGCATTCGTTTTAAAACTAGGTCATTTAATTGATATTCCCCCGTATCATACCTACTTTGAGTATACGGTAGAAGCCACGGTAAACAACCAGTTTTTAAAAATAAAAACAGATTTTATGATTGCAAAAGGAATTTTAAATCAACCACAAAACCCTTATTTTTATTTTCAAATATGGAAAAAATATCGTAATCCTACGGGGGATCCCATAGCGCAATTGTTAACGGCTTTTTTAATTTCCCAAGAAATCAACCAAACTAAACAGCCTTTATATGGTTGTGCTGTCACAGGACGATTTTGGGAGTTTATCATCATGATTGACAAAAATTATTATCTGTCTAAAAGTTATGACTGTACGAATGAAGATGATTTAATGGCTATTATCGTTATTTTACGACAGTGTAAATATTTTTTAAATTAAGCCTAAAAAAGTAACGGTGTTATCGTTAAAAGGGTTAGGCTTCCTCATTTTTAAAACTATTAATTTCAAATCCCTCTAAGGGAATAATTTTTTGCTCATTACATTCAATACCCGCCTCTTTTAAGGCTTGCCGCATACACTGCATTTGTTTATCGGTTTGATGAATATGGTCGAGCATTTTATTAATCGCTTCAACGACAGGGTCAGGCATATTAAGGGTTTCACCGTACGCATCAAAGCCAATTTTAGTCGCTGTTTTTTCACGTAAACTTTGTGGATTTTTGATGCGGGCAGGAATTCCTGTTGCCGTGGTATCCGCAGGAATTGACTTAACAACCACCGCATTTGAGCCGATACGCGCATTATGACCGACCTGAATAGGCCCTAAAATTTTAGCCCCCGCCCCAATGACGACATTATTGCCTAACGTAGGGTGGCGTTTTCCTTTTTTCCAACTCGTTCCCCCTAACGTTACCCCATGATATAGCGTACAATCATCCCCAATAATCGCCGTTTCACCAATCACAATTCCCATGCCATGATCAATAAAAAAACGTTGACCAATTTTTGCCGCAGGATGAATTTCAACCCCTGTAATCCAGCGTGAAAAATGGGAAATAAAACGGGCTAACCATTTAAAACCCTGTTGCCATAAATAATGACTGAGCCGATGAATAAGAATGGCATGAAAACCTGGGTAGCAGGTACAGACTTCAAAAACAGAATGTGCGGCGGGGTCGCGTTCAAATATATAAGCCACTTCTGATTTTAATTTAGCGAACATCCGACTGATCCTTATTATGATTTTGGGAAAAGCGTAAAATACCGCGTAAAATATCCAGCTCTTTGGTATCTAATTGCACACGGTTATAAATTCGGCGTAATCGTCGCATCAGTGAACGGGCTTTAGGCGGTTGTAAAAAATCAATATCAACTAACGTTTGCTGCAAATGTTGATAAAATAATTCCATTTGATTTGCGCTGGCTAACGGTTGATCGCCTTTATCACCAACCCAATCTGGGGCGGTATTTTGGGTTGTTGCGATAAATAACTCATAACAAACGACCTGAACGGCGGCGGCAAGATTTAACGAACTGTAATTTTCATTGCACGGAATACGTAACAAATAATGACATAAATCTAGCTCATGGTTTTTAAGCCCTGAGTTTTCACGTCCAAAAATAAGGGCAATATTATTATCTTTGGGTTGTTGTTGGCATTTTTCAGCATTTTCACGCGGATCAAGCTCAGGCCAGCTAATAGTTCGCGCTCTGGCACTGCAACCGATTACTAATTGACAGTCACTAATGGCCGCCGTTAAATCATTATAAATAACGGCATTGGCAAGGAGATCATCTGCGCCTGACGCTCTTGCGGTCGCGTCGGCATGAGGGAAATTTTTAGGGGTAACGAGGCGGAGTTGCGAAAGCGACATGTTTTTCATCGCACGGGCAACGCCGCCTATATTACCTGCGTGTGACGTTTCTACGAGAATAATTTTAATATTATTTAACAAAGAAGGATGCTCTTTTTGAAAAAAGAACAAATTTTAACAAAAGATTTGTTACCCTAGTGATATTTTATTACTCTTACTTAAAACGATTAACCTATGAACCCAATGCTTAACATTGCCATTCGAGCGGCAAGAAATGCAGGAGACATCATTCAGCGTGCCTCTGAAAACGTCAATCAACTTAAAATCAATTTTAAAACTAAAAATGATTATGTGACCGAAGTTGATCGTCTGGCAGAACAAGAAATCATAAAAACCATTCAGACCTCTTTCCCTGAGCATGGTTTTTTAGCAGAGGAAAGTGGCGAGCATAAAGGTAATGATTACGTTTGGATTATCGACCCATTGGATGGAACCACTAATTTTTTACATGGCTTTCCTGTTTATGCGATTTCTATCGCCTTACAATATAAAAATAAATTGGAATGTGCGGTTGTTTACGATCCACTCAGAGATGAGTTATTTACGGCTGAACGAGGCGGAGGCGCGATGCTAAATAGTCGTAAAATTCGAGTGACCCAGCCGAGTAATCTTAAAGGAACGTTAATTGGAACGGGCTTTCCGTTTAAATCAAAGAAAAATTTACCCGCTTATTTGGGGATGTTTTCAGATTTAGTGGGGGATACCGCAGGCATACGACGTGCAGGCTCGGCGGCTTTAGATTTAGCCTATGTTGCAGCAGGTCGGTTAGACGGCTTTTGGGAAATTGGCTTACAACCGTGGGATATGGCGGCGGGGGTTTTATTAATTCAAGAAGCGGGCGGCGTAGCAACGGATTTTTCGTTTAAAGAATATTATTTAAAATCGGGAAATTTAATTGTAGGCAGCCCGAAAGTTCATCAATTAATGTACAAAGCGATTGAGCCGCATTTGACGGACGATTTATTATAAAATTACTGTTTATCTAACAATTGATATGTTATTCGGTATCCTTTATTTAGCTCAAAAGTAGTTTAGACTTTATTCTTAAAAATAGAGTGTGGAGTAAAATAGCTTTAGCTATTTTCGTGACACGCCAACAGCTAAAGCTATTGGACTCCGATTTAAACTGTAAACTGAAAAATGAAGGATGTCAGTTATTCCCCCCTTATTTTTAAACCATCCAAAAGGTATTCACCATGAGTTTTACTGATTTTATGAGCAATGTTAAAGATAAAATGTCCGATTTAAAAACAGCGGCATTAAAATTTAAAAATAAAGAGTTTCTTAATGCCTCAATGGCAGGGGCGGCTTTAATCGCCTTAGCGGATGGTGAAATTAGCGCGTCTGAAAAACAAAAAATGGTTAAATTTATTGAAAACCATGATGCCTTATCTATTTTCACCACCTCGGATGTAATAACCGCTTTTCAAACTTTTGTCTCTCAGGTTGAATTTGATAAAGACATAGGGGAAGCAAAAGCTTATGAGGCGTTAGGTAAATTAAAAACCAATGAAGAAGCCTCACGATTAGTGATGCGAATGATTATTTCAATTGCGGCGGCGGATGGAAATTTTGATGCTGATGAAAAAGAAGTTGCGATAAAAATTGCCCGTGAATTAAATTTAAATACCAAGGATTTTGATTTATAAAACACCCCACAGAGTAGAAGGCAACTTAACTTAATAACTTTAACCAAATAAGGAATGCGCCCTTATGGCAAACTATAAAATTATAGAACATCAATACGACACCATTATTGTTGGTGCGGGGGGCGCAGGTTTACGTGCGACCTTAGGTATGGCGGAAAAAGGTTTAAAAACGGCTTGTATTTCTAAAGTTTTCCCAACACGGAGTCATACGGTTGCCGCTCAAGGTGGAATTAGTGCCGCTTTAGGTAATGCGGGGGAAGATGATTGGCGTTGGCACATGTACGATACCGTTAAAGGCTCAGATTGGTTAGGCGATCAAGACGCGATTGAATATATGTGTCGTGAAGCGATTCCCGCTATACTGGAACTGGAGCAATATGGCGTTCCTTTTTCGCGTACCGAAGATGGAAAAATTTATCAACGCGCTTTTGGAGGAATGACGACCCACTTTGGTGAAGGCATTGCTCAACGAACCTGTGCCGCCGCCGATGTTACCGGTCATGCTATTTTACATACCTTATATCAACAATCCTTAAAGCATAAAGCCGAGTTTTTTATTGAGTACATCGTCTTAGATTTGGTGATGGAAAATGGCGAATGCAAAGGTGTTTTAGCGTGGTGCTTAGAGGATGGCTCATTACATTTATTTAGAGCGCATGTGACGGTCTTAGCCACAGGTGGCTATGGGCGTTGTTTCTTTTCATGTACCTCTGCACATACAGTCACAGGGGATGGTAATGCAATGGTGTTGCGGGCTGGGTTAGCATTACAAGATATGGAATTTATCCAATTTCATCCAACAGGTATTTATGGGGCAGGGTGTTTAATTACCGAAGGCGTGCGAGGGGAAGGGGGGTATTTAACCAATTCAGAAGGGGAACGTTTTATGGAACGTTATGCCCCCAATGCAAAAGATTTAGCCTCGCGTGATGTCGTCAGTCGTGCCATTACCTTAGAAATTCAAGAAGGACGAGGTGTAGGGGAACATAAAGACCATGCCCTGCTTCATATTGAACATTTAGACCCTGAAATTATCAAAGAACGTCTGCCAGGGATTTCAGAAACGGCGCGTATTTTTGCAGGGATTGATGTCACAAAAGAGCCGATTCCAATCTTACCAACCGTGCATTACAACATGGGCGGTATTCCCACAAATTATAAAGCCGAAGTCGTGACGTTAAATGATGACGGGAATCCTGAAGCGGTTGTCCCAGGTTTAATGGCTATTGGTGAAGCGGCTTGTGTTTCCGTTCATGGCGCCAACCGTTTGGGTTCAAATTCGTTATTAGATTTAGTGGTCTTTGGTCGTGCGGCAGCGATTCGCTGTTCTGAAATTATCAAATCCAGAACCCCCCATTCGCCTTTAAAAGAAGGGGCGTATGACGTTGCTTTGAATCGCTTTGATACCATTCGCCATGCACAAGGGTCACAAAAAACGGCGGATATTCGTTTAGCGATGCAACAAACGATGCAAACTCATGCCTCAGTATTTAGAACGGGTGACGTTTTACAAAAAGGGATTGCTGAATTAAAAATGGTGCGGGATTTATTTAATGATGTTCAGGTAAGTGATTCGTCCTTAATTTGGAATACTGATTTAGTCGAAACCTTAGAACTCGATAATTTATTAGCGCAAGCAACCGTCACCATTGCAAGTGCGGCTAATCGCACAGAAAGTCGGGGCGGACATTCGCGTGAAGACTACCCTGAACGTGATGACAGTAATTGGTTAGAGCATACCTTAGTCTGGTTAGATGGCGTTGATGTCTCGATTGATTATCGCCCTGTTCACATGCACACGTTAACAGATGACGTTGAATCCATTCCACCTAAAACGAGGGTTTACTAATGGTTGAATTTGCACTCCCCAAAAATTCAAGATTAATTAAAGGGCATGAATTTCCAGTTCCTGAGAATGCAACACAGGTTAAACGGTTTGAAGTCTATCGCTGGGATCCTGACACCGATGAAAATCCGCGTGTGGATAGCTATCATCTGGATTTAGACCGGTGTGGCCCGATGGTTTTAGATGCTATTTTAAAAATTAAAAATGAAATAGATGCGGGATTGACCTTTCGTCGTTCTTGTCGGGAGGGCGTTTGTGGCTCGTGTGCGATGAATGTTAATGGTAAAAATACCCTTGTGTGTACCAAAGCCATTAGCGATTATGAAGGCACGATTAAGATTTTTCCTTTACCTCATTTAGATGTGGTTAAAGATTTAGTCGCGGACATGACCAATTTTTATGCTCAATACGCCTCCATTAAACCGTGGATAGAAACGCAGACCCCCGCGCCTGCGGATAGTGAACGTTTGCAAAGCAAGGAAGATCGTAAAAAATTAGATGGGTTGTATGAATGTGTTTTATGCGCGTGTTGTTCAACCAGTTGTCCGAGTTATTGGTGGAACAGTGACCGTTATTTAGGCCCTGCGACCTTATTGCAAGCGTATCGTTGGTTGGTGGACAGTCGGGATGAAAATACCGGTGAACGGTTAGATGAATTAGAAGACCCGTTTAAACTTTATCGTTGCCATACCATTATGAATTGTACTGATACTTGCCCTAAAGGTTTAAACCCAGCAAAATCAATTGCAGAAATTAAAAAAATGTTATTAATTAGGCAAGAAGGGTAAAATTTGGAAAGCCGTTTTCATAACGGCTATAATTGTGATATAAGGATAAATATGGAATCGTATTCAACATGGGAAGCTTTGTTGGTCAGTGTGATGGGATTAGCCTTTATTTTTTGGATGAAACCGGGCATAAAAGAAAGTTTAAAACAAAGTGAAGAAGCGCAGTCAGATTGGCTGGGCTTATTAGTTCCGATTGGGTTTGTGATTATATTTGTAATTTTTTTAGTGAGTATGGTTTAGACAATGAGTGATAATTATTTAGACGAAGACGGTGAGGAACAATTTTATGCGATTCGTCCTAATAAAACTGAAATAAAACGCGATATTGCGGTTATTTTAAAAATGGCTGAAGCAATGACAACTTTATCATTACCCCAGTTAAAGGAATTTGATTTACCTGACAATGTTTTTAAAGCGATTGCGATGATGACGAAAATGCCGCATAAAGCAGCCCGTAAGCGTGAGATGAAATATGTTGCCGCCCAATTTAGGAAAATTGAATTAGAACCTATTCAAGAAAAACTAGCCCGGTTACAAAGCTCAAGTGTTCACGCGGTAAGAGAACATCATCAAGCAGAGCAGTGGCGAGATAAGTTAATCAGTGGTGATAATTCTATTTTAACCCAATTTTTAACCCAATATCCCAGCGCAGATAGTCAGCAATTAAGACAATTACAACGTAATGCTAAAAAAGAGTTAGCGGCTGAAAAACCCCCTAAAACCGCGCGTGCGTTATATAAATATATCAAAGTGTTGTTACAAATGGGCTAATATAAAATGAAACCTAGGAAGTGTTGAAAACTTCTTAGGTTTATTTTCATCAAACTAAAAAGTCCCTAAATCTTAGTTTTTAATGGCCGTCATGACTGCGTTAACCTCAGTCCGTTGCGATAATTGAATATCACTAAACCCAGCGGTAGCAAGTTGCTTAAGAGCGACACTTTCACGCATCACTCTATTTTCAGATTCATCCGCAAATAAGTGAAGAATCCAATGCTCTAGTAAGTCTAATTTATTTGCAGCCGTTAACACGTTAAAATAACCTTTGATTTCCCCTTGTAATAGGGCCGTATGCGCTGAAATATCATCGAGGCCATAGCGGTCACCATTAACAAATTGTCCGCCCTGTTTAAGAATGCGAAAGGCTTCTTGAATAAATAGATCTCGGTAACTATGTTCAAAATTATGCAATGTATAGGCCGACGCGATCATATCAACACTGTTATCAGGGATTGCTTGAAGGGCTGTTATCGCATCGGCTTCTATAAACTTAATTTTTCCTTGTTCAGCCCATGCGCTTAAGTTTTTTTTAGCCTGTTGTTGCATGGTGGCTGCATTATCAATACTGGTGATGAGCAAATCATCCGTTGCCAGTAAAATAGAGAGACTGGTAATGCCTGTACCGCCGCCAATTTCTACAATGTTGAGTGTGTTGTTAACCGTTTTAGCGTAATTTTTTACAGATTCCCCGACTAAATGACTCATCTGTGCGGCCAGTGGACAAATAAGTTTAATCATTTGATAATGTTCACCTAAAATACCTGTAAAAACATTCTCATCGGCTTCTAAAGGGGTCATAATGATACCTTTTGTTGACGTTTTTTTTCAAAAGCGGCTAACTGTTCAGCGGTTGCTGTGGTTTGAAACTTATCTTTCCATTCACTGTAAGGCATTCCATAAACCATTTCACGGGCTTGATCGTAACTGAGTTCAATATTTTGATCCTCAGCGGCGGCTACATACCATTTGGCTAAACAATTTCGACAAAAATCCGCTAAAATCATTAACTCAATATTTTGAACCTCAGAATGTGATTGTAAATGCTTAACTAAACGCCGAAAAGCGGCGGCTTCTAATTCAGTTTGTGTTGTCTTATCCATAATATTTATCTAAAAATGAACATTTTAGCAGAAACCACGGTCCGACCTTATACATTCCAGTGCAAAAAAATTACACTCGATATTTGAAATTTTATAAGGTAAACCCCATACTTAAAGGTATTCCATTATTATTTTTCTACATTATGAAACAACTTCTTGAATTTATTCCTATTATTTTATTTTTTATTGCGTATAAATTTTATGACATCTATAGTGCAACAGCGGTCGTTATGGGAGCGACCCTCTTATTAGTTGTTTTTAATTGGATTAAATACCGAAAAGTTGAAACCATGCAATGGGTTACTTTAGGGCTTATCATTGTCATGGGCGGTGCTACGCTTTATTTGCAAGATGAGCAATTCATAAAATGGAAACTAACGATTATTGAGTGGTTGTTCGGGGCTACTTTTTTAGGCAGTCAATTTTTGGGCAAGCAACCGATTGTACAACGGATGATGGGCTCCGCCCTTGAACTACCTGATGTTATCTGGAAACGCTTAAACTTAATGTGGGCCTTCTTTTTTACAAGCGTAGGATTTATTAATCTCTATGTGATGCACAATTACACGACCGATGATTGGGTCACCTTTAAAACCTTTGGTGTTCCTGCTTTAATGGTTGTTTTTATTATTTTACAAATGATATTTTTATATAAATACCTTCCCGATACTGAAACTGAGGAATAATTTGTGCTATACGCAATTATGAGTAATGACGTAGAAAATAGTCTGTCAAAAAGACAAGCGGTACGTCCCGCGCATTTACAACGTTTGCAAGATTTACAAGATCAAGGACGATTATTATTAGCAGGTCCTCATCCAACCATTGAGAGTGAAACCCCTGGTGATGCAGGTTTTAATGGTAGTTTAGTGATTGCTGAATTTGAAACAGGGGATGATGCAAGAGCATGGGCCGATGCGGATCCTTACGCACTGTCTGGTGTTTATTCCCTTGTTACCGTTAAACCTTTTAAGCAGGTCTTTCCACAATGATAACTGATTTAATTAAACAAAAACTGAGTAATGCTTTAACCCCTGAATTACTTGAAGTAATTGACAACAGTGCCGCTCATGCAGGTCATGCAGGTACGCAAAAAGGGGGAGGACATTATCATTTAACGGTTGTAAGTCAAGGGTTTGAAAATAAATCCTTAGTTCAACGCCATCAATTAATTTATCAAGCCTTAGGTGATATGATGAAACAAGATATTCATGCTCTAGGTATTAACGCTTTAACGCCTTCTGAAAATTTACCCAAATAATCGAAATCAATGAAAAAAATAATTCCCCTATTGTTAGTCAGTAGCACGTTTCTCGTAGCCTGTGATGAAGCACCTAAAACAAATATTCCTGTTGTGAGTAAAGAAAATGCAATTGCATTGGTCAATGGAACTTACATCAGTAAAAAAACACTAGAAAGTTTAGAGAAAGATATTCAAGAACGAAGTCATGGACAAAAATTCCCTAAAGAAAAATTAGTTGAAGAACTGATTCAGCGTGAATTATTGGTTCAAGATGCGAAACAAAAAAAGTTAGAGCAAACCGCTGAAATTTCAGAGCGGATTGAAATGGCAACGCGTTCTTTACTTTCTCAAGCCACGGTACAAAATTACATCAAATCAAATCCTGTTACCGATGCCGAAATAAAAGCTAAATACGATGAAGAAGTGGCTAAAAGTTCAGGTGATGAATATAAAGCCCGTCATATCTTGCTTAAGGACGAAGCTCAAGCTAAAAAAATAATTGAAAAATTAACGGCTGGCGGTGATTTTAAAGCCTTAGCGATAAAACATTCCACAGGCCCATCAGGCCCTCAAGGCGGTGATTTAGGCTGGTTTGTTGATGGACAAATGGTTGCGGCTTTTTCTAAAGCGGTGATTGCGTTAGAAAATGGAGCTTTTACAAAAGAAGCGATTAAAACGCAGTTTGGCTGGCATATTATTTTACGTGAAGATTCTCGGAAACAAACGCCTCCGCCTTTTGATACGATTAAAGAGCAGTTACGCCCCGCTTTACAACAGAAAAAAATTCAGGATATGTTGAAGTCGTTGCGTGAAAAAGCAAAAGTTGAAATTTTAGTTTCTATTGAGGAGCCTGAAATTAAAGCCCCTGACGTGGCTGCTAACCCCGCAGAAATTAAAAAAATTGAAAAACAAGCTAAAAATATAGAGGCTGCCGAAGCGGTTGATGTGGGTGCAAAAGCAGATGAGGCTAAAACAGCCGTTGTTGCTGAACCTGTGCCTGCAACGGATGAAAACAAAGAAGCCCCTAAAGTAGACGAGAAGAAATAATTTTATCGTCTCTATTTTGGAGAGCCATCGCCCTGATGGCTCTCTATAAAAAATCCCATTCAAAAAGACACGCGGCTTGTCCTTGATAAACGCCCTGTTTATCGTGTAAATTCCAAACAATCGCCTTATTAATTTGAAAACGCTTTCCGGTGCTTGAAATTCTAATGCCTTGATAATCCTTAATAAATCCTTTTTCAGTGACCTGTGCCATTAATTTTTCTCTGGCGGTAAAATTAACCGTTTCAACAGAGGCACGGGAGGGTAATTGAATTAATTGATCCCATGTTAATTCAAATAATGCTAACCCTTGTTGGTTTGAATAATTAAAAAGAGGGTCGTTCGCTGTGTTGTGTGAAAGTACTGCAAACGGGGCCTGAAATAAGGTTTCAGCAAAATTAGACGCATCCGAATTACATAAGGGATAGCCTAAATAGTGTTGAAAGCTGCTGTTTAACAGCACGGCATGATCGGTTAAAAACTGATTTTCAACTGTAGGTGGATTGAGGAAAGTCATGGTAATATTTAGGGTTTTAAATTTATAGTTTAACTATTATGACGCAAAATCTTAACTGGCAACCTTTAAAAAATAAAGACGAACTCGCGATAACCGCCGCAAAACGGATTGCAGCGGCAGCAAAACAAGCCATTGCTGAACGAGGTTGCTTTAAATTGGTTCTTGCTGGGGGAAGTACCCCTGAAAATGCTTATCGTTTGTTGATTGATCTTGAAACCGATTGGCAACACTGGCAGGTTTACTATGGCGATGAACGTTGCTTACCTGCCGATCATCCTGATAGAAACAGCAAAATGGCGACGGATGTTTTTTTACAGTACACCTCAATTCCCAACGCACAGATTCACCCAATGCCAACAGAATTAGGTGGCGAACAAGCGGCGCGTGATTATCAGGCTATTGTTAAGCAAGCCCTACCATTTGATTTGGTTTTATTAGGCATGGGCGAAGATGGGCATACCGCCAGTTTATTTCCTGGTCATGAACATGATGAACACGCCTTAGTCCATGCTGTTTATGAGGCCCCAAAGCCTCCTGCTGAAAGAGTGTCGTTAAGTGCGAAGGCGTTAAGTGAGAGCCGAGCGGTTTTATTTTTAATTTCAGCGGCGAATAAGCAACAGGCTTTAGAGGCTTGGCAACGAGGCGATAATTTACCCGTTGCGTTGATTCAACCGAAAACATCGGTGACTGTTTTATTAGCGGACTAAATTCAAATGAAAACGCACACCTTTAAAGAATGGGATTTAGACAAACTGGAGGATACCTTTGGGTTAACGCAAGTATGGGAATCTAATTTAATGACGGAATGGCAAACTAAGTCGATTGAAATTGAACAGGCTGACCAAGTAATTTTATTAAGACTGCAAAAGTCATTGATTCGAGGCGGACGTTCGTGGAATGAAGTGGAATTAGAAAACAAATTCATCAGTCCTTTGATTATGTTAGCGGATATTGATGACGATCAAATCGCTTATTTTTTGGAACGCCCGTTAACGCATATTCTGGGTGATTATCAATTATCAGGCATTGTAGATGGGATGATTGCCACGGGTGTCCGCAATCCTCATCAGCCTTATTTTTGTTTGCATGAGTATAAACGAAGTATCGAAAATCAAGGCACGCCTGATGGGCAGGTTTTGGTGGCGATGTTGGTTGCACGTGAATTAAATAAAAATAAAATGCCTATTTATGGCTTATTTGTGGTGGGTTTAGTTTGGAATTTTATTATTTTAAAGGGAAATGAATATTGTATTAGTAACGCCTATGTCGCGGATAATAAGGCTATTTTTTCAATTTTTAAAATGATTAAAGCCTTAAAAAAAATAATTGAAGCTGAATTAAATAAATCAACGTAAGTACGATTCAGCCTTGAACACGTATATCAGGGGTTTAGTTTTATGGCACTGGGGTGGCGAATTAATAAACGATAGTCTTTTTTATTTTTTCGCACCCAGCCCCGCGCTTCAATTGTTTTTCCAACATAGGTATTTAAGTCCTCAAATACGTCAGAATCCCGTGCTATTTTTAAGGCGAAGTGAGGGGAAAGGTATAAATAGTTATATTTTCTCGCTTGTTTTAAACGGGTGACTTTACCTTGAATCCGTTGCCAGCCTTTATGTTGACTGGAATCAAAATCCTTGACCTGTTTAGGTTGATACGCAGGCATTCCCCAAATCCCTAATTTTTTTGATTCGGCGTGTTGTTGCGCGGCCACTAAGGCATCAACATAGTTTAAATTAGGCGGATAAATAGTAACCGATGCCCAGCCTTTTTCAACCAGTGCGACATTAATATTGATTTTTTTATCGGTAAAAACATAAGCTAAGGTTCGATCATAGTGATCTTTTTTTTCAACATCATAACGCAGCTTCAGCTTGGTGTTGGCGAGTTGTTTGATTAACCATTGTTTCGCTTCTTCCCCCCCTGCCTCTGCAATTTTATCGCCTCGACCGACTTCGGGGGTATTAATCCCTAATAAGCGTACTTTCACTCCGCCTTCTAGGTGAATCGTATCGCCATCAATAATTTTTTTAATCTGATAATAACGAGGCGCGGTCTTAATAGAAAGGATGACCGCCTCATCCTGTTTGCGATCAGAAAAATGTTTTTTGCCTGCCTCATCTTTCCAATAATAAATTTCAGCCGAACTCAACATAGGGATCATAGCTAAAAATAATAGCCCGATGGGTTTTAAATAAGCAGGGGATATTTTCATTTAGTGACGATGCTCGGAGTCATCATAACGATTTTCATCATAGCGATTATTTTTTCGGTAGCGTTTAGATTGTTTACGGTCATTATTATCATGGCTTTGATAGCGTTTAGTTTGTTTTCGATTATGATTGTTATTATCATGGCTTTGATAGCGTTTAGTTTGTTTTCGATTATGATTGTTATTATTATAGTCTTGATAGCGTTTAGTTTGTTTTCGATTATGATTGTTATTATAGTCTTGATAGCGTTTAGTTTGTTTACGCTCATAAGTGTCATTAGTTTGATAGCGGTTGTTATTTTTACGTTTATGATTGTTATAACGATTATTATTGTTATAACGGGTCTCTTGTCTACGGTCATAATCATTCTGTTTTTTGTAGCGGCGATCTTGCTGCGTCGTATAATTCTTATTTTGCTGATAACGCGTATTATAGTTACGGTCATACGCGTTATTCTTTTTATAGTTTGTATTAGACTGACGAGAATATTCTCTATAGTCATTTGTATTTCCATTCGTACGAATCGTGACAGGGGATGAGTAAGGGCTGACGTGTTGTTGCTGTGAAGGGATGCAGCCTGTTGTTATTAATAAACAAAAGCTGATCGCGATGAGGTGTTTAATTGTGCGATTCATAGTCGTTTCCAATAAATTACTTAGACACTAAAGAATAACGAAAAAAAACAGAATAAGCTATGAGTTTAGTCTATTTTTCTTTACTTTTTACCCAAGTCCTTATTTTTCTCATTCGTTGCTTGCTGATTGGGGGATTATCTGGCAAAATCTACACCCTTTGTCTGACGTTTTTTTACAGACATTTCCAATTTTCTTCTCGTTATCATTAATAGAGGCTCACAAATGGCAGGTCGTAATCATTTATCTATCCCCGGTCCTACAAACGTTCCCCATGAAATTTTAAGCGCGATGCACGTTCCGATGGAAGATCACCGTTCACCTGATTTTCCTAAGTTATTTAAGCCTGTTTTAGACGCATTAAAACAAGTCTTTAGAACAGAAACAGGACAAGCGTTTGTTTTTCCTGCAACAGGGACTGCAGGCTGGGAAATTGCATTGACCAATACGTTGAATCCCGGTGATAAAGTAATTATTTATCGTTTTGGTCAATTTGGACACTTGTGGATGAGTATGGCGAAACGGTTAGGCTTTGATGTCGAAGTGCATGAAGTTGAATGGGGGAAAGGCATCCCTGTTGACCATTTAGAAGCGCGTTTAAAAGAAGACAGTCAACATGAAATTAAAGCGGTTTTAGCCACCCATAATGAAACTTCAACAGGCGTAACCAGTGATATAGGTGGGGTTCGCCTTGCGATGAATGCCGCTAATCATCCCGCCTTATTATTTGTCGATGGCGTAAGTTCCATTGCCAGTATTGAATTTAAAATGGATGACTGGGGCATTGATGGGGCCATTAGTGGCTCACAAAAAGGCTTTATGCTTCCAGCAGGGGCGGCGATTCTTGCGTTTAGTCAAAAAGCGTTAGCGATGACGAAAACCTCAACCTATCCACGTTGCTTTTTAGATTTAGGCGATCAAATGGCGCAAAATGCTAATGGGTATACGCCTTATACGCCATCAACGCCAATGATTCACGGATTGAAAAAATCATTAGAATTATTATTAGACGAAGGCATGGAAGCGGTTTATGCGCGTCATCATCGTTTAGGGGAAGGCTGTCGTCGAGCGATTGCCGCATGGGGTTTAAAGCTTTGCGCTCATGAGGGTTTTGAATCGGATACAGTTTCAGCCATTGTGGTTCCTGAAGATAAAAATGCCGCCGATGTAATTGGGGTTGCTTATAATAAGTATAATATTTCATTAGGCGCGGGTTTAACGGAAGTCGCTGGAAAAGTTTTTCGGATTGGACATATGGGGGATATGAATGATGTTTCAATGCTAGGAACCATTGCGGGCGTGGAAATGGCGTTATTAGATTGTGGTTACGAGTTGACCGCAGGAAGCGGTGTGGCCGCCGCCCTTGAGTATTATCGTTCAACGGCGGGCTAGTTTTGCGTAGGGTGCATAAGCGATGCGTCATGCACCTTGCTTATAATTTCACTTGATTTTATATAGATACGATATTATTTTTTTTAAAGATCATTAGGTGCATGACGCTTCGCTTATGCACCCTGCAAAATTTCCATTACTAATCCAGTCAAGAGAACCGTGTGAAAAAACGTTTTTATACCCTTTTAATAGCATTACTTCCCTTATCATCAGTTTACGCCGATGATTTAATGACTATTTATCGTCAAGCGTTGTACGCTGACCCCAATTTAAAAACGGCTCAGTTGCAAGTGGGTGTAGGGGAGGCACAGCATTGGCAAGCAGGGGGGGAATTATTACCTCAAGTGAGTGTATCAGCAAACTTATCATTAATTGATCAACGGAATGTTAAAACGAAAGCCGAAGATTCCTTTAAAGGGGAGCGTTATACTTTAAATTTAACCCAGTCTTTAATTGATGTCCCTAAAGTTTTAAACTGGATTCGCTCCAATAAAGTGGTTGACCAGTATAAGCAAGCCAATGTCGAAGCGGAACAAAATTTAATGCTGTTAACGGTTGAGCGTTATTTTGCGGTTTTAGCCGCTCGTGATAATTTAGGGTTAATTGAAAATGAAGTTGCGTTATCAACCCGGCAATTAGAACAATTAACGCGCCAATTTGAAAAGCAGTTGGTTAAAATTACCGATGTGTATGAAATGGAGGCGAAGCTTGATTTATTGGTGGCGGATCAAGTGGATGCGAAGACACAGTTGGATGTTGCACGGCAAGAAGTTTCAGAATTAACAGGCACGGTATTTGATTCATTAGTAGGGTTGCGTGATACGGTTGATTTTGTAGCGTTGTCGGGAACGCTCGATCAACGAATACTCCAAGCACGGGAATTGAACGCGGGCTTAAAAGCTCAAGAAAAAGCGATTGAAGCGGCGGATTATGCGGTTTCTATGGAGCATTCACGGCATTTGCCTGTCGTTGATTTACAATTCAGTTATTTTCGATCCAATACAGGCTTTAATGATACCCAATCGAATGAGACGGATACGAAAGTGGGGTCGATTAATATTAATATTCCTCTTTTTCCGGGGGGGACAACCTTAGCGCGTGCCGATGAGGCCTCTAAGAATCGTGAAATTAGCCGACAAAAGAAAATTGCACTTTTACGGGGGGTTATTAAAGAAACCCGTGAAGCTTTTTTAAGTACGAATGCCAGTGTTCGACGGATTGAAGCGGCTTCTAAAGCAGTCAAATCAGCGATTAAAGCGAATGATGCTATGCAAAAAGGGTTTCGTTACGGGGTTCAAACGATTGGGGATGTTTTGGTCTCTCAGCAACGGGTATTTGAAGCACGCAAAGGGTTATTGGACGTTCGTTATGTGTATATAACCCATTGGATTCGTTTCCAAAAAATAACGGGTGTCATTACGATGGATTCATTAGCGACTATTAATCAATGGTTAGGGAAAAATGTTTTGTGATTAAGCCTACAAAATGCGCTGTTATGTTTTGTTTTGAGGAAGTGCTATGGTATTATTCACTCTAACGATAGCTAACTCTTATGACGGCTTTTTCGTTATTTGATTTTAATTTTTGTTTATTTTTTTATTTTTTTAGGAGTTTACAATGGCTACAACAGCACAGAAAGCAAGTATTTTAGAGATGTACACGGCCTCTTTTGGGCGTGCGGCAGATCCAGTAGGATTTAATTTTTGGGTGGGTCAGTTTGATACCGCATTTCCAACGGCAACGGGGGCAGATGATGCGGCTAAAACAACAGGATTAATTTCATTACTCTCGGTCGCCATTACAGAAGCACCAGAGTACATTGCACTTTATCCTGCTACGCAGTCAAATCTTGAATTTGTTCAAGCGATTTATAAAAACATTCTAAATCGTGTTCTTCCAGCTGATGATGCAGGCGTTGTTTTTTGGTTGGACAAACTTGATACTAACGCGGGAACTAGAGCTGACGCGATTCCTGCTATTCTTGAAGCGGTTAAAGCAGCGAGTACGCCAGAAGGGTTATTAGATAAAGCACTAGTTGAGAATAAAACAACCGTTTCGCAATTTTTTGTTGATAGTTTTTCAGGGCTTTCTGAGGTGGACGCTCTGGCTAAAGCTAAGACTGCATTTGATACAGTAACCTCTGATGTTGCCACCGTTGAAACAGCGAAAACTGCATTGGGTCCGCCTGCAACAGGTACAGCAGGTACTACTTTTGTTTTAACAACGGGTGATGATTCATTCATTGGTACGGCAGATAACGATACATTCGATAGTGCGGATGGTACATTAAAATCAGCAGATTCTTTGATTGATACCACAACAACAGATGCGGATGTTGCAAATCTTACTTCATTAATTTATGACTCAACTGCTGCACCATTAATTAAAAATGTTGAAACGATTAATGTTAATGCGACTACAAACTCTGTAGGCTTAAATTTAAAATCTGTTTCAGGTGCTAAAACGTTAAATTTGAACACAACTGCAACCTCAGGAACAGCGACTGTTATTGAGGCATCTTCAGCAACGGCTGAAATTGTTGCAGGTGATAATATTTCTACGTTAAATGTGACGACTACTGCAACGGGAACAGCTGGATCACTTAGTGTGAAAGCAGGTAAAGCAACATCTGTTACATTAACGGGTGGAGCTAAAGATGACGTAGTGGTTATTGATACACCTGCAGATGTAAAATCACTTTACCTAAAAGGTGGTACTGGGGCAGATGATTTTAAAGTCAACCTAACAGGCACTATAGCAACAGGTGCAGCATTTGAAATTGCAAATGGAACTGCAACTGCAGGTGAAATAGAAGCATTAACACTAAATCTTTCTACAGGACCTTCAGTATTAAACCTTGTAGATGTTGATCAAGTTGTAGGGACTGCAACAGGTGATAAGGTTATTATTTTAGGTGATCAGGATATTACTTTTGTCGGTAATCCTGTTGCTTTTAATGGGACAACAGTCGTTTCTGCGATTGGTGCTAAAACATCTGCTTTTCATGTTGAAACGTCATCAACTGCAAATTTAAGTGCTGCAGCTTTTAATGTGATTGATGTAATTAAACCTATTGTTGTTTCTGCGTTAACAGTTCATAAAGATAGTGTTATTAAATTATCAGTTGCAAATACTAATACTGTTAATTTTGCGGGCGCAGCAACTGATACAATAAAAATTGATTTGGGAGCAAGTCAATCGAATATAACAATAGCAACGGCTACTAAAGTAGCTTTAACTAATGTGACTGCTGATACAACGATTACTACCTATAATCCTATTGCAGCATCTGATACAACCGTCACAGGCGATAAAGCATTAACTATTGGTGGTTCTGCTATTACAGGTAAATTTGATGCATCTGCATTGACGGGCGTGTTAACGGGTACTTTTAGTTCCACAGCAGATGTTATTGGTGGCACTGGTAATGATAAGCTAACAATTACGGGGGCTGGTACGCTTGATGGTGGAGCAGGTGATGATACACTTACAACAATGACAACTGTTGCCACTAAGCTAACAGGTGGAGCGGGTAAAGATATATTTGTTATTAAAAAGACAGGGGCTGTCATTAGTGATTTTGTTGTAGCCGATGATACGGTTCACTTGTCTGTGACGGAATTAATTGCTGCGTCTTCTAAAATAATAGATGGTGGGGCTGTAGCTATTACTACTACTAATATTACGACAAATATTTTTAAAGTTAAACAAATTACAGCAGCAACAACAATTGCTGCAGGTGATGCTATTGTTGGCTTATCTGGAGAGTTTGCAGATAAAGCAGCAATGGAATTGGCTATTGAAGCTTCGGGTACACATGCGCTAACGCTAACTGCACCAACTGCAAGTGATGATATTCTTATCTTATGGAATAAAACAGGTGGGGATGCAATATTGTCAACATACGATGTTACTAATAGTGCTGTTACACCAGTTTCAACTGGAACTTCAACAAATTTCTTAACTTTAACAGGGGTTGATTCTACAACATTAACATCTGCTGATTTTAGTTTTGTTGCATAGTTTTATGCTAACTAAGCCAAGTAGAGGTGGATGATACCAACTTTACTTGGGTTTTACGGCTTAAACAAAACCACCTTTTAGGAAACTGAAAGGTGGTTTTTAACTTAAAGGGGTCAGAACTTAAAGGAAACTAAAGGGGTCAGATACTGTCTTAAAAAGCAACTCTATTTTACTTTTATTTATTAAAAATTAAGCTTATTTTGATTTACTCTTTAAAACCCTAGCTCTTAATTTGGTAATTTATATCAAATGGTTTTTCTGACTTTAAGACACCATAGGACAAAATTAATAATTTTCTCATGACAGCGATTATCGCTACTTTTTTAGGCTTACCATTATTAACTAAACGCTCATAAACAAGCTTCAGCATTGGGTTGTATCGAATAGCGACAAGTGCTGGCATATAAAGCGATTTACGCAATCGTTTATGCCCAAGCTTAGATAAGGATGATTTATCAATGCTTGTACCTGACTGTATGATCTTAGGCGTTAATCCCGCATAACTGGCAATTTGTTTTGAACTTGAAAAGAAATTAATATCACCAATATACGCTAAAATACTCCATGCAGTACGCTCACCAATACCGTTAATGCTTGTTAATAATTTGACTTGCTGACTGAGACATTCGTTTTTTTTAACAATGTCCGCAATGTGTTTTTTAACCCGATCAATTTCATTATTAATCGCTTTTTGTAATCGTTTGATAGAACGCGATGTCTGTTTATTTACACTAGCTTCTAAATGATTATTTTCTTGTGTTTTAGACTTTTCTAATTGGTCACAGCGAGTGACTAAGCGTTGTATTGCTTCATAGTCTTTGCCTTTAGGTTGGTATGATTTCTTTTTGTAATCACCTGTTGAAACAGCATATTCACAATATCTGGCAATAAGCTGAGCATCTGCTTTATCTGTTTTATTACGATTTAATTCCATCTTAAAAAAAGCATGAGTAACCATTGGATTAACAACCATCACGTTTATTTTTTTCTGGGATAAATATTCCGCTAAATGAAAGCTATAAACACCTGTTGCTTCGAGACAGGTATAAATCTTTTCGTTACTTTTATTCACCCATAAAAGAAATGCTTCAAACCCTTTGGTGCTATTAGAAAACTGTTTGTGAAGAGTGCGTGAATTAAGATTATAAGCCGCATCAAAGGTAAGTTTAGAAATATCAATTCCAATAAAAATCATCGTATTATCCCCAGTTAAGTGTAAACTAAAGATTGGATAAAATAACGTCATGGCATTCTTGTAACTATTCGTGCTCTTGCTTAGTTGCAGGCACAAGATACTGTTCGCATTTGAAGGCGTTATTAAAGAGAGGTAGGCACTAATCTGACCCACGATTTTTCTAATCAAGAGTACTTACAGTGTCTCTATCTCTCATCCAACCGTCATTGGATAGTGCCATTTATTTAACTAAATTAACACTGGAATCTAAGATACAAGTGTTAATAAAACTAAAGGGGTCAGTGTCAATTAAGTGTGATTGCTTTTTTATTTCTACACTTAATTGACACTGACCCCTTTAGTTGACCCCTTTAGTTGGACCCCTTTAGTTTCACCCCTTTAGTTTAATGTGGTTAAAGTTTTAGCAAAACCTGTTAAGCAATCGGTATTATTTGGTTTATGTCAACGCATATTCACGCAAACTTTAGATATAAAAACCGTTAAAGAACCTGCTGTGAAAACGGCTGATGATAAACCTTTAGCGAATATTAAAATATTAGTTGCGGAAGATCATGAAATTAATCAAGTCGTGATTGTAAATATGCTTGAAATTTTAGGGGCATCAGTAAAATGTGTTGATAATGGGCTTCAAGTCTTAAACGCATTAGATAAAGAGGACTATGATGTTATTTTAATGGATTGTCACATGCCTAAAATGGATGGTTTTCAAGCCACTACGGCGATTCGTGCGCGTGAGTCTAAAGATGCCCACATACCGATTATTGCTGTGACAGCAGATGCCATGAAAGAGGATCAGCAGAAATGTCTAAAAATAGGAATGGATGCTTATATTCCCAAACCCTTTAAGAGTAAAGATTTATCAACAACCCTATTATCGTTACTTAATAATGAAAATATTTCAACGATAAACGTGCCGTCCGTTGAGAACACAGAAATATCAACGACCATCATTAATCAAGATTTTTTTAATACACAGAAAAAAACAATTGGTAAAAATTTTGATGGCATTGTAGAAAAATATATAAACTCACTTCCTAACTCTATTGGCGAAATAAAACAAGCAGTTGCTGAACGTGACTGGGCGCAAGTCAGACATTATTGTCATAAATTAAGAGGGGCTTCGGGAATATTTGGAGCCGAACCCTTAGTTGAAAATTTAAGATTGATTGGGGAAATGCTTAAAAATAAGCAAATAATTACTCATGATTTAATTATAGAACTGGAACGTATTGCTGAAATAACAACGACGGATTTATTAAACCAATTAAAAATAAAATAATTTGAAAGAGTTTTATTTTAGAAATGAATCGGTCAGTTCATTTTGGGTCTAAGTTTTTAACCAAAGTCATGTTTTCTTGCTAAAAAACAGGCCAGCTATCGGGTATATTCACATCAATTAAGTATTTCATGGGAATATTTTTAAGCCGCAATAGAATGGGTTTACCATTGCATTTTTCAGGGTCTATGCTGATACGATTTGTTAGTGGCTTTGTGACGTTCATCGGGATACCTTATAAAATAGAGTATGGAAGATAGGTAAGCACCTAAGCAAAAGTTATCGTATATTTTTTACCAAAGCTATTTAGTATTTTCAGTACGGACTCTTTTGAAAATTATTAAGTCCTTATCCCTTAAATAACATGCACAACTTGATAATTGGAGTCCAAGAGCTTTAGCTCTTGGACTCCAACATATTCCTAATGATAAAAAAATGGATTTTAAACAACTTTTTCACAGCTTTCAGCTACTTTAGGTGATAAACTTAATTTAAAAACATTGGGCGAAAAAAGTCAGTCACTATTATGGATAATTTTGATAGTGCTGAACGCTTAAACTGAATAAAATCTACTGACGTTAGTCATACTTTACAAAATGAATTACAAAAAAAGAAGTAGGGCGGCGATACCAACCGACGAAAGTAGGTTTTTATAAAAATTACCGACGTGAAAAACAACCTAAATCTATTATTATGAGCATTATTAAAACGATCATTAAAAGTTTCCTATTAATATTTTTTTTAGGACTCGTCGAAATGGCGTGTACCAGTACGCCAACCGTTCCAACATCGGAACCTTTGAAAGTCTCTTCTAAACCACCACTTTCAAAAACGAATACGCCAAAAATACCGAATGTTAAGAAAATTAAGAAACCTCATAAAGTTAAGCCTAATGTTCGATTAAAGGCAGCGTTAACGTATCTTCCTGATGATATTATGGCCTTATTACGTGCAAAAAAAAATAAGCGGTAAAGGGATGAGTGCATATATTCATGCAGTGTCTAATCCCGCGCCTTTATTGACGTTTAATGCTGATATTTCAAGAAACCCCGCATCAGTAATGAAATTAATTACCACTTATGCGGCTTTAGGTGTTTTAGGGGCAAATTATCATTGGCCCATTGAACTTTATAAGACTGGTGTGGTTTCCAAGGGGATTTTACAGGGTGATTTATATTTAAAAGGTTATGGTTATCCTAATTTTAAGCCTAACGATTTGCGGTTATTATTAAGAGGGCTGCGGACACAGGGAATCACAAAAATAACGGGAAATTTAGTACTTGATAATACCTATTTCTCACCTAATACAAAATCGCCGGGGGATTTTGATGGTAAAACGTATGCGAAGTACAACGCGTTACCTGATGCTCTGCTATATAACGAAGGCATTAGTGATATTTTCCTAACGCCAAAATCAAAATCTATTAGCATCATGTCATTGTATCCTGATGACAATGTGACCTTTGTTAATAATGTAAAACTGAAAAATGTAAAGTGTCGAGGCCGTTATGCGAGTCCTGCGATGCGTGTTAAATTGAAGGCGCGAAAAAAAGTAATCCACTTTAATGGTTCACTCTCAAGCCGTTGTGGGCAGCGTCACTATTCCCTTGCTATTTCTAAAGCCGTTAATATGCTGAACGGAAGTTTTAGACGAATATGGACAACGGAGATGGGCGGTATCATTGAAGGGACGAAGTTAGTGGTTGCTGAAACCCCGAAGAATGCTAATTTGATTTACAAAATTAAAGGTAAGGCGGTGAAAGATATATTGCCTTTGGTGAATAAAAAAAGTAATAATGTGATGGCTAGACAGTTATTTTTGAGCGTGGCGGCAAAAGCAGGAACGCCAGCAACGCTTAAACAAGGCGGTCAAAAAATAAGACAGTGGTATCAAAGTCGAGGATTAGATTTTTCAAAACTACAGATTGAGAATGGTTCAGGTCTCAGTCGAACAGGTCGTGTTTCCGCGCGAAATATCGGTGAGTTATTGTTAGATGCTTATAAAAGTCCTAATCGAAGCCATTTATTAGCTTCGTTACCGATTATGGGCGTAGATGGAACGTTAAGACGGAGAATGCGAGGAACGGTTGCCGCTAAGAGTAGTTATATGAAAACGGGGACATTACGCGATGCCCGTGGAATTGCAGGGTATGTCAAAGCCAAAGATGGTCAATTTTATGTGGTCGCTATTTTACATAATGGTAAACATGCGAAAGGAAAAGTATTAGCGATACATAATAAATTAATTGAGTGGACGGCTACGCGGGGGATGAATGCTGAAATTCCTAAAGAAGACACCCAAGTGGCTATTATCAATCAGGCTCATGAGAATTAATGTTTAGGTAACTTCCCAAAGTTTATATTGCGTAGGATGGACTAAGCCCTTCCTACGCAAGTTTTATTATAATTAAGCTTGTAGTTTAGAAATATCGGCAATTTGTAAAAATTGTTGCGCTAATAAATTTAATAAGGCTAAACGATTCGCACGTAGACTTACATCGTCACAATTCACCATGACATTATCAAAGAAATTATCGACAGGCTCTTTGAGTTGCGCTAATCGAGATAAAGCCGCCTCATAATTATGAGTCTCTAATAGAGGCTTAATATCTATGGCAGATTGCTTTGCCACGGTTAATAATGCTAACTCTTGTGTTTCTACCAGTTCACCGACTTCTGATGCAGGTTTTGTTTTCGATTTTTTTAAAATATTGCCAATACGTTTATTCGCCGCAGCAAGACTAGCCGCTTCGGGTAAGGTTCTAAAGCGTTTCACCGCCTGTAAACGATTAATAAAATCTAACGGGTGCGTGGGTTTAATACGCATCACCGCATCAAATTCATCAATTTTAAATCCTTGTTCTAAACAATAGCCTTTTAAACGTTCAAAGACAAAATCAGTGACTAACTGTTGTGTTTTGAGTCGATCAAACTCATGAGAATACTGTTTTAATGCGGTTTTAATGAGTTCAACAATATTCAAGGATAATTTATTTTCGATGATAATTCGTAAAATTCCTAAGCTTGCACGGCGAAGAGCATAAGGATCTTTATCCCCTGTTGGAATTAACCCTGCACTAAAAATACCCGTTAAGGTATCGAGTTTATCGGCTAACGATAAAATCTGCCCTGTAATGGTTTGCGGGGTCGCTGTTCCTGATTGTTTTGGAAAATATTGCTCTTCTAAAGCCTGTGCAACTTCAACAGGTTCGTTATCGGCTAAGGCATAATAACGTCCGACAACCCCTTGCAATGAGGCAAACTCCCCGACCATATCGGTCATTAAATCGGTTTTAGCCAATAAGGCCGCTCGATTTGCCAGTGTTTTATCTGCATTAAGCTCGGTAGCAATCACGTCTGCCAAAGCTTGTAAGCGTTTAGTTTTATCGGCGATTGTGCCTAATTTTTGTTGAAAAATAATTGAATTTAGTGAGTCAACCCGATCACTTAAGGATTTTTTTCGATCTTGATTCCAAAAAAATTCAGCATCGGCTAAACGGGGTAAAATAACTCGCTCATTGCCTTTTTGAATGGACTCAGGACGTGTGCTTTTAATATTGCTAAAGGTAATGAAATGCGCTAATAAATCCCCTGATTCATTAACAATAGGAAAATATTTTTGATTGCTTTGCATGGTGGTGATAAGCACTTCTTTAGGCAAGGCTAAAAAACGTTCATCAAAGTTACCGATAACAGGAACAGGCTGTTCATTGAGGGCGGTGATTTCATTGAGCAAATCCTCTTCAATATGGGCCAGACCGCCTACCTTTTTAGCCGCCTCATGAGCTGCGTTTTTAATCAGGGCTTTACGTTCGTGAAAATCAGCGATGACGTTTCCTTGTGTACGCAAACTTTCTAAATAGGTTGAGGGTGTTTTAATCGTAAAAGGGGCGGGGGCATGAAAACGATGGCCTTGGGTTTGATTACCTGCTTTTAATTCTAAAATAGTCGCGTCTACCGTCTTTTCACCGTAAAGCAAAACCACCCATTTAACGGGGCGTACAAATTCGGTATCAGAATTTCCCCAACGCATTTTTTTAGCAATGGGTAAATCATGAATACTTTTATGGATAATATCAGGCACTAATTCCGTTGAGGTTTTGCCTTTGATGGCTTGTTTAAAAATCAACCATTCGCCTTTGTCGGTTTTCATCCGTTCTAAAGCCTCAAATTCAGCCCCACAACTTTTTGCAAAGCCTAATGCCGCACGACTCGGTGAGCCATCTTCGGCAAAAGCGGCTTTGACCGCAGGACCTCTTTTTTCAACCACTTTATCCGCTTGTGTTGATTTTAAGCCTTTAATTAAGACGGCTAAACGTCTAGGGGTTGCATAGGCTTTGCCCTCTTGATACGTTAACCCCACCTCATCTAATCCGCTTTGTATATTGGCTAATAAGGCATTACTGAGGGTTAATAAATTTTTAGGCGGTAATTCTTCACAGCCTAGTTCAAAAAGTAAATCTTGTTGTTCGGTCACTATATTATTCCTAGAATTTAGAGGCTTTTTTGTTGATTGCACAGATCCTGTAGAGGATTATAAATCTAACCTAAAACGACACAACAAGCAATAGAAAAACAAGTTCAGTATAATACGGAGAAGCAACCGAATTTAATTGATGTAAATAGTGTGAACAGGAGAATTTAGATGGCAGCATTAATAGGTATTATTATGGGCTCAACTTCGGATTGGGAGACAATGAAACATGCCGCACAAACGCTAGAACAGCTTAATATCCCTCATGAAGTTGAGGTTGTTTCAGCGCACCGTACCCCTGATAAGTTATTTCACTACGCTGAAACTGCACGGGGAAAAGGCTTGGAAGTGATTATTGCAGGGGCAGGTGGCGCGGCGCATTTACCAGGAATGGTGGCCGCTAAAACAAGCGTCCCCATTTTAGGTGTTCCTATTCAATCAAAGGCACTTAATGGCATGGATTCATTATTATCTATTGTGCAAATGCCTGCTGGAATTCCTGTGGGAACGTTAGCAATTGGTCGCACAGGGGCGATTAACGCGGCTTTACTCGCGGCGGCGATTATTGGTAATAAGCATTCCAACTATCAAGCTGCGCTTGATACTTATCGTCAAAATCAAACAGAAACCGTTGCTGCCAATGCAGATCCGCGTCAGGTGATTTCATGAAAATAGGAATTTTAGGCGGGGGGCAATTAGCACGAATGCTGGCGTTGGCAGGTTATCCTTTGGGGTTTGAATTTATTATTTTAGATCCGAGTAAGGAGGCTGGCGCGGTAAAGTTGGGTGAGCATTTACACGGGGCGTATGATGATAAGGCGTTATTGACAGAATTGGCTGAAAAAGCCGATGTGGTGACGTATGAGTTTGAAAACGTGCCAGCGGATGTGGCGAGTTTTTTAGATGAGCATACGCACGTTTACCCCAGTCCTAATGCGTTAGCGGTTGCTCAAGATAGGTTGGTTGAAAAGAATTTCTTTCATGAATTAAAGATTCCGACCGCGCCTTTTGCTAATGTGATGGATTTAGCGGGTTTACAACAAGCAATGCCAACTATTGGCTACCCTGCTATTTTAAAAAGTCGTCGTATGGGCTATGACGGGAAAGGGCAGGTAGTTTTAACTTCAGCCGATGAGTTAGCGCACGCATGGGAATCAATTCAAGAGGTTCCTTCTATTGTTGAAGGCTTTGTTAATTTTCAACGGGAAGTTTCTATACTCGCCGCACGTAATCCAGACGGTGACATTGTTTATTATCCGCTTTCAGAAAATAAACATCATCAGGGTATTTTGCGTGTTTCTGAGTGCCGTACCGTGGATGTCTTGCAACAGGAGGCTGAAAAATATGTGCGAATGTTGTTAGAGAAATTAGAGTATGTCGGCTTAATTGCTTTAGAGTTGTTTGATGTTGAAGGGCAATTATTTGCCAATGAATTTGCACCCCGCGTTCATAATTCAGGACACTGGACGATTGAAGGCTCGGAAACCAGTCAATTTGAAAATCATCTTCGTGCGATTTCAGGATTGCCTTTAGGTTCTACCGTATCCGAGGAATTTACGGGGATGGTAAATTTTATTGGAGGGCTTCCTGAATCGAAACAATTACTGGCGATTGAACATGCCCATTTACATCTTTATGATAAAAGTCCTCGTAAAGGTCGAAAGGTTGCTCATGTGGGTATTCGTGCGGATACGAAAGCTGAGTTTACTCACGCATTAGAGGCGGTTATTGAGTTAGCGCAAAAGGGTGATGATTCATAAACTAAGGAATAAGCACGAATTAAATCATGCACGTTTGTATGTTTTGTTGCGTGATATAGTGTTGTATAGTCTATTTTATTATTTTTAACCTCTATCATTAACAGCTTGTTAAATAATGCTTTTATCTCTAAAAATAGCGTATTTATCAATGATAAAAAATCTAAGATATACTCAAAATAATGCAAAATTTTAAACGTGGAAACTCCTAAGGTCAAATTGAGCGTGTGTATTTGCTTGCTGGGTTACGTTTATTGACGATCAACTTTAAAAGGGGACAAGTGAGGTTAAGCCTCGCTCCATAGTGTCCGACCTTAAACTAGTCGATCGTTTATTTGCTCTCGCAAAAAAACGACCCTAGCCTACATTAAAGTGTCGGATACCATGAAACTTTTATTTTTTAGTGACCAAACGATTGTTTCAGTAACTCAGTATCTATTTTTCCCGCATGAAAACTATTGCCAGACTCTACCGCCGTTACAATCACGCGTGCGGGGCTAAATAACATCCCATCGACTTTAAAAAAGTCATAGTCATATTCTTTGAACACCTCTGCAAAGGGTTTTCCATAATCTTTTGAGGTGGAACTAGGTAGTTCGTTGGCTAATTTTTCAGCCTCTTCATCAGAACCACTCACAAATAAATGCACTTGACCTGCAAATAAAATGGCATCATTGGTACGCCCCATCGCTTTTACAAAATCAGGGTGAGGTGGGCAAAGAGGCGCGCTGCCACTTCCATCAATAATATTTTCTAATGGGAAGTGTAACTCATGGGCTTTGTGCATAGCGACTTCTAAAACCCGTCCCACGACTTGAACACAGCCTGCAATACTACGGGTCGGTGTAACAATAATCGTTAAATCTTCGGCATCCACATCACAGGCTTTAATGATTTTTTCGATGATTTCCATTGGGGGAATCTTATCATTTTCAATCACTAAAACGGTTTCTTCGCCATTATCTTGATAGCCTAATTCATTATAAATGGCCTCAATCGGTTCATCTTCGCCCTCTTTCGTTTTTGTCGCCATTGCGCGTGCAGGGCCTGAGCCTAATGCATAATATTTATCATGCGCTAAACTCCATCCTGCATATTGGCTACCTAAGCAGGCTAAAACAGGGTTGCTGCTATGAACATTAATGGTTAATGGCCAGTTTTCGATCGCAGGGCTATGATTAATGCTCACCGTTCCTAAGCCGCCTAGGCAAATTTCAGTAATAATTCGACCCGCTTCTAAGCCACCTGGGGCCTCGATACCTGCATCAATGATAATGCAACCATTATCTAACGTGTGTATATCAAGTCTTAATTTATCCGCATTATCAAGTAATTCTTGAACTAAGGGGCGGCTAAGTTTATTGACACTCGCGTTGTATTCAATCATGTTATTTCGCTTATTTGTGTGAAAAGAAGGAGTTGTTTATCGTTTAAATCATCCAGTAATCGTTTTGGATTTTTCCCGCTGATAATCATACTGCAAATAGGCTCTCCTTTGCCAATAATCATCCCCGCAGCGGGTAAATTACAACAATAATCAGCCCATTTAAAATAGGGGGGGATTTGTAGTTTAACGTGACTGTAGATAATTTGATAAACACGATAAAGTGGATCTTTAATGATCAGCGTTTTGTCGAGTTGTCCTTGGCACGCTAAGAGATGTATGTTTAATAAATTTTTGGGGTATAACGCCATACTAGCAGGGGGTCTAGGGTTAATTTCTAAAACATAACAATGATGACGATAAAAAATAAAATCCAAACTACAAAGACCGCGTAACTGATAACGCTTCGTTAACCGATTAATCCAATGATGAAGTTTATTACGATGTTGGTGAGATAACGTTGTATGATTCATAATGCCCGAAAATACAAATGAATTTGGACAGGACCATTGTTGATTAAAACCCATAATCAGTGCGTGTTGACCATTCGCCGCAAATAAAGCCGACATGGCTTGCCCCGCTATTTTTTTTTGATAATAATAATTTAAAATTGTTAGAGGATTTACGTTGTAAGTTGTCGCGGAATGAATATTCATTCCCCCCACATTATTATGCGGTTTTATTAAATAGGGTTGAGTCTTAAATTTGGGCTGTAATTTATTTTTTGTCGGAAAAAAAACGGGCGGAAATAAAATAGTTAGGGCCTGTAATCGCTTAAAAAATTGATGTTTATTTTGTAACGCGTTAAAAATTCGCGATGAGTTTCCAATTAATTTAAACCGTGTTTCTAAAAAAATCAAACTTTCTGGGTAGAGTTCAAAACCACTGCCATAAAGGCATTCGTTGAATTTATTTTCAAGCCTGTCAATACAGTTTTTTAGGGCATTAATGGCTAAGGAATCGACACGGTAACTTTGTACCGCTAATGCTTGAGTATCTTGATCGGCAAAGCAATCAATCGTAATGACGTTTAGACCGATATGACAGGCGGCTTGTGCGAGCATTTGGGCGGATTGAGCAATGATAATCAAAGGTTTCATTAGGATCTGAATGAATTAAACATCCATAAAAAACATGGGGATACCATAGGTTAAAACAAAATAACTGGTGGCCAAGATAATGCTTTCTCGAAGCGCGAAGGTAAAAAACTGGCGTAAAATATAAGCCACAATCAACAAATACCACACCACTAAAAAAATGCCTAACCCGATTGCTATTTCTTCTCGGTAAACCACATGGGTCATGACCATATAAACATCTAACCCTTCGACCGCGGTTGCAAGGGTCATAATGAAATTCTCACACACAAAGATAGAGGTAAATAAGGGGTTAAAGAAGCTCCATTTTTTAGTAATAACTAAAAAAATTGCAAGAGTTGAAAACGCCATAATCATGCGTAAGACGACTTCTAAAAAACCTTCGGCAGGATCGGCAATAAGACCTTCAACTAACCATCCTGATAAAAAGTAAAAGATAATTACTTTTTGCATGAACGACTTGGTGGGAATTAATTGGGTGGGATTATTTTTGAACCAGCAGAGTGCCAGATATTGTATTAACAGCTTCATGATGAAAAATAGAGTCCCAAAAGGTGTGCATTTTAGCGTTATTTAGATAACTATATTTAATTTTATGGCTATAAACTGTGTATTTTTACAATTTCAGTTCTATAAAGTGACGATTTTGGCGGTAAGCTAATTATTGTGTGAAAATAATTAGGGGGATAATAACACCATAACAACGCTTAAAATTTGGAGTACAAAGCCTATTTTGTACCCCAGAATTTTTTAAAGCCTCTAAAAATTTAGACCTAGGAAGGGGGGTTTAATAACATTGAAACTTTTTTGGACGAGTTGAGCGCAGCTTGCACCGACTTTAGGCGACCTAAGTTTTAAAAACTATTAATAGCTCTTTCTTAAAGGGGAGGGGCGAGTGGACTTTTTTCAGGGTTATACTCAAAAAAATAGGGCTTTAAAGAATAAATTTAAGCCACATTTAATTGTATATATTTATCCATTTCACTGATAATTAAACTATCATAATGTCGCTTTAAACTAGCATCTGTTGGGCGAGAGTGAAAATTAGATTCTATTTCGGCCTGTAAATTGGCTAAAAAATGTCGTTTAAGCATAGAATCTTCAGGGATTTTTATAGATTTATCGGCCTTTTTTACAACAGGTGTGTTTAAAGAATTACTTGTCGTTGGTGCTACATAGACTGCAATTATCATTGCGATAACGACCGAAAGTAATATGATCATTTCTATCATTGTTTGTTCCTAATAAATTGTCAGTGATTAGTCTAACTAAAATTATAGAATTGTGCAATAAACATGCCAGTAATTAATCGATTGTTTTACTCGGCATACAAGCAGGTTAGAAAATGAAATTATCTTTTATAGGGACTCATTTTGACAAACAGCGCACCCAAATGAATCAAGAAGGGCGTGATCGTTCAGATTTAAAGTGAGATTTGTCGTTATTATGAGAGTATTAATTACCCATAGTAAGGTATTTTTTCATCTGTTGATAACGCCTGTATTTTCTTTGTGAGGGTGTTGAAATCCGGCCTCTACTTGCTGTCTTCTAATCTGTTACAATATTTATTGTTTTTATCGTCAGAACTTGGATTAAAATTATGCCTTCAACGCTTCACGGTTATCGCTTAATAGCGGCGCTTTTACTCTATTTATTTATATCCCCCATAATTAGTGCAAGTGACGAGGCTATTTTAATGCCATCACCTCCTGTTGTTATCGGTTCAAGTTATATTTTAGAGGATTTTAATAGTCATAAGGTTATTGTTGAAAAAAATTCTGACAAAACACTTTCACCTGCAAGTTTAACTAAAATTATGACGGCCTACGTTGTTTTTAGTGAAATAAAAAAAGGAAAATTAAGTTTAACTGATAAAGTTACCGTGTCTGAGAATGCGTGGAAAATGCCAGGCTCACGGATGTTTATTGAAGTAGGTACGCAGGTGATGGTTGAGGACTTATTGAAAGGTCTTATTATTCAATCAGGGAATGATGCGAGTGTGGCGTTAGCAGAACATATTGCAGGGAATGAAGCGAATTTTGTTTTATTGATGAATGAGCAAGCCCAACGATTAAAATTAATTAATACCCATTTTCAAAATAGTATGGGACTGCCTACGGAGAACCATCACACGACAGCGAAAGATTTAATTTTATTAACCCGCGCCTTAATTACAGATTTTCCTGAATATTATGTTTGGGAGTCACAAAAAGAATTTACCTATAATAATATCAAGCAACGGAATCGTAACCGATTATTATGGAAAGACAGTTCCGTTGATGGGGTTAAAACAGGTCATACGAATGAGGCGGGTTATTGCATGGTGGCTTCGGCAAAACGTGATAATATGCGTTTAATTTCCGTGGTGATGGGAGCAAAAAGTGAATCGGCCCGTACGGCTGAATCGCAAGGGTTATTGAATTATGGTTTTCGGTTTTATGAAACCCATCGACTTTATCAGGCACAACAGTCATTAAAAAAAGTTAGAATATGGAAAGGCGAGCGTAAAGAGCTAAAATTAGGGGTCGAAAAAGATCTTTATATTACTATTGCAAAACGCTATTATGAAAATTTAAAAATTGAAACTAAAACAGATAAAAAAATTATTGCGCCCGTTATTAAGGGGCAAGTTTATGGCGCGGTGACTATTACACTTAAAGGCGAACTAATTAAAAGAGTTCCTTTGATCGCGCTTGAAGATATTGCGATTGGTAGCATTTTTCAGCGTTTTTATGATCATTTACTACAATTAATAGAATAATGGAAAATATGACGGTCTATTTAAATGGAGATTACCTCCCTTTAAATGAAGCAAAAATTTCGGTATTAGATCGAGGTTTTTTATTTGGTGATGGGGTTTATGAAGTGATTCCGTGTTATCAGGGGCATTTATTTGAGTTCAATGCGCATATGCAGCGGCTAGAAAAAAGTCTGGCAGGAATACAGCTCGTTTATCACCGTCCCCTAGAAGAATGGCGACAAATAGTACAGCCCTTGATTGATTCCGCACGTAATCAATATATTTATCTTCATTTAACACGTGGCGTAGCGACAAAAAGAGATCATGCGTTTCCTGCAAATACTGCCCCAACGGTATTTGCAATGTGTAGTGATATTATTCCTGTTACAGCACGGGAACACGGTTTCAAAGGGGTTACGTTTAATGATAATCGTTGGCATTTATGTCATATTAAATCCACGGCGTTATTAGCAAATGTATTACTGAAACAACAAGCGATTGAAACAAATCAAAGTGAAGCTATTTTAATTAAAAAAGGTTATGTAACCGAAGGGGCTTCAAGTAATTTGTTTGCCTTAATTAACGGTGTTTTAACGACACCGCCTTTAACCAATGATATTTTGCCTGGTATTACGCGTGAGGTTATTTTAAAAATTGCAAAGGTGAATCAAATTAAAACCGCTGAACAGCCTATTTCTGAAGACGCGTTAAGAAATGCGGATGAAATCTGGCTAGTGAGTTCAACCCGTGAAATATTACCCGTGATTGAATTAGATGGTTGTAAGGTTGCTGAAGGTAAAGTAGGCAATTTATGGCGCACCGTTAATACACTTTTTCAAAACTATAAAAACCTATCTCATGAGTGAAGAAGACCGTCCGAGTGTTTTTGATTTTCCTTGTCAATTTCCAATTAAAGCCATGGGGAAAACTGATATTGAGTTTGACCTATTAGTGGTTGATATTATAAATCAACATGTTAATGCGCTAGCGACTGATGCTATAAAAATACGACCGAGCAAAAACGGTAAATTTGTTTCAGTCACAATTACGATTGAAGCCATGAGTCAACGTCAATTAGATACGATTTATCAACAATTAAATGATCATCCACGCGTATTGATGACGTTATAACGGTGGAATTATCTTGAATCCTGTTTGATGTATTTACGCTAAATTGATAGATTGCGCCCTCCTGAATTTAGGCTACCAACTTAGATGGAACAGTATGGCGCGAGGCTTAACCTCAACTTGTCTCGTCTTAAGTTAGTAGCCTGAATTTCTATAATAAGGAATAAGCTTAAACAGGAGAGCGGTAAATTTAACGGTTACCATTGATGTAGACGTGCGACGTATCGTGTTTCTGGCCTTTGAGTATTTATAACACGGTCTAAGCAGCATCCTGTCGTGTTTGTTTTATGAAGTCGTTCGATAAAGGAGTCATGAGTTGAATTCGCCCCTTATTTTTGGTTTACATGCCAATCCCCCCAAATACGTTAAACGTCTCATCATGTTATTGCCGTTTATACTCCTAATAGGCTGTTATCTCTATGCGTCGCATTTACGTTTGACGGATAATCCCCACGATAAATTATTACCCAGCTTATCCTCGATGATTAAAGCCATTAATCAGCTGGCTTTTGAAGAAGATAAACGTTCTGGTGATATTTTATTGTGGAAAGATACGTTTTCAAGCCTAACACGTCTTTTTTATGGAATCAGTCTTGCTTTAATAACGGCGTTATTATTAGGGCTTTATATGGGCTTATATCGAGGCATTGACGCGCTGTTTTCGGCGTTTATTGTTTTTATTTCAATGATTCCTCCCTTGGCTATTTTACCTATTTTGTTTGTTAGTTTAGGGGGTCGGTGAGGTTGCAAAAGTGGCCCTTATTTTTATCGGAACCTTTCCACTTTTAACCCGTGATATTTTTTTAGCGGTTAAAGAAATTCCACCGCAACAAATTGTTAAAGCCTTAACCTTGGGAGCCTCATCAGGGGCTATTATTTACCGTATAATTTTACCGCAAATTTTCCCACGAGCAATTAATTCTGTGCGTCTTGTGCTGGGCAGTGGATGGTTGTTTTTAATTGCTTCCGAGGCAATAGCATCAACAGATGGGTTAGGTTATCGTATCTTTTTAGTTAGACGCTATTTGGCGATGGATATTATCATTCCTTATGTGTTGTGGATTACCTTACTTGGGTTTAGTTTTGATTTTTTATTACGACAATTAAAACAAAGGGTATCCCCTTGGTATGAGGCTAAATCGATATGACCGTTACCGCAAAAAAACATAAAATTCACTTAGAAGATATAGAAAAACACTATGGTGAAAAAAGAGTTTTAGATAATATAGATTTATCCGTTTCATCGGGCGAATTATGCGCGCTTGTCGGCCCTAGTGGCTGTGGTAAATCAACGTTACTCCGTTTGATTTTAGGGCAAGAACAACCAACAGCAGGGAATATTTTTATAGAAGGGAAGGCGGTTGGCTTCCCACAACCTAACCGAGGCATTGTTTTTCAACGCTACTCATTATTTCCTCATTTGAGCGTTTTAGATAACGTATTATTGGGGAAACGATTATTTGAAGGACGTTGGTGGTTACCTTGGGCAGCGCATAAAAACTGGCTAGATGAAGGCTATGGATTATTTGGAGCGTGTCAGACTTACGGATGCGGTTCATAAATACCCACATGAGCTATCAGGTGGAATGCAGCAACGCGCCGCGATTGCCCAAGCATTAATTATGAAACCCCCTGTTTTATTAATGGATGAGCCTTTTGGTGCATTAGATCCTGATACACGTGAAGATTTACAATTATTTTTATTGAGTTTATGGGAAACCGAAAAATTAACGGTTTTTTTTATTACCCATGATTTGGAAGAAGCCTGTTTTGTTGGGAGTCGATTATTAGTTTTATCACAATATTACAGTGATGACCGAGGTGAAGACAGCAAAGCTAATCGAGGGGGAAAAATTGTTGCCGACTATCAATTAAATGCGGTGGGAAACTCGACTGAAATAAAACAAAGTGCTGACTTTAAAGCCTTTATTGAGACGGTTAGAGCCGAAGGGTTTAACCCTAAAATACGTCAACATGTTAGAAATTTTAACTTACATCATCCTGATTCGTTCCAAACCTTGACGGCGGAAGAAAATAGAGTACATATTATGAAATGAGATTATTAAATATATTCTTGCGTTCACGTTATAAACTTACAGTTCACCATGCAACTTTCAATATACATTTTTGTCCTAATTCAACATAGAATATATAGGTTTTAAAAATGAAAAAGTTGACTTGAATTCAGGCGTTTAATAAAACAATCAGATGAAAAAGCGAGTGAAGAAATCAGAGGGAAGTATGAAAAAATTAGATAAACTTGCCGCTGGGGAGCCGCCCCAGCTAGAACTCATCCTCTTTTATCTAATCGTTTACTATCAGCTATCCAGAAGGTTACGGTAGGCTACCGTATCGGCAAGTCTATAGACATAACTATAAACTCCATTCTCAAAAATAACAACTCAATACGACCTCCAAAGGGAACTCAATGGCATTTTTCAATAAATCAAAAACACCTAAAGAAATTAAATATCCAGGTATTCGCATGGCGATGGATGGAAACGCAGCGGTCGTGATGTGTGAGCGAGAATCCAGCGATGCGGCGGGTGCTTTTCCCATTACTCCCTCAACCGATATGGGGGAATATTGGGCAGAAGAGAAAAGTAAAGGGCATCTTAATATTTCAGGTCGTCCGTTAATTTTTGTTGAACCGGAAGGTGAACACGCCGCCGCTGCGATTACAGCGGGGATGTCAATGTCGGGTTTACGCGCCACTAATTTTAGTTCGTCACAAGGCATTGCTTATATGCACGAGTCCTTGTATACCGCTGTCGGCAAGCGATTACCCTATGTCTTAAATATTGCTTGTCGTGCCATCACTAAAGCGACGTTAAATGTTCATTGCGGTCATGATGATTACCACTGTATTGATGATACGGGGTTTATTCAAATTTTTGCCAAAAATAACCAAGAAGTCGCTGATTTAAACGTTATTTCTCGAAAAGTGGCGGAATTGGCTTTAAATCCTGCGGCTGTCGGGCAAGATGGTTTTTTAACCTCGCATTTGATTGAAGCTTTAAATTTACCTGAACGTGAATTGATTAAAGAATTTTTAGGTAAACCTGAAGATATTATTAATTGCCCAACCCCTGCACAACGTATTTTATATGGGGCAAGTCGTCGTCGTGTCCCGGAACTTTGGAATGTTGATAAACCGATGATGTCAGGGGTGGTGCAAAATCAAGAATCCTATATGCAATCGGTTGCCGCGCAACGTCCGTATTTTTTTGACCACATAGAAACGTTCATTGATGAAAGTATGGATGAATGGTTTGAACTCACGGGGAGACGTTATCATCGCATTGGTGAATACCGTTGTGAGGATGCGGATTATTTAATTATTGCTCAAGGGAGTGTAATTCATACCGCAGAAGCCGTGGCTGATTATTTACGCGAGACTAGAGCGATTAAACTCGGCGTAGTCAATATGACTGTGTTTCGTCCTTTTCCTGGTGATTTAATTTCCAACATCTGTAAAGGACGTAAAGGAATCACCATCATGGAACGAACCGATCAACCTTTAGCGGAAGATTTACCGTTGATTTGTGAAATTCGCACCGCCATGACGAAAGGGTTTGAAAATGGTCATTCAAAAGCCACCCCCTTTCCTAAGTATGCCTCTTATACACAAACTACGGACAGCTCACCGTTATATTCGGCTTGCTTTGGTTTAGGAAGTCGTGATTTGCAACCCGAAGGCATTATTGCCACGGTTGAAAATATGTTAGCTGAGGGGAAGCATAAAAAATTCTTTTATTTAGGCATTGAATTTACGCGTGAAACCGCTTACAGCCCTAAGCAAGAAATTCAACAACAATCCATCGCCGACGCTTATCCTGGTATTCGTGATTTAGCCTTAAAAGGCTCTGAAAACCCGAACCTTATGCCAAAGGATGCGGTTACGGTTAGAATGCATTCTGTCGGGGGCTGGGGCGCGATCACGACGGGAAAAAATTTAGCGATGACCTTATTTGATTTGCTGGATTACAATATTAAAGCCAATCCTAAATACGGTTCTGAGAAAAAAGGCCAGCCCACAACGTATTATTTATCCGCCTCTTCGGAACCGATTCGTATTGCGTGTGAATATGCCCATGTTGATGTGGTGATTTCCCCTGATCCCAATGTTTTTACGCATTCAAACCCACTCGCAGGACTCAGTGAAAATGGCGTTTTTATTATCCAAAGCAAATTAGAATCGCCTGAAAAAGTATGGCGTACCTTTCCACGCTTTGCTCAACAATATATTTTTGATAAAAAAATTAAAGTCTCGTACATCGACGGGTTTAAAATTGCGCGAGAAGAAACCCAACATGCCGATTTGCAATTTAGAATGCAAGGGATCGCTTTCCAAGGAGCTTTTTTTGAATCATCGCCTATCGCTAAAAATGCAGGTAAAACCAAAGAAGAAATTCTGCAAGCGATTCACGATACCATCAGCAAGAAATTTGCGAGCAAAGGCGAGCAAGTTATTGAGGATAATTTTAGAACCGTGCAACGGGGTTTTAGCGAAACCAAGCATTTAGACGTGTCCGCAATGACGGTGGGGGATGTGGAATCATGGATAGAGCGTGTTGAAGCCACCGCGCCTTTAATGTTGTTACAGAAACCCGCTAATGATGAGCCGTTGTCTGATATTCACCGTTTCTTTGAGCAAACAGGCAGTAACTATATTAATGGTCGAGCCGATAATTTAGCCGATCCTTTCTTGGCCACCAGTATTATTCCTGCGGCCACTGGCATTTATCGGGATATGACTCAAATTCGTTTTGAACATCCTGAATGGATTGCTGAAAATTGTACCGCCTGTGGGGATTGTTATGCCATGTGTCCTGACAGCGCGATTCCTGGGTTAATTAATACTGTTAATGAAGTCTTTGAAACCAATATTAAACGGGTTGAAAAAACAGGAAAAACGGTTAAACATTTACGCCGTGCGATTCGTGTTGTTGAGAAAAAATATCATGCGTTAACGGCCGATAAATCCGAGGGGACTAATTTACAACCCGTCTTTGCACGAGCCGTCGGTGAAACGATTAAGGAATACCCAGAAACGGAACGTGAAGAAGTCACTTTAGAGTTTGATTGGTTTAAAGAGGCGATGGGGGAGTTTAAATTTGCATTAACCAAACCTTATCATGATGCGATTAATAAACGCACCCCGAATCAAGGCGGTTTATTTTCAATCACCATCAATCCAATGACCTGTAAAGGCTGTATGGAATGCGTTGAAGTTTGTGATGATGATGCCTTAAAACCTGTTGAGCAAACCCGTGATAGCATTAAAACCTTGCGTAATGATTGGGAGTATTGGAATGATTTACCGACCTCGAACCCAAAATATAAACGGATTGATGATTTAGATGAAAAAATTGGCGCGTTAGATACGTTATTGCTGGATAAGAAAAATTATCATTCGATGAATTGTGGTGATGGCGCGTGTTTAGGTTGTGGTGAAAAAACGGTCATTCATTTATTTACCAGCACAGTCACTGCGCTAATGCAGTCCCGTGTTAAAAAACATTTGGTTCATCTTGATTCACTCATTGTGGGGATGGAAAAACATATTCGTCTCAAACTCGCTGAAAATTTAAATATCACCGATATAGAAACGGTTGAAGCGGCGATTGAGGCCAATAAAAATGTTGATTTAACCTTATCTAAATTAAGCACAGCTTTAGATGAGGGCAAGCCTAGCCAACCGATTGATAGCGAATGGTTAAAATGGGCCTCACAAATTGTCGCTAAATTAAAGCATTTAAAATGGCAATATACCCAAGGTTTAACAGGCAATGGTCGTGCAGAAATGGGGATTACCAATAGCACAGGCTGTACCTCAGTTTGGGGATCAACTTATCCTTTTAATCCTTACCCATTTCCATGGGCCAATAATTTATTTCAAGATGCCCCGTCGTTAGCGATGGGAATTTTTGAAGGCCACATGGTTAAAATGGCGGAAGGATTTAAAGCCATTCGGATGGCAGAATTAGAAATTGCAGGAAAATATAACAAGGAAGAGTCCGATCACTTTTTTACGTATTTTGATTGGCATCACTTTAGTGAAGAAGAGTATTTACTTTCACCGCCCGTGGTTTGCATTGGTGGCGATGGGGCGATGTATGATATTGGTTTCCAAAATTTATCCCGTTGCATTATGTCAGGGATGCCGATTAAAGTTTTAATTTTAGATACGCAAGTTTATTCTAATACAGGCGGACAAGCGTGTACTTCTGACTTTATTGGACAAGTGTCTGACATGGCACCTTATGGCAAAGAGTGGAAAGGGAAGACCGAACGTCGTAAAGAAATGGGGTTAATTTCTATGGCCCATCGAACCGCTTTTACCTTGCAAAGTTCAATTGCTCACACCAATCATTTACTGGAAGGTTATATTGATGGGTTAAATTATCGAGGGCCTGCGGTATTTAATATTTATGCGGTCTGTCAACCTGAACATGGGGTTGCTGATGATGCGGCTGAAATGCAAAGTAAATTAGCGGTAGAGGCGCGTGCGTATCCGTTGATGTCATTTGATCCACGATTAGGGGATAACTGGGATACCAGTATGTCGTTACAAGGCAACCCTGATTTAGATAAAGATTGGACAACTTACACCTTAAACTATGTTGATGAATACGGCATGGAAGGGTCAATGGAAATGCCCTTAACCTTTGCTGACTGGGCGTTAACGGAAGGGCGTTTTCGTAAACATTTCAAAATTGTTCCCCCGTCAAAATGGAATGATGATATGGTTGAAATTGCCGATTTTATTGATTTAACGCATGAGGAAAAGGCCGAACATATTGCTTTTCTTTATGCCGTGCATCCTGAAACCAATACATTAATTCGAGTGGTGATTGATTCTGAAATCGTGCATTCAACAATTGAGCGTCGTGATTTTTGGCGTACCTTGAAAGGGATTGCAGGGTTGAATCGAGAAACTGTTGATCCAGCTGCGATTGCGGCCCAAGCAAAAGCGGAAGTGGCACAAAGTTTAGCGGCCAGTTTAATGAATTTGGCAGGGGGCGATGGTCAAGCTTTGACGGATTTTATTACAGCAACGCCGACGATTGCTACTGCGTCTATGAGTACGCCAACAGCTCCCTCCGTCGGTCAATCAACAACGGCGACTCCTGAACCCAAAGCCGCAGGCGGGCATGATGCGGTTTGGATAGAAACGCCTGATTGTACAACCTGTGATGAATGTGTCGAGATTGCCCCTGCTATGTTTAAATATAATGAAGATAAAAAAGCAATCGTCATTGACCCAACCGCAGGAACGTATGAGCAAATTGTTAAAGCGGCAGAAAAGTGTACCGCCGTGATTATTCATCCAGGAACGCCTTGGAATTCTGATGAGAAAAATTTAGAGAAATTAATTAAACGGGCTGAAAAATTTCAATAAATTAACGAGTGTGATGGGATCGTGTGAGGAATAAACTTTTCATTCGTAGCCACATGAATATAGAGACGCGATGATTCGCGTCTCGGGTATTTTTAGACTCAATTTACGTAACGAATTTAGAAACTATCAGGGCTGAAATCGACCGACTCTGCGAGTACCGCTTGTAAGCCTCGTTGTAATTCTTCGGCGTTACTGGCTGCGGTATAAACCGTTAATCCAGGTTGATTTAAGCTATGTTGTTCATCCAGACAGAACCCTATACTATGAACAACAACAGGCGATTGTTGATGAAGGGTGCTTAATATTTCTTGAGGTTTTTCCGCAGTGGATGCAATTCCATCCGTCACCACCACTAAGTGATATTCACCATAGCCTAGTTGTTTTGCGGCTTGCTGTGTTAATTGTTGATAGCCATAACGAATAGCGGTTGCCAAGGGGGTTCCGCCTCCTGTTTCAATACGGTTTATTTGTTCAAAAAAAGCATCACGATTCCCCATCGTCAAATTAACACGCTCACTTGTCGCTTTACCATCAAAAGCATACAACGCTAAATTTGCATCCGCTGGAATTTTTTTGGCAAATTGCGTGACCGCTGTTTTAGCCACCGCCATTTTTGTAGAGCCTTCCGCACATTGCATTCCATCCATTGAACCACTCCAATCCAGTACAATATAATAGTTTGTGGTTAATAGATTTTCACTTAATGATTTTTCATCAACATCATGAGGCCAGTTATCATCAATAGGACGTAACGCATATAAAGGATTTTCTGAGGGAGCCTGTTTTTTTAGTTCAGTCTTAACCGCCGTTGTTGCTTGCGGTGTTGTTTCTGGAGCAGGTTCGCCCTCACAAGCAGAAACAGATAAGACGAATAAGGCCGTCGTGAAATACGATAAATAATTCATACATCCTCCTCTATAACGGTTGAAATACAGAGTCTTCTGCTTCAATTTGAATAATCCGAAATTCAACGCGCATATTCGCTCGCCAATCTTTTTCAGTTTTAGGGGCGCAGGGTAAATTGCCACAAACGCCTGATTTGGGCGATGAGATTCCATGACCAATAATCGCAAATTGCGAGGCATCTAATAAAACCCCTTTGCTCGATGCATATTGAATAATGTTATCTCGAACGGCTTGTGAGCGGCCCAAACTTAGGTTTTTCGCACTTTGTTTAATTTGCCCTAAAACCAAAGCTTGCTCACCTGCTTTATGTTTGCGTAAATAGCCCATAGGATCAGAGTGACCTTCCACCGTAATCACGGCTCCGCCATAAGTTGAGGCTAAATTAATTACTTTTTCAAACGCATCTTTATAAAAATCAATGGAGAAGTTTTTTTGATTCGGGGCGAAATAAATTTCAAATTTAAATAATTCACCTTGATCTAAGGCCCCCTGTTGCTGACGTTGGTTAATAACCGAGGCGACTTTTGCAGGGTTAAATTTAGGGGATAGTTTTTGGTTGGTGTTTGTTAAGCCCGTTTGTAATAAGGCATAATCCCAGTTGGCTTTAGTAAATAAGACATCGCCTTTGACTAAACCTAATTCGGCAAGCCCTTTTTGAATTTCTTTATTTAAAACCCGCATCATATAATCAACATGAGGGCCATAGGCTTGTAAAACGATGGTTTTACCTTTTAAATCTTTTGCACTATGGATGCCTTTTTTTACGACTAACGCATCGCCTCCGGCTGACCACGTTGATTGGTAAATAATGACAGGGCGAGTCCGTGGATCTTTATTGATTACATCAGCGGCTTGGTTAAGCATACCTAATGTGCCACGAAGATACGGAGTTTCACCCGCTAGATAACGTTCAATTTGTTTGGAAAATATATCTTGTCGTAGTAAGCGGTTTTTAAGGCCCGATTTTCCTAAAATGCTGGTATCGGTTGACATTGCAGAGTCGCCATTCCCATGAAGGGTTGCGATGTCGCCGCCCCAGGTAATGATAGGAATAGTCAGTACGTCGGCGGATTTAACGTCAGCGACCGAACCTTTTACGATTTAAGTCATGGGGGCTATTTTAATGTAATCAATAGCTTGCACGCTTAAGGATAACCCCATGCCGACTATTAATAGTATGGATTTTTTATACATTTAATTCTCCTAGTCATACCGAATTTAAGGCGTTATATAATCAATGCCTATGTCCATGACAAAAATTTAATTGAAGGAGGGAGGGGCTTATACCCCTTGCCGTATTTTGTCGTGTACAGTGAAGAAATGCAATAGCTTATTAAGACGGTTAAAGAAAACAACGGTTTTCTTTAAATAAAATGGTTTGCCGACGATTTATTACGCAATTCAGAGTCTATTGAGTTATTTTTGACGTGTCCTTTTTGGACGACCAACTTAAGACGGGATAGTATGGAACGAGGCTTAACCGTTCGTATTGAGTCCAGATGGTTAAGCCGTTCGTGTTGAGTTTGTCGAAGTATGAACGACTTTTATGGGCGTTACTATTTATGGAGAACGTCAGGGAAGATTGGTTGTTTTCGACCGCTTTAAGTGAGTTACCATCAATTTAATTGAGGTAATCATGGCATGATATGAGGCGTAAAATTTAGGTATTGCGTTGGGAGTCGGTTCTTGATAGGAAAGTCAAAAATATATTATGAGAGTTTATGCAGGGAGGCTTTGTTATATGGGTTACTAGAAGGTTATTTCTATATAATCACATTCTATGTTTACAGGTGTTATACGAGTTCAATTAATTGATCCGCAAATTCATCAAATAAAGCGAGAACAGCATCATCCCCTCCGTAAATGCTGTTTTTATGGTCAATAATTAGCCCATTTTTAAGCTAGGCTGCGTAGTTACATTTGATCATTATTTATGAAATAGGAGGATCTAACGTAAACAATTTATCAAAATTAGCAATTTTAAGAATTTTTCTAACTTCTTCCGTTGAGTTTTTTATGATAATAGCTTCTTTGTTTTCGTTCACTTTATCACGTAAAACCAATAACATTCCTAAAGCAGAGCTATCCATATAATCCGTTTCACTCAAATCAATTGCAATCACCTTCACACTCGCGCCTGTTTGTTGTGTGATTTTGCGAAAATTTTGGTGAATACTAAAATCAAATCGCCCAGAAATACTGACTTCTAAAGTTTGTGTTTCCGTATTTAAATTTGTTTCTACAGCCATTGGTCAATTCCTGTTAATGAAGATAAGCTATTCATAATTATATTTTGATCGAGGATAAACACTTAATTTTTTTAACATATTTATTACCCAAAAGGTTTATAACGCCTAATCAGGAATGAAAACATAATAATTTTCAAAACTTACGCTGCGTAGAGTGGGCAAAGTTTTACCCTACGTAGGTGGCACTATAAATGCGACAAAAAGGTTCGAGTATTATTAGTACCTGCCTTCCTTAGTGTTCAGGATATAAAATATGTCCATTGATTCCTGTTATTTACGCTGTATCTCATTTGTTCAACAGTTTCAAAATTCATAGAAGTTCTTACATATCCCTTGCGGCCAATAGTATAACAGACAAGGGCTATTTTGCTATGAAATATCCATAAAAATAAGATCACTATGGGTCACTTAACTTAAAAAAATTAACAGGAAGTTTAAAGTAATATCTTAAGTATTATTTCTTTTTAATTCTATAATCAAAAAATAGTTGTCAAGTTATCAAAAATAGTAGGTTGAGTACTTTTTTAGTCTATCAAACTTTAAGACCCTATACCTGAGCATAAATTTTAAGAGACCTAACCTTTATGATGAATAGTGACGTGCCAAGCCTGTTTGGTGCGCCAAGAGACTTAAAAATACTGTGAATATTAATGCCATCATGAACGGGTCTTTCAACCTTAATGTAGTATAGACTACAAATAATATTCATCGTAACTTAAATTTGATTGATTTTTCTTAAGATCAAATTTAAAAATCAATGTTAACTATTATCGAATTTTTCGATTAAGGTGTAAATATTAAATTTAATTACTTTATGTAAAGTGTGACCTATATTATTCTTAACGACGCTCCTTTGTGAAGGTAATTACGCGAATTTAAGTTATAAGTCCAATTCATTTTTCAACACTTCGGACAGTTTTAATGCGAGATAACCCCGAAGCTACAAAGCTCCTCGTATTGAGAAGAGCATTTTATTAAACTCAGGTCTACCCCAGAGTTTAATAAAATACGTTCAATCGATAACTCATTGAAAAATCTAGTCTTCCAGCTACCGATTGAAATTGGTTTTCGTTTAGGACTTAAAAGTCGGTCATGCCATTTGATCAAATTTAGCGCAGTAAAACGTGCCTTAAAATGGCTGTGTAAAGCAGGTTCAGAACGTGCTTGGCAATCACAAAGTCCTGTAAATTGTTTAGCATCACGAAATAGAAATTCAATCTGAAACCGTGCCTTGTAATAATTATAAAGTGTCATTGCATTTATCTCTGTATCTGTTGAGAACAACAAGGCATAACGTGTACCTTGTGACGTTGTTTTAACTAAATAAGCGATGCGAATATTACATTTCAATGAGACAGAATTAACGATTGCTGTATAAATCTTAACACCACCCTGTTTACCTGCTAATTCTAATTTTCTCGTCTCACCCACAATCCACTTACTGTCATAACATTTATGGCGACCTTTTTCTTTTTGCACACCTTCGTAGAGTAAACGTAAATTAGCATCACAACGTAATTTTCCAATTTGATGGTAACCTTTAGCGATCACGCCATGGGTAAACTTTTGTTTAGAATCCCAAAACTTAGCTAAACCGTAAGTTTTTTCACCACTTTTGTTAACAAAGCTACACTCTAAAGCCGCTATTTTTTGTCCCGACGTTGAAAGAATTTCATTATTACCTACCTGATTAAATTTAAGAAAATCTAACTTTTTATTAAACCATCGACGATAGGTTTTTTCTGATAACTCATTGTAACGGTGGTTTAGAACCACTAGACATTTTTTCTAAAATCGTTTCTATTAGTTGCATGGAAATCTTCTTTTCAGGAAATTGTTGCTTTAGAAACTACATTTTCCTATGAATTGAAGATTTCCTCTACTTTTAAAACTGTCCGAAGTATTGAGTAAAATAGAGTTGCTTTTTAAGACAGTATCTGACCCCTTTATTCCGCTTTATTCTTCTTTATTCTAAGAAGACGGCGAATCAATTAAGTTTAAGTTTACCGCAAGTACGCATTGGTTGGATTCATGGGCGGATGAAATCAGGCGAAAAAAATAAATTAATGCAGCGATTTAAAGCCCATGAATTAGATTTATTAGTGACAACAACGATTATCGACATCGGTGTTGAGGTCGCAAATGCAAATTTAATGATTATTGAAAATTCTGAGCAATTAGGTTTATCACAATTACATCAGTTACGAGGGCGAGTAGGACTCAGCTCCTGCGAGAGTTATTGTTTATTGCTTTATCAACCTCCTTTAACGCCAATAGCGCAACAGCGACTAAGGATAATTAGGGCAACGAATGATGGTTTTAAAATTGCCGAGAAAGATTTACATTTATGTGGTGCAGGTGCGTTGATGGGGACACGACAAACAGGCTCACGGCAATTTAAAATAGCCAATCCTGATAAAGATGGTGAATTATTAGAACTGGCTCAACAAACTGCGTATCATTTTTTACAGTATTATCCAATGTTAGTTGATCCCTTAATTAAACACTGGTTAGGGGCTGCGACAGATTATACCTTACCTGATTTAGTGACAACAACCTCATCGGCTGCAATCAAATAAACTTTGATTGCCCTTGATACCGATAAACTGGTTAATTAACAGCCACCGTAATTTTGCCCAGTCTAGTTCTTCTTTAAAAAACGTTGAACAGTACGATATACCCATTACACTTGAAGATGCAGGTTTGCATCCTTCAATGTCGATCTTTCAAGCAATTTTATTCTGCAACTTGAAGTCGTTTTGTTATAGTTAAGAAACACCCCCACGGTCGTGGGGAAGACACCTTATGACCCGCCAGACCCAGCTCAGGGACAGAAACACCCCCACGGTCGTGGGGAAGACACACTTCTAAAACTGCCAGCAATACATTGGCAAGAAACACCCCCACGGTCGTGGGGAAGACCCAATAAATTTGTCTACTGAGACTTTAAAAGATATATGGCACATATTTATATTACCTGTATTTTGGTTTTTTATCAGGGATGACGTGGGATATAGCGGGTTTTGGTAGTTTTTTTTGATTTAACCGATATTTGGCACACTTTTGAATAAAGCGGCGTTTTTTCTGTTTTGTTTGGCACAACTTTTTAGGTTGTTATTTTTATCGTTCAAAAATGATAACACGGTCACATAAAATTAACCGCGTTATCGCTGGCTTTGCGGCTCTATCTATTCAGTAAATTTTATGTATTCCAATACTTCGGACAGTTTTAAAAGTAGAGGAAATCTTCAATTCATAGGAAAATGTAGTTTCTAAAGCAACAATTTCCTGAAAAGAAGATTTCCATGCAACTAATAGAAACGATTTTAGAAAAAATGTCTAGTGGTTCTAAACCACAAAAAAATTTTATCTAGCCTATTAAGTAATTTGATAAGCTTTAGAGGTAAGGCTAACTATACAAATCTCAGCCGTTACAATGAGTTATCAGAAAAAACCTATCGTCGCTGGTTTAATAAAAAGTTAGATTTTCTTAAATTTAATCAGGTAGGTAATAATGAAATTCTTTCAACGTCGGGACAAAAAATAGCGGCTTTAGATTGTAGCTTTGTTAACAAAAGTGGTGAAAAAACTTACGGTTTAGCTAAGTTTTGGGATTCTAAACAACAATAGTTCGGACAGTTTTTGTAACCCATTGATTTAAAAAAGAATTTACCAACACACCTCGTAAATATAAAACCCTTTAAAATCAATTGCTTATAGAATTAAGACCGCTATCTTTTTTAAAACTGTCCGAAGTACTGAAAATAGAGAATATCATGAAATTGCATTATGTAAAAACCAGCAACCATAAATTATTTACGGGGGCAGTAGCGAAAGTTCAGAACGGCGCGGCACGTGAGGCGCAAATTGTTTTATTGGCAGGCGATCCGGGTACAGGGAAAAGTCGCTGTGTTGACCATTATGGCGCACTTAATAACGCCTTATATATAGAAGGGTTGCCAGAAATGACGTTGAGCTACATCAAAGACCTTATCGCTTATGAGCTGGGTGTCACGGGGTTACGGGGGTTTTCCTTGCAAAAAGCAATCAATGAAGCAATGGCTAGCCGCCGTCAAGCGATAATTTTAGATGAGGCACAGCATGGGCTAGACCGCAGGGCAACTGTGATTGAGTATTTACGCCGCTTATGCGAACAGGCAGGCACAATGCTTGTTTTAGTTTGCCACAACTCAGAGCGTCATCGTTTTGCAGAGCATAAACTCGCGCATATTTCAACGCGCATTAGTGCTTTAGTAGAGTTTAAAAAAGCATCCTTGGAGGATACCACGCTTTATTTATCGCAATTATGCGACGTGAATATTGATGCGACGGTAGCCGCGCAAGCTCATAAAGAATCGGCAGGACGCTATCGTTTATTAAGTAGTGCTTGTCGAACTATAGAGGTACTGGCAAAGCAGCTCAAAAAAGAAAGCCTAACCGCAAGTGATACACAATCTATTCGTCTTTGTGAAGATGCCATGCGTTCATTAAGCAAAAGAGGGCGTTAAACAATGCAGAAAGGACAGCGCGCCCCACGCACTAAAACAGTAGGCTTACGCGCACAAGCTTGGTGGGTTATTCGTAAACACAAAAGCACCACCTTAACCGAATTAATGCTAACAGTCTGCACAGGTGAGGAAAAAAATGCAGAGACTAATTTAAGAGGATGGCTAAACCGCCTAACCCATGCGGGGTTATTAACTCGACAACGTATAAAAGATGGAAAACTGACTAGCAATGGCACGTTTCAATACAGCTTAAGTAATGATATTGGCTCACTTGCTCCGGTGGTTCGTAAAAATGGCGTTTATGATCCTAATTCAAAAACGATGGTGAATGTATGAGTTTTATTAAAGCTTTGCAAGCTAAACGCGATGAGGTGGGTACTCATCAACTTTCTCACGCTTTAGGCTTGTCTGAGTCAACCATTCGCGTGATTTGCAATGGGCATTACAAAGGCAGTTTAGAGGTGATTACTGGCATATTCAACCAGATTTATAACAATGACTGTATTTGTGAGTTCACGCAAGAAATTATTGACCGCACTGACTGTTCTCGCCGTGCATCAGCACCACGACCATTTGGCGGTGCAACTAAACAAGCTTGGTGGGAAACCTGCCAGAGCTGTGAACTTAACAAAGGTAACTAACATGAGCATTATTAAAGAAATTACTCCCGAAGATTCGGAAACGGGAACTAGTCACGCACTGACGCTGAAAGATAACAAGCCTATTGTGACAAAGTTGGAGCGTCTCGCAGGTGAAATTAACGCAGATTTTCAAACACTAGAAAACATGCAGGTCAATCTGCTGGTTATTGCTGCAAAGCTTGGGGAAAAAATAGCGATTGCAAGAGATGTTTGTGGTAAAAATTTTAATTTTTGGTTGAACGAAAACTGCTCGGTAAAAAGGTCTCAAGCTTACAATTACATGCGTATAGCAAAAGAAATGCCTGAGCTATTAGATGATTCCGTCCATTCAAGTGGACAGAAAAAATTAGAGCTTACTCAAGCGATAGTATTGCTCAATGCCCCTGATGAGGTGAAAGAATCAGTTGCTGAGCGAGTTGAGGCGGGTGAAAACGTAACTGTTGCGGAAATCAATTATTTGAAAAAAGAAGCGAAAGAAGCGAAAGACGCGGAGATGACTTATAAAAGAACCGTTGGCTTATTAAAGAGTGAGCTTAAGAAGGTTGATGCTGAAAATTTAAAAGTTTCTGATGATCTGGCTGATCTAAAAAATCAACAGCAAGCCAATATTGATGAGGCAATTAATTCAAAAATGGAGGCTGAAAAAGCAGTTATGCAACAAGAAGTCGATAAGTTGGTGGCTCAGGTCTCTAGTGATTATGAAGACAAAATCAACCATCAAACTGACAAAATCAGCGAACTGCGTAATCAATTGGCCAACCCTGATGCCGAAAAATTAGACGCGATTAGTCAGCAAATTGCAGCGGCAGAGATGCAGTTGTTGGAGATCGAACAAAATCGACTTCATGATGATTATGATGATATTTTCTGCGGTCATTTAAAAAGATTAATGGCGGCTTATTTAGAGGTCTCTACAGCACTATTAAGCCGACCGCAGCAACATAATTACCATTCCGAAACTCAGCAATTCATTAAACGATCACATGATAACTTGAAAAGTCTGGCAGTAGAACTAAAAAATCAACTGGAGATAAAAGATGCCTAAATCGAATCATAAAAACCATTTAGCCTTATACGATTATTCAAAATTATTGAAAAATGCGGTCACTGCATTAAAGCATAGGGGCATTGGTCGCATTCATGTAAATAAAGTCGAATCCAGTCAGCAAGAAAATGTTTTAGATGTTCATATCGACTATTTTAAGGGGCTGAATGTATTAAATGCAGAGCAGTTTAGGTTTTTCAATGAGATAGGGGTTTATAGAATCTCAATCACAAATCACGTTAATTTAATTTGGAGTAAAAGAAAATGAGTACAGAAAAGATAGTAGTTCCAGAAGGATATATGGAAAATGCAGTGGGGCATTTAGTCCCTAAGTCGAAAATTTCTGAATTGGATATTTTGCGCCATGAAATGGTCGGAGATATTTTTGAAAAAGCACAAGCTCTGCAAGATCAAATGAGTGATTTTAAGGCGGGTGTGTTAGGTGATGTGGCTGCCTTTATGCAAATGTCCGCCGATGAATACAACGTCAAGCTAGGCGGTAAAAAGGGCAACGTTTCCTTAGTCACCTTTGATGGTCGCCATAAAGTTTCTTTTACTGTGGCTGAGATCTTAACCTTTGATGAAAAAATCCATGCCGCGAAAGCCATTATTGATGAGTGCCTGCACAAATGGACTGAGAGCAGTGACGACAATATTAAAGCCTTGATTGATTTAGCTTTTAGTGCTGATAAGTCGGGCAATATTAAAACGCAAGCGGTGATGGGGCTGTTTAAGCTCAAGATTACCGACCCGCGCTGGCAGCAAGCAATGACAGCGTTAAAAGATTCAATCATCGTATCGGGGTCTAAATCTTACATGCGTTTTTATAGTCGAGTCGGTGAAGAAAGCAATTGGCAACCGCTTAGCCTTGATATGGCAGGTATCTGATGTGTGGTCAACAAATAAATCGAAATATCATTAGCAAGCTCTCGTTTTTATCGTTTATTGAAAACGCTAATGTGGAGGGTATTGAGGCGAGAGAATGGCTGGAGAATGCATTGTTGAATAAGCATGAGCCACCATATCCATTTACACATGTTTTTTGCCAATCAACGGAAAATGATTTCAAAATTAAATTTGAACAGGATCATGGCATGGCGGGTAAATATTGCCCTTTTTGCAAAAGAGGAAAATTAGGGTGAGCAGGGCTTTAGTTTAACCGTAGGGTGGGCATTATTGCCCGCCCTACATCCATATTTCTAATGAGACTTTACTAAGGTTTCATTATAAATATTCTTAAACTCAAAAAGGAATACTGATGTCTAAAAAAGGCAATCGTTCAAAAGAACTAGCGAGAATTCATGTTTTAAAAAAACAAGTAGGCTTAACTGATGAAGGCAGTTATCGCGACATGCTTGAGGCGCAAACGGGTAAGCGAAGTGCGGGGGATATGACTTTAAGCGAACGCCATAAGGTTATTAAGCATTTACAAAAAAGCGTTAAGCCGACTAAAGACCCTTATGGCAAGCCGCCTAAGAATTTTGAGACTAGTCCCCAATGGCAAAAGGTCGGTGCGTTATTGGCTGAACAGGAAAAGCCGTGGGGCTATGCGCGTGCTATTGTTAAGCAGATGTTTAAAAAAGAGGATTTAGAGTTTTCAACCAATAAAGAGCTAACGGCGGTGATTACGGCGTTGGTTAAAAGATCAGCATGGATAAGTTGACGTTTGTGCAAAATATCGTGATTCGCAGTATGCCAGAGCCTGGCAAGCTTGCCGCTGCAATTACCTATGCGGAAGCCGCATGGCAACAACTTAGTGAACGGGGGTATGGCGAGAAAAAAAACGCTATTTCAAATCCTAAAGCCGATAGCTACCACGCGTTAAGCGAACGGCAGCGTTTTTTCTTTGATGAATTTTGGAGGGCATTTGATTATAAAAAAGACCGTGCAAACGCGGTTAAACGCTTCGCGCAGTTGGGCGATTTAGATGATTTGCATTATCAGCAAATTATCGAAGCTGCTAGAAAAGAAGCGGCGCGTGATTTTGGAAACCTAAGCCGCAAGATGGCGCAAGGGTGGTTAGCGGATAAAAGATACTTGGATGACTACAGTAATGGCAATGCAACACATCAATATCAACCTAGAAAATTATCAGCCGTCGAACGAGTCAAGCAAGCCAACGGCTTCTAATAATAATGAGCGTATTATGGGGCTATTTTGGTTGCGAATGACAGAGATGTACGGGCATTTGTGGGTCAGTGCTTACGGCGATGTGCCGAGCGAGCTATGGGCTAAAGCCGTGGCTAGATTGTCAAATGACCAAATTAAAAGGGGCTTAGAAGCCTGTTTAGATCGTGATGATAGTTATCCGCCGAATTTGCCCACGTTTTTAAAATTATGTAAGCCTGTTTATATACCGCTCTGTTACAGACCCTTTAAGAAATTATCTAAGTCTGAGTGCGATCCCAAAGTAGCAAAATCTAATTTAGAAGCAATGCGGCAAGCATTGAAAGGAGTATAGAAATGAGTATAGAAATGAGTATGGAGATGGGTGATGATGAGTCTAAATATCCAGAGGTTCTAGTTGATCTTAGAGAGAGTCTAGAAGCTGCATTGATGAAAAAGGGGATTAAGACCGCCGTTGCTTTGCAATGCGCCCATGAAGCAGCAGAAACTATCCGCAAAGAGTGGGGTGGCACGTCAGTTTATATCTGTAAAGGTCTAGATTATGAATTAAGCCAGCGTGATCTCGAAATATGGAATAATTTCAGTGGACATAATCATCGCCAACTCTGCAAAAAATATAATATCACTAACGTCTGGCTGTATAAAATCATTAAAAAACAACACTCTGAGATGATTAAAAAGGCACAGAGTGATTTGTTTGAACCTAAAAAATAGGCATAAACAAAAAAATTGACAGTGGGGTGAGTAATGCCCATCCTACCGGCCAACAAGCAGTAATTAAAAATAAATTTGCGCTTTATATAGTATTATGCTATAATTGTACGCACTATAAATAACTACACACTGGGAGGGGATATTATGACAAGATCGAATCTATTTAAATCAGCGCATAAATTAGCTCGCTCATTTGAAGGTAATTATTTAGCGTGTTTTACTCTAGCGTTAAACCAAATTTTAGACGGTGTTGATGTTGATGTTGATGTTGATGCTGATGTTAATGATGTTGACGGTGCTGATGTTAATGATGCTGATGCTGATGCTGCTGATGATGCTGATGATGCTGATGCTGATGTTAATGATGTTGTTTTATTTAGCAACCCGCATTATAAATTTATTTTTAACATTGATAGACGATATTATTTGGAGCAACTGGAATGAAATTAAGTGGAATGAAATTAAGAGAATACATTTATAGTAACTATAAAACGCAATCTGAATTTGCTAATAAACAAGGAGTTCAAGCAGCCCAGATCACTCAATGGCTAAAAAAAGATATTGTGGTGGTGGATGGAAAAATGTATAGTTTTCGACGTGAGTTAAAATGTAGCAAAGTAGATTCATAAATTGGTAAAAAAATCCTTTATTTTTCTTAGATAAGGGATTTTTTATGGATCGTCTATCAATGTTAAAAATAAATTTATAATGCGGGTTGCTAAATAAAACACCACCATCAACACCGTCAACATCAACAACAACATCATCATCACCGTCAACATCAGCATCATCAACATCAACATCAACACCGTCAACACCATCTAAAATTTGGTTTAACGCTAGAGTAAAACACGCTAAATAATTACCTTCAAATGAGCGAGCTAATTTATGCGCTGATTTAAATAGATTCGATCTTGTCATAATATCCCCTCCCAGTGTGTAGTTATTTATAGTGTGTACATTATATCATAATACTATATAAAGCGCAAATTTATTTTTAATTACTATTTATTATAATGATTCTAAACCGCTTTATTTATCTAAACCCCCACCTTCCCTTATTCTACTTGTCATCACTAAACACTAAATACTAAGCAGGAGTCGCTATGTTTAAAAAGCTAATTTTAGCCGTTTCCCTTCTTTTTCTTTCAGGGTGCATGAGTTCAAAATTAATAGAAACATCGAAAGGCGAGCCTTATGCGTTTGTCGTTACTTTTGGGGGATTAGCACAGGAAAATTTACTTGAGCTAACGACTGAATGTAAAAATCCAGCAGATAAAGATGACCTATCTACCTCATTAGCAACCGCACTTAAAAACCGATGGAAATAGAAATAGAGCTTTGGCATTTAATCACGTTATTACTAACGTTCATTGGGTTTTTGATTAGTCTCGGAAAATTTTTTTTATCGCAAATCAATCGGCAATTTAAAGAACAAGAGCTATTGCGTCAGCGGCATACAGATCATATAGAGAAACGCTTTCATAAGCTGGAGAGTAAATCCTCAGAGAACATGGAGCGTGCATTATCTGTTGAGCGAGAGTTTTTACAGCACAAGGGAACTCTCGCCTCGGAGTATGTTCGTCGAGACGATTGGGCCAGGAATCAATCAATTATTGAAAGCAAGCTAGATTCACTGGCTCTGCGATTAGATAATTTTTTCAAGCGAGGTGAAAAATAGATGAGTATTGATGAAGTAAAAATACGCCGTGAAGCGGTGCGATGGATTCTTTTGTTAGCATTAAATAATACGCGACCGATCGGCGCATATTTAGAACTACTCCTTCCTATTGCTCAGGCGGTTTATCCAGATTTTACAGTAAAGGAATTGCAGCGCGAACTGGGGTATCTGAGCGAGCGTTCATTAATTAAAGTTGATAGGCAACCCTGCGGTAGATGGCATAGCGAATTAACTCACTATGGCGTTGATATTGCAGAATATACTATTGATTGTAGACCTGGTATCGCCCGCCCTGAGAAATATTGGTAACCAATATGCCAAAGCGTTCACGAATAAAAAGCGAAATACCAGAAGAGTTGCGATTGCAGCTTGAAGATAAAATAATTGATAACGGATTTAGTGATTATGCTGGCTTAGAAGCTTGGTTGTCAGAGCAAGGATTTTTAATTGGCCGCTCGTCAATTCAACGGCATGGTAAAGAAGTCGAAGAGCGTATCAGGATGATCAAGGTTGCCACAGAGGCTGCAACTCAAATCGACAAAGCTGCAAAAGATGACGAGGATTCACGATCAGGCGCGGTCATCGGCTTAATTCAGACTGATATTTTTAACATCATGCTGAAATTAAAAGCCGCTGAAGGTGAAGAGGATTCGGCAGAGCGGATGAAGCTTCTCGCCGACGTTGCTAAGGCAATGGCGCAATTATCACGTGCCTCAATTAACCAAAAGCAACATGCCGCTAAAATTCGCCAACAAGAACGTGCTAAGGCCGCCGATGATGTCAGTACCGCTTTAAAACAAAACGGAATCAGCGAAGAGGTTGAAGAGTCCATTCGCCGTGTCTTGCTGGGTCGGTCGTAATGAATGACTTAAAAGAGCTAAACATCACCGATAATTTTCCCAAAGGTGAAGCGATATTATTACCCTATCAAGCCAAATGGTTTGCGGATGAGTCCGAGGTAAAGATTGCGGAGAAATGCCGTCGTTCGGGGATAACGTGGGCAGAAGCCGCCGCCAATGTGGTGACGGCTTCCAAGTCTAAAGAGCGCGGAGGGCGTAATGTCTTTTATGTCGGTTCGCGTCAAGAAATGGCTTTGGAATATATCGCCGCTGTTAGCTTGTTTGCCAAAGCTTTTAACCAATTGGCTTTGGAAGTTGAGCAGGGTATTTTTAAAGACGAAGATGGCAGTAAAGAAATTCTTAGCTACACAGTACGCTTTCCACAGACAGGTTTTAAAATCTCCGCCCTTTCCTCCCGCCCTTCAAATTTAAGGGGGATGCAAGGCGATGTAGTCATAGATGAAGCTGCTTTCCATGACTCCTTACATGAGTTATTAAAAGCAGCAATGGCATTAACCATGTGGGGCGCGAGAGTGCGAATTATCAGCACCCATAATGGTGTGGATAATGAATATAACCATTATATAGAAGATGCTAGAGCAGGACGAAAACCGTACAGTGTCCACCGTATTACCTTGGATGATGCCCTAGAAGATGGTTTGTTTAAAAGAATATGCTTTGTCACAGGTCAGCAGTGGAGCGAGAAAGCAGAACAAGCATGGCGAACTAAAACCATTGCCAATGCACCGACTAAAGACGCTTCAGACGAGGAATATTTTTGTATTCCCTCACAATCAGGCGGTGCGTACTTATCGCGCTTAATGATTGAAAAAGCAATGGTGGAAGCTCCTATTGTTCGCTTTAAAGGTGATGAGGCATTTAACGCCATGCCTGAACGCTTGCGTATTTCTGAAATAGAGTATTGGTGCGAGCAAAATCTAAAGCCGTTATTGGAAAAACTTGATACAAAATTACAACATTGTTTAGGAGAGGATTTTGCGCGGAGTGGCGATTTAACGGTACTCGCACCGCTGGCAATTGAGCAAAACCTCAGCCGAACCGCCCCTTTTTTAGTCGAACTTAAAAACGCCCCCTTCAAAAATCAAGAACAAATTCTTTATTATATTATTGACCGTCTGCCAAAGTTTAGCGGGGCGGCATTAGATGCACGAGGCAATGGGCAATATTTAGCCGAACAAGCAGGGTATCGCTATGGGGAATGTATAGAGCAAGTGATGCTAACCCAAGGTTTTTATCTTGAAAATATGCCCAAACTCAAGGCCGCTTTTGAAGACGAGCAGCTAAAAATACCCAAAGATGCTGATGTGCTGAATGATCTGCGAGCAATTCAATTAGTCAACGGCATTCCTAAAGTTCCCGATATAAAAACAGGCGATAACAAAGATCGTCACGGTGACGCGGCGATTGCTTTTCTAATGGCATGGTTCGCAAGTTTGATGGACTATAAAGAATATCGTTATATTCCTGTAAAAGTGAACACTAAAAAAGATGCGGACAGGCGCGAACGTCCGATTAACACCACAGGTGGTTTTGCCAGTTCAAAAGGAAGTTGGTAATGAAAATACTAGATCAATACGGAAAGCCCATTAAAAAACAAAGTTTGGGGAAAGAGCTGGCTAGACCGAGCCTAACAGGTGTTAGGCAAGTTTGGGGGTCGGCATCAGTAAGCAACGGCTTAACGCCAGAACGTCTAGCCACTATTTTTCAACAAGCTGAAAATGGCGATCATCAAGCGTATCTATCTCTAGCTGAAGAAATGGAAGAGCGCGATGCGCATTATGGCTCTGTCCTAAGAACCCGTAAGCTTGCCATCTCGGGCTTAGAGCTTATCGTCGAATCGGCTAGCGATGAATCAAAAGATTTAGACCTCGCCCAAGCAATCCGCGAACAAGTTAAACGCCCCTGCTTTCAAGAGGATTGTCTTGATGATTTATTAGATGCTTTAGGGAAAGGCTTCTCGGTGGTAGAAATGGTTTGGCAACGCGGTGAGTTTTGGCAGCCTGATTTTATTTGGCGTGATCCGCATTGGTTTACATGGGATAGAGAGGCAGGGGCAGAATTACGCTTATTGGATGAAAATAATTTAGTTGACGGAATAGCATTAGAACCACATCGTTTTATCACCCATAAACCAAAGATAAAATCTGGATTAACTGTTCGTTCAGGTTTAGCCCGCATGGCCGCCATTGCTTATATGTGTAAAACGTGGACATTAAAGGATTGGATGGCGTTTGCTGACGTTTTTGGCCTACCTCTGCGTGTGGGAAAATTCGGACGCGGTGCAACCGATGATGAAATAGATACTCTAATCACAGCTATTAGCAATATTGCCAGCGATGCCGGGGCGGTAATCCCCGAATCTATGGCAATAGATTTTGTGGAGTCCTCCAAAGGTGCAGGTGGTGGGGCTGGCATGTTTAAAGAGCTGGCTGAATATTTGGATAGTCAGCTATCAAAAGCGGTTTTAGGTCAAACCATGACCGCAGATAATGGCAGCTCGCAAGCGCAAGCTAAAGTGCATAATGAAGTACGGATTGATATTTTAAAAGCCGATGCCAAACGCTTATCGAATACTTTAAACCGTGATTTTGTAAAATCGTTTATTGATCTGAACTATGGCGAGCAAGCGCATTATCCGCAAATTTGCGTGTACGTGCCTGACAATGAAGATCTTGAATTATTAGCTTCTACCTTAGAAAAACTTGTGCCTTTGGGCTTAGAGGTTGAGCAGTCGGTGATTCGTGACAAGTTTGGCTTGCCTGACCCCGAGCAAGACAGCAAAGGTGATTTTGTCGGTAAGTTGCTGGGCGTTCAAACTGCCACCGCGCCCAATCATGCGAAGGCGTTTAATATGCGCCAAGCTCAAGTTCCTGATGCTATGGATTTGCTGGAAAATGAGGTCTTGGAAGATTGGGAGCAAGTGCTAGAGCCTGTGATTAATCCGATTGAAACCTTAGTCAATAAAGCCGAAAGTTATCAGGAGTTTTTAGACTCGCTGCCTAAGTTACTAGAAACCATGCAGCCTAATGAGTTAATAGAGTCCTTAGCCCTTGCTACGTTTAAAGCACGGGGTTTGGGTGATGGGGCGAAATAATGACAGGTGAAGTTTTTAAAAAGCCCGTCCCTAAAGAAGCTCTGGATTATTTCAACAGCAAAGATTTAAAGATAGGCTTTGATTATCGGGACGTCTGGCGAGCTGAACACGCTTATAGCTTCACAGTCGCTAAAGCCATGACCGTTGATATTTTAGAGGATATTCAGGGCGCGGTGTCTAAAGCTATAAAAGAAGGTAAAACCTTTCATCAATTCCAAAAAGAATTAAAACCAATATTACAACAAAAAGGCTGGTGGGGGCGTAAAGATATGCGCGACCCCTTAACAGGCGAAATTAAAGACGTGCAGTTAGGCAGCCCTAGGCGTTTAAAAACCATTTACCGTGCCAATATGCGTACTGCCAGAGGGGCTGGAAAATGGGAGCGAATCCAACGTACTAAAGCAGCATTACCTTATCTACTGTATCAATTGGGCCCCTCTGAACATCATCGACCTGAACACGTCGCTTGGGATGGCATCATGCTTCCAGCGGATGACCCTTTTTTGGCAAACGCATTTCACACCCAATGGATGGGGCTGTAAATGCTGGATTAGGCAAATTAGTAAGAAAGAATACGATAGGCTTAATAAAACGGGTAAATATTTAACCAAATCACCACCAATACATTATGAAAACTGGACAAATAAACGCACAGGTTTAATTGAACGCGTACCCAAGGGCATTCACCCAGGCTGGGATACAAACCCTGCATTTGTTCGGCAAATTAGGGAGCTAGAAAATGGCAATCTATCTAATTTATTTATTGCCTCATCAACGATTAAAGAAGCTGAAAAATATTTAATAGATAATGATATAGTAGGTGCTGTTGATTTTGGTAATATACGAGATATAGATTTAGTTAATGATTGGAACAAAGCTCTGTATGAAACCATTAAAGAATTTCCTGAGCTAAGAAAAAATCAATATTTTACAGGTTCGTCTCAAGTACAAGTTCAATTATTTCGTAAAAGAGAGATAGAAAAGCTGACTCAAAAGTTCACCGCAATGGGGCTTACCCCTGATGAGGTGACAAGGCGAGTTAAAAAGTACAAGCCGAGATTAAAAAAAGTAAGGGGTTTTGCTCAATCAATGGCTGAAGCCGGTATTGGTGGAATTGCTTTTAATGAAGCTTATGAGAAAAGTGCAGCAGAGATTGTGCGAGACGTTGCTGACTCAGGTTATTGGGCAAAAGGTTCAGGGTCTATGAAATATGTAGTAGATCATGAGCTAGGGCATCAATTAGATAATTTACTACTCATTCGAGAAAATAAAGATATTAAAAGGCTTTTCAGAAAATTAAAAAAAGAAAAGCTGCTTAAAACAGAGGTCTCAATTTATGCCGAAGAAAACGCAACCAACATTAAAGAGTTTATCGCCGAAAGCTGGGCAGAATACAGAAACTCGCCCATCCCAAGGGGATCCGCCAAAAAAGTTGGCGACCTTATCGTCAAGCAATATGGAGATAGATTTAGATAAAGCAATACAAGATGACTTGCAAAAAATTGAGGATTCTTTGGAGGAGAAAATAAGCATTTTTCCTTTACCACCTGAATATCAAATTAACGAGGATTAAGTGATGGCAAATATAGAATTATTCGATGAGTTTGTGGCAACCATTCTTAGTTACCTTTATATTAAATTTCCGCTAGAGTCTGCCTTAGATGCTAGAGAATTAAGCGGTGATAAAGAAACAGATGAGTATGGGACAGTGCTTGATAATAATAAAGTACGCTCAATGCGTTTTACTATTTGCCTTGCCACTATGGAATGGCTCATTGAAACGGGTTATATCCGCATAAAAGATAAAGGGCAATATGGTTATGGACGGGCGGTATTAACTTCTAAAGGATTGGAGGTGTTAAAAAGCACTCCAGAGAGTATCAGCAAAAATGAATCTATTGGTGATAAGCTGGTTAAGCTAATGAATGAAGGCTCACTGCAAATGGCAAAAGAAGTTGCAAAAGCGGCAGTCTCATTCGGTATTAAAATATTTTAACAAATACCAATTAACTAAAATTAACCAAAACGCGCTCTAAGCGCGTTTTTTTATTGTCTATCTATCAAGCTCCCAAAAAAACAAAATCAACCGCTAAAGGTGCGTTAGAACCGCGTTAGATTTTAAGTCTCTTATAAAGATAAGGCATTATTTACAACCTATCTTCTGCTCCCTCTTTTCCACCCTCCATTAAATTTTAAATCACTTTATTATTCAGTTACGCTAGAAATTAGTAATCTAGCGACATGAAAACATTATTACTCACCTCACTTTGCGCTGAACTTAAAACCGATAACGGCAACGTGCCGTCATGGGTAGAGCTTATTCCCGCAGGCTTGCAAGTGAAAGGCGTAGATGGCCGCCAATGGATTAATGACCAGCCGCAAACGGTACTGAACCGCTTTACCGCTTTAAAAGAACAGGGGCTTAAGTTGGTGTTTGACTTTGAGCATTCGTCAGAACATAAGGCTCCTAAAGGTGATCCTGCCCCAGCTACGGGCTGGGGTGTGGAAATGCAGGCAAGAGAGAACAGCTCTATTTGGGTAAAAGTAGACTGGACAGAACACGGTAGAAACGCGGTTGAAAAGCGTGAGTATCGCTATTTATCCCCTGTTTTAATTTATGAGAAAAACACACGCCGCATTGTCGGTATTCAAAGTGTCGGATTAACGAATAGTCCTAATCTATTAAATACCGCCCTAAATCAACAAAGTAAACATTCTAAAACGGAGATACTAATGGAATTGCCCAAAGCAATTGCCTCAGCCCTTGGGTTGGATGCTGAGGATAGCGTTGAATCCGCTGTGACAGCAATTAAAAAATTAAAAGGCGATGTCGCCACCGCAAACAACCGTGCAACTAATCCTGCGCTAGATAAGTTTGTACCACGTGCTGATTATGACGTTGCTTTAAACCAAACCAAAGAAGCAAATGAAAAGTTGGTGACTATTGAAAAGCAGGGTCGCGATAGTGAAATTGAAACCGCAATTAATCAAGCTCTAAAAGACGGTAAGATCACCCCAGCGACTAAAGATTATCATGTTGCTAATTGTCAGCAAGAGGGAGGCTTAAAACGCTTTAAAGAATTTGTTGCCGCCGCCCCAGAAATCGTAGCGGCAAGTAATCTTGACGGCAAAAAACCACCTAAACAAGACACCGCTTTAAACGCTGAACAAAAATCAGTAGCGGATATGTTCGGAAACTCCGCAGAAGACATTGCCAAATATGGCACTAAGGTAGCTTAATCATGGCTTTAACAGAAGACAGGAATACCCCGCATCAAGACGGCGAAATTTTAAACGTTCCTATTGCAGCGGGCGTTATCTGTTTTGCAGGCGGGATAGCGTGTATTAATGCAGCAGGATTTGCAGTACCTGGTACTGCAACAACAGGGTTGACTTACATAGGTCGGTTTGAAGAGCGCGTAGATAATCATCTAGGTGATGACGCTGCAATTACCATCAAAATTCGCCGCAAGAAAGCGTTTTTGTGGGCAAACTCTAGCACGGATGCCGTTACTCAATCAGCACTCGGTAAAGTTTGCTATATCGAAGATGGTGAAACTGTTTCGCTGACCGACGGTAGTAGCTCACGCTCTGCGGCAGGAATGGTAATCGGACTGGACGCTGATGGCGTTTGGGTTGAAAGTTAATTAGGATTAAAACAGATGATTGTAAACAAAGCGTCCCTTAGCAATATTTTTGTTAATTTAAGCACCATATTTAATAAGCAACTTGCGCTAACCGAAGCAACGCCGTGGCAGAAAATTGCAATGGTTGTTCCTTCAAATACCAGCCAAAATGATTACAAGTGGCTGTCTCAGTTTCCAAGAATGAAGCGCTGGGTCGGTGAGAAACACGTTAAATCATTGGAAGCTAATAATTATGTTATTGCAAATGATGACTGGGAAACCACCATTGAAGTTGATCGCAATGATATTGAAGATGATACGTTGGGGATTTATGCGCCACTGGCACAAAGCGCAGGTGAATCAGCGCGGCTTTTACCCAGTGAAATTGTCTCTGAGTTGGTCAATGGTATTTTTAAAAAACCTTGCTTTGATGGTCAGTATATGTGCGACACAGACCACCAAGTCGCTGGAAAATCAATTTCTAATAAAGGCACAGCGGTTTTATCTTGTGCAACATTAGCAGCCGCACAAGCAAGCTACGGCATGGCACGTACTGCGATGCGTAAGTTCAAAGATGATGACGGGCGCACATTAAATACCCGCCCCAATATTTTATTTGTCCCGCCCGCGCTGGAAGATACGGCTAATTTATTAATGACCACTGAGCGGTTTGAAGATGGGAAGCCTAATCCCTATAGAAAAACAGCCGAGGTTGTTGTTGATGACGGTATGGACTCCGATACAGTTTGGTTTTTGCTGGATACGACTAAAGCTGTTAAACCGTTTATTTACCAAGACCGTAAAAAACCTGTGTTTGTTTCACAAACCGATATGCAGGCAGACGATGTTTTTATGCGTAAAAAGTTTAAATTTGGCGCAGAAGCAAGAGCGGCTGGCGGCTATGGATTTTGGCAGCTTTGCTGGGGATCAACGGGAACAGGGGGGTAAATCATGGCTGTAAAAACAAAAAAAGAAACTGAAGGCGAGGCGCAAGTATTAAAGCCTTTAGCCATTCGCACCACGGGCGCAATACGATTTTGCCGTGCGGGTCGTAAATTTGGTAAAGAGCCTGTATTGGTTACTCGGTATACGCCAGAGCAATTAGCGGCATGGCAAGCTGAACCCATATTAATCGTTAAATAAACCGTCCACTTGAATGGACAGGATAAAAAATGTACGCAACGGCTCAGGATATTATCGAACGCTACACATTAGATGAGCTAATAGTCATCTCAAATAGCGATAATGATACCAGTGATGACTATGATGTAACTCAGGTTAGTCGTGCGCTGGAGGATGCCAGCTCAGAGATTGACGGCTGGCTAAGACACTGTTATGACACACCTGTTTCTATGCCGTTGGTTGGTAAATTTAGTCAGTTGACCGCTATTTGCGTTGATATTGCAGTCTGTAGACTGGGCTTCAGTATGCAGGTGGCAACGGATGAAAAGGATCAGCGATATGATAAGGCGATAAAAAGATTGGGGCTATTGTGTCCCAAAGCTAAGCAGGTCATGAGCGGCAAAGTAGAAAACTTAGGGGCAACGGGTAAGGCTAGATTAATGGGGGGCAAGCGCATGTTTAGCCGTCAATCACAGCGTGAATTACTCTAATGCCTGTTGGTCTTGATATTCAGGTTGATGCAGGCTCTATACAGCGTTTGCAAGAACGCCTACGGGCAATTCAGCATTTACCCCTGCATAGTTTGCGAGAAGATCTTGCCGCCGAGGTGGTTAGTCAAACCCAACGCCGCATCAGCGATGAAAAAACAGACTCAGAGGGTAACGTATGGGCGGAATGGTCGGAAGATTATGCTGCCAAGCGGCACTCGGATCACTCCTTATTAATGAGTGAAGGCGATTTAGTTGATGATATTCATTTTCAAGTTGAAGGTAGTCAGGTGGTTGTTGGTTCTGGTTTGATTTATGCAGCTACCCATCAAATGGGTGATGACTCACGGAACATTAAGGGGAGACCTTTTTTAGGTATATCTACTGATAACGAAAATGATTTGATACAAATTTTAGACCAATGGGCAGATAGAAATATATGAGTATTACAGATGTTTTAGACGCTATTCAAACTAAAGTTGATGAGGCTTTACCTGCGCTTAGGCGCTGTGAAGTTCATGGTGGACGATTTGATTTAAAGGAATTGCGACGAGTCGCTACTAAAACGCCTGCTGTTTTTATTTCGTTATTAGCTGCTCCTGAGATTAAGATTGTTGCAACGGGAGAGCGTGACATAACGCTGTTAATTGGTGTTCATATAGTTACATCGGATAAACCGAGATTACCGCGTAATGTGTCAGTAATCAATATTTTGCAAGCATTGCTATTATTGATACCTATTAATGATTGGGGATTAAAAAAGATTGATCCACCTGAATCAATCAACGCGCAAAATTTGTATTCAGGAGATGTTGATAAGCATGGTATTGCCATGTGGGCGATTAGTTTTAAGCAAACAGTTAGATTAGGATGCGATCTTTATCTTGAAGACGGCGTAATTCCTACGGAAATTTATTGGAGTGAATCCCCTAAGATTGGTGTGGATCATAAAGATGATTATGAGCAAATTGTATGAGTGATCAATTTAATATAACTGAAGGCGATAGACGTACCAGTAATATACTTCGGTTCGGAAAAATTGAGGAGGTTGATTACGACAAAGCTTTATTGAAAGTTCGCATAGGCGACCTTTTGAGCGCGTGGCTACCGTGGGTAGTACATCGTGCGAACAATAATGTCACCTGGCACGCATTAGAGAAAGATGAGCAAGTTATTGTTTTATGCCCGTCGGGGGAAGTTAATCAAGGGGTGGTTCTAGGATCACTATATCAAGATTCGTTTCCCAACCCGACTGAAGATAATACCGAAGATCATCACAGGATGACTTATAAAGATGGCTGTGTCGTTGAGTATGATCGCAAAAAGCATCATTTAAAAGCGATTTTGCCTAAGGATGGGACAGTTGAAATTGTCGCGGATGGTGGCATTAGTATTGCCGGTGATGTAACTGTGACTGGAAAAATTACCGCCACTGATAACATAAAATCCGAAGGGCATGTATCGGATAAAAAACGCTCAATGCAAGCTGACCGTGAAATTTATAACGGGCATGTGCACGGCGGAACACCTAAGCCAACTCCGCAAAAATAAGCAAAAATAATGAGTAGAATTGGATTTGAAAAAACAACAGGCAAGAAAATAACGGGTATAGATCATCTGCGTCAATCTATCGCCGATATTTTAACGACGCCGATTGGGACGCGAGTCATGCGGCGCGATTACGGTTCGGGTGTTCAAGATTTAGTTGATGCGCCAATGAATGAAGATACAATTATTAAAATTTTTTCAGCGACTGCTATTGCGTTAGATAAGTGGGAACCTCGGTTTAAGCTAGGTCAGTTAAAAGCAACAGAAATTACCGAAAATGGACGACTTAGTTTGACGCTTGACGGTGAGTATTTAGGTGATTTGATTAGTATTGATGGGGTAATTCTATGAGTTCTCAAGATATTTTTTTACCTGACCTGCCTGTGCCTGATGTTGTTCAAATATTAGATTATGAGGCAATCTTATCAGAGCTAAAAACGCAATTTAATGCTATTCAGCCCAACTTAATTGACGAAAATAGTCACGCCATTGTTAAATCGGCTGATTTAGTTGAATCAACTAACGGGGAGAGGTATTGGAAAATTCCTGTCGATAAAGAATCGGGGCTTTTTTATCTTGATTTAGAGAGTGACCCCGTTGTTCGATTATTAGAAGTTTCAGCTTATAGGGAGCTATTATTAAGACAGCGTATCAATGACGCCGCTTTAGCTGTGATGCCAGCTTACTGTAAAGGTAGCGATCAAGATGAGCTATTTAAAATATTTGGCTTAGAGCGTCTAATGATAAAAGAGGCTACTGATACCGAAGTCGCGATTTATGAGTCGGACGAAGCTTTTAGGCGGCGATATGCTTTGGCTTTAGATCAGTTTACAACGGCAGGTAGCGAGGAATCTTATTTGTATCACGCGCTATCAGCGGACGGTCGAGTAAAAGATGCGTCGGGTTACTCGCCCAATGCCTCAGAAGTAATTATTACAATTTTAGGGCATGATGATTCAGGCATTGCCCCAAGCTCATTATTGGCGATTGTTTCAGAAGCTCTGAATGATAAGAAAAAGCGGCCGATTGCTGATCAGCTAATTATTCAGTCAGCAGAAATCATCAGGTATTCAATTAATGTTCGCCTAATCCTTAATTACGGCCCCTCGCCAGAACCTGTGCTTGAGTTGGCACGAAAAAATTTAAACGCATTTGTTCAGTCTCATCACAAATTGGGGGCGGATATTGAATTAACTGCGATAGCTGCAAAAACGCATTTGACCGGCGTTCATAGGGTTGAGTTTGATATGAGTCTACCTATCCGTTGCGAGAAGTGGCAAGCCCCGTTTTGTACGGGTATAAACGTCACTTTTGGTGGACGTGATGCCTGAATTTAAAACAATTTTACCGTCTAACAGCACTCTACTTGAGCAAGATATTGAGCGCGTAAATCATGATGAAATTAGCGCGCTTCCTGTTCCCTTACGTGAGTTGTGGCGTGTTGATAGTTGTCCCGCTGAATTATTGCCGTGGCTGGCTTGGGCGTTATCAGTTGATGTTTGGAGTGATACCTGGACTAATGAAATAAAACGTAACGTCATTGGAAATAGCGTTGAAATTCATAAGTACAAAGGCACGTTGTACGCTGTTGAATTAGCTATTAAAAGCCTCGGCATTGATGCGGCGGTTAGTGAGTGGAGCGATGATAGCGAAAAAATAGGGCGTGGGCGTTTTAAAGTTGATATTAATAATGATTTAAAAAATATTGCTACCAACTCAAGCCAAATTGCACTGAAAAAATTTATAGATCGATCTAAACGATTGTCAGCGCATTATGCAGTTAGCATTAATAGCAATGCTGATTCAATGATAAAAATCAGGGCGGCGACAGTAGGCGTTGCCAATGATTTGCGTGAGTTAAGAATTGATGAGAAATCAACCGCAGCGCGATTTAATCAAATTTCAGGGCTTTACACTATTAATGATGACTCATTGCCTGCATTAGATGTTAATACCCTTAGCAGTATGGGGGCAGGTTTTTTCTCACTTAATTACAGTGAGCAAAATAAAAAAAAATCTCTGGTTAATATTGTCTCAAACTGGACAGCTCAGGAAATCGAAAATTTAAGTAAAGATTTATTTGTGCATCAGCATGTTACCGCTGGTGGTATGAGTATGATTTATCACGATAACGAGATTACTGTTGATGATGATTTGACAGTTGAAAGTTCTGTAAGCGTCAATGCGTTTATTAATGTTAATGATGATGCGAAGCCTATTGTTTACTCATCAAGTTTATCAGGTTTTGGCGGTCAAATCTTAATGCTTAATTATGCTGAGAAACCGCATATTGAGCCAATGACAACGATCTTTTCAAATCAATCAATCACCCATGAAAGTATTGCAAGCAGTGTCGTCTCGGCAGGCGTAGTCGGCATTGTAGAGGACAATGGAGATGACGTTGTTAGTGTGCTGGGTCATTTAAATGTTTCAGCAGGATTTATGGTTTTACAAAATTTTTAAAGGGGGGAGTAATGGCAATAGGATCAATATTAAACATCACTGATGAGGGGATTAATGCTGAAACTCAATCGTTAAGTACGGGTGTGATGCCGATCATCAAAGATTTCGTGATTGACGGGGGAGCAGCGTATGACGGCTATGATGCAAGGCACTTAATTTCTGAGGTTTACTCGCTACCCATCTTGGCAAAAAATGACTCTCAAGCTGGCCTAACTGAGTTTAAAATTTCAATTCCGCCCGAGGTTGAGTTTGATTTAAGAGGATTTGCGCTAAGGCTGGATGACGGGACTATTTATGCTTACTCGCGCTACGTACCGCAGACGGATGGCATTTATAAATCAAGGGGGATGGGTTTGCAGTTTCATTTAGTTCTAGCGCGTAAATCTGATGTTACTTTTGATTTTACTTACTCCCCATTGGATATTGGTCAGATGGCAACGGAGCTAACAACTAAAGCTCGCGAGGCTCTTGATCTCTATCTTGAAGGTGATTTTCTCGGTTTTTTACAATTAATCGACGGTGTAAGACGAACTCAAAACGATTAGCAATTTCAAATTAACGCGATTAAAAAACATTTAAAAATAGGTGAAAAATAATGGCTATTACACTAGCAACAGTAATTGAGAGTTTAGATAAAACGGGGCGCATCACAAGCGAAGTTCTGAAAAAGTTACCGATGCTTTTAACTGAGGAAGGCGATGTTCCTTTTGACCTAGGCGGCGTTGACCCAACAATCGTCCCGTCTATTTTGAAGCTACAAGCGGCGATGGAGACTGGTGGGCTTGGGGAGTTGCGAGGGCGCACAGAAAGCCTTGACGCAACAATAAGAGGAATCATTTTGCAGCTGGGTCGAGTTGCATCAAAAGTCGGCATCTCACCAAACACACCCTTTGCTACTAACCTAGATATGACCCTCGAAAACAAAGATTCAAATTCGGGTGATCCCTTGTATCGTGCGTCTGTTGATGACGGTGTGCATTTTCCGTTTGACGCTAGAATTAATAATAAGGTTGTCAGACAGTTATCGTCAGAAGGAGTAGAGATTGGGGGGCATTTAATGCCAAAATTTACTCCCGTTATCGATAAGCGTTGGACGTTAGCATCATCCTATGTTGATGTTTCAAGTTACGCCGCTTTTTATCGTTACGTAACAAGAACGGTCTGGTATTACTACCGAAATTATTATGGATACTATTGGTATTGGAGATATTATTATAGTGGATATTATCCATACACATATACGTATAAAGTAGCAGGAAAACCGTTGGAAGGAAGTATGGTAGCGCAGACTTTTCAAGTAGATAAACCTCGTGTTGTTATTGGATTTGATTTTAAAGTCGCCTACCCCGGGAGAGATAGAGTGGCAGCAAAACCCTCTTTAATTTTAGTTGAGACAGCTTATGGAATGCCGGATTTAGATAATGTTATTTGCGAAGGCGTTTTTCGCGAAGATGCGGCATTATCGAATACCGGGATTTTGGAGGGTGTTCATGTTGATTTAGAGCATCCCGTATTGCTAGAAGCAAATAAATCTTATGCTTTTATTATAAAGTCATCTGCAAAATGGCTTCAATGTTATTCTCTTAATCAAGACTCTCGGGGCGGAACTTTTTACACGCAAGACGGAAAATTTTGGACATCTGATTTAAAAAAAGATTTGGCTTATTCTTTTGTTTTTGCAGATTTTGGCAGTAATTCATCTCATGTTATAAAATTAAATAACTTATCTGTCCCTGGTGGGATCGCATCAGTATCTATCAAAAAATTAATTCAAGAGTCAAGCGAAACTAATTTTAAAATTGAGATTCTTTTGGGTGAAGTTTGGCAAGAAATAAGTATTCTCAATGAGCTATCTAATTTGCCAGCTTATGTCGAAGTTAGATCAGTTTTCAACGGTAATAAAGATGTGATGCCCATAGTGAACTCACAAGTTAGTGAGATTGTCGCTTTTCGGCCTGCTGATAAGTTAAAATTTATTAGCAGAGAATTTAAAGCCATAGGTCAGAAAACTTTGAAAATGAGTTATGAGCTTACTGGTTTTAATGAGCTATATCATAAGTTTTTACCTAAAGTTAGTGAGGGTAATAATATTATCAATCCTCTTACCATGACCTCACAAGCATCAACCGATGGTGTCGTGACAACAGTAGATGCTACATTCAAACTCGAAGGGACAAGCGGTTTTAGCATTATTGTCGATGCTGAAACTTTAGTCGCTACTCAGTTATTTGATGTCAGCGGAATTATGATTTTGAAAAATTAAATTGGTATTATTATGACAATTAAAAAGCCTGAATTAACCCAACTTGAAAAAGACTCTTTGCTGAATCGAGAATTTACTATCGGCAGCGATTTAGTTGAAATTAATCTAACTGATGATGCAATAATTTTAGATATTTTTTATGAAAAAAATACAACTATTTCATCAAGCATAGAAGCTGTAGAAAAAGGATATGATCTTGCAAGAAAAAATATTATTAGAAATAAAATATTAGAAATTGGGGATGATAAATCTTTCATCGGCACTATATCAGATGCCGCATCTTACGCAATAGATAATATTACAATGGATACGCTAGCACTATCAAATAGCGCAGACTCCTCGTATAAAAAGGAGCGTATTTCCCTTTTTGAGAAACTGCACGGTGTAAATTCTTTTGCTAATGCGGTGATAAAATCGCAAGAGTGGTTTGATAAACGTGTGAGCAAAGAAATTATCCTTCCTATTGATAATAAAGGCGTTGAAAGGGTTTTTAACGATCTCGCAACGCGCGGTCATGCTGTTGCAAGTATCTTAAAAGGTTAATAAATTTCAAAATGGCGAGGCGCAAGTCTCGTCATTTTAAATCAATTTATTATTTATAAGCATCAAAACCGCTTATTCTAAAACTCATTTTTATATAGGGAGACCATTATGCCAGAACAGTTTTTACATGGCGTTGAGGTTGTCGAAATTGACGATGGCTCGCGTCCAATCCGAACCGTTAAATCCAGTGTTATCGGGTTAGTTGGAACAGCACCCAACTCAGCTCCAGCAGTAACAGCGACTCTTTTAACCAAGGGTCTAATCTGGAGTGCAAACACGCATGGACGTGCTGGAAATAATATCAGCATCCACCAGAAGAACCCCAAATCAAATAATGCACAGCTATCTATCTTTGTATCACAAGTGGCGATTGTTATTAGTTTGGCAACCAATGCCGCGGGTGATATTACAACAACACCTGCAGAAATTATTACTGCTATCAAAGCAAATAATCAAGCCTCTGCATTAGTATCGGTAAGCAGCAATGGTTCATCTATAACTACTGTTCAGGCATCGGTTAAAATCAAGTTATTGTCTGGGGGGGTAGACGAGGCTTTTCCTCTGAATACGCCAACGCTTATTGCAGGCAGTCGCGTGGAAGGGGCAAAATTAGACATCGTAGGCGATAAGCAAGGGACATTGCCAGATGCCATTGATGCTGTTTTCGATCAGGCAGGCGCGATGATTGTTGTCATCCGCGTTGCAGAAGGCGTTGATGCGGCTGCAACTATGTCAAAAATTATTGGCGGCGTTAGTACAGGTGGGGCGCGGTTAGGCGTTCAGTCATTGCTAGATGCTGAATCGCAAGTAAAAGTGATCCCCCGTATTCTCATTGCCCCAGGGTTTAGTCATCAGCAAGCAGTTGTTTCTGAAATGCTGGATATTGCCGATAGGCTAAAAGCCGTTATTATCGCAGATGGCCCTAACTCAACGGATGCGAATGCAATTAGCTATCGTGAAAATTTCGGGTCAAAACGTGTTTATATCGTTGATCCTCAGACTAAAGTTTGGGATGTGGTAAGCAACTCAGAAATGAACCAACCTGCGTCTGCGCGCGTTGCAGGTATTATTTCTAAGTCAGATACTGAAAGAGGATTTTGGTGGTCGCCGTCCAACCGTGAAATTTATGGCATCACAGGGACAGCTCGGAAAGTAGATTTTACGCTAGGTGATGTAAATGCTCGTGCAAATTATCTCAATGAAAATGAAGTCACAACAATCATCCAAAAAGACGGGTACAGATTATGGGGCAACAGAACTTGTTCTGCCGACCCTAAGTGGGCATTTATCAATGTTGTTCGTACAGCGGATATGATTCATGAATCGTTATTGCAGGGACACATGTGGGCAGTTGATCGCAATATCACTAAAACATATGTAGAGGATGTGGTTGAGAGTGTTAATGATTATTTGCGACATTTAGTGACTGTAGGTGCAATCTTGGGTGGGCAATGTTGGGCTGATCCTGATTTAAATTCACCTGATCAAATCTCTCAAGGAAAAATCTATTTTGATTTTGACTTCACACCACCCGCACCCGCTGAACATATTATTTTCCGCTCACATTTGGTTAATGATTATATTAAAGATATTTTCAAATAAGGAGGTATAAAAATGTTAGATGATATTTTAAAAAATATGAATCTTTTTGTTGACGGTCGTGGACAGGCTGGAAACATTGAAGAAATAACTTTGCCCAAGTTGGCATCCAAAACTGAAGAATTTCGTAATGGCGGCATGGATGCTGCTGTCGAGGTCGAGATGGGCATGGAAAAGTTAGAAATGGATTTTACTTTGACCCGTTTTGATAAAGCGGTTTTAAAGCTTTACGGGCTTGCACCTGGTAAATTAAAACCGCTGACAATTAGAGGGTCACTGGTATCAGAAAATGGAGATGAAGTAGCTGTAACTATCAATTTGATGGGGATGGTGAAAGAGGTCGATTCAGGAAGCTGGAAGCCCGGTGATAAGGCAACGTTGAAGCTTGCCGTAGCACTACGGTATTACAAGCTGACAATTGATAACGAAGTCATTTATGAAATAGATGTACCTAACATGGTTCGCATTATTGATGGTGTCGATCAACTAGCAACTACTCGCGCAAATTTAGGAATTTAACATGAATGAATACACGGTTTTGATTGCATTTGAACAGTATGCAAAAAGTGACATCCTTAGGATGAGTTCTCGTCAAGCCAAGTATCTACTAATGGATGGTAAGATTAAATTGGTAGTCAAAAAACCACAAGTTAAAGGTAAAAAATAATGGATAAAAATAATTCAAGAGCTCCTGTTGTCATTAAGCTGAAGTATCCTGTTGGTTCGCTGACAGAGCTGTCTATGCGCCGCGTAAAAGTTCGCGATCAGTTAGCGGCAAATCGAAGCAAAGGCAATGAATCTGAAAAAGAAATTTTTCTGTTTGCAGCGTTATGCGAGGTAACAACTGAACAAATCGAAGCTATGGATATGTCGGATTATATGCAGATTCAAGAGGTTTACTCAGGTTTTTTAGATTAAGCACAAAACAAACTAGGCAAGTCTGTGTCTACATTTCAATACGCACAGGCTGGAGTTTAACGGAAATTAAAGAATTTTCGTTTGAAGAGCTAATGCACTGGTTTGATGCGATTAAAGAGTTTGAACCAAAAGCCTGATGGAGTGATCCTAGCAGGCTTTTTTTATGTCCATTTAAGTGGAAAGAATCATGGCGAGCAATATTTCATTAGGTATTACTATTGGTGCGACAACTGATCCAAGTTTGGGGCGTGCATTTGCTAATGCCTCACGCGAAGCAGAGCAGTTAAATCAACGGTTAGGTAGGACGCGGCTTGCTCGCACAGCAGGGACTGATGTTGTACGGCTTCAAAATCAATTAAGACAGCTCAATCAGCAGCAATCTCAAACTGAAAGCGGTAGTAGTGATTTAGCTGATGAAATTGATCGCGTTGAACAAGAATTACAGCAAGCCACCGCTGCGGCTAATCGCTATGGTTTAGAAATAGGTGATATTGCTAATGAAAATCGCAGGCTTGAGCAATCCGAAGCACGAATTAATCGCCAGCTCCAACGTCGCCAAACCTTAGATAGTAATCGTAATCGTCGCTCTGAATTACAAGGAGAAATCGTAGGAACGCTTGGACTGGGTATGGCGATGGCGTTACCGATTAAAAAAGCGATTGAGTTTGAGTCGGTGATGGCAGATGTCGGTAAAGTCGTTAATTTTGACGGCAAAGCTGATTTTGATGCGATGGGGCAATCAATTCTTAAAATGTCAACTGAGATACCTATGGCGGCTCAAGGTCTAGGCGACATTATGGCGGCGGCAGGTCAGGCAGGGATTGCTAAAAATGAGTTGTTAAGATTTACTGAAGATGCTGCAAAAATGGGTGTGGCGTTTGATATGTCTGGCGAGCAAGCAGGTTCGGCAATGACAGGGATGCGTTCAATTTTTCAGTTGTCTCAAAAAGAGGTGGTTTCATTAGGGGACGCATACAACCATCTTTCTAATAATATGGATGCCAAAGCTAGTGATATGCTTAATATTGCTAATCGCGTTGGCTCTGTTGGCAAATTAATTGGGTTGACAGGCAAACAAGTGGGGGCATTGGGTGCGACTTTTCTTGCACTGAAAACACCGCCCGAAATTGCCGCCACAGGCATGAAGGCAATCTTTACAGCATTAGCAACAGCAAAGGATACTTTTGACGACAAGATGCTTAAGCCTTTAGGGATGACAGCCAAGCAGATTGGAAGTGGTATGAAAAAAGATGCTCAAGGAACTATTTTAATGGTTATGGAGGCACTAAAAACGAAAGTTCCTAAAGATCAGTTGATGGGAGTGATAACTGATATGTTTGGAAAAAATCATAATGATATTGTCGCTAAATTAGTTAGCGGTTTAGATATTTATAAAGGAGCTTTAGATAAAGTCGGTGAGTCGTCAAAATACGCAGGTTCAATGCAAGCTGAGTACGATGTAAGAAGCAAGACCACAGCTAATTCACTGCAATTATTATCAAATAAAGCCACAAATTTAGCTATTACAGTGGGCAGTGTTTTATTACCTGCGGTTAATAAAGGGGCTGATGCAATCGGTGGCATATTACTAAAAGTAGTCGCTTTTGCAGAAAAACATCCTAAATTAACTAATGCTATTATCGGTACAGTTGCCGCCCTAATTACATTTAAAGTTTCCTCGTTGGCGGCTAAATTTGGTGCGACTTTATTAAGTGACGCGCTGGTTTTTGGTCGTGCCACCTTCGATTTTTTTAGAATTTCAACCATGCGCGCTAATATTGCATTGGTTAGACATCAAGTTGTTACTAGCGCATTAGCCGTTAAACAAAAAGCCTTGGCGGTGGGTACAGCGTTAATGACCGCTGCACAATGGGCTTTGAATGCGGCTTTGACCGCTAACCCTATCGGTCTAGTTATTGTGGCAGTTGCAGCATTGGCAGTAGCAGTTTGGCAATATTGGCAACCAATCAAGGCTTTTGTTGGAGGAGTGTGGGAGGGTTTGAAAACAGGATTAGCTCCTGTGATGGAAGCATTAGCTCCTTTACAGCCTATTTTTAGCTCTATTGGTCAATCTCTTGGGATTGTTTTTGGTTGGCTGGGTCAGTTGTTTAGTCCCTTAGAAGCCACTAAAGGTGAGCTAGATAGTGCGGCAACTGCTGGTCAGGATTTTGGTATGAAATTGGGCGCGGCAATTTCAGCCGTAGCTCATGTTATTGGGTTTTTAGCCACAGGCGTTAAGGGTATTGGTGTATGGATCGGTGAAGCTGTTGCTAAAGGGGTCGTGTATTTTGATCGTTTAAAATCAAAAGGTATGAGCATGGCTTCAGCGTTTCTGGCGATAGGCGGCCATATCATGTCAGGACTACTAAAAGGATTGAGCGCAGGTTATGGCAAGGTTAAAGCTAAAATTCTATCAATCGGTACTAGTATTAAAAGCGCGTTCAAAGGCGCGTTAGGAATTCATAGTCCGAGCCGTGTTTTTATGGAGTACGGCGGATTCATCAATCAAGGTTTAGAGCAAGGTTTAGTTAAGAGCAAGAATAAGCCTATTAGTGAAACTCAAAAAATTGCTGACGTTATTTCAAAAGGGTTTATGGTTGATACGAATATCGGTATCAAAAATAAAGATTTTGGTGTTCCTTTGTTATCTAAAGCACAGGATTTGCCTGCATCTGAGCTTGGTAAAACTCAAAAATCAGTAGATGCTATGTCCACAAAGCCTGTTATTAAGCCATTAGAGCAGGATTTAACTGTTACCAATAATGATTTAGCGCAAACTCTACCTGAATCTAAAAATGAAATATTAGGCGATGCTCAAAAAATAACCACCGTTCTCTCTCAAGGTTTTAGCATCATCGGAGAGATTCAAAAAGCTGTTAATGCAATCCCTAAAGAGTTTTCCTTTAAATCATTAGAGCCAGTGCAAATTGACATGCTTGGTAAATCACAACAAGAGGAAAATATTGCAAAAATCAATATTGATAATGCAATAAACAAAACTTCAGAAGAACCAACGTCACTCAATAAAAGCAATACACAAACAATTTCACCGCAAATAACGCTTAATATCACAATTAATCAAAATTCAAATGAAGATAGCGAAGAATTAGCCGAAATTGTTGTTGCTAAAATTAAGGAATCGTAAGAAGTAATGCAGCGGGGGCAGCTCTATGATTAGTATGATTTTAGGGAGTTATATTTTTTCGTTGCATACAGCAGCATACGAGACGTTACAGCGTACTACGAGCTACAGATGGAAAGCTCAAGAACGCATTGGGCAAAGGCCAGCGCAGCAGTTTCTGGGAATCGGAAGTGATGAAATAACGCTGAATGGTACGATTTTACCCGATTTTGCAGGCGGCCATTCTCAAATCGTACGAATGAAGTCTTCCGCTGAAGAAGGTAAACCTTTGATGCTTGTCAGCGGAACTGGGGCGATATTAGGGAAATGGTGTATCGTGAAAATTGCAGAAACCAATAGCATATTATTAAGCAACGGGGTCGGTAGAAAAATTGAGTTTACGATGAATTTAATTCGATATGGTGAAGACGATGAGTAAGTATTTAACTAAGGATGGCGATATGTTAGATAATATTTGCTACAAAAATTATGGCGTGCAAGAGGGTGTTGTTGAGTTAGTGCTACAAGCCAATCAGAATCTATCAGAGCAACCTGAAGTTTTATCAACGGGCATTTATATCACGTTACCTGATTTACCCATTCCCCTAAACGATATAACGCCTATAAGGATTTGGGAATGACTCCTATATATAAGGTGTCTGTGAACGGCTCAAATGTCACTGATCTTATTAAAACGAGACTGCTATCATTAACGATCACAGATGAAGCTGGCTGGGATTCTGATAGTGTTAGCTTGACTCTTGATGATAGAGATTCCATGCTTGAAATGCCAAAAACAGGAGCAAGCATAGAAGTTTCATTAGGTTTCAAGGGCAACAAGGGACTGGTTAATATGGGGACATATACAGTTGATGAGGTTACGTTATCAGGTTCTCCTGAAAAAATGGTTATACGCGGTAAAGCTGCCGATTTAGGAAGTAAAGGAACGATAAAGGATCAAAAAACCAAACAATGGGAAGATAAAACGGTGAAAGAGATTGTTTCTGAAGTTGCCAGTAAGCATGGGTTAAGTCCTAAAGTTGGCTCAGATTTATCTGGAAAAAAAATCAAAGATCTTGCTCAGACGGATGAGTCAGATATTCATCTTCTATCTCGAATCGCTCAAAAATATGATGCCGTAGTCAAAGTGACGCAAAATTATTTAATTTTTTCAAAGCGAGGCGCAAGTCGGGCGGTAAGTGGAAACCCTGTCCCACCAATAAAAATCACAAAAAATCAATGTAAACCCTCATATAGTATGACGCGTGCAGAGCGTCCCGCGATAAATTCTATACAAGCAAAATGGCATAATAAAGCAACAGCCAAAGTTGAAAAAGTCGAAACAAGTAGTGAGAAACCTCAGAAGGTTTTAAGACATACTTACGACTCAAAAGATGAAGCCGAATCGGCATCTAAATCTGAATTAGCAAAACTAAAACGGGATGAGGCTAAAATGAATTTTACATTAGCCATTGGAAACCCTGCGGTCGCAGCAGAAGGACATATAATATTACAGGAATTTAGAGAGGGGATAAATGGAGTATGGAATGCAACAAGTGTGACTCACACATGGAGTAACGCAGGAGCAACAACGCGCGTAAGTGCAGAAGCAGTATAAAATAATTTGACAATAACGACAATGAAAACAAACAATAACCAACCAACCAACCAACCGTAACGCATGGGTTGACTATGAGTAATCAATTAATAAAAGCCGATTGTTTAGAAGCCTTAAAAACACTTCCCAATGAAAGTGTTGATGCTTTGATATTTGATCCACCTTATCTTTACCTTAAAAAACATAAGCTGGACAGGCATTTTGATGAGGTTAAGTTATTTAAAGAATGCTTTAGAGTCCTTAAAAAAGATGGCTTTTTGATTTACTTCGGCAGAGGCATTTCTTTTTATAGATGGGGTGTATTGTGTAGTACCTTGGGGTTTAATTTTAAGGAAGAATTAATCTGGGATAAAATTAGATTATCATCGCCAGTCGCGCCCCTAATGCGAACCCATGAGCAAATGGCGTTGTTTTGTAAAGGACAGGCAACTATTAATAAGGTATGGATTAATAAAATAGCCAGCGATAAATTAATCTCGCCTCATAATATTGAAGCAGATTTAAAGCGATTGGTGGGAAAGTTAAGGGGTTTTAAAACAGGCAGCGATTTTGTGTCGTGGCGTGACGGCGAAAAATGGTTTGGTAAAAAAGCAGTTAAACATGGAATAACAGTTACAGGCACTAAAAAGTCTTGCGGAGCTAGGAGTTGTTATGATGCTCATATTAAAGGGAAACGACTTGCTTCTGTATTGCGAGTGCATAAAGAGCATTATAAATTCAAACATCCAACACAAAAGCCAGTTGAGTTGATGAGGCAATTAATACAATTAGTGACCCAAGAAGGCGATATGGTATGTGACCCATTTATGGGAAGTGGCAGTACAGGAAAAGCCGCCAAAGAATTGAAGCGTAAATTTATTGGAATAGAGATTGACAATGAATATTTTGAAATAGCAAAAGAAGGGATAGAAGAACATTTAAAGGCTGAATAGCTCATTTAAAAGTGTGCCAAATATAAACTAAAAAGTGTGCCAAATATCGGAAAAATTTACATTAAATATCAAAAAATCAAATTAATATAGATGTGCCATATATCTTTTAAATACACAATATTTTGAAATAGAAAAAGAAGGGATAGAGGAACATTTAAAGGCTGAATAGCCATTTAAAAGTGTGCCAAATATAAACTAAAAAGTGTGCCAAATATCGGAAAAATTTACATTAATCTATGATTAATTAAATGTTGACACTTTGTTGACACTTTTAATATTTTAGACATAAAAAAACCGACACTAGGTCGGCTTGATTACTTAAAAAGCGAGGCTTTTCAATGATATATATGGTGGGTCGTGAGCGATTCGAACGCTCGACCATCGCATTAAAAGTGCGGTGCTCTACCAACTGAGCTAACAACCCGATAAGAAGAATACAATTATAAAGACTTTTTAAAATTAGGCAAGCTATTTTTTAATTTATTTGCATTAGGCTAATTTTTTATACTTAATTCGGTGAGGATTGTTGGCATCTGTCCCTAGGCGTTTATGACGATCTAGTTCATAATCTTCATAATTTCCTTCAAACCAAAGCACTTCACTATCGCCTTCAAAGGCCAGTATATGGGTCGCAATTCTGTCTAAGAACCAACGATCATGAGAGATTACAACCGCACACCCTGGAAAGGCTAAAATTGCATTTTCTAAAGCCCGTAAGGTTTCAACGTCTAAATCATTCGTGGGTTCATCGAGTAATAATACATTCCCCCCTTGTTTCAGTAATTTAGCTAAATGAACACGGTTACGTTCACCGCCCGATAAATTACCAATGTGTTTTTGTTGATCGGCTCCTTTGAAGTTAAAACGCCCTGCATAAGAGCGGGATGAGGTCTCATAGGTTCCTACGGTGATAAGATCTAACCCATCTGAAATTTCTTCCCAAACCGTTTTTTTATCATCCATGTCATCGCGTAATTGATCCACATAGGCTAATTGTACGGACTTTCCGAGTGTCACTGATCCGCTATCGGCTTCTTCAAACCCAGCCATCATTCTAAATAGGGTGGTTTTACCTGCGCCATTAGCCCCGATAATACCTACAATTCCGCCAGGGGGTAATTTAAAATTCAAGTCATTAACCAGAACCTTATCACCGAAACTTTTATTAATCCCTTCAACTTCAATAACCATATTCCCTAAACGCGGGCCAGGTGGAATGTAAATTTCTTGGGTTTCATTCCGTTTTTGAAATTCTTTAGAGGATAACTCATCAAAACGCGCTAAACGGGCTTTGCTTTTTGCATGACGACCTTTAGGATTAGAACGTACCCATTCAAGCTCGGCTTTCATGGCTTTCATTTGTGAGGTTTCTTGACGTTCTTCTTGTTCTAAACGCTGTTCTTTTTGTTCTAACCAAGTGGAATAGTTGCCTTCCCAAGGAATTCCCATGCCTCGATCAAGCTCTAATATCCATCCTGCGACATTATCTAGGAAATAACGATCATGAGTCACCGCAACGACCGTGCCAGTAAAATCATGTAAAAAACGCTCTAGCCAAGCAACCGATTCAGCATCTAAATGGTTAGTCGGCTCATCGAGTAATAACATATCAGGGCTTGAGAGCAATAAACGACATAACGCCACTCGCCGTTTTTCCCCGCCTGATAATTTAGAAACATCGGCATCCCAAGGCGGTAAACGTAACGCATCGGCAGCGACTTCTAATTGACGCTCTAAATTGTGTCCATCCGCTGCATTAATAATATCTTCTAAACGAGCTTGTTCGACCGCCAATTTATCAAAATCAGCATCCGGTTCGGCATAAGCGGCATAAACAGCATCTAATGCGCTGAGGGTCGTTTTCATTTCAACAACGGCTTCTTCAACATTTCCGCGAACATCTTTATTTGGGTCTAATTGCGGTTCTTGCGATAAATACCCTATTTTAATGCCTTTTTGTGGAATGGCTTCCCCTTCAATATCGGTATCGATGCCCGCCATAATGCGAAGTAAGGTCGATTTACCCGACCCATTTAAGCCTAAAACCCCAATTTTTGCGCCTGGAAAAAAAGATAAGGAGATATTTTTAAGAATATGTTTTTCCGGGGGGACGATTTTTCCGACCCGATTCATGGAATATATATATTGCGCCATTGGTTTTATCTATGTTTGAAGATGAAGGGGCTATTATTTCACGTTCTTAGCGTAAACTTAATAGTCAAGTGCATTTTTATTAAAGAAAAGTTAATACCTCTTTTATTATATTTGCTATATGATAAAGCCATTTGATCGTTCTTCTAAACTCACGTTGGTTCAAATTTTTTGAAACTGAAATTTTAGGCGATACAAATTTTCTTTAATTCACTACTTTAGAAATGAGTTTTCTGATGGATTTCAATAAAAAATCAGGGCATGTATAAGGCTCGGAAATTTAGTGGTTTCTGAATAGCTTACTAGAAATTTGTTAAGCTCAATAATTAAGTTTGACCGGCTTCTAAATTAATAATTCATGTTAAATACGATAAAATAATAAAATAACACGTTAATAATGACCTTAGAACAATTCAACCACTACGCCGAACAAGGCTATAATCGCATCCCCGTATGCCGCGAAATTTTAGCGGACTTAGACTCGCCCTTAAGTGCGTATTTAAAACTCGCTGATGGGGACTATAGTTATTTATTTGAATCGGTACACGGAGGGGAACAATGGGGACAATATTCAATTATTGGCTTACCCTGTAAAACCGTTGTTAAAATTTATGGTAATTTAATTACACTTGAAAAAGAGGGTGAAATTACTGAATCGTTTGAACATCCTCAGCCTTTACTTTGGATTGACGATTTTAAAGCGTGCTATAACGTGCCTGATATAGAGGGTTTACCTCGTTTTAGTGGGGGACTTGTCGGTTATTTTGGTTATGAAACCATTGCTTATATTGAACCTAAATTAAAATCATCCGATAAGGCGGATGCATTGGATTGCCCTGATATATTATTAATGGTTTCTGAAGAAATGTTGGTATTTGATAATTTATCAGGCAAAGTTGTGTTAATTACACATGTGAATCCTGAAACGTATCATGCCTACCAAAAAGCACAGCAGCGTTTAGATGAACTCATTAATCAATTACGTAATTTAAAAGCTCACCCCCCCAAACATCCCGCGCCTAAGCAGGTTAATGAAAGTGATTTTGTTTCAGAATTTACAGAAGAAGGGTTTAAAGAGGCGGTTTTAAAAGCTAAAGAATATATTACGAATGGCGATATTATGCAGGTTGTTTTATCGCAACGCTTATCAATTCCTTATACGGCCTCGCCCTTAAACTTATATCGAGCTTTACGGTGTTTAAATCCTTCCCCTTATATGTACTATTTAAATTTAGGGGATTTTCATGTTGTGGGTTCATCCCCTGAAATTTTAGTTCGTTTAGAAGATGATATGGTGACGGTACGCCCTATTGCTGGAACACGGCCACGGGGTGCAAATAAGCAAGAAGATGAACAATTAGAAAAAGAATTACTCGCTGATCCTAAAGAATTAGCCGAACATTTAATGTTAATTGATTTAGGGCGTAATGATGCGGGACGTGTCTCTAAAATAGGCTCGGTAAAACTCACTGAAAAAATGTTGGTTGAACGTTATTCCCATGTGATGCACATTGTCTCTAATGTAACGGGGGATTTAAATCCCGATTATGATGCCTTTGATGTTTTAGCCGCTACATTTCCAGCAGGAACCGTGAGCGGTGCGCCTAAAATTAGAGCGATGGAAATTATTGATGAACTTGAGCCGATTAAACGCGGAGTTTACTCGGGTGCCGTGGGTTATATTTCATGGTCTGGCAATTTAGATACCGCTATTGCGATTAGAACGGCGGTCATTAAAGATGAAACTTTACATATTCAAGCAGGGGCTGGGATTGTTTATGATTCGGTCCCCCAAAATGAATGGGATGAAACGATGAATAAAGCGCGGGCTGTTTTTAAAGCGGTGGCAATGGCAGAAGCAGGTTTAGCAGGAGAGTCTCAATGAGTTCTATAAAATTAATCATGATTGATAATTATGATTCGTTTACGTATAATTTAGTCCAGTATTTGGGTGAATTAGGGGCTGAGGTCACTGTAATACGTAATGATGAGGCGAGTATCGCTGAAATTGAGGCCTTTAATCCTGACAAAATTGTGATTTCTCCAGGGCCTTGTACGCCTAAAGAAGCGGGAATTTCTGTGGAAACAATTTTACATTTTGCAGGAAAAATCCCTCTTTTAGGCGTTTGTTTAGGTCATCAAAGTATAGGCCATGCCTTTGGCGGAAATATTATTCATGCAAAACAAATTATGCATGGTAAGGTTTCACCTGTTTATCATCATAATACAGGTGTATTTACAGGGTTAAATAACCCGTTTACTGCGACCCGTTATCACTCGTTGGTGATTGAGCAATCCACCTTACCTGATTGCTTAGAAGTGACCGCTTGGACTGAAAATGAAGCGGGTGAAATGGATGAAATTATGGGGGTTCGACATAAAAAACTCGCTATTGAAGGCGTGCAATTTCATCCAGAATCTATTTTAACCGAGCATGGGCATGATTTATTACGAAATTTTTTAGAGGGTTAAGGTTATTTAATTTTAAGTGTTATCGAGGGGTAACGTTCGGCTCGCTTGTCGTTGCATAACGTAAACAGGTATAAATAAAAAACTGGACTCCAAAAATTAAATTGGCCATCAATAAGTGAATGGGTTGAGCCACCGCAGGCATTCCTAAGCGATCTAAACTAACACCTGCCAAAATAGCGGTAATAATTAAGCCCATTAAACTCCCCACCGCAGGAATTAATAAATGTCCTTTATTGACATGGCTATAAATTTTCCAACTTAAACCTAAGTTAATGAATAAAATTAGAGCGGAAAATGAGCGGTGAATATAAAAAACCATCGGAAAACTATCACGCCAATAGTCACGATTAATATAGCCATGTTCATTGGCGATGAAATCAACGGCTTCTCTAACTTGTGTCCCCATGATGACTTGTAATAAGGTCATGGCCATTGCGATGATTAAGGTGGTTTTAATCATGGGGGGAATCGCGGTTGTTTCTAATTGTGCTATAAAGTCACGCTGTGAACGCGCAATGGCATAAATCAACAAGGCGACAATGAATAAGGCCAATAACATGTGAAGGGTAATCATAAAGGGTTTAAGATTACTGGCAACAACCGCAGAACCTAACCATCCTTGAAAACACACTAACAATAAGACCGATAACGATAAGTAAAAAACGCCTTTATCGGCTTTTAAATAAATTCGTGATGCCCACGCGGTAAAAATAATAAAAATTCCAATGCTAACTCCAACCAGACGGTTGGCATATTCTGTCCATGTTTTTATAGGGTTAAAAACGGTATCTTTATAACCCCGTTCTGCATAAATTTCATGATAATTAGCAGGGAGTTGGGATTCATCTGTGGGGGGAACCCATTGCCCAAAGCAGGTTGGCCAATCAGGGCAGCCCATGCCTGCGCCTGATGCACGCACTAATCCCCCGACTAAAATAACTAAGTAAATGGCAAAAATCGCTAAAATTCCTAAACGCCGAAAGCGTAAAGCGGCTTGTGTGTCTATCATGAAGGTTTTTGTGGATTGATAAGTAATTGAATAAATCAAAGGTACGCGATTCATAACCTTTTCGTCAAGTGAATTACTTTAATTTGAACTCGATGGATTAAACTCTTTTCATAGGCTTATAAAATCTACTAAACTAACGGTTCAAAATGTGACTTAGGTTACAACCCTAACAACCTAAATAAAGTGAAGATAATTATGAAAAAAATACTAAAAACATTACTTCTTTTCTCGGTCTTGATTACGAGTTACAGTGCTTCCGCTTATAATGGCGGTGCTGTTGATGAGCAATGTAAAAAACCACGGTTTGAACGGTTTTCATTACCCGTTTATAAAGTGCCAGCAAGAATAGAAGTTGAGCCTGAATCTGAATTTAGCTTTGTATTATCAAATAAAGTGGTGGCGGATTCGGTTAAAATTGTCATCAAAAATAAAATTATTAAATACAAAATCGAAAACCACAATAGTTTTTATCGCATCACCAGTAAAATACCTGCGGAATACACAGGAAAATTTATTCGTATTAATGCGTTTGTGAGTGCAAAGCTTGAATGTAAAGGCACGAATGGCTGGTTGGTTAAGGTCGCTGATAAAAAAATAGAACCCGAAGCGGCTATAAAAGAATCGGTTGAGATGCCTCTCGTCGTAGAGGATGATTGCGACGAGTAAATCACACCCGTATTGGTTTAAAGAGACGCGATGATTCACGTCTCTTTAGGCTTCACGTTTAAGTTTCAATACAGACTAAACACCGCTCTGCGTCAATACTGGGGACAGTTAAGTTAATTAAGTTATAATGTTGACTTAATAAGGCTAATTCATCCTTGGGTGTTTGTCCTTTCATGGCTAATAATAAGCCCTTATCATTAAATAAATGGGCGGTTAATTGCATGATAGTGTCCATGCTCGAAAACGCACGGCAAGTGACGGTATCAAATCCTATTTCAGGTTTAAAATCTTCAACTCGATGATGCTGAACTATCACATTGGTTAATTTCAATTCCAATATCGCCTGCTGGACAAAACGTGTTTTTTTAGCATTACTATCCAGTAATGTGAATTGCATCTCAGGATGATAAATAGCTAATGGAATCCCTGGTAAACCCGCCCCTGTTCCTATATCAATTAATCGCTGCCCCCGAATATAAGGGCTAATGGCGAGACTATCTAAAATATGAAGCCGAGCCATTTCTTCTGGATTACGAATCGCGGTCAAATTGTAGGCTTTATTCCACTTTATTATTAAGTCGATAAAAGCGATTAGTTTTTCAAGTTTTTGAGGCTCATCACTTAAGCCTAGCTCGGTAATACCTGACGTTAAAATAGTTCTAATCATGTTTCTTTTTTAAATAGACTAATAAAAGTGAAATGGCTGCGGGTGTTAACCCCGGTATTCGTGAGGCTTGCCCTAGGGTTTCGGGTTGATGTCGTTGTAATTTTTCACGGACTTCATTTGATAACCCAGGGACTTGTTGATAATCAAATGAGGTTGATAAGGGGTAATCATCATAACGTAACGCTCGATTAATTTCCGTTTGTTGTCGTTCAATATACCCAGCATATTTAGCTTGAACTTCGACTTGTTCCGAGACTGATTGATTAATTTCATCGGTATTCAAAAAGGGTAATAAGTTTTTAATATCAACTTCAGGACGGCGTAATAGGCCCATTAAATTCACTTCTTTTTGCAATTTTTTACCCCAGAGTGTTTCAACTTGGGCGGCTTCTGGGCTATCGCGTCGAATCCATTTTTGTTTTAACTGGGCTTGTAATTGAGTAACCGCCTCCCGTTTTTCAATAAACGTAGACCATCGTTTATCATCAACTAAGCCTAATTCGCGCCCTTTTTCAGTAAGGCGTAAGTCGGCATTATCTTCGCGCAATAATAAACGGTACTCTGCTCGACTGGTAAACATTCGATAAGGCTCTTGTGTACCACAGGTAATTAAATCGTCAATCATAACCCCTATATAGGCTTCATCACGACGTGGACACCAACTCGTTTCTCCTTTTACCAAACGAGCGGCATTAAGCCCTGCAATAAGTCCCTGTGCGGCGGCTTCTTCATAACCCGTTGTCCCATTAATTTGTCCTGCAAAAAAAAGATTCTGGACATATTTAGTTTCAAGCGAGGATTTTAAATCAATGGGGTTAAAGTAATCGTATTCAATGGCATAACCGGGTCGAATAATTTCAGCATTTTCAAACCCCTGCATTGAACGAATAAACGCATATTGAACATCAAAAGGTAAACTGGTCGAAACACCATTGGGGTAAACTTCGTGGGTCTCTAATCCTTCGGGTTCAACAAAAATTTGATGTGAATCACGGTCTGCAAAACGCATTACTTTATCTTCAATGGACGGGCAATAACGAGGGCCTACGCCTTCAATAACCCCCGAATACATCGGTGATCGGTCCAAGCCCTGACGAATAATGTCATGAGTTTTACGGTTGGTTCGAGTAATATGACACGGAATTTGTCGCGGATGTTGTTGACGTGACCCTATAAATGAAAATACAGGTAACGGTGTATCCCCTTGTTGGGTTTCCAGTTGACTGTAATCAATCGTCCGCCCGTCAATGCGTGGGGGCGTGCCTGTTTTTAAACGATCAACTTTAAAGGGAAGTTCACGTAATCGTTCTGCTAAGGCAATAGAGGCAGGATCACCCGCGCGTCCTCCTGTATAGTTTTCAAGCCCAATGTGAATGCGTCCGCCTAGAAATGTACCCGTGGTTAAAACGACGGTGTGACTATGAAACGATAATCCCATTTGAGTGTTAACGCCGATGACCTGATCATTTTCAACGATTAAGTCCGATACGGTTTGCTGGAAGAGCCTTAAATTCGGTTGATTTTCTAAGGTTTTACACACGGCGTGTTTATATAAAACACGATCGGCTTGAGCGCGAGTCGCTCTAACAGCAGGGCCTTTGCTGGCATTTAAGGTTCTGAATTGAATCCCTGCATGATCAATTGCCCTTGCCATGACTCCGCCAAGGGCATCAATTTCTTTCACTAAATGACCCTTACCAATGCCCCCAATGGCAGGGTTGCAACTCATTTGGCCAAGCGTATCAATATTTTGGGTTAATAATAAGGTGCTACAGCCACAACGAGCAGCAGCCAATGCGGCTTCTGTTCCTGCATGACCGCCCCCAATGACAATTACATCAAATTCTTTTTGAAATTTCACAGCGTCAATTTTTCAGATAAAACCCTATTTTAAAGGCATCTTAGTCCATTACCAAGCCTAATCTTTTCTTTTTAATCATTTTTTAATCTTTCTTGTAGTCCTGATAAGCTTAAGTCCTTATTGAAATAAGCGATAAAACTTTCGGCAATTTTTTGTTGCGATTTACAAAGTGTGTAAATAACTAATTCAAGGCTTTCAAAATTCCAGTTAAACGCATGTTCATTATCTTGATTTTTAATGGCATCCAGTACAGGTTGATAGCTTTTATCAGCGGCAGTTAACCAAATTATAAACGGGGCGAGAATGTATTCTTCGGTATTATCAGTGACTAGTTTCAAAATTTCATTTACATACTGTAAACAAAGGGGATAATCTTTTTCTACTAACGCTAACTCGGCTGAGTTTGTAAGCGCGTACACATAAGTGGGATCAATTTCCAACGCTTTATTGAAGGATTTTTTGGCTTCTGAGTACCTTTCCTGTTTAAATAAAACCGTCCCTATATTATTCCAAGATTTTTCATGTAATGGGTTAACGTTTAATTGATTTTTATAGGCATCAACCGCCTGCTCTAAGCACCCTAGTTTTTTTAGAATAACGCCCATATTGTAATAAGCCGTTAGGTGCTGAGGGTTTTCTTCTAATTTTTGTTGATAGTCAAAAACTTTATCTTTTAAATTATGTTGTTGATGCATATCCATGATTTTTATCTCTTACCGGCCTTATCGTTTAAAAATACAACGAAAATGACTGCCTTGACCTAATTGACTATTAACCTCTAATTGAGCCTCATGACGCATCAGCACATGCTTGACGATCGCTAACCCTAACCCCGTTCCGTTTATTTTACGGTCACGTTTAATTTCCACCCGATAAAAACGTTCGGTTATGCGTGAAATATGTGCAGGGGCGATGCCTTCGCCGTTATCAATCACATCAAAACATAATTGCTCGCCTTGTTTTGACCAAATGACGTTTATCGTTGAGTCCTTAGGCGAATATTTTAAGGCATTGATAATTAAGTTGCTAAAGGCACTGTATAACTCTTCACGGTTTCCCTGTAAACCTAGTTTAGTTTCAAGTTGTAATTTAATTCGTGATGCAAATTCATGCTGATTGGTTTCGCTACAAATAAGTGTAATTAATTGAGCTATATCAACATAATTTATTGTTTGCTGTTGTGTTTCTAAGCGAGCCAATAATAATAAATCATTGACGAGGTATTGCATTCGGTCAGTTTGTGCGGACATCTGGCCCAGAGAATGCTTTAAAAGTTTAGAATGGGTTTCAGACGGTTGTTCTTGTAAGGTTTCTAAATAGCCTTTTAATACGGTTAACGGCGTTCTTAATTCATGGGAAATATTCGCAACAAAATTTTTCTGCATCACTTCCATTTTTTTTTGTTGGGTCACATCTTGAGCAATCAATAACCGCTGACCTGTTCCATAATTAACCAAACGAAGTTGTAATATTAATTGATTATTAACGGGGGAATTAATAATGAGGGGGTTATGAGCTTGATGATTGTTCAAGTAATCAATAAACGCAGGCTGTCGAATAAGATTAGGCAGGCGTTGGCCTTTATCCGATTTTTTTAAACCCAATACATTTTTAGCCAGCTTATTTGACCATTCAATTTCATCGTTTTGTCCTAAAACAACAGCGGCATCAGGTAAAACATCGGTTGATTGACGGAATTGTTTGAGTATTTTACTTAACTGTTTTTTGCGTTTTTTTTTGGTTACCCTTAGACGGTAAAAATGATAATAAATATCCTCCCATATTCCTAAGCCCCGTGGAATTTCACCGCCCGCCCCATGACTTAACCAATGTTCTAATTGAGTAATTAAGAGCGACTGGCGAATAAGGGCAAAGAGTAAAATTAGGCTCAACATCGGGAAAAAATAGCCCATAAACGTGCTTAAAATACCCGCTAAGAGGATAAACAACAGCAGTTTAATAATTTCTTTTCGCCATTCCCACATGAGTTAATCCGTTAGAGAAAAGCGATACCCAAATCCGCGAACTGTTTGAATGAGCGTATCACACTGATGGGGGAGTAAAATTTTTCTTAAACGGCGAATATGAACATCAACGGTTCGCTCTTCAACATAGGTACTACGCCCCCAAACATGATCTAATAATTGAGTACGACTATAAACCTTATCTTGATGGGTTATAAAAAAGTGCATTAAACGAAATTCAGTTGGACTCATGACTAAATTTTTATTATTAATGCTTAGGCGGTGCTGTTCTTGATCTAAATTAATGGGACCGACCGAAATAATCGCTTTAGTTTCTAAGCCCCCTTGTCTACGCAAAATAGCTTTAATACGCGCAATTAATTCTTTGGGTGAAAAAGGTTTAGTCATGTAATCATCAGCACCACAATCGAGCCCTTTAATTTTATCGTCCTCTTCACCTCGAGCGGTTAATAAAATAATGGGAACTTGCTGATAAATATCATCTTTTTTTAAACGTTGCGTTAATTTGATCCCGCTAATTCCTGGTAGCATCCAATCTAAAACTAATAAATCAGGTAAGGGATTATCGGTCAAAAATTGTAACGCCTCCTCAGCACTGGCCACGGCAAAAATAGTTAAGCCCGCTTGTTCAAGAACCATGGCTAACATGTCTCGAATAGCCTCTTCGTCTTCAACAACAAGGATTGTTATTGGCATAGAAACACCCATTTTAGGATAAAAAAATAAGTTGATTTAATAGACATCTCTAACGTAGCGTTTTTCTTTTTTTAGTTGATTAATATAATCAAGGGTTTCGTTTTCGGATTTATGGCCTTGTTCGGTGATAATATCATGTAAGGCTTGATCGACATCTTTTGCCATGCGATAGGCATCGCCACAAACAAAGAAAGAGCCGCCTTGTTCTAACCATGCAAAAATTTCAGCCCCTTTTTCACGCATTCTATCTTGTACATAAATTTTTTCTTGTTGATCGCGAGAGAAGGCTAAATCTAAACGGTTTAAGATTCCATTTTTTTGCATCGCCTCCAATTCATCTTGATAGATAAAATCGGTTTCGGCATTTCGATCACCAAAAAACAACCAATTTTTCCCTTGGGCTTTTCTAAACTCTCGTTCTTGTAAAAAAGCACGAAAAGGTGCAATACCTGTTCCAGGGCCGACCATAATAATCGGTAAATTATTATTTTCTGGGACTCTAAAACTTTTATTAGGGGTAAAAAAGACGTTAACATCGGTACTTTCACCGACAATATCGGCTAAATAAGTAGAGCAAACCCCTTTGTGTTCACGTCCTTGCGCTTGATAACGTACACTCGCCACGGTTAAATGCACATTTTCAGGGTACATTTTTCCACTGGACGCAATGGAATAAGCACGATGTTGTAACGGTTTTAAAAGAGCGATGAATTCTGCGGCAGAAAATTCCATATTCGCGGATTGTACGATTAAGTCTAAACAATCGCGTCCCCATAAATAATCATTGAGCTTGCTTTTATCATTAGACTCTAAACATTCATTTAAGACTTGATCGCCTGAACGTTTAGCAATTTCTTCAATGAGTTCTTTGCTGGGTAATTTAATTTCAAATTGGTTTTGTAACGCTTCCCGCAAGCTGATTAATTCACCCTTAACAGGTTCGTCCTCATCGCCTTTACAGCCAATGGCTTGAATGATCGCTTCGACTAATTCAGGACAATTGGTAGGAATGATGCATAAAGCATCCCCTGCTTCATAGCTTAAACCAGAACCGGCAATGGAGATTTCATAATGACGAGTTTCTTTTGATGAATGCTCAGCGGTGACAATTTTATTTAGGGTCATTGTCGCGGGAAATGGGTTTTTACGATTATACTGAGGCTTATTATTTGTGGGGGCCTCGTTATCCAGTAGCGTCGTGGCAGACCCATCAGACATAAGCGGAATAACGCTGCTTATCCAACTTTCTGCAGGCTCTTCAAAGTCAACATCACAATCAATACGTTGATAAACACGTTTAGCCCCTAAAGCTTCAAGACGTTGATCCCAATCTATTCCAGCCTGACAAAATAGATCATAGCTGGTATCGCCTAAAGCTAAGATGGAATAGTGGGTATTTTCAAAACGGGGAGCTTCATCATTACTTGCTGCATCCCAAAGTATTTGAGCATTATCAGGCATATCCCCTTCACCATAAGTACTGGTGATAATGAGCAAATACTCCATCGTGGCCATATCAGTAATTTCAAGCTCATCCATGCTTTTAACAATGGGGTTTAAGCCATGCGTTTTAGCGGCCTCGGCAGCATCATGAGCAACGGATTCAGAAGTCCCTGTTTGCGTTCCGTAAAGAATATTAATAATTTGTGCGTTGGCGGTTTGGTTTGCGCTAGCACTTTGCAACATGTGGCTGTGCATTCCTGCAAAAAATCCTGTGAGCCATGCGCGTTGAGTATCAGAATAAGGGGCGTTGTTTGGAATTTTCAGTGTTTTCATTGAAGGCTAATAATTTAAAATGAGATAGTTTTCTATTTGTTTTAGGTAGGTCATAATTTTTTTATTATGTAGACTCAAGGTAAGTCTGATTAATAAAACCCTCCTTGATTCTTTCAAAAACTAAGTCCATTAACAATGTTACTAATTTTGCAGCTCTAGTTATATCATTTGTCGTTACTAAAATAGAATTTTGTCCATGAGCAATATTATTTCTGATTTTTAAAAGGAATTTATCAAGTTCATCTTTTAAAGAGTATTTAGGTTCAGGGTATTCTTGAATCTTTTCAAGGTTAAATTCTGCTAATATTTTATTAAGAATAGCAAAGCCAACATTACTTTCAGTATTTACAATAGGGTTAATATTAATTTTTTCAGCATGATAAAATTGATTAAGTTGTTTAAAAAAAGTAGCTTTTTATCTAATTTTTTAGGATATTCTGCAAATTGTTTAAATTTATTTTCTAAATGAAAAATAATCATGGGTTTGCAAAGAGTATCAAAGCTAAGTTCTAGTTTATTTAATGTCCTAATGTAAATTTGAAAAGTTTGCTGAATAAATCCTTCCCAGATTGAATAAATCATAGGGATTGAATGTTGTAACAGTAAATCTTTATCGTAGTCTAAAAGATTATAACGTGAGGTGAGTGTCTTAATACTCGATATTGAGCTTAGTCTTGTGTCTATATCAGAAGTAATTTCTTGCTCTAAAAGAACTAACGCTGTATTCATTGGTTTCCAAATATTTTACGAGCGATTTCTATACGATCAATTATTCTCCCTTTTTGCCCATTACTACTTGATGTTTTGATAACATTAATAATTTCTTTTTGATGACGATCAATTTTTTCCTGAATTAACGTTATTGGTTTGTCTTTATAAAAATCATAATATTCACTGACACCAATAGTCACAATATCATAAATAGTGGTTATTATTCGTCCTTTTCTATCTTTACTCCGAAAAATACTCTTACTTAAAGGCTGTAATAACTTAAATGTCTTTATAAAAATAGATTCATATTTTTCATAATCAAACTCTTTATTTTCCAACGCATGTTTCATGAAATCAGTCATATGTTGAGCAAGCCCAGTTTTTATATTATCTTTATTGTTATAAAGAGAAATAAACCTAAGTGCTAATTCTTCATGATAAAGTTGTTCTAAATTATTATCATTTAAATCAATTAGTTCGAGAAAATCTTTATTCTCAGAAATATGTTTTAAAAAATCATTAAAATCACTGGAAATATCTCTATAAATACAATTTCTAATTTCTTGTGCAGTTAAAGGTGAACCGCCTGTATTGAGTCGATTAAATAATTCAAATCGCATATCATAGTTACTATTCCACTTAAGAATCTCAACTCGGCAAGTTGATCTTTTGATATTTAATTTAAAGACATTAGGTAGTGTTTCATAAGAAAATCCTTCTAGGGTTTTAATTTTATTTCCTGCGCCTAAAACCCAATTATTTTTTTCTTTAATCTCTTTATCTTCACTTTTTAAAATACCAAAAAAAGAAAGCACAGTTGAGGTTCGTTGTAAACCATCCACTAATTCCCATACACCATCACCATCTGAGGCAACAAAAATAGGAGGAATGGGAATACCTAAAAGAATTGATTCAATAAAACGTGTTTGCTGCTCTTCATCCCAGCGAAAATAACGTTGAAAATCTGGTTTAATTTTAATCTCTTCACGCTCATACATACTCATCAATTCGCCAAAAGAAATATCTAATCTATCCGTGCTTAATAAATTTCTTTGCGCTTCTATTTCCGTCTGTAATTCTTCTTTTGTTGCTAACATTTATTTCTCCAATAAACAAAATTACGCAGTCATCATCGCTTGGACAATTTCCAAACTTACATGACTAGCGAGATATTCATCAACCGATGTTAAGACGTTTAATGCATTACGATTAACTCTATCTTGCTCTATAATCCATGCCGTTGAACCCATAGAATTAATACTTTGGACATCCCGATTCATTAACGCTGTTTTATAATCGGTTAAACGTTTTGCTGCGAGTAATGAGGCGAGTTGTTCATCACTGTAGTGGCTATAGGCTTCACGAATACTTTTAACCAGCGTATCTTGTAATTTACGGGGTCTTTCCGTTATTAACTTAAACACGTCATCCGTTAGTTTTTCAGCGGTATCTATCACTGCAAAACTATTGATGAGTTTAAATGTTAATTGAGTGTCAATATCACCATAAGCAGGCACTGCACCATCAAATAAGGGCGTGTTTTTTTGATGAGCATTCTTCACTTCTGCAATTTGTTGTTGAGCTAAAGCGATGGATAATTCTTCTATGATGACTTTACGTTCAAGTGCTTGTTGTAAAAAAGATGCGGTTTGAGTTTTATATAACCATAAAGGGATGGCAATAAAAAAGTGTTGACGTTCAGTTTGCCAGTTTTCTAATAAGACTTTTGCTTTTTCCGAGCCTGTGTACTCAAGATGTTGCTCAAGCATCGCTAAAATAAATTGTTCATGCGCTCTAGAAACCTTGGTTTCTTCACTTAAACAACGAATTTCAACCGACGTTTTATCATACAAATCCTTTAATAAATTATCAGGATCATATTGATAGGCATTTCCACCCGACATTCCCGTACAAAAGCCTTTCCCAAAACCACCCAGATTAAGGACAGTCCCGTTAATCATGTATTCACAACCAAAGTCGCCAACGCCTTCAACAACCGCCATCGCGCCTGAATTTCGGACGGCAAAACGGTCACCGCCTTCACCATTAATGAAGACTTTACCGCCTGACGCACCAAATAAGGCAAAGTTACCAATTAATACGTTTTCACCCGCATTACTTGAGCCGCCCCCTGGTGATTTGACAATGATTGTCCCGCCACACATGGTTTTACCGACTCCATCATTACAGGTTCCCGTATGTTCTATTCGCATTCCATCATTCAAAAATGCAGCATAACTTTGTCCTGCTGATCCTGTGGTACGAATAATAACACTATCAGGGGCAAAATAATGCCGACCGTGTTGATTGGTATAAATAATCGGCGACGTGGCACGTTGTGCATCATTCAATTCATAATGCAGTAATCGTTCAATATCAATCGCTGTTTGTCCACCTACGGTTTTATTCAAATTATTTAATTTAAACGCCGCCCCTTCAATAATTACATGTGAGCTATTGTTATCAATTAAATTCGATTTAACCTGTTCAATAATGAGATCATCAATTAAAAAATTGGCTTCTAAATAAATAGGTTGAGCAATTTTACGGACAGTAACCTGCGCTAATAAATCGGTGAAATCTAATTGCCCCACCATCGTTGGATGGTCAATTAAATGCAATAAATCAGCTTGTCCTCGAATATCTTTTAAAGATTGATAGCCTAAATCAGCGAGAATTTCGCGGACTTCATGGGCTAAATTCATAAAATATTGCGCTAAAACACGTGAATCGCCTTTAAATTCTTCATGCGCGGTGGTTAAACCAGCGGGACATTTTACATTACAATTTTTCGCCATTACACAGCGAAGCATCATTAATGCAGTCGTCCCAAATTCAAAGGAATCGCCGCCCATAATGGCGGATTTCACGACATCTAAACCGCTTTGATGAGCCGCACTGCAACGTAAGACCACTTTATCACGCAAGCCATTGACAGCTAAGGCTTGGTGAACTTCGGCAATACCAATTTCAGGCGAGCGTCCTGTATGCTTTAAGCTAGTGACCGCAGCCGCGCCTGTGCCGCCAGAATTACCCGCGACATTAATGACATCCGCGCCTGCTTTCGCAACCCCAACAGCAATTGTTCCAATGCCTTCAGAGGAGACTAATTTAACCACGACTTTAACGCGTGCGGCTTTGGCATCATGAATTAATTGTCCTAAATCTTCAATCGAATAGGTATCATGATGCGGTGGCGGACTCACTAATTCAACTTTCGGTGTTCCCCCTCGTAATGAGGCAATTTCAACCGAGACTTTCATCGCAGGTAATTGACCACCTTCACCGGGTTTTGCACCTTGGGCAATTTTTATTTCAATTTCTTCACAATTAGAATCGGCCAAATAACCTGCCCAAACGCCAAAACGACCCGAGGCAAATTGTTTTATTTTACTGGATTTTAACGTGCCAAAACGACTGGAGTGTTCGCCACCTTCCCCTGAATTACTGACTGCGCCCGCAATATTTGTTCCCTGTGCAACGGCTTCATGCGCTGCTGATAATAACGCGCCATGACTCATTGCCCCCGTGGCTAATTTTTTAGTAATCTCATGGGCTGCTTGAACGGTGGATAATTCAATGGCATCAGGGGCGGTTTTAATGGTGGCTAAATAATTAGCGAATAAATCATTATCAATGACGTTGATGTTTAGAGTATCGGCATCAATTTTCGTACTTAAACTTTTTGTGCCAAAACAAGTTTCAAAGTGACTTAAGAGTTCATGTAAGCGTTTTTCCGTATTATTCGCGGTGAATGTAATTTGAAAGCCATCGGCTGTTGCATTAACGTTTAATCCGCGAATTAAATAATTGTTATTGCCGCGTAGGTTTTGTTTATTTAAAATGAGATTAAATTCATCCGCCGTATTAGCGGTAGAAATATCGGCTGGAAAATCAACAATATCTCGCAATGCCGCAGGACGAGATTCCCGTTCGATATACAAATGTTTTATGAAACTTCGATAAGCTGGCGTTACACCAAAGGCATCAATCTGTTCGGGTGTCCGTTTTTCATAACCAAAATCAGCATAAGCGGTATCACTCGCGACCGTTGATTGTTGTTGAGGAATATATAAAATAGGCTCATCGGTCATTTTAATATATTCACGTACCGAAACATTACCAAACGTATGTCCCGCCCCTTCTTGGCGTTCTTTGAATAAGCCTAAAAAGGGAATATCCTTTTCATCGTTTATGGCTAATGCTTTGTGATGCCATTCGGTAGCACTGGCAGCAAGATCTGCATACTGTACACCGCCGACAGAGGCGTGAATATTAGGAAAATAACCGTTTAATTTAGGCTCATTCGTATCTAAATAATTGGATTCAAAAAACTCGCCGCCGATATAACTTTCAGCGGTACATAAACCAAATTTCCCCATGGTTTTCATCAATGATTTAGCCACGCCATTTTGGAAGTTATCTAAAGCTTGTTGTTGCGACTCGTTATCTTGATAGTGCGTCATTACGCGATTATGCACACTCAAAGGACATAAAGCCGATGCGCCAAACCCTAAGATAGTGGCGACATCATGCGGACTGGCGGCTTGTCCTGTTTCGGCAATTAAGGAGGAATTAAAGCGTAGACCTTGTTTTACTAAACGCTGATTCGCCGCTGAAATCATTAATAACGCAGGAATGGCCGCTTTTTCGGGACTAATATTTTTATCACTTAAGACTATAATCCCAATATTATCACGCGCGGCCTGTTCTACTTGATCACAAACGCTTAATAAAGCCTGTTCTAACTGTTCGGCATTCCGCGCTTGATTTTCATAATCAGGACTGTAAAGCATTTCTAAAGTAACGACACTAACCGCTTGTTGTTGATAAATTTGGGCGAGTTGTGGACGTTGTAAAACAGGGGAATCAATGACTAGTTGCTGTGAATTTTGGGGTGAAAAATTCGGTTTTGCGCCTAATGCAACCCGTAAAGTCATGCCATCACTTTCACGCAAGGAATCTAACGGTGGATTAGTCACTTGAGCAAAACGTTGGCTAAAATAACGTGACATGCCGCCTTCTGCTTTTGAAAGTGCGTTAGGCGTAATGCCATAGCCCATTGCAGAAACCTTTTCTAATCCGACAGTTAGCATCGGATCCAGTAAAAATTTAAAACTTTCTTGGTTTAAGGAATAAGCGGTATGTTGCTGTTCGATACTAAACTCACGCTTATTATCAATCGCAGATAAGGCCACGGTTTCAAGTTCTGATAAATGGATGCAGCTATCGGCTAATAATTTTTTATAATCGTGTTCTTTCGCTAAACGTTCCATAACTTGATGACTATTATAGGCTTGCTGGGTTTCATGATCGAAATATAACATGCCCCCCGCTTCAATCCGTCCGCGCCTTAAAACTTGCTCTGGCGGGAAGTCAATTTGTCCCGCTTCTGACATCACCACTAAATAATCATCGGTTTCAACTGAGCGTAAAGGCCGTAAGCCTAAACGGTCTAAACGCGCACCTACTCGAATGCCATCATTAAAAATTAAGGCCGCAGGCCCATCATTTTTTTCTTCATAAAGACTAAAGTATTCCAACATTGCTCGCACATCATCGGATAATGAGCGGTCGTTTTCCCATGCAGGGGGCATCATGGCTAAGACAGCGGTAACAATGTCTAAGCCATCTTCATTAATACGACGGGTGAGTGTTTGATCTAAACGTCCTGAATCGGATTGTCCTTTTGGAAAAATAACGGTTTTATTTTGTTGCTTTGCAATCGCATTTTCGCTTAAACGATTTTTCTTATCGGTATTTAGCTCACCATTGTGCGCCATATAACGAAAAGGTTGTGCCATCATGGTGGCAGGTTCAGTATTGGTTGAAAAGCGGGTATGAAAAAATAAAGTGCTAATTTCGTGGTCGGTATCGTATAAATCTATAAAATAAGGGATGACTTCATTCGAGTTTAAACGCGCTTTATACACTTGAGTGCGTGAACTCATGGAAAGAGGGTAAAACCCCTGTAAGTTATCATCAGTAAAACCTTCGGCTTCTATTGTTAATAATGCCTTTTGAATGAGACTTTCAAATTCTTCATGCGTTGCTGTTTTTAAATGATTAGGACGACTAAAAATAATTTGTTTAATTGGTAACTGCGCCTTAATCGCAGCCTCATTAATCTCTTTATTATTAATAGGCACATCGCGCCACCTAATAATAGGAAAATCAAATTGTTTTAAATATTTTTCAACCATGACGCGTGCGTCCGAGTCATGATGTTCATGGTCTTCTGGAAAGAAAAAATTAGCAACGCCGAATTCTCCTAACTCAAGGTTGTTTTTTTTTGTGATTTTACGAAAGAATTTAAGTGATAAATCAATATTAACCCCCGCACCATCCCCGACACCTTCTGCACTCATACCGCCACGATGAGGAATAGTACAAAGAGCCTCATGGGTTTTTAATAAAACATCATGAGTTTGTTGACTTTGTTTATGGGTAATGAACCCAACTCCGCAGCTATCCTGCGATAAATCAGCGTTATAAAGCATTTTATTTGTGCCTATATTTTGGGGATTTCTAATCATAATTTCCCTGTTTTTAAAAACTATCTCTTTTAAATGGTAAGTGCATGTAGTGTTTTTTTTCACGGCATGATAGAGTTCCAAGTCCTATACTTACCAAGTAAGCTTAATGAGTAACGGTTTTAAATCTTCACAATAAAGTGTGAGTTAAACTCTTCTATTTTATCATAATGCGAGTTATGAATAAAATACAAAGCTCTATTCCCAAAAAACTTAACTTAAAATTCATTCAGATGACTCAAAAATTTGATATTATCATTGTCGGTGGTGGCATGGTTGGTGCCGCTGTTGCGTGTGGCCTAGGCGGTAGTAATTTAAATGTTGCTATTATAGAAAAATACCTTCCTGATGAATTTTCAGAGGATCAGCCTCATGACTTGCGGGTTTCCGCATTAAGTATCGCCTCTAAAAATATTATTGAAACGGTCGGGGCTTGGCAAGGTATTTTAAAGCGACGTTATTGTCCATTTAAACGTATGCGTGTTTTTGAAACAACGGGTGATACTGAATTTTGCAGTGATGCGATTAAGCATTCTGAATTAGGGTTTATCGTTGAAAATCGAATAACACAACTTGCTTTATTGGAACGATTACAGCAATTTGAAAATATTAGCTTATTTGCGCCCGTCGGTATTAAAAAAATAGATTATTCACTCACAGAAACCCAATTAGAACTTGATAATGGCCAATTATTAGAGACAACAATGCTTATTGCCGCAGACGGCGGTCAGTCACGGGTACGACAAAGTGTTGGTTTAGGTGTCACCAGTTGGGATTATCAGCAACATGCGATGGTTATTTATGTTGAAACCGATTATCCACAACAAGATATTACTTGGCAGCGTTTTACCCCCGAAGGTCCTCAAGCTTTTTTACCGCTGACCGATTATTATGGTTCGGTTGTTTGGTATAATTCAGCAGATGAAGTACGGCGATTGAAGGCTTTATCTTATCCTGAATTAAGACAGGAATTAATAGCCGCTTTTCCTGATTGTCTTGGAAAAATCACACAAATTCTAGGCGTTGCCAGTTTTCCATTAAGGCGGCAACATGCTCAAAGTTATGTTAAACAAGGCGTTGCTTTAGTCGGTGATGCCGCGCACATGATTAACCCATTAGCAGGGCAGGGGGTTAATATTGGCTTGTTGGATGCGGCTGCGTTGGCCGAAGTGTTAGTTGATGCGGCTAAAAACGGCGAAAATATTGCTGACGTAACGATTTTAAAGCGTTATGAATCCTTACGTCGCAATGAAAATTTAAAAATGATGACCGTTATGGATATTTTTTATCGTGTTTTTAGTAATAAAGTAGTTCCAATTAAATTTTTAAGGAATTTAGGCTTAGGATTAGCGGAGCGGGTTTTACCTGTTAAAAATAAGATTATGAAAGCGGCAATGGGCCTTGAAGGAAAATTACCTAAACTTGCTCGCGGCGAATCAATTGACTAAAGAAATCGGTCGTTTTAAAGGCAACGCGTTTAGCTTTCCAATATTTTTTAGCCCAGTATCCCTTGTTTAACTTTGATTTCATCACGCCTTTGCTTGATGACGTATGGATAAAGATATTATCTTTCAAATAAATACCGACATGCCTAACCCGAGGACTGGTTTTAAAAAAAACTAAATCACCTGTTTTCAACTTATTTTTTGGAATCGACTTGCCTAGCTTGACTTGTAAACCTGTTGTGCGCGGCACTTTAAGGTCAAATTGATTTAAAAATGTTAATTGAACAAAGCCTGAGCAATCGACCCCTCGTTTACTTAAGCCCCCCATTCGATGTTTAACCGCTTTCCATTCTTCAAAAAACTTTTCTAATAATTCAATGGATCGCTTTACTGATTTTTCTTCTGCTGTAAGTGGGGTAATTGAGCATTTTAATGGGTTGTTATAGGGCTTTTTTACAAAAAAAGGCGTTTCCCATGTTACTGGTTTTAATGAGGATACTTGCGTTAGTTTTGTTTTGGGTGCCCCAGTACAACCGACTAAAAAAGTAATAGTCAATAAGGTTAATAGTTTAATCATAGTCTCTATTTAAATTAACGGCAAATTTGTAACGGCGAAATTTTTTTTAATTGTAGCAAATTACTTACAAAGAAACAAATTAAAAGGAAAATTACCTAAGATGGACATAACCCATCTTAGGGTGCGAATTTAGTTTGGCTCTATTTTTTAAATAGAACTTAAAAAATAGTTTTTACGTTTGAAGGTCTAAAATTTTCCATAATAGCCTTCTTTCAAGGCATCAAATAAATTTGCTGCTGAGTGTATTTCACCATCATATTCAACATCTTCATTGCCTTTTAATTCAACTTTAGTCCCATCTTCTAAGGTGAACTGATACGTGGTATTTTCTAAATCAGCCTCTTTGACTAATACACCTTGAAAGACTTCAGGATTAAAACGAAAGGTGGTACAACCTTTTAAACCCTTTTCATAGGCATATTGATAAATATCTTTGAAATCATCATAAGGATAATCGGTGGGTACATTGGCGGTTTTTGAAATTGAAGAGTCTATCCATTTTTGTGCAGCGGCTTGAATATCGACATGTTGTTTAGGAGTAACATGGTCGGCAGAAATAAAATAATCAGGTAATTGATGGTCTGGGTTATCACTATAAGGCATCGCCTCGGCATTAATTAAGGCACGGTAAGCCAATAATTCAAATGAATAGACATCCACTTTCTCTTTTGATTTTTTACCCTCACGAATAATATTACGCGAATAATGATGGGCAAAACTGGGTTCAATGCCATTGCTGGCATTATTGGCTAATGATAAAGAAATTGTACCGGTGGGCGCTATGCTGGTTGCGTGAGTAAATCGCGCTCCTATTTCAATCAATTCGGCGACTAATTCAGGCTCTGCCTCAGCAACCCGCTGCATATAACGACTATATTTAGCATGTAATACTTTACCTGCAATTTTATCACCGACGTTATAACCATCCGTTACCATTTCAGGACGTTTATGTAACATCTCCCCCGTTACCGTAAATATTTTTTCCAAAATTGGAGCAGTGCCTTTTTCTTTAGCCAAAGCGAGACCTTCTTTCCAGCCTTCAATCGCTAACACTTTTGTAATTTCTTCGGTGAACGTAAGTGATTGTTCATCGCCGTATTTCATTCCCAACATGGTGACCGTTGAGCCTAAGCCTAAATAACCCATGCCATGACGGCGTTTTGAAATAATTTCTTCGCGTTGTTTTTCTAAAGGCAGGCCGTTTATTTCGACGACATTATCTAACAAGCGGGTAAAAATTCGGATTGCTTTACGATAAGTATCCCAGTCAAAGGATGATTCATTAGTAAACGGTTTTTTTATGAAACGAGTTAGGTTAATTGAGCCAAGTAAACAACTTCCGTATGGGGGTAGGGCTTGTTCACCACAACCACGATTAACAATACCTTCTGTAATCCAAGTATCTGATTTAGGCTCATACAAATCATAAACATTACTAAAGCCATCCGCTTCAATTTTAGTAATACTCGTTGAATATAAATTATCTTTATCATAGGTTCTAATTAAATCACCTACATTTAAATTTTCTAAGCGTTTATTTTTATTAATTGAACCTTTTCCATCCAGCGTATGAAAGATATGGGCTTTTGTTGCACGTAATGTTTTACCGTTAGCAAATGAAACTCGTAAAACCGCTACATTGTTATGCTTTTCAACGGTTTTAACTATTCCTTCACCATCAATAGTCGAAATAGTATCCCCTTCTATGATAGTCTCAACTTTTCGTAATCCCGTTGGCGTTAAAACGAGTGTACCTTCGGCAAGACATGGATTAGTCGCACGAATATTTTCGCAATACCAGTTATTATTCATTTCATTGACTTTATCAATTAAGATAAAACCTGGCTCGGCATAATCATAGGTTGAGGACATAATAATGTCCCATAAACGTTTAGCGGGAATGGTTTTAATAATTCGACAAGCAACTAACCCCGCTTCATTATTCACATATTGATCTGTATTAGGTAAATCACGCCAGATAATTTTCTCAACATCCTTTAAATCTAAATTATCTTGTTTAACTTCTTTTGCTCTAACAGGAAAAGATAATGGCCAAGCAGAATCATTTTTAACCGCTTCAATAAATTCGCTGGTAATTAATAAAGAAAGATTAAATTGACGTAAACGCCCATCTTCGCGTTTTGCACGAATAAACTCAATAACATCAGGGTGGCAAATATCAAAAGTTGCCATTTGCGCGCCCCGTCGTCCGCCAGCCGAAGACACTGTAAAGCACATTTTGTCGTAAATATCCATAAATGACAACGGCCCAGAAGTATACGCACCTGCGCCTGAAACGTACGCGTCTTTGGGTCTAAGGGTTGAAAATTCATAACCGATTCCGCACCCAGCTTTTAATGTCAACCCCGCTTCATGAACTTTATTTAAAATATCATCCATGCTATCTTCGATGATTCCGCTAACAGTACAGTTGATCGTCGAAGTCGCAGGCTTATGTTTTTCAGCCCCTGCATTAGAAATAATACGCCCCGCAGGAATCGCCCCTTGTCGTAAAACCCATAAAAACTCTTGATAATATTTCTTTTGTAAATCCTTGGTCTTCTCAACCGCCGCGAGTGCTTTAGCTATCCGTTGATAAGTGGCATCAATATCTTTATCAACAGGGTTCCCCTCTTTAGTTTTTAAACGGTATTTAGTTTCCCAAATATCTATAGATGCATTTTGTAAGGAAATTTCAGTAATAGGAGCGTTTGGCGTAGGTGATAATGATGCGGACATTAATGCGATTCCTGACAAGTATATTTAAACAAGGCAGGGATTTTACAGTAAGCTGCATTGCTTTGCAGATTCATTTTTAATAAAAAAAGTTGTTTTTTATCAATAATTTACGAGAATATGGTTTTTTAAACTTACTATTTATCAATTAGTTATAAGTCAATATTTTTTAAATAAGCTAAGAACTCTGTTTTAATTTCAGGGTGTAATAAAGCGTGTTCAACATTAGCAATTAAATAGCCTAATTTAGAGCCACAATCGTAGCGTCTTCCTTCAAATTTATAGCTTAATATAGATTCTTCTTGTAATAATTTTGCAATGGCATCCGTTAGTTGAATTTCGCCCCCTCGTCCTTTTCCCAAAGAATCAAGGTGTTTAAAGATTGCTGGAGTCAGAATATAGCGACCAATAACGGCAAGATTAGAGGGGGCTTCTTCAGGATTTGGCTTTTCAATAATGGAAACTAAATTCCCCACCCTTTCATTTTGTGGCTGGATGGAAACAATACCGTATTTATCCGTTTCTTCTTTGGCAACGGATTCTACGGCCAAAATACTGGCGTTCTGTTCATCAAATAATTCAATTAATTGGCGCGTACAGCCTTTTTCGCCATTCTTTCTTACTAAGTCATCGGCTAATAACACCACAAAAGGTTCATCACCAATAATAGGTTTTGCACAATTCACCGCATGACCTAACCCTAACGCTTGATTTTGACGAATAAAAACACAAGAAACATGAGAGGGAAGGATGTTTTTTAATTGATTAACCAGTTCAAACTTCCCTTTTTTTTCTAATTCTGCTTCCAATTCATAGGTTTTATCAAAATGATCTTGAATACAATGTTTATTCCGACCTGTAATAAAAATAAGCGTTTCAATACCTGCGTCAATGGCTTCTTCGACAGCATATTGAATTAAGGGCTTATCAACGATAGATAGCATTTCTTTTGGGTTAGCTTTAGTCGCTGGTAAAAATCGTGTTCCCAATCCTGCGACTGGAAAAACAGCCTTTGTTATTTTTTGTTGCATTTAAATTCCTTGTTTATAATATCTATTTTTTGTTTTATTCATCTAACGCGGGCGAGAGAACGGTACGAGAACCATTATGCTCAGGCCCACTAATCACACCCGCCTCTTCCATTTCATCAATCATTCTTGCTGCGCGGTTATAACCGACTTTTAATCGTCTTTGAACGCTAGAAATAGAGGCTTTTCGACTCTCAATAACAAAAGCAACCGCCTGATCGTATAAAACATCGATTTCAGAGTCTGATGCCGTTATATTCATTTTATCTAACCCTGGAATGGGTTCTTTCGATTCGTCTAAAATAGTAGTCAAATAATTGGTGGGTGCGGTGGTTTTTAAAAACTCAACCACGCTGTGTACTTCATCATCATCGACAAAGGCTCCATGCGCGCGTATGGGAATACTTGTTCCTGGGGGCAAATAAAGCATATCACCATTGCCTAATAAACCTTCGGCTCCACTTTGATCTAAAATAGTTCGTGAATCTATACGTGATGACACTTGAAATGATATTCGTGTTGGAACATTCGCCTTAATTAAACCTGTTAGGACATCGACAGAGGGGCGTTGTGTGGCTAAAATTAAATGAATCCCAGCGGCACGTGCTTTTTGAGCTAAACGAGCAATCAGTTCCTCAACTTTTTTACCCACAATCATCATCATGTCAGCTAATTCATCAATAACAATGACAATATGAGGTAAGGCTTCAAGTGACGGTTTATGTTGCTTTCCTTCGATCAGTGGGTCAGGTTGAAATAAAGGATCAAGAATGGGATGACCTTGCTCAATAGCGCGTTCTATTTGATGATTAAAGCCTTGTAAATTTCTAACGCCGAGTTTAGACATTAATTTATAGCGGCGTTCCATTTCAGCAACCGCCCAACGTAGCGCATTACTGGCTTCTTTCATGTCGGTAACAACAGGCGTTAATAAATGGGGAATTCCTTCATAAACAGATAACTCCAGCATCTTGGGGTCAATCATAATGAGCCGTATTTTTTTCGGGCTGGATTTAAATAATAAGCTTAAAATCATGGTATTAATGGCCACTGACTTTCCTGAGCCTGTTGTTCCTGCGACTAATAAGTGGGGCATTTTTCCTAAATCAGCCATGACGGGTTTTGATGCAATATCTTTACCTAAAATTAACGTAAGCGGGGATTTTGCATCAGAAAATTCTTTTGAATTAACTAATTCATTAAATGACACTATTTCGCGTTCTTTATTCGGGATTTCGAGTCCAATAACGGGCTTTCCTGGAATAACATCCACGATACGCACACTTTGAACGGATAACCCTCGTGCTATATCCTTGGTTAACCCACTGACCTTACTTACCTTTATTCCAGGGGCTAAGAGTAATTCAAAGCGTGTAATAACAGGCCCTGGAAATTTATCGACGACCTTTACAGAGATATTAAACTCATCTAATACAGTTTCGACTAAATCAGCAATGGTTTCTAATTCTGTTTTTGAATAACCTTTAATTTTTTTCTTATGTTTAACCAGTAAAGACGCATCTGGCAAAGCCGCATGATAAACAGGGGTTGGTTTTTTGGAAATTTTAGCGGATTTGTTAGTGTTATTGTTAGGTTTTGATTTTTTAAGGGGGAAGTCATTGGGTTTATTAGCATCCAACGATGGTTCCTCATAAAGACTGGAAAAAGCCTCGTCAGAATTATCCGTTTCTGAACGATCAGTAATAGCGTGATGTAATTTGATCGCTACTTGACAGGTGTGTTTCCCAACCCAATCCATAATTGAAAACCAAGAGGGGCCGCTAAAAATGGTCATCCCTAAAATAAAAATACCCAGTATTAAACGAGGAGCGTAGCCATCACTGAAAAGAAATAACATACTATCGCCTGCCATTTCACCTAAAATGCCTCCTCGTCCGTGAGGTAATTCAATCGATAAACTTGGAATATAGAGGTAAAAAATAGCGGTCCCAGCGAGTACTGTAATTGCTAATCCTAGCGCTGACAATAATGTATTTAGCGGGCCTTTAGGTTGTTTGCGTTGAAATAATAAATAGCTATGCCATGCAAGCATAAAAGGAAATAAAAAGGCCATAAAACCAAAGAGACTTAAGGTAATATCAGCAACCCACGCGCCCATAGTGCCTAAAATATTATTAATTTCGAGTGAGCCATCACTTGATGTCCACGCACTGTCATTTTTATCATAGCTAAATAAAATAACAGAGGATACGAATGCAAAAACAAAAAATAGGATTGATAATGAAATTTGTAGGATCTTAGGTCTATCTCCTGTCATAAAATACTCTCAAGTAATCAAAAATTTAGGCTAAATACTTCACGTATTATAGACGATATTCGTATTTTTTACTTTAATTGAGACTTAGCTCTAAAAATTCGGAAACGGAAGTCTTAAAGAGAATGTGTTAAAATTTGATAAAATTTAACCTTACTATCACGTGATTAATGAGTGAAAACTTGATTAAATTGACGTTCAAATACCTTACGTTATGAGGGAATTAAAAATAATAACTCCCCTTTTATGCTAATCAAAATAACTCAAGTTTCGTTATTGAGGGTTTAAATTTTTGCTGGTATTGACCGAGTAAAAATAAACACTATTCTGTCAATATTCTCATTTTTAACATGACTATCTATAAATATTATGAATAAACCTAAAAAAGTAGCACTTTTAACCGCAGGTGGACTCGCCCCTTGCCTTAACTCTGCCGTTGGAAGCTTAATTGAGCGTTATAGTGAGATTGATCCCAGTATTGAGATAATTTGCTATCGCAGTGGCTATAAGGGTCTATTATTAGGCGATTATTATTCGGTCACGCCTGAAATTCGGGCCAATGCAGGACGATTACAAAAAATAGGCGGTTCTAGTATTGGTAACAGCCGCGTTAAATTAACGAATATTAAAGATTGCATCAAACGCGGTTTGGTTAAAGAAGGTCAAGACCCACAAAAAGTGGCGGCTGAACAGCTTATCAAAGATGGCGTAGACGTTTTACACACCATTGGGGGCGATGATACCAATACCGCAGCGGCTGATTTAGCGGCTTATTTGGCAAAAAATGATTATGGTTTAACCGTTATCGGGTTACCTAAAACGGTTGATAATGATGTGTTTCCCATTAAACAATCATTAGGCGCGTGGACAGCCGCCGAGCAAGGGGCGAAATATTTTCAAAATGTGGTTGATGAAAATAATTCTAACCCACGAATGTTAATCATTCATGAAGTTATGGGGCGTAATTGCGGTTGGCTAACGGCGGCAACGGCACAAGAATACCGTAAATTATTAGATAAAACGGACTGGTTACCTGAATTAGGATTAACGCGTGACGCGTTTGAAGTTCATGCCGTTTTTATTCCTGAAATGGCACTGGATCTTGCGGCCGAAGCAAAACGCTTACGCACAGTGATGGATCAGGTAGATTGTGTGAATATTTTTGTTTCAGAAGGCGCGGGCGTGGAGGCTATTGTTGCTGAAATGGAAGCGCAAGGACAGGAAGTTCCCCGTGATGCGTTTGGTCATATTAAATTAGATGCGGTCAATCCTGGAAAGTGGTTGGGTGAGCAATTTGCAGAAATGATTGGTGCCGAAAAAACCTTAATTCAAAAATCAGGTTATTTTGCCCGTGCTGCGGCGGCCAATACCGAAGATATGCGATTAATTAAATCCTGTGCGGATTTAGCGGTTGAATGTGCGTTACGTCGTGAATCAGGGGTTATTGGACATGATGATGACCAAAATGATGTTTTACGCGCCATTGAGTTTCCACGGATTAAAGGCGGTAAACCGTTTGATATTGAATGTGATTGGTTTACACAAACATTAGCCGACATTGGGCAAACAAAAGGGACGTTGGTTAACGTTACCCATTAGTTTTTATTTTTAGATTATTAAAAAAATGAATCTTCGGGGAATTTTTCGCCTCGAAGATTTTACTATGACACGCTGAAAATTAAGGTTTATTTCATGAATAAACGTTCTCTCATCCTCTCTTTTTGTTTACTGGTTGTTGCACCAACGTTCGTTATCGCAAATCCTTTTGTTGATGTTGAAACTAACCGTGGGACATTTACGGTGAATTTAAACCCTGAAGCGGCCCCGATATCGGTTGCTAATTTTTTAAGCTATGTTGATTCAAATTTTTACGATAACACCTTGTTTCATCGTGTTATTAGTAATTTTATGGTTCAAGGCGGCGGGTTTGGTACGGATTTGGTTATGAAGCAAACGCTTGCCCCTATTGTTCTGGAATCAAATAATGGTTTATTGAATAAACGGGGGACGATTGCAATGGCACGAACGAATGATCCTAATTCAGCAACGGCTCAATTTTTTATTAATAATGTGGATAATAGTTTTTTAGATTATACCGAAACTAATTCGGGTTATGCTGTTTTTGGTGAGGTTGTTGCAGGAATGGAAGCCATTGATAGTATCAGTGCATCCGCGACTAATACGCAGGATATTCCGCTTGAATCCGTCGTTATTAATACCGTTCGTCGTAGAGAAGGGCAGCTAGCCTTTACCGCGTTAAAAACAAGTTACGCCGTGGGTGAAATAATTAATGTCTCTGTTCAAGAGTCAGGAATTACCCGTGAGGTGGCTTTAGATTTATGGGCCGCTATCTTATTACCTAATGGGAAATTTCTCTATTTAACGGATGATGGGGTTTCATTTACCTTCACACCGACGGTTTTTAAGCGGGCAGTTACTGTGGATAATACCGCTCATATACTTTTAAATTTTACTATTCCAGAAGGAATTTCTGGAAACTATACCTTGTTTGCACTTTTTAATGAAGCCGATAAAGGCGTGGGTGATTTACTGCATTCATTACGTTCTAATATTGTACAAACAGAAATTAGTCTTACAGAGTAATGGTTATAGCGTTCATTTAGCGTGAACATAGTATTTAAAGAGCTAATAGCTGTTTATATTTTTCCTCACTAATAAGGCCGCTAATGGCCGTGCGTTGATGATGTTTATCAAAAAAATAGGTTCTAGGGAGTTCGCCATACCAGTTAGGATCAATTTCAAAGCGTAATTTAGCGGCATGGCCTTCAAAAAATCCCCAGTTTTCTAAGTCGATTAAATTATATTTCGTTAAAATGTGATTAATTTCAGCATTAGCACTTAGGTCATCTACGGTCAGTAGGATTAAATTTAATTTAGGCTGTTGTTGATGAAGTGTTGAAATAAAAGCCATTTCTTTTAAACAGGGTGAGCAAGTAATCGACCAAATAATCAAGACAAAGGGTTTATTTTTATAGTGGTTTAAAAGTTGCTGATAACTGCCTTGCTGAAATTTTTTAAAATGAGTTTCTTCTGAATGTGCGATAGAGTGGACATTCGCGATTAATAAACCTAAAAGAAGTACGATTATTTTAATGTTCATAATTAACTTATATTACGCAGATTGGCCTCTTGATTTTATTCAGTCAATAAAAATTTAGTAAGGCATAAGGTTATTAAGGGTTAAATTTATATGGTTTTATGGGTTGGAGTGTTTGCCTATGAAATGGTAGTCATTTATATTTTTATTAGTTGAATCTAAAAAACTCGCTCAACTTACAAAGAAACTATACGCCTAAGTATTTGATATTGAAAGTTACGATATGATAATTGGAGTCAGTGTTAAATTAAATTAAATTGACTTTCACTTCAGTGCTATGGGTTTGCATTTTTTGGAATAGAATAAAGTGTTTTATCCAATCACAATAACAGGATTCTGTATGACGGGAATAATGTTTAACACGAATAATATTCCTGACTTCATCTAGTATTTTCATATTTTAGTTGACATTTTTAGGCTAAGGTTTAAAATGAATTTCAAGTCCAATCATAAGGCAAAGTTGCCTGAACATCCAGTGACACGCATATTATAAAGGCAAATTTACCTGAAAAGGTAAAAGAAGGGCAAATATGCTTATTTATCCTGCTATATCGGTTTATTCGGGCAAACTTGCCTATTAATAAATTGTTATCAGGTCGAGCGAGACAACGACCTGATAATGCGTCTGTGAGCGGATACCGTACGCCAAACTTGCCATCAAGCACCTAAGCGGCGACCTGATAACAAGTCTGTCGAACGGACGAAACTCGCAAACTCTTTCGCCGCTCACAGACGCATTAGCTTTCATAAGGAGTATCACCCATGTTTCTAAATGAAGTCGATATTAGAACGTCAATTTCTGAATTATTTTCTGAGTCTGAACATGTTGACTGTGCAGTAGCCTTTGTTGGTGAAAAAGCTTTAGAGCTTATTCCAAAAAATTGTAAAGTTAGAATGATTTGTAATCTTGAATCTGGTGCAACTAATCCTCATACAATTAAAGCTCTTTTTGAAAACGATGTAGAAATAAAAACATCTGAAAAATTACATGCCAAGGTATATATTGGAGATAATAGCACTATTATTGGTTCTGCTAATTTATCAGCTAATGGCTTGGGTTTAGAAGGAGATGAAATTACAGGCTGGATAGAGGCAGGCTACAAAGAAGAGACCAAGGATGGACAGAATAAGATAAGACAATGGTGGTTAAGGCATTGGGAGAATTCAAAAATAATTACGGAAAGAGATATTGAAAAATATAGCAAGCTATGGGCTGTCAGGAGAAATTCAAGATCAAAAATACAAAGTGACCAATCATTGTTGAGCGTGCTTTCTTCTAATCCAGAAAGAATTAAAGACAGAAGAATATTTTTTGTCCTATATACTGAAAATAATTTGAGTGATGAAGCCCAAAACATTTTAGATAATGCGCAAAAAAATGAATCTAAATATGGTGTAAATGTAGAAGCCTACGAAGGTTGGGAAGAACTCCCTGAAAACTCATATTTAATTGATTTTTATGTTGGCCCTAGAGGTGGCGTTACATATCAGGGCATTTACAAAACACCTGAGAAAAAAATTATTATCAAGTTCCCAGATCGTGATGGGGAAAGTGAAACTCTATTTCTTTGTTATAAAACAGAAAAAATCAACGGCTATTCTGTAATAGCATCAGATTTTGATAACATGAAAACAGCTATAAAAGAAATGTTGAAAAATAAATCTATTGGCATTGGTAATTGTGGTGCTAAATATATTGAAATAATGGATGCGAGAAGCTTTATTGTCAAAAGCTAACAATCAAATCCACTTGACCGTAAAAAGCGTCACGCCTTTTGCTGTCGCAAAAGCCCCGCCCCTTTTTACGTCAAGTGATTTGGGCGTTATGCAAAAAAACACGTTCTGTAAAACTTTCTAAAAACTAGGTATTTATATAATGTGACATATTGTCCGTTGACTCTTAGTCTACATCCTAAGATGATAGCTACCATGAAAAATGACAGAGTGTTTATATTAAATTCCTTTGCTAAGAACCTAAAGGTAAAACGGGAAAATTTCGGTGTTTCACAAGCAAAACTTGCGGAAATTTGCGAGTTGGATAGAACTTATATAAGTATGCTTGAAACTGGAAAACGCAACCCTTCTTTAATTAATCTTGTAAAGCTTTCAAATGCTCTAAAAATAACAACTAGCTGTTTATTAGAGGGCGTTGAAGGATAATGACAAGGTTATATATAAAAAATATCAAAATTATTCAAAAAAATAAGATTGAGGGGTGTTACGAGATTGTCTTTAATGACAATAGAATTATTAAAATGCATAAACGGAGAACTATCCCAGCTCTGCTTACTTTAATAGACTTGTTCTTCTAAATAAAATATATTAAAATCAATTGCTTATATATACTTGATAACATTCACAATCAGTTGATACAGCCTAATAAATAAACTTTAAATTAAATTATTAAAAATAATAAATAAGCTTTATAATAAATTTCTATAAAAAATAAAAATCAAAGTATAACATGAAAATAAAAGAAATTTTACCAAGAATTTATGATGATAGACAGTTAAGAGCTTTAACAGGATTAAAAACAGAACATTTTATTTTACTATTATCTCTATTTGAAAAGACCCTTATTGAAGATCAAAAAGAAAAACATGAAAATAAAGAAAGAAAATACGGTAGTGGTTTAGATAGCACATTAAAAACACCCGCAGACAAATTATTATTTATATTAAATTATATGAAGTGCTATTCTACTTTCGATCACTTAGGGGTTTTCTTTTAATATGAATAAATCATGCGCCCATACTCATGTATACAAATTATTTCCAATTTTAATAAAGACGTTAGATATATTTAATGTTTTACCTGCAACAAGTTTTTCAACCCCTGAAGAAATGCAGCAGGCTTTTGGCGGAGTTCAAACATTGATAATAGATGCTACAGAGCGTGCTGTACAACGCCCTAGTGACTATGAAGAACAAAATTAATTTTACAGTGGTAAAAAAACAGCATACAATTAAAAATACCACTATAGCTTCTTTAGGTCATTTAATTTTATATATTGGGGTTAGTTTTCCGTGTAAAAATCATGATTATGGAATGTTTAAAAAAGAATTTAATCCAGAATTAAATTGGTTTAGTAATTTTAATATATTTATTGATTTAGGTTATTTGGGGTTTAATAATGAATATAAAACTAATTCGGTAAATATTCCTCATAAAAAACCAAATAAATCTAAGCATAATCCAAACCCAACATTAACAGAAAATCAAAAAAAAGAAAACAAAGAGATGAGTCGTGAAAGAGTCATTGTTGAGCATGTAATCGGTGGAATGAAAAGATATAGATGCCTAGTTGACAAGTTTAGAAATAAAAAAGAAGGTGTAAAAGATTTATTTTCTTTTTTAGCGGCTATCCTATGGAATTTTAACATGATATATTAACTTCTTCTTAAAGAACAAGTCTATTAAGTCATGGGCATATTACGGCAATTGTTAACGCTTTCTTTGTAAATACAAAATTTTGCGTAAATGGAATTCCTTATATTAGACTTGTTCTTCTAAATAAAATATATTAAAATCAATTGCTTATATATACTTGATAACACTCACAATCAGTTGATACAGCCTAATAAATAAACTTTAAATTAAATTATTAAAAATAATAAATAAGCTTTATAATAAATTTCTATAAAAAATAAAAATCAAAGTATAACATGAAAATAAAAGAAATTTTACCAAGAATTTATGATGATAGACAGTTAAGAGCTTTAACAGGATTAAAAACAGAACATTTTATTTTACTATTATCTCTATTTGAAAAGACCCTTATTGAAGATCAAAAATAAAAACATGAAAATAAAGAAAGAAAATACGGTAGTGGTTTAGATAGCACATTAAAAACACCCGCAGACAAATTATTATTTATATTAAATTATATGAAGTGCTATTCTACTTTCGATCACTTAGGGTTTTCTTTTAATATGAATAAATCATGCGCTCATACTCATGTATACAAATTATTTCCAATTTTAATAAAGACGTTAGATATATTTAATGTTTTACCTGCAACAAGTTTTTCAACCCCTGAAGAAATGCAGCAGGCTTTTGGCGGAGTTCAAACATTGATAATAGATACTACAGAGCGTGCTGTACAACGCCCTAGTGACTATGAAGAACAAAATGAATTTTACAGTGGTAAAAAAAACAGCATACAATTAAAAATACCACTATAGCTTCTTTAGGTCATTTAATTTTATATATTGGGGTTAGTTTTCCAGGTAAAAATCATGATTATGGAATGTTTAAAAAAGAATTTAATCCAGAATTAAATTGGTTTAGTAATTTTAATATATTTATTGATTTAGGTTATTTGGGGTTTAATAATGAATATAAAACTAATTCGGTAAATATTCCTCATAAAAAACCAAATAAATCTAAGCATAATCCAAACCCAACATTAACTGAAAAACAAAAAAAAGAAAACAAAGAGATGAGTCGTGAAAGAGTCATTGTTGAGCATGTAATCGGTGGAATGAAAAGATATAGATGTCTAGTTGACAAGTTTAGAAATAAAAAAGAAGGTGTAAAAGATTTATTTTCTTTTTTAGCGGCTATCCTATGGAATTTTAACATGATATATTAACTTCTTCTTAAAGAACAAGTCTAATAAAGCATGGAGAAGGCTGTGAAAGTGACTTAACAAATACAACTGATAACCTTAAAAAATTAAAAATTGAGTTAGATAGTCGAATTCCAGATAATCTGATACTTGATTCATATTCAGATGCAAACAAACCATTTAGCGAGCTTTGGAATGAAGAAGGTTTTGTTTTTATTAAAAATCCAGTCGGTGAAAAAAGATTGGGAGGTCAAAAGTATGTTTTAGATTTTGAAGATCATGAAAAACTTTTTAACGCCACTAAAAAGGCAAAAAGAAAACAACCTAATAAAGTCACACAAAGGGAAATATTGAAAACCCAAAAAGGGTTATGTAATTTTTGTGGCTCAAAAATAAAGTCAGCAAAAGATATTCCTCATAATGTATTTGCTAAGGATAGAGTTAGGCTCGTATGGGATCATAGAGTTCCTGTAGAAAAAGGCGGGGATAGTGAGCAAAAAAACTATCAGGCACTCTGTTTTTATTGTAATAAATGTAAATGGCAAATATGTAATATATGTGATTTAAATTCAGAGAGCTGCATGTCATGCGCTCTAGGATATATAGAAAAAAGTAATATAATTTCACCGACAAAAGAAGATATAAAAGACCGTATTAAGCGGTAGCTATAATTTCTTTTCCTATAGCGGATATTACGGGGGGGCATACCGCATTAGCAAGCCCTTTAATGGAAGGTGTTCGTGATACAGGGAAGTTAAAAGCATCAGGAAATCCCATTATTCTTTGCATTTCGAGAACACTTAAATGCCTTTTTTCTTTGCTATATATTGGAATCATTGCGCCACCACCACTAATACTAACCGCTAGAGTTGGCAATGGTTTATTTATAGATAAGGCTCTTACTCCACTTGAGCGGAGTTGATAAATACAGTCGTTTAAATCTATATCTTTATCAGCTCTTTCAAGTTTTTTCCTTGTTTTAGGTATGGTAAAGGGTAAATCTTCTTCTGTTAGTTTTCCTGAATAGTAATCAACATAATATTTCCATCGTTTTCCTAAAGGAATAGAGCAGTCATTCTTATTAATAATATTACTTATAGGGACTCTATTGTTGCTACCTTGGGGAAAAGAAAAGCTAGAAATATTTAAATCCGATCTAAAAGCAACAATAAATAATCTGCTTCTGGATTGAGGTATATTAAACTTAGCACTATCAATAACCTCATAAAATGGTTGATAGCCAATATCTTCAAGCTCTTTAATATACTCTTTGAAAATTCTCCCTTTATCCATTGAATACAAGTTTTTAACATTTTCTAAGAAAATTATTTTAGGTTTTTTGTGTGAGCAAATTCGTATAATAGACTTGTTCTTCTAAATAAAATATATTAAAATCAATTGCTTATATATACTTGATAACACTCACAATCAGTTGATACAGCCTAATAAATAAACTTTAAATTAAATTATTAAAAATAATAAATAAGCTTTATAATAAATTTCTATAAAAAATAAAAATCAAAGTATAACATGAAAATAAAAGAAATTTTACCAAGAATTTATGATGATAGACAGTTAAGAGCTTTAACAGGATTAAAAACAGAACATTTTATTTTACTATTATCTCTATTTGAAAAGACCCTTATTGAAGATCAAAAAGAAAAACATGAAAATAAAGAAAGAAAATACGGTAGTGGTTTAGATAGCACATTAAAAACACCCGCAGACAAATTATTATTTATATTAAATTATATGAAGTGTTATTCTACTTTCGATCACTTAGGGTTTTCTTTTAATATGAATAAATCATGCGCCCATACTCATGTATACAAATTATTTCCAATTTTAATAAAGACGTTAGATATATTTAATGTTTTACCTGCAACAAGTTTTTCAACCCCTGAAGAAATGCAGCAGGCTTTTGGCGGAGTTCAAACATTGATAATAGATGCTACAGAGCGTGCTGTACAACGCCCTAGTGACTATGAAGAACAAAATTAATTTTACAGTGGTAAAAAAAACAGCATACAATTAAAAATACCACTATAGCTTCTTTAGGTCATTTAATTTTATATATTGGGGTTAGTTTTCCAGGTAAAAATCATGATTATGGAATGTTTAAAAAAGAATTTAATCCAGAATTAAATTGGTTTAGTAATTTTAATATATTTATTGATTTAGGTTATTTGGGGTTTAATAATGAATATAAAACTAATTCGGTAAATATTCCTCATAAAAAACCAAATAAATCTAAGCATAATCCAAACCCAACATTAACTGAAAATCAAAAAAAAGAAAACAAAGAGATGAGTCGTGAAAGAGTCATTGTTGAGCATGTAATCGGTGGAATGAAAAGATATAGATGCCTAGTTGACAAGTTTAGAAATAAAAAAGAAGGTGTAAAAGATTTATTTTCTTTTTTAGCGGCTATCCTATGGAATTTTAACATGATATATTAACTTCTTCTTAAAGAACAAGTCTATTATGTTCAAAAAGATTGCCTCTATCATCAGCTTTCCCTTCTCTTTTTCCAGCAATAGAAAAAGGTTGGCATGGAAAGCCACCACAAAAAACATCAAAGTCTGGTATATCGTTAATTTTAATATCAACAATTGAATTATTTGAAAATTCATCTGTTGAAAAGTTACTCTGGTAAATCGCATTTGAATCCAAATTTATATCATTTGAAAATACGCATTGCCAGCCTATACTCTCTAAACCGAGCCTAAAACCACCGATACCTGAAAAAAAGTCTGCAAATTTCATGGGTTGAATTATCCCACATAAGTGACTTATTGTCTACATAAAAATGAAAATTATTTTTATAGGTTTATGTGCTATATAATGCATAACAATCAAATCCACCTGACCGTTTAAAGCGTCATTTTTTTGCAAAGAGCCGCAAAAAAAACCGCCACTTTAAACGGCATGTGATTTGGTCGTTAGGTCACAACAGGGAGCATACCATTGTCTAGATTTATTTCTCCACCATTAGATCAGTTTGATAAATTACGCCAACCATTAACTGAAGGTGAAAGAATTGTATTTGATCTTTTTAATGAACATCTACCGATAGAATGGGAAATTTATCTTCAACCTCATTTGAATGGTTTACGTCCAGATTTTGTACTTTTACATCCACAAGTTGGGATAGCTGTTTTTGAAGTAAAAGATTGGAATTTACAAGCCATGAAGTATAGCGTTGTAGAGCGCACTTTAAAGTCACCAATACTAATAGGTGAAAAGGATGGAAAGCAGTTCTCATTGCAAAGCCAGAATCCTATAGAAAAAATATGTAGGTATAAGCAAGAAATCCATGAATTGTATTGTCCTCGTATTGATGGTAAGGCAGGGTTTGCAGCTATAACTGCTGGAGTTATATTTCCTTTTGCTACTGATGAATCTATAAAACAATTATTTGCTAAAAGTTTAAATTATAGAGGGATGGAGAAATATCCAAGCTATAACCCATTAACAGGTGCAAACTCTGTTCAATCTGGAAATATAAATGCTGTATTTCCAGAAGGTTTTAGGCGATATTCAAAATTTATGAATGATGAGTTAGCTAAAGATTTGAGAAATTGGCTAATAGAACCTGATTTCTCGATAACTCAGAGGCAGCCTTTGGATCTTGATCAAACACAAATATCATTTGTTAAGTCACGAACAAAGTCAGGTTACCGCAGAATTAAAGGAGCTGCTGGGTCAGGTAAATCACTAATCTTAGCAGCAAGAGCAGCTGAGCTACTTGGGGAGGGTAAAAGGGTTTTAGTTGTTACTTTTAATATTACCCTGCTTCATTATCTTATGGATATTTCAGTTCGTTGCCCTCAGTCAGCGGGAAAAACACGTAAAGATATTACATGGCTTAATTTTCATTTTTGGTGTAAAAGGGTATGCCAAGAAAATGACTTTGAAGAAGAGTATAAAAATATTTGGGCGAATAATGAAAATGTAAATGAGGTTCTTAGTCTAGAGTTACCCAGCCTTGTTTCATCAATACTAAATGACTCATCCAATATTACAGAAAAATATGACGCTGTTTTAGTGGATGAAGGGCAGGACTTTATGCCCAGTTGGTGGGAGCTTTTACGAAAAGTATGTAAAACAGATGGTGAAATGCTACTTGTTGCTGATGCAACTCAAGATATTTATGATAAGGCAAGTGCATGGACAGATGAAGCAATGAATGGAGCTGGTTTTCGTGGTGACTGGGCGGAACTAAAAATCAGCTATAGATTACCATTATTAGCCCTTGAGTACTCTAGAAAATTTGCAGAATTATTTTTACTTAAGGAAACTGTAAATTTACCTGTATCGGAACAAAGTGAATTAAATATGTTTCCATGTGCTTTAAAGTGGGTACACACTTCGTCTAATTTAGTCGCTCAGGTATGTAGGGAAGAATTATTTTTATTAGCTACAGATGCAGAGTCAGATTTAGTTTCTATACCTGACATAACATTTTTATCTGATACCAATAGTAAAGGTCTTGAGGTAATCTCTGAACTAGGTTCTAAAGGAGTTAACTCATGTCATACATTTTCTAATGATACTCGCGAATCAAGAAGAAAAAAAATGGGTTTTTATATGGGTGATTCACGAATCAAAGCAACTACACTTCATAGCTTTAAAGGATGGGAGTCAAGAGCTATTGTAATTTTTATTGGACAATCAGTGGATAAAAAATCATTGGCTCTAATATATACAGGTCTAACTCGACTAAAAAGACATTTAGATGGAAGTTATTTAACTATTGTTTCATGTTCAAGTGAGTTAATTCCTTATGGAAAAACATGGCCTGAATATGTTGAAAAATGACCTAACAAACAAATCCACTTGACCGTAAAAAGCGTCACGCCTTTTGCTGTCGCAAAAGCCCCGCCACTTTTTACGTCAAGTGATTTGGGTGTTATGTGTAAAGGTAATTGAGGTAGCAATAATATATGAAAGGTAATTATTAAATAATGAGTGATTTTAAGTTTATAGATTTATTTGCTGGCATTGGCGGTTTTCACATCGCTATGGAATCACTAGGTGGAGAATGTGTGTTTTCTTCAGAAATAGATCCTTTTGCTAGAAAAACCTATGAGCATAACTTTAAAAAATCAAATCCCACTCTCTTTAATGAGGGGATGTTTAATGATGATATAAGAAAAATAAATCCTATAGACCTACCTGATTTTGATATTTTATGTGCTGGTTTTCCCTGTCAACCTTTTAGTCAAGCAGGTCATAAAAGAGGATTTAATGACACACATAAGTCCGAGAGAGGTAATTTATTTTTCAATATTGTCGAAATATTAGAAGCAAAAAAACCTAAAGCATTTTTTTTAGAGAATGTGAGAGGCATTGTTAATCATGATAACGGCAACACTTTTAAAGTTATTCAAGATATTATTGAAAATGAACTTGGGTATAGCTTTCACTACCAAGTCGTAAAAGCATCTGATTATGGTTTACCTCAACTAAGACCTAGAGTATTTATGATTGGGTTTAAAAATGAAGGGATGTTATCAAGTTTCTTATTTCCTCCTAAAATCCCCCTAAAGTTTAATATGTCTAATGTTTGGAAGGGTGAGTGTTCCAGAGAAATTGGATTTACTTTAAGAGTTGGCGGGAGAGGTTCAAATATTAATGATCGTAGAAATTGGGATTCATATCTTGTTGATGGCGAAGTAAAAAAAATTATGCCAGAACAAGCAAGAAAAATGCAAGGTTTTCCTGAAAGTTTTGAATTTCCCGTTGCTAATACGCAAGCAATGAAACAGTTAGGTAATAGTGTTGCCATTGATGCAATTAAGACATGTGGAAAAGCTATGATCGCTCACTTAAAAACATTGATAAATATTGGAGATAATATGGGAAATACCAAAAATAAAGGAGAATGGACGGAGCTATATTCATTTTTAAAACTTATAAATGATAAAAAGCTAATGCTCTCTAATGAAAATCTTAATATCAATAACCATGCTGATTGCTTTAATGTAACCAAAGTAACAACATTGAATATTGTAGAGTCTTGTTATTTACTAGAAAGTGATGAGGTTTTAGTGAAAAATGAAACAACAAGTTTGGAAGAAAAAATAAAAGTATCTGATTTTTTAAACAATAGCGTTTTAAAAAACCTAGCTTCAATAATAAAATCTGGCAATAGAACATTTAATATCCCTGAATTTGATTTAATACAAAACAAATTAGGTATTTCTATTGTAAATGGTGGGAATAGCAATCAAAAATCAGATATTGTTTTAGATATAAATAATAACCAAATTTCCAAAGAAAATGAAGGTTTTGGAATTAAATCCTATTTGGGAAGTAAGCCTACTTTACTTAATGCGTCTGGAAATACTAATTTTATCTTTGAAATTTTGAACTTTGAACCCAGTAAAATAGATGTTGTAAACTCAATTAACACTAGAACAAAATTAAAAGATAGAATTGAAAAAATTCATACTCTAGGGGGTACATTTAGATTTAGTAAAATAGAAACTGAATCAATGGAATATAATCTTTCAATGGTGGATAGTTCAATTCCTGAAATAGTATCAACAATGTTACTGGAGTTTTATCTAAACAGAACCAATGGGATAAGCTCTAATTTAGAAAATGTATTTAATAATGTGAACACATTTGGCTCTGATTTGATTTCTTTACAAGTCAAACTGAAGCGATTATTAGTTGCGATATTATTAGGGTTTTTTGCAGGAAAAAAATGGGATGGTAACTATGTATCAAATGGTACTATCGTTGTAAAAGAAACTGGCGAGCAAGTAGGATTTCACATTATAGATAAAGTTTCATTAGAAAATTATTTATTTAAAAATATTAAATTTGATACTCCATCAACAACGAGACACCGATTTGGTAGCCTAATTTTAGAAAATGATGGAAAAGTCTATTTTAAACTTAATATGCAGTTAAGATTTTAAAAACACATAATCGGGTAGCCAAGGGTATCTCACCCTCAGCCCCCACACCACCCTGCGTGCGGATCCGCACAGGGCGGTTCATTAACCCAGTGTTACTAACACTTAATCCAGCTATTACTTACATAGAATAGCCCTTGTCGTTTAGACAAGTTTTCATCAAAGGTTGGGGTTATGTTTTCACGCTGATGATGACCTTTTCCTGTCGGAAAATAGGGCTTCTTCAAGTTAAACACGCCTCTTACCTTTTGGTTAATGTTCAGCCCTTCACCGTGTCCCAACCATTACGATGGGCGTTTGATTACTATGGCTTCTGCTTAAACAATCAATCCATTACTGAATTGACCGCCGTCGATTTCCATCCTATTCGCTCAACTTTGGATGATGGAATCCAAAGAGCCAAGACATTTTCTAATCCTGCGCCTTTTACAGGTTTCTTATCGACTGCCTGTTAAGCAGACCTCCCCAGATAAGAACATGAACTGTCACGCCACAACCTCATCATTTACGTTATCTCACAAACCTTGGGTTTCGTTGTCTTGATGCTCACTCACCTCAGAGACTACGCCTTATATGATATTTCTGTTCGTAGGCTTGTCGTTTTGCGCTTAGGTTTCCTTCTCACAAACCCTCGCGGTCTTGCAATTGCCCTCGGCTAGTAGTTATACTTAGCCTACAAATGTACGCTAAGTTGGTTTTCCTACAGAGGACTTGCACCTCATTAGTTCATTGCCCATGCTGGGCGTACACAAAAAAATCCACTTGACCGTAAAAAAGCGTCACAAATTTTTGCTGTCGCAAAATTTCCGCCCCTTTTTTACGTCAAGTGATTTGGTCGTTATGCTTCGATGTCTTTTGCTTGCTAACAGCTTTAACATGTTAAGATACTTGGCATCGGATATTATTCACCTATACTTAAGGAAGTGCTTGTAAAAAATGATTGTTTACCACGGAACGTCAAATGAATCATGGGGAAGTATAGCTAAAAGTAACTGTTATAATCTTAGTAAAGGTGATTTTCATTGGCTTGGTGATGGTATATATTTTGGCTACCAATTTAAGACGGGACATCCAGCAATTTCAAAGGGTTAGAAAACACACGCTTTCGACTATTTCTAGGAAGCGGTAACTCGCCCATTTCATTCAGTAGCCATGAAAACAAGTCTGGAAACTCGGTATCAAATAAACGCATGGCGGCGGTTGTGCCATCCTCACGTTTGATTCCGTAGTTATGAATGACCGTCAACGCGTTTAATCGCTTTTTATTCAAACCTCGCCCATTGCGATACATTTGCGATAAACAGCCATTTCGCCCTTCCACCGCAGATGAACTGCGTTGAAACTGCCTTGCCATATGCTCCGCCAATGTTAGCCATCGCTGCATTTCACTGATTGATAACTTTGCACTAAATGGGTCTGATTTGAGCTTATCAGACGCGGTTTCCCAAGCTTTTCGATAGTTTTCCTTTGACCTGCGGCTTTTAGTTTGTTCCATTTTCTGATTCCAATAAACAACGGGTAATAATGTTGTGGTCAACCAATATTCGGTATCCGCATCAAGCCCCAAATTTTGCAAGGTTTCGCGTACCCAAAGCCACCAAAAACTGATGGATACCGCTAACGGTTTTATTTGATTACGAAACTTTTTCATCACGCCTTTATGATCGTTAATCCCTTGTTTTTCCGCTATTTTTTCAAAGGCTCGCGCTCTTAACTCTAGCAACTTCTCAACCTGTTCCGCATCGTTTCTACGACTATCATTGAGTGAAAAAGGATGAACTCCATCCGCAATCCCTTGTAAGTTTTCGTGATAATCTGTTTGTATTTTTTTGGCTTCTTCAAGCTCTTTTTCAGCCGTTATCCGTGTTGTTTTAAGTCCAATAATTTTCTGCATCGTTGCCGTTTTAGAAACAGTAGACTCTGCGGTTTGCGCTGCTTGCCGCTGTTTTTCAGCCCTTGCTGCACGCCTGCCGATTTTCGCGCCTAACCAGCGACTCATATCTTGTTGAGCATGAAAAATATCTGCCCCCGATTCGCACTTAAACCCCGTCACTGCCATTTTTATCAACGCCTTAGCGCGATCACTAATCGCATGATTAACCTCAATGCCTAATGATTCTAATCGTGGCGAAACCTTTTTATACCAAGTATCGTAGCACCTATCATCGCTAATATCTTCCAACAAAAGATAGCCAGAACGTAAGTCCATTAAAACTAAAATCATAAAGTTGCCGAAAAAGTCTCATCCAGCCCAGCAACAACTTTACGTGTTTGTTTTTTCACACTTTTTCGCATTCTTGCTGAAACTGCGGCAATAAGACTTCCATTTTATTGATTTGAGTCCGCAGTGCGTCGGGTGATACGCCCACATGGGTGTCAATCCGTATCATTTTAAAAAACAGCGATAAAGTCTCTGCACCTACGCCTGCCTTTAATCCAAAGACATACAAGGCGGAAAACACCATTAATCTTTGCCAAGAACTACCTGCCTCGGTTTCCCATAATGATGATTCAGGATGTCGATTTCGCTTTGTTTGCGCTTGACGATGACGATGCACACTGCTTTTTGAGCGACCAACAATTGAAGCTAAGTTACGAACAGTTTGCTTGCCTGTTGTTGTAATTTCAGCGATAATTGCGTGACTAGCTGCGCGTATTTTCTGTGTTGTTCTGTTTTTTTAGTCATTAACCTATGATACAAGAATATCGCAGTTAGTTCTTTATTTTGTCCCGTCTTAAGTTGGTAGCCTATATTTTTTTATAGATAGCATTTACTCTGAATGTCCTATTGATAATGCTGTAAGCTGGTCGAAGTTAAATTCATATGATAAGAAATCAAGAGCTTACAAATATACAGACTATATAGTTAGCAGAAATAATATCTCAGATGAGGCTCTACATCTTTGGGATTTATCTAGTTCTGAGGGGGCAGAAATATTTTCTGCTATTAAAAAACAGTTACATGATAAAATCATTGACGCAAAAAAAATAATTAAAACTGGTCCTTTGGATGGTGTTATTATCAATTTTGCACTAAATGAAATAGCTGAAATATCATTTAACGCTGTGAAAAATAACTTATTTATTCAATTGAGCGTTGATGATAGAAAAAATAGAATAGGTTTTTCACAACCTAATTGTACAGCTTTAGCTGTACGTGATGCATCAATTATTGATATTGTCAGAATTGAAAGAAAAGGAGATATAACATGAAAAAAGATAAAATATTAGAAGCAATCAACAAGTATTTTTCTAGTGCCTCACCTGAAGATATTATAGGTAAACTTGAAGAACTTGGTTGTGAATTTGAAGATGTCCAATTTCTTGAAATTCCTGAATATTCTCATTTTATCGATAGTAGAGTTAAGTCTTTAACGTTGAGCTGTAGCTCTAAATCAATACATATTTCTGGGATTTCTAAAACTGAATTCTTGATAAAAGAAATTTCTCAGCTTGATACAGCTTTGAATATGTATAGCTGTAATGATGAAAATTACAATGAAATGATGATTGCAGCATAATGGACTTACTGTCTGGTCTCACCACATTATCCCAATTTAGTAGAAAATAAAGCAATAGCTTGATACCATACGAAATCTTTCAGAAAAAAGGATTTATATGTCACAAGTCTATCACTCGAATGCGAGAGTGAGTTAGCAGAAAAATTCTCAGTAAGCCAGAAGACAATTACAAAGTGGAGAGGTAGAGACTTTACAGATGATGATAGCTCAATACCTCATACGATACACTATGCCCTTAACCCACTGGAAAAAAGGCTTATAGAGCTTGTTAGAACAACAACATGGATGAGCTTAGATGATGTAGTGGATACTGTAGTTCCAGTGATACCAAAAGCAAATAGAAGTAATGTTAGCAGAACATTAAAAGCACAAGGTATCAGTCAAGTTCCAGAAGAGAAAAAAGCGAAAGCAAAGAAGTTTAAAGAATATGAACCTGGGTATCTCCATATAGATGTCACCTATATGCCAAAGCTAGAAGGAATCAAATATTACCTCTTTGTCGCCATAGATAGGGCTACACGGCTTATGTACTACAAGGTATATAAAAATAAGACAGCTGATAATGCAGTATCATTTCTAGCAGAGTGTAAAGAGTTCTTTCCTTTTTATCTCTCTCATATACTCACAGACAATGGACTAGAGTTCACAGATAAATGGGCAAGAGGAAAAGGAGTAGTCAGTGGTAATCATAAATTTGATAAGGAGTGCAGTGAGGACAATATAGACCATAGACTAACAGCTCCACATACTCCTGCAACCAACGGAATGGTAGAGAGAGTGAATGGTACTATCAAAAATGCTACAATTAAAGTAGAAGAGTATCAAAATATAGGAGAACTCAAAGAAAGTTTAAATAAGTTTTTGCTATATTATCTTTTTACACGAAGACACGGAAGCCTAAGAAGAGAGTTGAAAGTCAGAACTCCCTACGAAGCTATGGAAAGTTGGTTTAAAACTAAACCTGAATTATTCAAGATTTCGCCTGATGAGTTTAGAGCTAATGCTTTTGAAAAATTGGAACAACGTGGTGAGAATTGACAAGTAATCAATTATTTAACAAGTCATTCGAGTTAAATTATCAGCCTAACCCTGAACAAATGAGTTTGTTTGAGCCTGCAGGTGAATATGAAATTAAAACACATAACAAAAAAATCCAGCGGACATATATGGTTCGTCCCGTATTGCAAGTAAAGTTTTTTCGTGACATAAAAAAATAGTGCAGCCATATATCCGGCTTTTAAATGAGGCGCTGAAAGCCCTCTAGCCCTGATGGAATCCGCGCATTTTCTCCTCATCAGCTAAACGACCTCGAAGGTCTCCGTCCGCTACAGGTTGCTGGAAATGCAGGTGTTACCTTTTATGCCATCACTTAAACTTTATCTACGCAATTCGTTGTAAACTGATCGTTTGTTCTGTTGCTCGTCTTTAAAAAGTGGATTCGATTTTTCCTAACTAAAATCCTAAGTACTCTTGATGCAGTAATCTTCTTGCTTGCTCAATACCGCCCATGCGATACGCGCGTTTTTGTTGGCGATGGCAACTGTGAAAATATTTTCGCCGCGCCGTTCCTTTAAACGGACAATCCATTTATTACGCTTGTCTTCGTATTTATGCGCTACCCGTAACATCGAGCGTCCACCGTGAATCAGCAAGGTGCGCAGATAAGTGTCGCCGCGTTTGCTAATCCCTAACAATGTCGGCTTGCCGCCTGTGGAATGTTGCCTCGGCACCAGCCCTAGCCATGCCGCGAGTTCGCGTCCATTTTTAAACACATTGATGTCGCCAATCGCAGCGATTAAAGCCGTGGCAGTTAACAGTCCGACACCAGGAATAGTGAGTAATCGTTGGCAGTTTTCATTCTGAGCGCAGACCTGTTTTAACTTGATTTCGATCGAATCAATCCGCTCATTGAGGTGCTTCATTTCATCGTAAAGCTCTTGCAATAATTCTCGAAATATCGGTGAAAGTTGGTTTTCTGCATCCTCTAGCAACTCAGGAATAATCTTACTGACCGAGTGAATGCCTTGCGCAATGATGATGCCATATTCCATCAGCAAGCCGCGAATTTGATTCGCTTGCGCAGTGCGTCGCCCAATCAACTGGCTACGAATGCGATGCATACATTGAATATCCTGCTGCTCAACACTTTTACTGGGGACAAAGCGCATCGACTTCCGTTGCACAGCTTCGCAAATTCCTTCCGCATCCAAGGCATCGCTTTTGTTTGATTTCACATACGGCTTCACAAATTGTGGAGCCATAATTTTGACCGTATGCCCAAATTGAGAGAAAATGCGCTTCCAATAATTCGCGCCGCCGCAGGCTTCAATGCCAATTAAACACGGCGGCAGATTAGCGATAAAGGCACTCAGCTTGTTGCGTGTGAGTTTCTTTTTCAGACACACGTTATCGTCTTCATCCACGCCATGTAGCTGAAAATTATTCTTCGCCAAATCAATCCCTAAGACGGCGATATTTTTGTTTGAATTAACTTTGCTCATGACTATGACCTCACACTTGTGCTGAAAATGAATAACGGTTATTATCATCCCTTTTAGGGCGGTTGTAAAAGTGGGACGAACCATTCCATTAGCTAAAAGCGTCATAAATTTTGCAAAAAGACGCAAAATTTATGCCCCTTTTATCCGCCGCTTATTTTGGCGTTATCTTTTCTCATCTTCATTGGTAGCTTCTATATTGAATAAAGAAGGTATAAAACCAAAATGTTAAGTTGCCTGTTAAATAGCCAGTACAAGGAAGCACATAAAACCCTTAATAGAAAGCTAGAGTTTCTATGTCCCGAATGTAACTGCGCTGTAATTCTTAAAGCAGGAGGAAAAAATATTGCACACTTTGCTCATAAAGTAAGTTTTGGATGCAAACACGGTGAAGGTGAAACACTATGGCATAGAAAGGGAAAGCTGTGGGTGGCAAATTTCTATCGTGATAAGAATAGAGGTTATGAAATAAAGTTTGAGGTAGCACTTGGAAGTAGACGTACAGATGTTTTAGTAACAACATCAGAAGGAAAAAAGATTGCAGTTGAATTTCAGCGTAAAGATGAAGGGGCAACACTATATAAGAGAACAAATGATTTGCTACTTTATGTTAATGAAGTTATTTGGGTTTTTCCTTGGAATATCAAAAGAGTTGACCAGAAAAACAGGGCAACTGCAACTTATGGAGTTAATGCTCTTTATTCGGATAAAAAACCAGTTAAAGCAAAAATAATGTTTTATGATAATGTCCTTGATGTGTTGCTTACGTGCAGAAAGTACGCATGGACTTCATATGTTGAACAAACAGATTTTGGTGGAGGCTACGATAAAAAATCTAAAAGATGGTGTGAACTGGTAGTACATAAAAAATTTGAAAATGTAAAAACAAGATAACAATCGCATCCACTTGACCGTAAAAAGCGTCACTTTTTTTGCAAAAAAAGACGCAAAAAAACCGCCACTTTAAACGGCCGCTGATTTGGTCGTTAGGTTTTTGGAGTATAAAAGTGTCATTTGATATAGCCTTGTTGGACAAATTAAAAACCCCTTTTAGTAATACTGGAGGGGACAATAGTTATTTATATTTTAGTGGAGTGGTTAACTGTTTTGGTATTTATGTAGTTCAAGAAAAAAATAACTGGCAAGGTATTGTATGTTGGTGAAGCTCACGACCAAGATTTAAAGGAACGTATCAGTCAAAATTACACAGAAAGAGATAGTGGTGGTACATTTCGCATAAATTGGTGTCGTGATAATAAGCAAGGCTTTGACCAATTTAAAAATGCTCTTGATAACTGGGATATAAAAATAGTTTCAATTGACACTACATCAAAGTGGTTAATTATAGCTATTGAAGCTATTTTAATTACAGCACTGAATCCACAGTATAATAGATAATTTTAAAAATATATTTTGCAATTAAAGGTATATAAATATGTTTGGTTGGGTATCCAATTTTTTTGAATGGTTTTTAGGACTTTGGGGGAAACTTTCTCCAGAAATGAAAGAAAAAATTATTAACATTGTTGTTGAGGGTTTTGAGGTGTTTTTCCGAAGTTTTTTTAGGGATGCGACAAAGAGGTCTACTTATGAGTGAGTTCAAAGAATATTTTTTTGCTAAAAAACCTAAAAGTTTGAGTTTAGCTCACCCTTCTATACAAAGTTCAATAACAGCTATTTCTGGTTCTATTGTGGGCGGATTATCTTTTATAAATTCATTGGGTGGGCAATCATTACCTGAAAAAGGAAAAGAAAAATTTGCCAATGAAGTAAGCTCATTAGCTCATAGTGAAGGTTTCATTGAAGAATTTAGCTCCATAATTAAAGAGCCTAAAAAAGGAGAAACAGAAGATGAATTTGTTAATCGAGCTAAGAAGTCAATGAGAAAGCTTCTTTCTGAAAAACTTGGTTAATGTCACCAATATTTATGCAATTAAACCTAACAAAAAAAAATCCAGCTGACCGTTTAAAGCGTCACTTTTTTTGAAAAAAACGCCCTTTCAAGCGGTATTTTATTTTGGCGTTATGGGCTACCAACTTAAGACGGGACAAAATAAAGAACTAACTGCGATATTCTTGTATCATAGGTTAATGACTAAAAAAACAGAACAACACAGAAAATACGCGCAGCTAGTCACGCAATTATCGCTGAAATTACAACAACAGGCAAGCAAACTGTTCGTAACTTAGCTTCAATTGTTGGTCGCTCAAAAAAGCAGTGTGCATCGTCATCGTCAAGCGCAAACAAAGCGAAATCGACATCCTGAATCATCATTATGGGAAACCGAGGCAGGTAGTTCTTGGCAAAGATTAATGGTGTTTTCCGCCTTGTATGTCTTTGGATTAAAGGCAGGCGTAGGTGCAGAGACTTTATCGCTGTTTTTTAAAATGATACGGATTGACACCCATGTGGGCGTATCACCCGACGCACTGCGGACTCAAATCAATAAAATGGAAGTCTTATTGCCGCAGTTTCAGCAAGAATGCGAAAAAGTGTGAAAAAACAAACACGTAAAGTTGTTGCTGGGCTGGATGAGACTTTTTCGGCAACTTTATGATTTTAGTTTTAATGGACTTACGTTCTGGCTATCTTTTGTTGGAAGATATTAGCGATGATAGGTGCTACGATACTTGGTATAAAAAGGTTTCGCCACGATTAGAATCATTAGGCATTGAGGTTAATCATGCGATTAGTGATCGCGCTAAGGCGTTGATAAAAATGGCAGTGACGGGGTTTAAGTGCGAATCGGGGGCAGATATTTTTCATGCTCAACAAGATATGAGTCGCTGGTTAGGCGCGAAAATCGGCAGGCGTGCAGCAAGGGCTGAAAAACAGCGGCAAGCAGCGCAAACCGCAGAGTCTACTGTTTCTAAAACGGCAACGATGCAGAAAATTATTGGACTTAAAACAACACGGATAACGGCTGAAAAAGAGCTTGAAGAAGCCAAAAAAATACAAACAGATTATCACGAAAACTTACAAGGGATTGCGGATGAAGTTCATCCTTTTTCACTCAATGATAGTCGTAGAAACGATGCGGAACAGGTTGAGAAGTTGCTAGAGTTAAGAGCGCGAGCCTTTGAAAAAATAGCGGAAAAACAAGGGATTAACGATCATAAAGGCGTGATGAAAAAGTTTCGTAATCAAATAAAACCGTTAGCGGTATCCATCAGTTTTTGGTGGCTTTGGGTACGCGAAACCTTGCAAAATTTGGGGCTTGATGCGGATACCGAATATTGGTTGACCACAACATTATTACCCGTTGTTTATTGGCATCAGAAAATGGAACAAACTAAAAGCCGCAGGTCAAAGGAAAACTATCGAAAAGCTTGGGAAACCGCGTCTGATAAGCTCAAATCAGACCCATTTAGTGCAAAGTTATCAATCAGTGAAATGCAGCGATGGCTAACATTGGCGGAGCATATGGCAAGGCAGTTTCAACGCAGTTCATCTGCGGTGGAAGGGCGAAATGGCTGTTTATCGCAAATGTATCGCAATGGGCGAGGTTTGAATAAAAAGCGATTAAACGCGTTGACGGTCATTCATAACTACGGAATCAAACGTGAGGATGGCACAACCGCCGCCATGCGTTTATTTGATACCGAGTTTCCAGACTTGTTTTCATGGCTACTGAATGAAATGGGCGAGTTACCGCTTCCTAGAAATAGTCGAAAGCGTGTGTTTTCTAACCCTTTGAAATTGCTGGATGTCCCGTCTTAAATTGGTAGCCATTTTATGTACCTTAATCATAATAGAAAAATATGAAATTAACAGAAAAGTTTAATATTCTAAAAAAAGAAAATGGTTTAGTTTTTTTGGAAAAATAGCATATAAGCCAAGTAAGTCACTGTCGATTATTGAGCTAAGTGAGATAACGAATTAACACTTTATGTAAAACTATAATGTTTATGGACACAATAGACTTGTTCTTCTAAATAAAATATATTAAAATCAATTGCTTATATATACTTGATAACATTCACAATCAGTTGATACAGCCTAATAAATAAACTTTAAATTAAATTATTAAAAATAATAAATAAGCTTTATAATAAATTTCTATAAAAAATAAAAATCAAAGTATAACATGAAAATAAAAGAAATTTTACCAAGAATTTATGATGATAGACAGTTAAGAGCTTTAACAGGATTAAAAACAGAACATTTTATTTTACTATTATCTCTATTTGAAAAGACCCTTATTGAAGATCAAAAATAAAAACATGAAAATAAAGAAAGAAAATACGGTAGTGGTTTAGATAGCACATTAAAAACACCCGCAGACAAATTATTATTTATATTAAATTATATGAAGTGCTATTCTACTTTCGATCACTTAGGGTTTTCTTTTAATATGAATAAATCATGCGCTCATACTCATGTATACAAATTATTTCCAATTTTAATAAAGACGTTAGATATATTTAATGTTTTACCTGCAACAAGTTTTTCAACCCCTGAAGAAATGCAGCAGGCTTTTGGCGGAGTTCAAACATTGATAATAGATGCTACAGAGCGTGCTGTACAACGCCCTAGTGACTATGAAGAACAAAATGAATTTTACAGTGGTAAAAAAACAGCATACAATTAAAAATACCACTATAGCTTCTTTAGGTCATTTAATTTTATATATTGGGGTTAGTTTTCCGGTAAAAATCATGATTATGGAATGTTTAAAAAGAATTTAATCCAGAATTAAATTGGTTTAGTAATTTTAATATATTTATTGATTTAGGTTATTTGGGGTTTAATAATGAATATAAAACTAATTCGGTAAATATTCCTCATAAAAAACCAAATAAATCTAAGCATAATCCAAACCCAACATTAACTGAAAAACAAAAAAAAGAAAACAAAGAGATGAGTCGTGAAAGAGTCATTGTTGAGCATGTAATCGGTGGAATGAAAAGATATAGATGTCTAGTTGACAAGTTTAGAAATAAAAAAGAAGGTGTAAAAGATTTATTTTCTTTTTTAGCGGCTATCCTATGGAATTTTAACATGATATATTAACTTCTTCTTAAAGAACAAGTCTAATTAAAACACCGTGCCGAAATCCCGTATTTCACCTCACTCCATACGAGCTACGAATTATTCTTGGACAATTAAACCATCCGCTTCTACAGCGAAGTAGGACGAGTAAGAGGTTGTGAAAGTATTCAAAATTCAAGAAAAAATCAAAGTTCGATAAAGAAAAATCAATAATTTACCGCATATTTTGTACTATTTTTAGTGATTTTATTGAATACTTTCATAGTCTCATAAGCGATAACGTTTCATCCGCCAAAAATCATTGTTAAGCGCAATGTTTATTTATCATATTCATATGAAAATTGAGGCCTGTTATTTGCTCCTTTTGCATAACATCAGTCATTAATCTCAACAAGTTGATGGCCTTGATCTATGCTGGTTAAAGATAAATAGAATTGCTGCCCGTCATTTAATAAACGCGGATGACTCATTTGGCCTGTTGATGAAATAATCGTTTTATCAACTGACCATGTTTCTCCCCGATCAAGCGACGTTTTTAGTAAAACGGATGTTTGATTACCATCAAACTGTGTCCAAACAAGAGCGACATGTTGATCTATAGCCATAACATGGGGATGGCTTGCCAATTTATTTTTATCCCCTAAAGGCAAGATGTTAGAGAGTGTTTTTCCTTCGTCATCGCTATAGGCATAAAAGATTCCTTGACGCGTTTCACCTAATGAAAACCACGCTAAATGATTTCTATTTTTGCGATCAATTGCTAATGCAGGGCCATGCTCAGGACAGGCTTCTATTTGCCAATTATCTTTTGTAATGCGTTGGGGCTTTGACCATTGACCCTTTTTATTTATTTTAAAAAGTCCATGATCTCTGACTCCTTGGTTAAAAATCATTCGCGTAAAAATAACAGGTAATCCTGTCGAGCTTAATGCGGTTGCCATGCGACAGCAGGAGCAAATTCCATGGCTAATAAATTGGTTCTTAAAGGGCTGTTTTTTGGAGGCGTGATTTTTACTATAATAAAGTGCTAAAGTCCCTTTTCCTGATTGATGATTAGGGGGGGTATGACGACTATCATGCCAAAATAAATATAAATTGTCGTCGGTATCAAGTAGCATTTTTGCCATATAGTGCAGTGCGGTGTCTGCTTGGTCACTCACTAAAACGGGGGGACTAAAACTTTTTCCTTTATTATCCGAATAGCTATAAAAATTAGTGGTTTTTTGTTGCTCATCCGCATAATAAAGTACATGAATGCGACCCGATTGGCTAATGGCAATAGCCGGTGGGTTTTCTGGCCAAGCACTCATTTTTTGTGGCTTTGGATTTATTTTAATCGGTGTGCTGTAATTTTTACCTTTATCATCAGAATAATCGACATAAATAGAGTCAATAGTTGGAATTAATCGCCATAATCGACCCTTTGAGTCAAAATTAACGGCGACGGCACTCCGTAAAATTTTATAATTAACTTTAAGGGGCATCGCCTTAACCGTATTATAAGTACTGTAATTAATAATGGATAAACTAGCTAACATTAAAAGTATGAAAAAACAACGCTTATTAAATTGAACTTGCATCATCGTTAAATTATTGTGATTTTTGGCAATAGACTTGTTCTTTAAGAAGAAGTTAATATATCATGTTAAAATTCCATAGGATAGCCGCTAAAAAAGAAAATAAATATTTTACACCTTCTTTTTTATTTCTAAACTTGTCAACTAGGCATCTATATCTTTTCATTCCACCGATTACATGCTCAACAATGACTCTTTCACGACTCATCTCTTTGTTTTCTTTTTTTTGATTTTCTGTTAATGTTGGGTTTGGATTATGCTTAGATTTATTTGGTTTTTTATGAGGAATATTTACCGAATTAGTTTTATATTCATTATTAAACCCCAAATAACCTAAATCAATAAATATATTAAAATTACTAAACCAATTTAATTCTGGATTAAATTCTTTTTTAAACATTCCATAATCATGATTTTTTACCTGGAAAACTAACCCCAATATATAAAATTAAATGACCTAAAGAAGCTATAGTGGTATTTTTAATTGTATGCTGTTTTTTTTACCACTGTAAAATTCATTTTGTTCTTCATAGTCACTAGGGCGTTGTACAGCACGCTCTGTAGCATCTATTATCAATGTTTGAACTCCGCCAAAAGCCTGCTGCATTTCTTCAGGGGTTGAAAAACTTGTTGCAGGTAAAACATTAAATATATCTAACGTCTTTATTAAAATTGGAAATAATTTGTATACATGAGTATGGGCGCATGATTTATTCATATTAAAAGAAAACCCTAAGTGATCGAAAGTAGAATAGCACTTCATATAATTTAATATAAATAATAATTTGTCTGCGGGTGTTTTTAATGTGCTATCTAAACCACTACCGTATTTTCTTTCTTTATTTTCATGTTTTTCTTTTTGATCTTCAATAAGGGTCTTTTCAAATAGAGATAATAGTAAAATAAAATGTTCTGTTTTTAATCCTGTTAAAGCTCTTAACTGTCTATCATCATAAATTCTTGGTAAAATTTCTTTTATTTTCATGTTATACTTTGATTTTTATTTTTTATAGAAATTTATTATAAAGCTTATTTATTATTTTTAATAATTTAATTTAAAGTTTATTTATTAGGCTGTATCAACTGATTGTGAATGTTATCAAGTATATATAAGCAATTGATTTTAATATATTTTATTTAGAAGAACAAGTCTAATATTGTTTTTCAAAAAGTTGTTTAAAACGGGGGAGTTCATCATCTGTTAAGTGATTAATTCCTGCCGCACTTTTACGCCCGCCGCCTGTTGAAAATAAAGCGCATAATTCACCCGCCCCTGTTTTATTGGTTAACGGCGCTCTTACACTGATTTGATACCCTTGTTGCTTATTATGACTAATAATCGCATGGGCGCGATTGGGGTATTTATTCGCTAAATCATTGGCAAAAACACCACTAACCCGCCTTGCCCACAAGGTGTTTGGTAACTGATAGATGGCAACAAACTCATTAGAATAACTGGCTTCTAGGATAGCCGCTTGTTCCATATCGTCCTCATAGCCCTGAACTAACTGTTGATAAATAGTCAAGTTATTAGACATAAAATCAAAGGGGGATTGATAGGCTTCCAGTTCACGATATAAAGCATCGGGCGCAAAATGTAAATCCTCAATACAGGTACCATAACCATTGTAATTAAGACAGATCCCCAGTGTTTTTAATTGATCTAACTGAGTATTATCTAATCGACTTTTATTAACGGCTTGAATGACTTCAATAGGCATATTATCACCAAAGCCTCCAACGATTGCCCACAGGTAATGGTCACCGTTTAAATAATGATTCACTAATAAACTGGTACAGGTATTTGCTTGGGTATTAATGAGGGTTTTTAATTGAGCGTGTTGTGGAATAGTCCCCGCTAAATGATGGTCAATATAAAAAATATTGACCCCTTGATCAAGCAGTCGAACTAAATCGTGATGATTTTTTTGTAATGAAATATCTAAAACGGTGAGGTTATCGCTGCGATTTGCGTGAACACGGGTTAGTAACGTAATATCACGCTTAAAACTGGTGATAAGTTTAGACGCACAAGGCTTAGCTAAACGTAATTGCAATAAGCTACAAAGACCATCCGCATCCCCATTAAAAACATCAATTTGCATTGTATAAGGTTAGGTTTCGTAAAAAAGGTTTATTTTACGCATTCTAATGAGGTAATAATAGTCGTTCTTAGTTTAGTTTTAGCGGAATAGGGGGCTTTATCTTTTAAGAGGGGGTTATTTAGGTTTTTTAAGTATTTTTTGAATACGCTGGCGTGCCTCGCTAGACAAGCCTATATTTTTGCCATGTTCATCAATATTACCCGCTAACGTTTGAATAATGCCAAGTTGTTTAACGTAACGATGACAGGTTTTACATAACCATAAGTGAAGGGTCATTTCAATACGTTGTCGTTTTAAAATAGATGTATCTAACTGTTTAGAGGCTAAATCAATAATTTTTTCACAGCTTAACATTATTTGTTTTCTCCTTGATTAAACCAATGCGTTTCTAAACATTGCCGTAATTTCATTCGTGTTCGAGACAAGGCAACCCATAACTGATTATCTGTTTTAAAATTGAATATCTGACAACATTCTTCCGTTGATAGGCCATCAATAACACGCATTGTAAATAATTGAGCCATCGTATCGGGTAGACGTGATTGACATTGATAAAATATTTCCCAAAATTCATCATTATTTAAATTTTGCTCAGGAGAAACCCAATCGCTTAACTCCACTTGCCAGTGTCCTTGTGCATTAAATTGATGTTCAAGTAAGTCTTCCCCTAAATCAGACTCCGTTAGTAGAGGGATTTCACGCTGATATTTTCGATAATAATCCATAATTTTATGTTTTAAAATTCCAAACAGCCAGGATTTTAGTGACGATTTTTTATTAAACTTATCAACGCCCTGCATAGCGGCTAGTAATGTTTCTTGTAATAAATCTTCGGCGGTGGTTTGGCAGCGAACTCGGATAACGGCATAACGATAAAGCATATCGCCATAATCATTTAACCAGTTTTCAGGGTCTAGCGGGAAGGACTCGTTCATAGTGGAAAAAAAATGAATTTAAAAATCACAGTATATCTTAATACAGTTTTCTGATAATTAAACTTTTAGCTAAAGAGACAGCCTCGAAGACAGTTAACAATCTTCGAGGTTTTACACCTAAATTTGTACTCAGTAAATATAGAAAAGGTTGATTAACCCATCCTATTTATTTTTAGCTTTTAGGGGCTTCTTCGACCTCTTTTTTATCACTACCACATTTGCCTTCACCCGTTTTTTTATCACTACCACATTTGCCTTCGCCTGTTTTAGGGGTTTCTTTTTTATTACTACCACATTTACCTTCACCACACGCGCCTTCTTTCTTTTTCGTGGTGGCTTCATCGGCTTCAGCTAGTTGCATGTAGCCACTTGACAAATCTGTCATTTCAAATGAATTAACATCGACGACATTATTTTCTGCTTGGGCGGTTGTTACCGATAAACCCGTTAATAATAGTGTGCCTAATGTAATAATTTTAGTTTTTTTCATAATAATAGTCTCTAAGTTAATTAAGGTTTCATCAACCCAAATGATGAAACTTACTAGTTAGTCGGTTAACAAGCGCATTCCTTTCAAAAAAATTAATTAATTGTGAATTTTATAGGCAATAAAACCATAAATATTCGGTTGGCTATTGATTTTTTGTGGGCGAAAGTGCTATCTAGGCATCATAAATAATCATAAAAAGACCTATTAAAAAAATAAACTGACCTTATATTTTTTTATAAAAAAACAAGATGAAGGTCACACTTATAAGCTATAATTTATGTCTAATTAAAGTTAATAACTCAGGTTTATAGGATTATTTATTTTATTTTTATCTTAATTATTATTGTAAAACAAAGAGTTATAAATTTCCTGTCTTTTTTGTGAAAATATTTTTTATAAGCCGCCTGTTATCAAACTTTTTAATATAAAAATATGAATTTATCCCCACTCAATGTGAGTTAAGAAAAGTGAAAAATTAGTTTTTTTCAAACCTGCTAACAGCGAGCCTACCTTCCGTTATGTCTAAGTAAATTTAAGTAACCCTAAAATTATGAATGAAAATTAAACCGCCCTTTCTACTCTTACTGTCAGTCCTTATAATCCCAACGGTTTATGCTGAAAAAGCATCTATGGACGATAATGTCTTTTCAATGGAAGAATTAGTTAATATACCGATTGAACAATTATTAAACTTACAAATAACGTCATCAGTAAGTAAGGAAATACAGACGGTTCATGATTCAGCCGCCGCAGTTTTTATTATTAATAGCGAGGATATTCGCCGTAGTGGGGTTATGAATATTCCCGAAGCCTTACGCATGGCACCTGGATTGCATGTTGCTCAAATGAATGCGAATCAATGGGCGATTTCATCCCGTGGTTTTAATGAACGCGCGAGTGATAAGCTGTTGGTTTTAATGGATGGGCGGGTACTTTATCATCCTTCTATATCAGGTACGATATGGGAAAACCAAGATGTTGTTCTTGATAATATTGAACGAATTGAAGTGATTCGGGGTTCAGGGGCAACGTTATGGGGAGCGAATGCCGTTAATGGGGTTATTAATATTATTAGCAAACAAGCTGAAAAAACACAAGGAACTCAAATGAGTTTCACAGGCGGTGATGACAAATTATTTGGGCATATTCGTCATGGGTTTCAATTAAATGAACATGATTTTGGGCGAGTTTATTTTCAAAGTAAGCGTCAACAACGTTATAAAACCTCAACAGGGGGCGATAATAATGATGAGAGTCGTTTGCAATTAGCGGGGTTTCAATTAAATTTATCAGCAGAGGATGATGATTTATTGATTCAAGGGCGTGGCTTTAAAGGACGTTATAATCAACAATCCAATGTTCCTACTCTCATCGCGCCTTATACAAAAAAAATCTTTCGTAAAGAAGACTCTATTTTATTTAGTTTGTTGGCGCGTTGGGATAAAAAATTATCAAGTGATTCAAATTTTTCATTACAAGCGTATTATGATTATCAACAAAACGAAATATTTTTGTCTTCAACGGTTCATCAGTTTAATATTGATTTTTACCATCATTTAAGAATTAATGCACAACATAATTTTTCATGGGGGGTAACGTATCATTCTGTTCAAGATACATTAATAGAAAATACATTTTATAAATTCACGCCAGAAAATAAGTATTATCAAACGGTTAGTGGCTTTATGCAAGATGAGTTTACACTGGTTCCTAAAATATTAAAAATTATTATCGGGACTAAAATAGAACATAATGATTTTTCAGGTTTTGAATACCAACCTAATGTTCGTTTTATTTGGACACCTAATAAAGATCATAGTCTTTGGGGCGCGGTTTCTAGGGCGCTTAAAACCCCGACTCGCACTCAATATGATGCCAATACTTGGGCGAAACGGCCTAATGAGGTTCCCGCAACAATCAATGGTTTACCTCTTAAGCTTGAGGGGGTTAACGATCAGGTTAAATCGGTAGAAACCTTATCTTATGAATTAGGTTATCGGTTTCAATTTAAAGATAAATTTTCACTGGATGTCAGCTTATTTTATACGAATTATGACAATTTATTTAGTTATGAATTAAACGGTACGCCGTCGGTTAAATTAAGTAATGAAGGAATCCCATTCATTTCGTCACCTTTAACGATTACAAATGGCACATCAGGTTATAGTTATGGCGGAGAACTCGCTCTTTCATGGCAAGTGACTGATTTTTGGAGGTTAAACTTAGGTTATAGTTATTTTCAAGGTCGTTTTTATAATAAGGAAGGGGGTCAAGATGACGAAAGTAAAAAAAGTCCTGAAAATCAATTAAGTTTGCGTTCATCCTTTGATATTACGGATAAATTAGAGCTAGATATTTGGTTTCGTTATATTGATACACTGAAATCTGTTCAAGGGTCTCCAATTTCAGATTACAGCAGTTTGGATTTACGTTTAGGTTATCGTCCCGTGGAAAATTTAGAGTTTTCAATTATCGGTCGTAATTTAATTGAAAAACATATTGAATTTCGCCCTAGATTTGTTCAAAATGGAAACCATTCTGAATTAGACCGCCATGTTTATTTTCAAACAACGTTTAATTTTTAACTGACTAATATTTATGGGATGATAAAATGAGTCAACAACGTAGTAATATTGCTTGCCCCCAGTGTGGCTCTCAAATTGATGTTAATGATATTTTGCATCATCAAATCGAAGCCGAGATTCAAAAAAAATATACTAACGAATTAACTAAAAAAGACGCTCAGTATCACCAACAGCATCAAAACTTATTACAGCAACAAACTCAATTAGATGAACAGCGTCGTCAACAAGATTCGATTGTACAGCAACGCTTGCAGCAGGAAACACAGACGTTAAAGCAACAAATTAAGCAGCAATTAGATTATGAACATGCCGCTCAAGTCGGGGCTTTTGAGCAGGAATTAGCGACTAAATCATTCGAGCTTAAAGCCTTTAATAAGGCGAAAGCCGATATTACGCGTTTGCAACGTGAAAAAGATGAACAGAAAGCAACGATTGACGCGGATTATTCCCAACGTTTTAACAAGCGTTTAAAAGAAAAAACGGCAGAGACACGCTCTCAAGTAAAAAAAGAAATGGAAGCGCAGTCTTCAGTGCAGATTGAGGCGTTACATAATGAATTAATGCTTAAATCCACGGAATTGATAGAATTTAATCACGCTAAATCTGAAATTGAACGCTTAAAACGTGAAAAAAATGAGCAAAAAGAAGCTATTGAAGCAGAGGCTTCACAGCGTTTTAATGAACAGCGTAAACACGACCAACAAACGTTTCGTGATAAAATTACCACTGAAATGAAATCTGAATTATCAGGACAGTTGAATGAGTTACAACAGGAATTAGCGGCTAAATCTAATCAATTAAAAGATTTTAATCAGGCAAAATCTGAAATTGAGCGTTTAAAGCGTGAAAAAGAGGAGCAAAAAAATAGTATTGAAGCGGAAGCCGCTCAACGATTCAATGAACAGTTTAAACAGGAACAACAGGTTTTACGTGATAAAATCACCACTGAAATGCAATCTGAAATGTCAGGGCAGGTTAATAATTTAGAACAACAACTCGTCGCTAAATCAGAACAATTAAAAGAATTGAATCAAACGAAAGCCGATTTAATGCGCTTAAAGCGTGAAAAGGACGAAGTGCGCGGTGAAGTCGTCTTGGAAAAAGAACGGGAGTTTTCGGAAAAATTAACCGAAGAGCGTTTAAAAATACAACGTCAAACCGATGAAAATTCAGAGCTTAAGTATAAAGAATACCAAAAACAATTGGATGACCAAAAACAATTAATTGTTGAAATGAATCGTAAAGCAGAACAAGGTTCGATGCAAATGCAAGGCGAAGTACAAGAGCTTGCGATTGAAGAATGGTTAGCCTCTCATTTTCCTTTGGATGTTATTGAGGAAATTAAAAAAGGCGCGCGAGGGGCGGATTGTTTACAAACCGTTCATACCCCGATTCAACAAAATTGTGGCACGATTTATTATGAAAGTAAACGAACTAAAGAATTTCAAGCGAGTTGGATTGAAAAATTTAAAAATGATATTCGTGAAAAAAATTCAACACTGGGCGTATTAGTGACAGAGGCGATGCCAGCAGATATGCCTCGAATGGGTTTAAGAGAAGGGGTGTGGGTTTGTTCGTTTGAAGAGTTTAAAGGCTTATCTTTTGTGTTGCGGGAAACGGTGATTAAATTATCGGAAGCTCTGGCCAGTCAAGAAAATAAAGGCGAAAAAATGGAATTGTTGTATCACTATTTGACGAGTAATGAGTTTAAATTACAAATAGAGGGGATTGTTGAAGGCTTTTCTCAAATGCAAACGGATTTAGACTCAGAAAAACGCTCAATGGCGCGTATCTGGAAGCAACGTGAAAAACAATTACAGAAAGTGTTGTTAAATACGACCCACATGTACGGTTCAATTAAAGGCATTGCAGGGAGTTCAGTCGCTTCGGTGGCCTTATTAGAACTGGATAACATCGCTAGGGATGAACCCGACCTTAAACCTGCAAACTAATATCCTGTCAGATAAATAATATTTTTACCTGTGCGTTTTTAACGATTAACTTAATTTATGCTTTCTTACCAAAAATTTACTGAAAAATCTCATTTTTTTTGCCTCTGTTGTGCGATTATTATTGCGATTGTGGCTCCAATTTCAACGGCAATCACCAGTGTTGGCTGTGTTTTAATGTTAGTTGCATGGCTATTTTCAGGCAAGGTGTTAGCGAGTTTAACGATTGCTTATCAACAGGCAACAGGAAAAATGATTTTAATTTTTTTTGTTTGGTTAGTTATTGGGACTTTTTATGCGGAAACCAGTTGGCATGATAAAGTGGATACCCTGCTGAGTTGGAAGAAATTTGCTTATCTTTTTATTCTTTTAGGCTTATTTCATTCAAAAAAATGGAAAGGCTATTTCATTCATAGTTATGTTAGTTTTATGAGTCTTGCCGCGCTTATTGGGATTGTTTTATGGCAACTGAATATTGTGGTTCGTGAGGGCGCAGGGCATGATGCGGGAATTTTCATGACGAATTACGCGACCCAAAGTACGGCGTTTATAGCCGCGTTATTGGCTTGTATTTTTTTACGGCATGAAACGACCTCTACGCTAAAAAAACAAGGCTTAAGTCTCGCCATCGCGTTATTTATTATTAATATCTTTTTTATTAGTGGAGCAAGAACGGCTTACTTTGCCTTACCGATTGCGGTAGTCTTTGCGGTGGGCAGTCTTTACGGTTATAAAAAGCTCCCGATTATTATGGCGCTTGCCAGTGTATTCGTATTGCTACTGGTGGTCAGTTCTAGCACGCTACAACAACGTGTTGATGAAGGTCTCAAAGAATTTAACAGCTATGACAGTAGCCCGCATATTAGCTCGATTGGTGTTCGGGTTATTTTTGCTAAAAATACGGTGGAATTGATTAAACAACGCCCGTTATGGGGTTATGGAACCTCCTCGTTTGAATCCACCTACGGTGAGTATGCAGCAAGTCATTATCAAGGCTGGCGCGCCTTAACAACCACCGACCCGCATAATATTTATTTATATATAAGCTTAGAAAATGGCTTAATGGGTTTGTTAATTTTTTTAATTTATCTTTATGTGGCGTTTCGACAAGGGTTACAACAAGATTTTTATGGAAAACTTGCCGTCAGTTTTTTAATGACCATCACCGTTGCAAGTTTATTTAATGCGTATTTTAAAACCTTTCCTGAAGGGCATTTACTCGCTTTTTTTATGGGAATCTTACTCGCTTACAAACCTGCCTTGTTACTCGAAAAAAATACCGATGCTTAGTGTTATTATTATTACCAAAAATGAATCGCATTCCATCAGCCATTGTCTTAATTCGGTTCGTTTTGCAGATGAAATTATTGTCTTAGATTCAGGAAGTGATGATGATACGATCGAACTTTGTCGGCAATTTACGGATCAGGTTTTTAGTACGGACTGGCCAGGGTTTGGATTACAAAAACAACGCGCATTGGATAAAGCGGTGGGTGATTGGGTGTTATCTATTGATGCGGATGAAGTTGTGAGTCCTGCCTTGCAACGTGAAATAAAACAGGCGATGCAAGCCGTTGATATTGATGGCTTTGAAATTCCACGGTTATCCCGTTATTGTGGCAAAACAATTAAACATGCAGGCTGGTATCCTGATTATGTCTTACGATTATTTAAACGTGAAAAAGGCCATTTTACAGAAGCGTTAGTTCACGAACGTATTATTGTTGAAGGAACGCTTAGTCGTTTAACAGAAGCTTTTAAGCATGAAGCGTTTATTAATCTTGATGAAGTGTTACATAAGGTCAACACGTATTCTACATTGGGTGCGCGTAAGTTATATCAACAAGGAAAACGAACTTCATTGATGCAGGCTATTTTTAAAGGGGTATGGACGTTTGTTCGTACCTATTTATTAAAAGCGGCCTTTTTAGATGGGCAACAAGGATTCATGTTGGCGATTTCAAATGCAGAAGGAACCTATTATAAGCATTTGAAATTACTGGAATTGCAACACACGGAAGGCTATTAGTATGATTTCTGTGATTGTGACGACTTATAATTGGGACGCTGCACTTGAAGCCTGTATTCGTAGTTTATTTGCGCAACAGGATTTAAAGTTTGAAATTATTATTGCCGATGATGGCTCAAAAAAACCGACGACGGATTTAATTAAGCAGCTCAGTTTAGAAAGTCCTGTGGTTTTAAAGCATTGTTATCATGAGGATAAGGGATTTAGGGCGGGAACCATACGCAATAAAGCGGTTGCGTTGAGTTCAGGGGATTATTTAATTTTTATTGATGGGGATTGTATTGTTTTCCCCTACTTTATCAAACGCCATCGACATTTTGCTACCCACGGCTATTTTGTCGCAGGTAATCGTGTTTTACTTAATCCAGCCTTTACGGATCACGTTTTAAAAAATAAGTTAGCCTTACATCAACAAAGTCGATTGAAATTTATAAAATGGCGATTGCAAGGTTATATTAATCGCTTACTTCCTTTTATTTATGTCCCTTTTGACTTCTTTCGGTTACGTCATCCACAGCGTTGGCAAAAGGCAATGGCGTGTAATCTTGCGTTATGGAAAGCAGATTTTATGAACGTTAATGGCTTTGATCAACTTTTTGAAGGCTGGGGCTATGAAGATTCTGACTTAGTGATTCGTTTGATTCATTTAGGGGTTAAACGTAAAGAAGGTCGTTTTGCATTACCTGTATTACATCTTTGGCATTTTCAAAACGACCGAAATTCAGAAGATGAAAATTATCAACGCTTAATGACCCGTTTAAATAATCCTCAGTTTATCTGGGCAGAAAAAGGATTAATAACTGAGGCGAGCTAACCTGCGGTTAGTTTTCCTGCATTAAACTGAGTTTATGAGCTTTCGTTACTGGCTTTTACCTCGAAATCATGGGTAATTTCAACGCTTTTAGACAACATAATTGAGGCAGAACAGTATTTTTCAGCCGATAATTTCACTGCTCGTTCAACGACAGAGGATTTTAAGTCATTACCTGTGACGATGAAATGTAAATGAATTTTACTAAACACGCTCGGGACGGCATCAACGCGTTCAGCGGTAACTTCAGCGACACAATCAACCACGTTATGACGACCTTTTTGTAAAATTTCGATCACATCAAATGATGAACATCCTCCCACACCGAGTAATAACATTTCCATAGGACGAATGCCCATATTACGCCCGCCATGATTAGCAGGCCCATCCATAATAACGGCATGACCACTGCCTGTTTCACCGACAAACATTCTTCCATCGACCCATTTTACGGTTGCTTCCATTATTTTTTCCTCGTTATCAAGTGGTAGTTTATTAGTGTTTTATAATATAGCTTATTATTAGGCTCTAAGGATTTTAATTCAAGTTATTTATGTTTAAAGAACGCATTGCTTATCAATCATAATGAAGTAGTTCGTAAGGTAAACTCGGTTCTTGGCCTGCAATAAGATCGGTTAAAAATTTCCAAAAAACATTCGCAGAAGGGGGGCAACCTGGTAAATAATAATCGACTTTAACAATTTCATGAATGGGGTGAACTTTGTCTAATAATAACGGGAGTTCGGGATCATTGGGGATTTGTGCATTTTCGACCCCGATGCCATTGATGTAAGCCTCGTTTAAGCACTCTTCTAAGGGGATAGAGTTGCGCATGGCAGGTAATCCACCATTAATAGAGCAGGCCCCGACCGCGACTAAGAGTTTACAATTTTTACGAAATTCTCTTAGAACATGGACGTTTTCTGAATTACACACGCCACCTTCAATTAAACCAATATCACAGGTGGTACTGCAGTGTTCAATATCGGTAAGGGGGGAGCGATCAAATTCAACGAATTCAGCTAATTTTACTAATCGTTCATCAATGTCTAAAAATGACATGTGACAACCAAAACAGCCCGCTAATGAGGTGGTTGCAATTCTGATTTTATCGCTCATAAATCCGCCTCTTCCGTAAGTGAGACCTGATCTATTTGTTGATGGTCATAGGTGCGTTGTCCAATAGGCACGTTATAGCCTGTCCGTTTTTTTAGAATGGCCCCCGTTGGGCAAATATTTGCCGCGCAATCATTAATATCAAGGGTGCTTTCTTTTAATTTGCCTGAGGAGGAGTTAATAATCAGTCGTTTATTAATGCCCCGCCCACTAATGGCAAAGACATTTTTACCGTCTTTTTCCTGACTTGCGCGGACACATAAATTACAAAAAATACACCGATTATGATCTATCATCAAATCAGGGTGAGAGGCATCGACTTCTCTGTTCGCAAAAAAGTGCGGGAAATGATTATCCTGCATGGCTAAATGATAGGCGACCCCTTGTAATTGACAGTTTCCTGTTTTTTCACATGAGGGACAAAAGTGATTTCCTTCAACAAAGAGCATTTGAGTGATTTTACGCCGATCCTCTTCCAGCGCATCGGTTTTATTTAAAATATCTTGGCCCGTAGCGGCAGGAAAAGTACAGGCGGAGCAATTACGACCGTTGACTTTAACCGTACATAATTTACAACTGCCATGCGGTTTATAATCAGGGTGATGACATAAATGCGGAATATAAACACCTGCCTCCGTTGCTGCTTCTATAATGGTTTGACCTTCGGTGAAAGGAATATCTTTACCATCAATGGTTATGGTTTCACGCATTTTTTTAATCCTCGACTTGAGCTAAATAAGCCCCTGCATCATCTCGATTGGCTAAACGTCTTGCTGTTTCTAGGGAAGCGTTTAAATCAAAACCAGGCTCATAACTAATTGTTTTTAATTGTTGTTGATAAATTTCAGGGTAACGTTGTAGGGTGGTTAAAATGGGGTTAGCTGCGGTTTGACCTAGGCCGCAATGACTGTAGTTTTTCACGAGTTGGCAAAGCTCTTCTAAAGCAACGACATCCCCCGCTGAACCATGTCCATCGACTATTTTATCCAGTTGTTTTTTTAAGAGTGACGTACCTACACGACAGGGGGTGCAAAATCCACAGCTTTCATCTGCAAAAAAATGGGTGAAGTTTTTAACCCAATCTAATAGATGACGTTGTTGGTTAAAAATAATAAAGGAGCCGCCTGTTGCTAAATCTTCAAAGGCTAAAGTCCGTTCAAATTCTTCATTAGAGATAAATGTTCCAGAAGGCCCACCGACTTGAACCCCTAAAACATTCTCTGCGCCACAGTCATTTAATACCTGACTAATTCGAGTTCCAAAGGGGTATTCATAAATTCCTGCTCGTTCACAATCGCCACTGATGCTAAGAATTTTTGTGCCAGTGGATTGTTTAGTGCCTACGTTAGCAAAGGCTTGTCCGCCTATTACCGCAATTTTAGCGGCGGCGACAAACGTTTCAACATTATTAACTACGGTGGGTTTATTTAAATAACCTTCAACAACAGGGTAGGGCGGGCGGTTTCGGGGAATCCCTGCTTTACCTTCTAACGATTCAATTAACGCGGATTCTTCACCACAAATATAAGCCCCTGCCCCCTAAGCGAATTTCAATTTCAAATTCAAAATCTTGTCCGAGGATTTGTTTCCCCAATAAATTTTGTTCATTGCGAACGGCTAAAGCCGCGTTTAACGCGGCATAAAGATGTAGGTATTCGCCTCGTAAATATAAAAACCCCTGCTTAGCCCCTATAATGGCGGCACAAAGGGTCATCCCTTCAAAAACTTGATGGGCATGGCGATTAAGTAACACTCGATCTTTAAAGGTACCAGGTTCGCCTTCATCGGCATTACAAACGACATAGCGTGTGGAATTGGGTTCTTGTGAACAAAATTTCCATTTCATCGCGGTATTAAACCCAGCTCCGCCTCGTCCACGTAAACCTGAACGGTCTAGTTCATCGAGGGTTTCGGGTAATCCCCGTTTAAAGGTCGCCTTAAGTGCCTCGCCTAAAGCAATCGGTTCATTGAGTAATAAACCTGCGTTATAAATAGTATCATCCACCTTAAAAAAGTCACTTGGCCATGCGTTAAGCGGAGTTTGAGATTCGATTAAACCGACGATGTTATCAATACGGTTTTTATCTAATCGTGTAATGGCATAACCATTAATTAATCCAGCGGGGCCTTGATCACACATTCCTGTACAGGCGGTATTGGCTAAACTCACTAAGCCATCCTCACGGACTTGACCGAGTTCAAGGGATAATTTTTCCGCAAAATAAGTGGCGAGGGTTTCTTTTCCTAACATGTGGTCAGTAATGGAATCACTGAGTAAAATATCATAACGTCCACGAGGCGTTAAATGAAAAAAACTATAAAATTCAATGACACTAATAATCTGTGTTCGCTCAATTTTTAGTTGTTCCGCCAATAGCTCAATCGCTTCAGGTGGAATAAAATAAAATGTTGCTTGAATTTCTCGTAAAATAGCCAGTAAATTAACGGATTGAAACTGATTATTTTCAAACTGTTCCTGAATGAATTTTTTCATATCGTGTATTGAGTTTGTTAAAGATAAAATAATGAGGGGTATTAAACATTATTTCCCAAGTTAATGACATTAATGGATAACATGTTGCATAGGGTAGACGGTGTAAAAAGAGCTAAAAAATAGAGGTTTTTCATCCGATGCTTAAAAATTTACACCGACGTTCCCCATTAAAATTAACGAAGCCTATAAAAGCTGTCTAATATATCATTTACATTTTTTAAGGGCCTTTATTTTTTTCAAAAAATAAAAAACTAGTTTACACTTTTAAGTCTAAATTTAAAATTAGCCACTCACGGTGACGATTTAATAACTAAAATGAGTGTCGATTAAAAAAATCAGTAAATTCACCTTGATTTTGGCTTCATTTTAAAACTTTAATTAATTATTATCCCTTATCCTATGACTATTAAACACGCACTTAATACCGTTCTAAATCAACACGCCCTCACCCATCAACAAATGCGTGACGTTATGCTCCAAATAATGACAGGTAAGGCGAGTGATGCTCAGATAGCTGGCTTTTTAATTGCCTTACGCTGTAAAGGGGAGAGTATTACTGAAATTACCGCCGCCGCAGAAGTTATGCGAGAACTCGCGACCCCAATTACGGTGACAGGCGCGCATGTTATTGATACCTGTGGAACGGGAGGCGATGGGGCGAATACGTTTAATATCTCAACGACCTGTGCTTTTGTGGTGGCCGCCGCAGGGGGTACGGTTGCAAAACATGGGAATCGTTCGGTATCCAGCTCATCAGGGAGTGCCGATGTATTAGAAGCGGCGGGGGTTAATCTTAATTTATCCGCTGAACAGGGGGCGGCTTGTGTTCGTGAGGTAGGGTTAGGTTTTTTATTTGCCCCTCATTATCACGGGGCAATGAAACATGCAATGAGTGTTCGTAAGGATTTGGGAGTCCGAACGCTTTTTAATATTTTAGGGCCTTTATCAAATCCTGCGAGGTCAAAAAATCAATTGATTGGGGTTTTTTCCAAAGATTGGGTTGACTCGTTAGCGCAGGTTCTTAAAAATCTAGGGAGCGAGCATGTTTTAATTGTCAATGCGGATGACGGCTTAGATGAAATTAGTATTGCAAGTCCGACCTCTGTTGCCGAACTTAATAATGGAAAAATAAAAAGCTATCAAATCACCCCTGAAATGTTTGGCTTACCGCGTGGAAATTTAGCGGATTTAGCGGTGACTGATGCCTATTCCAGTTTAGCTAGGCTCAAATCGGTGTTAAATAATGAATCAGGTTCTGCAAAAAATATTGTGCTTTTAAATGCAGGCGCGGCTATTTATGCGGCTAATTTGACCGATTCTTTACAGGCAGGGGTTAACAAAGCCAATGAGGTTATTGAAAATGGAGAGGCACTGGCTAAACTAACGGCACTTATCGAATTTACTCATCGTTATTAAGGCTATGCAAATTATGCAAATTTTTACTTCTATCCTCTTGGGAATTTTAACGGTTTTTTTCACAAACGCTAGTTATGCGGAGAAAAAAATTATTCCTGTTGAAAATTCGGTGATTAAAATATATACGACGTTTGTCACGCCTGATTATTTATCGCCTTGGCAATTATCAAATCCTTTACATGCCTCGGGATCAGGGACTGTTATTTCGGGAAACAGAGTTTTAACGAACGCCCATGTGGTGGCCGATGCTAAATATCTTCAAGTTCAAAAATATAATGACCCTAAGAAATATATTGCCGAGGTGCGTTTTATTTCACATTATGCTGATTTAGCGATTTTAAGTGTTAAAGACAAAAGTTTTTTTAATGACTTAAATGCCCTTGAAATTGGTGAATTACCAGAGCTTCAACAAGATGTGACGGTTTATGGCTATCCTTTTGGAGGAGAAACCTTAAGTATTACCCAGGGTGTTTTATCGCGGGTTGAACAACAGTTTTATTCGCATTCCAATAGCTATTTATTAGCAGGACAAATTGATGCGGCCATTAATCCTGGGAACAGTGGCGGGCCTGTTATTGTAAATAATAAAATTGTTGGTGTGGTTATGCAGGCTATTGCCGCAGGGGTTGCGGCTAATGTAGGGTATTTTATTCCCCCAAGCATTATTCAACACGTTTTAACCGATAGTAAAGATAATAAACGGGATGGTTTTCCTGAATTAGGCTTTCGTACGCAACCCTTAGAAAATCCTTCGGCTAAATTATTTTATGGCCTAAAAAAAGATCAAAGCGGGGTTTTAGTGGTTAAGGTTTTTGAAGGGGGAGCCGCTGAGGGTAAACTTAAAAAAAATGATGTGATTTTAAAAATAGATCAGTATGAAATAGCAGGCAATGGCACCGTCAATTTTAATAAAACGTTGAGAAGTTATTATGAACATGCGATTGAATTACACCATATTGGTGATAAGGTGGAAATTACCTTTGTACGCAAAGGGAAATTACTTAAAACGGTCTTAATTGCTCAAAAAAATGAGGCGCGTTATAGCCTTGTAGGCCAACAAAAGTTTGATCATATTCCTAAATATTATATTTATGGGGGGATTGTTTTTGTTCCTTTAACTCGAAATATGCTAAATTCTTGGGGAATGCCTCAAGTTAATTCAGGCCCCTACCATTTTTTAAATTATAAGCCTGAGTGGCGATCGGTCAATAAGGAAGAATCGGTGGTGGCGTTGCAAGTTTTAGCCGCAGATGTCAATTTTGGCTATCATAATGTTAATAGTTGGTTGGTGGATAAGATTAATGGAAAGAGCATTAAAAACTTTGTGCAATTTTGTCAATTATTAAAAGCTAATAAAGAAAAGAATGTCATTTTTGAAAATAAGCAAGGTTATCAAATTGTACTTAATCATCAGGAGGTCAAGAAAAGTGAAAAATATATTTTAAAATTATATCGAATTCCTTCTATTCATTCCCTTGGGTTATTTCCTAAGCATAAAAAAAGTGTAGCGGCAAAATAGTATAAAAAAACCTTTATAGGCTATCCATTCCAGACGAGATAAAAATATTAAATTTACGCTCGTCTGGTTTTAAGAGCGTCATTGGTAGCCTTGGTTTAGGGCTGCAAGTTTGAGTATTCAATATCTTATTCTTATTATAATTCGTTATGCTTTATACGCTATTTAGAAAATTTATTTTCGGGTTGATGATCACTTTTGTTGGCTGTACAACAGGAATAATCCAAGAAAGTAATCCCTATCAAGTTGAAATTAAGGGGGTTGCTGATGAGGATTTGAACGAAAAAATTTTAAGTTATTCGTTAATGCAGAAACAGCAAGATTCACCGCCTGAGAGTTCCTTTGTTTTAACGCAGCGGGCTAAAAAAGATATTCCTACCTTTATAAAGTTACTTCGTTCCAAGGCTTACTATAACGCTAAAATAACGATTAAATTAGATCAAAAAGAAACGCCGCCGCGTCTTATTTTTAAAGTTAACTTAGGGCCGCAATATGCCTTGCAATCCGTTGTTATTCATCAAAATACCGACTCGTTAAAAAAACCAACGCTTAAACAAATTAATTTAACCCCCGATCAACCTGCTTTAACGTCGACTATTTTAGCCGCTGAGCAAAAATTATTAACGTATGCTAAACGTCAATCTTACGCCTTTGCAACCTTATGTCCTCGAAAAGTTGTTGTTAATCATGACTTAAAAACGGTCAGCGTTGAGTTATGTTTAAAAACAGGAGAGCAAGTTTTTGTGGGGGCGGTTGGTTTTACAGGCAATCAAAACATCAAAGCCGATTTTTTAAAAAAATTAATTCAGTGGCAACAAGGAACAGCCTACAATCAAAAAACAATCGATAGTCAACGGTTAAAATTAATTGATAGTCGTTTATTTATTCTGGCACGTTTGAAATTAGCTACCAAAGCGGATGAGGATGGGTATTTTCCCGTGACCTTTGAACTCAAAGAACGATTGCCTCGCACCGTTAGCGCGGGCTTAAGACTCACGACCGATGATGAATTATTTTTAGCACGTTTTGCTTGGGAGCATCGTAATTTATGGGGGCAAGGTGAAGTTATTGATGCAGCTCTAAAGGTTTCAATGATTAAATCGTCACTGGCTGCTAGTTTTCGTAAACCTGTTTTTTATCACCCCAATAATACGTTGATTATGGATAGTGAGTTTATTAGTGAGGATACGGATGCCTTTAAAAGTTTACGGGCGGAATTTGCCGTGGCTATTGAGCATCAACTGACTAAAAAACAGCGATTTAATATCGGTCTTGCGTATCAATTTTCAAGAGTCACGGAATATAATCAAATTTCTGAAAATTTTAATTTAATTTCACTGCCGATTCATTTCAACGGGGACTTTAGTGATAATTTTTTAGAGCCTACAACAGGCGGGCGTTTATCCATTGATGAACAACCTTTTTATAATTTAGGAACTGGGGCTCGCTTTCATAAGCAAAAAATTCGTTATCGACACTATTTAAGTTTAACGAAATCGGATAACTTAATTGTAGCGGGACGTATTATTATCGGAAATATTTGGGGTGAAAATCTCGTTAATATCCCCGCTGATTTACGTTATTTTGCAGGCGGAAGTGATACGGTACGGGGTTATAGTTTTCAATCATTATCCCCTAAAGATGAACAAGGGCGATTAATAGGCGGGTTATCTTTATTCGCTTTTTCAATTGAGTTACGCCAGTGGATTACTGAAAACATAGGGATTGTCGGTTTTTTAGATGGTGGGCGAGCTTACGCCGATGCTTATCAAAATTTCGCGGATTTAAAAATGGGGGCAGGCTTAGGTTTGCGTTATAAAACACCGATTGGCGCCATTCGTTTTGATCTGGCTCGTCCGCTTAATAAACGGGATGAGGATGATGAGTTTCAACTCTATATGAGTATTGGCCATACGTTTTAATGGACGGATGACCCTCACTAATTTTTTTATAGCGCAACGATAACAAATAGCAAATGACAACAGAACAGCCCACCTTTTATGCCCTTATTGGGGGTGAAAAAACGATTCTTCAGTTAGTAACGCGTTTTTATTTTCACATGGATAGTTTGCCTGAAACCACGGCACTTCGGGCTATTCATGCCGAAGATTTAACGGAAACACGGCAAAAATTATTTAAATTTTTATCGGGATGGCTGGGTGGGCCTGATTTATTTGTTCAAGAATACGGCCATCCTCGCTTAAGGCGACGGCATTTCCCTTTTGCTATTGGTGAGTCAGAGCGTGATCAATGGATGCTTTGTATGAATCATGCATTAAGCGACAGTGGAATGACGAATGAATTACAGTTAAGTTTGAAGCAAGCCTTACAGCAACTAGCCACTCACATGATTAATAAAAACGAATAAGCCACCCGAACAGGGTAAACTAGCCCCCTTTTTTTTAACTTAAATTTATAAAATTCCATGACACAACCCGCTGACATTTTGCAAAAAATTCTTACGACTAAAGTTGACGAAATTAAAACGCGTAAAGCTAAAACGCCGCTTGATTTTTTAGAGGATATTGCACGTAGTATAGAATCTCCCCGTGGCTTTGCCGCCTCGTTACAAGCACAAGCGGCTAAGAAAAAACCCGCCATTATTGCTGAGATTAAAAAAGCCTCTCCGAGTAAAGGGGTGATTAGAGAAAATTTTCAGCCTGTTCTCATTGGGCAAGATTATGCCATGAATGGCGCAACTTGCCTTTCGGTGTTAACCGATAAGACCTATTTTCAAGGGGCTGAAGTTTATTTGCAAAAAGTGCGCGAAAGTTGTCCTTTACCCGTGATTCGGAAAGACTTTATTATTGATCCCTATCAAATTCATGAGTCACGGGCATTAGGAGCCGATTGTATTTTACTGATTGTGGCGGCATTAGACGATTCTCAGCTCATTGATTTAGCTCAAGTAACGACAGGATTGGGGATGGATGTTTTAGTTGAAGTTCATAATGCGGCAGAATTAGAGCGCGCCTTAGTGTTGGAGACCCCATTAGTTGGGGTGAATAATCGTAACTTGAAAACCTTTGAAACACGGTTGCAAACCACCTTAGATTTGAAAGAACTCATCCCAAACGACCGTTTACTGATTACTGAAAGTGGAATTCAGACCACAGAGGATGTCCAGTTGATGTTGGATCATGATATTTATAGTTTTTTAGTGGGAGAAGCGTTTATGCGTGCGAGTAGTCCAGGTGCAAAAATGCGTGAGTTATTTGCGTTATAGCGGTTTTCTTTAAAGTAACAGGGTTGCAGGGTGCGACACGGCTAAGTCAGGCTACCAACTTAAGATGGGAGACGTTGAGGTTAAGCCTCGTTCTATAGTGTTCCGTTTTAAGTTGGTAGTTGCTAAGTTATTAGGCTTGTTTACGGTAACGTTTATCGGCAACTGTTAATAACCCGCCTAAAGTCATTAATAACCCGCCTAACCATAACCAGCGTACAAATGGTTTATAATGAATTCTAACGGCCCAAGCTTCGCCTTTATCGTCTAAAGGCTCGCCTAAAGCAACGTATAGATCACGCCATAAATTAGGGTCAATATCGGCTTCGGTCATCATGGAACGTTTAACGGTATATCGACGTTTTTCAGGGTGTAGTTCTGTAATTAACTCGCCCTCTTTTGTCACAACTAACGTTCCTTGATCGGCACTATAGTTTGCACCTTTTATAACTTTCGTCCCTCTAAATTCAAATAGATAGCCAGAAAGCTCGACGGTATCGCCTATTTCCATACGGATGTCACGCTCTTCACTGTAGACTGAAACCAATGTAATTCCAATGGCAACGACTGCAATTCCTGTATGCGCTAAAACCATTCCGTAATAACTTAAGGATAGTTTCGTTAATCGTGCCCAAAATGATGGACTATGTTGAAACTTATTAATAAATTCGAGTCCCGTTGTTGAGATAATCCAACTACTGAGACTCATCCCGATAAAGACTGAAAAATTAAAGCCATCACCATAAAGAAATGGAAACACAAGCCCGATGACTAGACTGGCTAGAAGGGGTTTCCATAAAATTTTAATAATCGTATCCGTATTACTTTGCCGCCATCGAACCACGGTTGATAGCCCCATCGAAACCGTCATTAATCCCATGATTGGTACAAAAACAGCATTAAAATACGGAGGGCCGACTGAAATTTTCCCACCGCCCAGTGCATCTAATAATAAAGGGTACAGTGTCCCTAAGAAAACCGTCATAGCCATGACCGTTAAAAAAACATTATTAATCAGAATCAAGGTTTCGCGCGAGGCGATTGTGAATTTAGCTTCACTTTTTACATTCGGGGCTTTAAAGGCATATAAAGTTAACGAGCCGCCAATGCTTATCACTAATAAAACGAGAATAAATAAGCCGCGTTCAGGATCAGAGGCAAACGCATGAACCGAGGTTAAAACGCCTGAGCGGACTAAAAAGGTGCCGAGTAAACTTAAGGAAAAAGCAAAAATAGCAAGTAATACTGTCCAGCTTTTAAAAACACCCCGTTTTTCGGTTACAGCTAATGAATGGACCAGTGCAGTACCGACTAACCACGGCATTAAGGACGCATTTTCAACAGGATCCCAAAACCACCAGCCACCCCAGCCTAGTTCATAATACGCCCACCAACTTCCTAGGGTGATACCGCCGGCTAAAAAGGCCCACGCAATATTTGTCCACGGACGCGACCATTTTGCCCACGATGAATCTAAACGTCCTGAGAGTAAGGCCGCAATGGCAAAGGCAAAGGCAACTGAAAAGCCCACATAGCCCATATAAAGCATCGGCGGATGTACAATTAACCCAAAATCTTGTAATAAGGGGTTTAAATCGGCCCCATCTTTTGGAAATCGGGGTAAATAACGACCAAAAGGACTGGAGGTAAAGAGTAAGAAAGAAATGAAACCGACCGCAATCATTCCCATGACAGACAACACGCGAGCGAGCATATCTAAGGGTAAGGTGCGACTAAAAAAACTGACGGCCAAGGTCCAACCACTTAAAATAAAAGCCCAGAGCAATAAGGAGCCTTCATGTCCACCCCAAATAGCACTAATTTTAAATTGCATGGGGAGCTGGCTATTAGAATGATTAGCCACATAAGCCACTGAAAAATCATCAATTGAAAAGGAATAGCCTAAACAAATCATGCTAATACTTAAAAATAAAAACTGTCCTTTGACTAATGGTTTTCCATAGTTCATCCATAACGGGTTATGGGTCATGGTGCCATAAAGTGGAACAACCGCTAAAACAGCTGATAAACACATCGAAAGGATGAGTGCAAATTCACCAATTTCTGGAATCATTGCATGGCCTCAGCTTTTTTCTTCATGGATTCTGCAATTTCAGGCGGCATATAGTTTTCATCATGCTTGGCGAGAACTTCATTGGCTTGAAAAACCCCTTTTTCATCTAAAGTTCCTTGCGCCATAATGCCTTGTCCCTCGCGAAACAGGTCCGGTAAAATGCCTGTGAAGACGACTTGAAGTTGATTGGCATTATCGGTTAATTTAAAGGCCACTTGTAACGAGTCGGTTGCGCGTTCAACACTGCCTTCAACCACCATACCACCTACACGCATTCGTGTGTTTTTAGGGGCTTCACCGCTTGCAATTTGAGAGGTGGAATAAAATAAATTAATATTTTGTTCTAAAGCGAAGAGGGTGAGGCTGACGGCTAACCCACTTCCAAAAACCAGTGCTAGAATAATGATTAGGCGTTTTTTTCTTTTTGGTGTCATAAGTTTTGTTCACGTCGTAATTGACGTTTAGCATTTTTAAAAAATAAACGTTTAGTAATGATAACGATAGCAATATTATAGATAATAATACTTGAAAATATGCCATAGCTTAACCAGACATAGAGTCCGTGTTTACCCATTTGTAAAAAATCGGCAAACGATGCAAAATGACCCATTTAAAAACTCCTTTATAAAATATAGATGCGTGTTATTAATAGTTTTTTATAACCTCTTTAGCCCAATCCGCTCGTTTTTCCCGTTGCAAGGTTTCAACTCTTGCGCGTGACAGTAACATCACCGTAAAAAAACAATAAAACCCGATGACCATAATTAGTAGAGGAATCCACATTTCAGGGGGCATGGCGGGCTTTTCAGTGAGTTTAAACGTGGCGGGTTGATGCAGTGTATTCCACCATTCCACGGAATATTTAATGATTGGAATATTGACTAAACCGACTAAGGCTAAAACCGCAGAGGCTTTATCCCCGCTGGCGATATTTTCAAAGGCCGAGGTTAATGCAATCACACCAATATAAAGAAAAAGTAAAATAAGCATTGAGGTTAGTCGTGCGTCCCAAACCCACCATGCTCCCCACGTGGGTTTGCCCCAAATAGCCCCTGTTGCCAATGCAATAACGGCAATAGAGGCTCCAATAGGGGCGGCACATTTTGCAATGACATGGGCCATTTTGATTTTCCAAATGAGGCCTACCGCCCCTGCAATGGCCATTAGCATATAACACGATTGCGCTAAAATGGCCGAGGGGACATGAATATAAATAATTCTAAAACTGTTGCCTTGTTGATAATCTTCAGGTGCAAATACCAATCCCCATACCAAACCAACGGCCATTAAAAGGATCGTGGCAAAACTAAACCAAGGTAATAATTTTCCACTAATTTCGTAGAACCATTTAGGGGAGGCCAGTTGATAAAACCAGCGAGGGAGTGTGATTTTCATTTATCTCTTTAAATTATTGAGCATTTTTAGCAAATTAAAAAAGTACAGATGTTGCATTAACCATAATAATGACCTTATTTCTAAATAATAGTTGCAACTATTTTATTAAATCAGTCTTTAATCCCAACGATTATCCCTAACTTCGATTCGCCCATTTTTAATTTGTATGGGAAAACATTCAATATCTTCATAAGCGGGGGGGGCTTTTACTTCCCCTGTTTTAACACAAAATCGTGCGCCATGCCGAGGACAAATAATTTCATATCCGTCCAATTCGCCACTGGCTATTTCGGCACCGTCATGAGTACACGCATCTTCAATGGCATAAACGTGTCCTGCTATTTTAAAAATAGCCACATCAACACCATCAATATCGGCCACCATTTTTTCGCCATTTGTTAATGCATTTTCTGCTACAACATCGACCCATCCTGCCATTTTTACCTCGTCTATTTAAACTAATTTAAAAGATAAAAAATTTTAATAATACGCGGAACGTATCTATTATTTTTTATCCATAAGGGGGGTTTGTATTCGTATTTTTATTCAGCGTTGATTACATTATATTCGGTAATGGCTCTTGTCAGAAAGAGGGAGTGATAAAATAATGTTTAGATTTTCCAATGCACGGTTTTGATAATAAACGTTAAGTTTAGAATTAAGCGTGTAGGTTAGCTTGTCACTGATAAACTAGGTTTTGTGTGTACATTGATCGTAAAAATTTAAACTTATGAGTGACTAGGGAGAGATAAATAACTTGAAATTACGTGGGTAAAAACGTACGTTTATGTCTTTCTATGAATTTTAAAACAGTAATTATGAAAGGTAAGTAAACGAATTATCTCTTTTAACGGAATGAAAACGTTGCCTAATATACGTGTTATTTTGATTGAAAGTAAACTTAAATAAAGAAAGCTTTCTTTTAAAAAATAATGATTTAACGACGTAATTTAACGATACAAGACGTTATCTGTTTAAGTTTTAGTGTGTTTTTAAGTTGTAAGTTTATAACTAAACCAAATAGGGACTGTTAAAATTTAAAAACAATAGTTGACTAATTAGCTGGGTTTATCTATAGTGAAATTTTCTAAGCTCCAGAGGATTATTTGTGCGATTAACCACTAAAGGCCGTTATGCTGTGACTGCGATGCTTGACCTTGCTTTTCATAGTAAAAAAAGCCCTGTAACGCTGACAGATATTGCAACACGACAAATTATATCCCTTTCTTACCTAGAGCAATTATTTGCCCGTTTGCGAAAGGCAGGTATGGTAACGGGGGTTAGAGGGCCTGGAGGGGGCTACCAATTAAGTCGTGATGCGACTGAAATTAGTATTGCAGAAATTATTGGGGCAGTTGATGAACAGTTGGACACGACTAAATGTGGTGGTGCGGCTAATTGTCATAATGATAGTCCTTGTTTAACACATGAGTTATGGATGGGGCTGAGTGCGCAAATTCATGATTATTTAAATAATATTTCATTAGCTGAAATATTGTCTCGGGGTTCGGTCTCTGAAATAGCGGAAAGACAAAATGAAACCATCGCTGATTATCCTAGGGTTAAGATACAGAGTAATTTTTCTAGATAAGGTATGATTTACTTTGATCATAATGCAACAACACCCATTGATGCGCGTGTTTTGGAGGCAATGCTCCCTTTTTTAAGTACGTTTTATGGGAATGCTTCGAGTTTATATCAATGGGGTCGGATTTCGCGAAGTGCGATAGAAACCGCAAGAGAACACGTGGCCGCCCTTGTCGGGGTGACTGCACCGCAAGTTATTTTTACCAGTGGTGGAACCGAGGCTAATAATCTTGCTTTACAATTAGAGGGGGCCGGTGGAGAATTGGCGGTTTCAGCGATTGAACACCCTTCGGTAACAGAAGCGGCTTTAACTCGATTTCCTTTGTCACATCGTATTGGGGTTGATAAACATGGAACGATTATTAGTGATCGCATTGATGCCTTAAATTTACCCCCGAACTCTCTGGTCTCTATTATGCTGGCCAATAATGAAACAGGGGTTATTCAACCCGTTGCGGATTATGCCGATAAGCTTAATCAACGCGGTATTAGAGTACATACGGATGCGATTCAAGCGGCGGGTAAAATCTCCGTTAATTTTAATCAACTCGGTGTAGAACGGCTTTCGTTATCAAGCCATAAATTATATGGGCCCAAGGGATGTGGCGCATTAATTATCGCAAAAGATAGCCTGATTAACCCCACTCAATTGGGGGGGTGGGCAAGAGCGAAATTTACGATCAGGGACAGAAAATAGTGCGGCCATTGTCGGTTTTGGTAAGGCGGCAGAGCTGGCTCTGATAGAACTCACGACACGGCATGAAAAACTATTGAGTTTACGGACGGTTTTGGAAACAGAATTATTAAAAATTCCTAAACTGACTATTTTTGCCTATGAAAGCATGAGATTACCCAATACACTCCAATTTTCGATTGCAGGAACGAAAGGGGAAATGCTATTAATGCAGCTGGATCAAAAAAACATCGCTGTCTCCAGTGGCTCGGCTTGTGCCGCTGCTCAGGATGAAATTAGTCCTGTCCTTACGGCGATGGGCGTTGGTTCTTCGCTGGCTAAAGGGGCGATTCGTCTCAGTCTGGGTAAAGACAATAGTATTTCGGAAATAAATTATTTTATCAAAACATTAAATTCTTTAATAAACTGATTATGGCAATTACATTAACTAAAAATGCTGCAAAGCAAATTAATAAACAATTAATCAAACGTGGCAAAGGGGTCGGTCTTAAGCTGGGTGTGAAAAAATCGGGTTGCTCAGGATTTGCTTATGTTTTAGCGTATGCGGATGAAATGGCCATAGATGACTCTGTTTTTGAGCAGTTTGATGCAAAAATTGTGGTTAAAAAGACCGATTTAGCTTTTTTAGAGGGGACTGAATTAGACTATCGTCGTGAAGGAATTAATGAGGCTTTTCAATTCAACAATCCTAATGTAACAGGAACGTGCGGGTGTGGTGAAAGCTTTGCGGTTTAATGGATTTAAAGACCAATGACCTTATTTTTACTTTTTATCTTAGAGAAACCTGAATGACGTTAAATGATTTTATTGAAACCTTAAAAAACAACCCGTCGATTTTGTTTAGTGAAACAATGGCGGTTATTGAGACTCATTATCGGTATCACCCCACGGAATTTAGTAACGGTTTGGGGGATGATAAAATTTTAAATACCGCTGGAACTAATGAGGGGTCTTGTAAATTATTTTCTTTTGCTCGCCTTCATCAATTAAATCAACAGCAAACCCTTCATCTTTTTGGCGAATATTACCAAGGCGTGTTGGCAACACCTGAAGGTTCGGATCACTCGAATATTAGAAATTTTATTAATTATGGTTGGGATGGTATTACGTTTCAAGCCACGGCCTTAGAATTACGTTAAGTGGAATAGACTTCTTTCATTAAAATAGAGGAACTCAAACTATGTTTATTTTGGGTTCCGATGCGTAGACTATTAACGTAAAATGGGACAAGTTGAGGTTAAGCTGTTCGTGCTGAGCTTGTCGAGGTATGACGACGGCTGTCGCTATCTCGTGTCGCCTCCGTTTCACTCTCCATGGCTCTCAGCGGTTGGTAGCCGATGCGTAGATCCACTTTAATGCGTTTTTCTTTATAGGCCGCTTAACTTATTAGCTATTCTTATTTAGTTTTCACACGATCATTAAGAAGGGAGCTACTTTAAAAAGTGGGGTAAACACGCTCAATTGTCGTTTTTTCATAAAATATTTTTCAACAAATTGTATAATAAACCTAATTTTAGGCTTTCGTATTTTTAGGTGTTGATAAAATTTTTGTTATGAATAAAGAAACTTAGATGATGGCTAACTATATTTTTTTACTTTTAATAGTATTTATTACGCCAACCGCTTATGCACTGGATTCAATCACCTTAAAATTAGAACAGTTAACACTGCAAAAATGGCAATTAAACGGCGTAGAAATAAAGTTAAAGGCCTTAAAAAAACAGAAGCAGCAGCTTGTTTTATCCATAAAAAAAATGCGTTTACCCAAACCCTTTGACGATTTAAAGTTGGTTGATATTCGTTGTCAGCAATTTACATGGGGGAATAATGCCATTCACTGTCAACAGGGTAAAGCCTCCCTTAAATCTAAGCGTTTTAGATCCCCTCAGTTTAATTTTTCTTTTCTTATCAGTGAGCCTAAAGCTGAATTTACCCTGAGTCAATTAAAATTATTAGGCGGGCGATTTGATTTACACGCGACTGCAAAATTAGATAAATGGGATGTAAGTCTACAGGCTAAAAAGGTTGCCTTAAACTTACTTCAACCTTTTTTATCTTCTCACCTTAAACTGTCTAAAGGTTCCGTGAGCTTTAACCTGAAAGCAAAAGGAATCGGTAATCAGTCGCGTAAATTGAAGGCTAAGGTTGCAATTAATCAGTTATCATTGCAAACAAAGGATGGTAAAAAAGCAACGGAAGCGTTTACGTTGGTAACAACGGTTGATTTAAATCAACAGCAAACAAATTGGTTTTGGCAACAACACAGTATTTTTAAAAGTGGAAATATTTATATTGAACCGTTGTATTTAGAAAATAAAAATACGAAGATTAGTTTAAAAAGTCAGGGCGTGTTTAATACCACGAATCAACAAATAGCGATTAATCAACTTAATTTTACCCATCCTGACGTGGGCTTTATCGAAAGCTATGCAAAAATTAAATTAAAACCTAAATTTGAGCTTGAGCTTGTTGATGCTCATGCTCAGATTGAAAGTTTACAGCAGTTTTCAGTGATTTATTTGAACTCAATAACCGAAACAACCTCATTAGAAGGACTTAGTTTAGAGGGAAATGTGGATGCGACAATAAAAATAAAGGATAACCAGCCTGATAACGGTTATTTAATTGCTAATTATTTGCAGCTTAACGATCTTAAAAAACGGTTTAATTTAAAAGATGGGGCGATGATACTTAAGTGGTCAAAAGATGAGAATTTTAAAGAGGATTCTATGGTGAGTTGGCGACAACTTGATTTGTTTTCCATCCCTTTTTCACGCACTTATTTCACGTTACTGTTAAAAAATAAACAAATTAGTTTATTAAAGGCATTTGATGTTCCTCTGTTAGGGGGGAAGATAAAAATTAAAACCTTTGATTGGAAGGCGGTGGAAGATAAGAGTCCTAAAGTTGTGTTTTCGGGGGCTATTGAGGCCATTTCTTTGGAAGAACTGACTAAAGCATTAGCGGTTAAATCACTTTCTGGGGATATTAGTGGGGATATTCCAGGGGTTCAATTTGAAGCAGGAAAATTGAATTTAGACGGGGGATTACAGATTAATTTATTTGAGGGTGAAATTAATATAAAAGAATTAATGCTTTCAGGGTTAGGGTCAGATTTTTCACAGTTTAACAGTACGATAGAAATAAAAAATTTAGATTTAGAATTGATGACTGATAAATTTGAGTTTGGTGGGATGAAGGGTCGGCTTTCGGGGGGAATTCGTGATTTGAAGATGGAAAACTGGAAGCCGATAACGTTTTATGCGTGGCTTGGCACTGAGGATGATGGTTCTAAACATCAAATTAGTCAAAAAGCGGTTGAAAATATTGCGAGTATTGGTGGAGGGGGTGCAGTTGATTTTGTTTCAAGAATGATTCTTGGTCTATTTGATAATTTCGATTATGAACAAATGGGCTTAGGGTGTTATTTAAACAACGGGATCTGTCAGTTAATGGGGGTCGAAGCGGCGGGTGAACGCGGGTATTATATTGTTAAGGGCGGTGGGTTGCCTCGTATTGATGTCATGGGGTATGAAACCCAAGTCGATTGGGACGAGTTATGGAAACGCCTTAGTCGGATTTCTCAATCTGATAATATCGTAGTTGAAGATCCTACGCTGGAATAGTCATTCATATTAGCGGTTATGACACAATTACGACCTTCTTTTTTGGCCTGATAGAGGGCATTGTCAACTGTCGTCATAAACTCAGAGGATGATTTGTCAGCGGTTGGTTGAATCGTTGAACAGCCTAAGCTTATGGTGACGATAGAATCTACTTGAGAATCTGCATGGGGAATTTTCAAGGCTTTTATCGCATCACACAAATTGATAGCTATCGCTTCGGTTTCTTTTTTTGAGGTGGTCGGTAAAATACACACAAATTCTTCGCCACCGTAGCGTGCTAATAAACTCGAGGATTGAGGCAGTAAATTTGCCATTGCCATCGCCACTTTTTTTAAGCACGTATCCCCAATAGCATGACCGTAACAATCGTTAAAGGTTTTAAAGTAATCAATATCAATCATAATAACCCCTAATGTGTGTTGTTGCGTTTGCATTAATTGCCACTCGTGTAACAAACTTTCATCAAAACAACGCCGATTAGCAATCCCTGTGAGTCCATCCATATTGCTTTGTTGCTGTAATAAATCCCGTATATGTTTTAATTCCAAGTGATTAAAAATTCGGGTTTTAACAATCGCGGTATTAATGGGTTTAGTAATATAATCAATGGCCCCACATTTTAACCCAGCGGCCTCATCCTCATCATCCGACAATGAGCTAATAAAAATAACAGGAATATTTTTTGTCAGTGTATTTTTTTTTAATAATTCACAGGTTTGATAGCCACTTTGTTCAGGCATGACCGCATCCAGTAAGATTAAATCAGGTTGTTGCTGTTTGGCTAATTCAATCGCCTTTTTTCCATCTAATGCGAACAATAAAGCATAGTCTGCTTCAAGAATGTTCATTAATAACTTTACATTCAATGGGTCGTCATCAACGACTAAGATCGTACTTCTAATCATTAAGAACCTCTTCGTGTTTAAATGAGCCATTCATTTTATTCAGCCATTCGTAAGCTTGTTGATAATTTAATTGATTAATCGCTAATTCAATTTTTTGTACACTCTCTTTTTGTTCGGGGGTTTGGGCGAGTTGGGCTAAATTTTTACAATCTTGCTTTGCAGAATAGCTATGAATAAGTAAGTTAGTGGCTAATTGAGATAAAACTTCATCAATTTCAAAGGATTCAGTATTTTCCACTTGATCCACACGTATTTCATTAACAGGTAATTGATGAGCTTCTTTTTGAATAAGCGCCATAATAGAGTCCGTTTCTTGCATAAGATCAGTAAAAAGAACTAAGAGATCTTGCTTTTTTGCCATACTCATTATTTTTTTCTCAATCTCAGTTGCATGATCAAAAATAACTTGAAAGCCAAGATTCCCCGCAGTTCCTTTGAGTCGGTGTAATAAAAGCATGGCCGATTGATATTGATTTTCAACAATTAATTCTTTAATCTGTTTTACCGTATAGTGGTGTTCTCGATAAAAATCATTTAAAAGTTCGTGATATAAATCGTATTCCATGTGAAGCTTAATCGCATTTTTTTGTAAAATATTATTCGTATTATTAAAGGATTTTTCATCGTGGTTTTCCGTTATTTCATCGGTATTTTGATGTTGTTTTTCGGGAACCCACTGCGTTATTAATTTAATAAGGTCGTGTAGTTTGACGGGTTTTTGCAAATAGCCATCCATTCCCGCATTAATACACTTTTCTTCTTCACCTGCTAGAACATTGGCCGTCATCGCAATTACGGTTAAATGAGAGCGTAATAAACCATCTTCTTTATTTTCTTCTTTCCTAATGGCTTGGGTGGCTAAATAACCATCCATAACAGGCATGTGGCAATCCATAAAAATTAGGTCATAATGATGTTGTTTAATCATGGTTAACGCTTCTTTGCCGTTATCACAGACATCCGCTGTAACATTTAATTTTTGTAAAAAATTACGCGCCACTTTTTGATTGACATGGTTATCATCCACGAGAAGAACATGGGCATTAAAACTTGGAAGAATAATGGCTTTTTCGGTTGAAATGAGCGTTTTTTGAGGTAATAATAATTTACTGAGGCTTTTGAAGAGTGAGGTTTGGCGTACAGGTTTCATCAAACTCGCATTAACATTTTGAGCCATAACAGAGCTTGTTGTTGAACCTAACATTAAAATAGGAAGATCGGTATAAAAAAGGTGACTACGAATTTTATTAACTAATTGAAAGCCATCGATCTCAGGCATTTGAGAATCAATAATGGCCGCATCAAAAGGGCATTCGGTATTATTATTCAGAAAATCTAAAGCAAGAGTTGCATGGCTGTAACTTTTGTAAGTAATGCCCCAATTTTGACAATAATATTCTAAAATAAGACGACTGGTTTTATTATCATCCACAATTAAGATATTTTTATGGTTAATCGAGTCGTGATTAGAGCTATTAAAGTCAGAGGTTTTTACGGACAGTTGAAACCAAAAAGTGGCACCTTCCCCCGCTTCACTATCCACATGAATACTGCCATGCATTAATTCGACGAGTTGTTTACAAATAGATAATCCAAGCCCCGTCCCTCCAAATTGACGGGTTGTAGAGACATCAACTTGACTAAAGGCATTAAAAAGCTTATGTTGCTGTTCGGGGCTAATCCCTATCCCTGTGTCACTTACAGCAAATTTAAGAGTGATGGTCTCTTTACTATCACTTTTAAGAAGTGAAACGTTGAGGCCGACTTCACCGACTGAGGTGAATTTAATTGAATTACTAATTAAGTTTAATAAAATTTGTCTTAAACGCGTGGGGTCACTGATAATGATGGAAGGCACATCAGAATGCACCAAGCAGGTTAATTCAATGCCTTTATTATGAGCCTTATCGGCTAATAATGCGGTGACATCTTCGCATAAAGGTAACAGCTCCATGTCAATCGTTTCAATTTCTAAACAGCCTGCTTCAATTTTTGAAAAATCAAGGACATCATCAATAACATTAAGCAGAGCTGAGGCTGAATTACGGGCTGTTCTTGCAAAATCTTGTTGTTCATCTTGTAATAGGGTGTCATCGAGTAACTCTAACATTCCTAAAACGCCATTCATTGACGTGCGTATTTCATGACTCATTTTAGCTAAAAAATTGCCTTTGGCTTCAGACGCATCAATGGCTTCTTGACGAGCAATGGCTAATTCACGGTTATTTTGTTGTAAAATTCGGTCGCGGGATTCAATTTCCCCCATCATGTGATTGAATCCATCAATAAGGGTGCCGACTTCATCCTGTCCTGTTTTATGTGCGCGTTTACTAAAATCACGTGTTTGGGTTACTTTTCGAGTAATGCGCGTTAATTTAATGATGGGTGTTGTAATTAATCGTTGCAATCGTACTGAAAAAAGCATGGCTAAGACAAGAACACTAACCGCGATAATCACTAAGATATAAATCAATTTTATCGTGACTGCATCTAATCGACTTAAATCAGATTCAATATGAATGCCCCCTATTTTTTCGTTATCTATTTTAATAAACTGATTAATACGAATACTTTTATCACTGACGGTGATGCTAGGGCTGGGTAAATGATGGGGGGGAATCTCATTTGAACCTTGGCGAATATAATGAGAGAGGAGCTGATTATCCGCTTTATAGAGTGCAACGGTAATAATACTGGGGTCACTGCGTAAATTCGCTAACATTTTTGCCGCGCCTATTTCGTCTTCAAACATCACCGCGGCTGAACTATTCATGGCCGTTAATTCAGTGAAAATCGCCATGTCCTCTTGTAAGCGTTCAAGAAAAAGTTGCCGGCCTCCATAGATAATAGCAATACTTGCACATAGTAAGGCGGTGGCGGTAATACTTGTAATAAGTAACAGCAGTTTTTGACTAATAGAACAATGAATTTTCTTAATTTTTAATGACATGATGCGCGAGTGATAATAATTGAAAACCGATGTTTAACTGACTGGCTTTAGCCGATAATAGACTAATCGAAAAAATGAGTCGGTTATTATGATTTCCTAATTCTATGATTCCTCCTTGAGATGCAAATCCTGCTTGTTCACTAATCGTTAAGGTGGCTTTATGCGTAAATTTTTTTAGTATTTCGGTAAAGTCACTTTCTTTAGCATTGAGAAATAAAACATGACAATCTTCTTTAAAATTTTCGTTATCCATTAAATGTAAACGAATTGGCTTATTTTGAATAGTACGTTTCGTCAGTGGTTCAAAAGCGGAATCATAGTGTTGTAAACAAACATTAAAGGTTTTTTTGTTTTTTATTAATCCAGCATCCCATTCGACGAATTTAATAAATTTATAAATAGCCCCCGCAATAACTTTTTGTTTTTGTGTGGTTTTATAATTTTCGGCAATACTTTCAATAGAGCCTGTTGCAAATAACATCATTGATAACAAGACCATCAAAAAACGCATTGTTAGTTTTCTCGTTAGAATGTCCATTGCCACCCCGCCGATACCTTCCAGTCCATTTCCATTTGTGGCCCATCGAGTGATTGATAAATAGGCAAGCCGATTTCAAGCCCTAAGTGTTGACCTTTTAACACACCTTGCGGTGCATACAGTTCAACGGCTAAGAGTAAATCTATTTGTTTTCCACCTCGAATATTAGGATTTGCTGTAGGAACCATTCTTGGGTTTAATTCGGGATCGGCTCCTTTGATGCTTCCCCACCACTGACCATTGACACGTAGCGAAGTGCTAACCCAATTTTGCCAAATTCTAGAAACCCATAAAGAGCTGTCTAATTTATCCCCTAAACGATAGTGATTGCTATTTTTTCCCGTTCTAACGGTTCCTATCATTTGAGCGCCCCAGCCCCAATCACGCGTGAGTCCTGCATAGCTAATGCCAGGTAAAAAATCAAAGGTTCCCGAACCTAATTGCATGGGATAAGGGAGCTTTTGATCTGTTCCCATGGGAGTGTCATCGTGTTTATTGATGGATCCTGTTGGCAGACTTAAGCCCCCTTTAAGACTAATAATATGTTGATCCCATTTCGTCCGAAAGGCAACGGCATTAAGCATCAGCTTGAGATCCCCTAATCCTTCTGATTTGGTGGTGAATTGTTTGCCCATTCGATTAACATGCGTCATAGAGATACGCTGATAAGGAATCATTGCCATCAGTGTTAAGTCATCTGTGGGGGCATACATTAAGGATGCCATGTGCATTTCCATTTCCATAGACGTTGGAGCAATTCTATATTTTTTTAAAATATCCGCATTACTAACTTGTTGCTCACCCGATAAATTACCTTGCATTCCCATGTGCATGAAACGATAGCCTACCATCCATTCATTTTTTTTATGAATGTGTGCCTCTAAAATATTAACCGCATTGACATCTAAAGGGATGGCTAGAATTTCTTCTAAACTGGTATCTAAAAAATTTTCTTCATCGTCGTTAGCTGAGGCAGAGATAATAAGCGAGAAAAAAACACTAGAAATCCATACCACCTTCCTAACATGCAACTTACGCATTTAATTTTTCCTAATAAGGTGACATACAATGCAAGTAATTTTAACAAATCTAGTAAAAAATAAGTATGTGGCATATTGCCACGCGACAATATGCCGCTAATAATGGCATATATATTGATTGTTAAATATGGTTTGTTTTAAAAAACATTGAGTTAATAAGGGGGATGAAAATGGGGGGTGTTATTATTGTGTTATATAGCTTAGTAAAATAGGGCATATAACATTAAGTGATAAGAGGAGGTCGTTTTTATTTTTAATCATCATGGATATTTACAATACCTTCGCCAAACATATAGAGTAAGTTGAGGTATCCTTTTAATAATTTATAACTAATTGATTTTATTGGATATAAAGCATTAAAATTTGGAGTGTTTTGGCTCAAAATTCAAATTGGCGAAGGTATTGCTATAAAAAATAATTTTTTAAGCACAATCAGGTTAATGTATCGATAAAAATTTTCATTTATTACTGTCGAATATTAATCACACTCCGACATCTTGGAAAATCACAACAGCCCCAAAATTTACGTCCGATATTTTCGCCTTTTTTACTGACTCGCATCACCATCTTTTTATCACATCGCGCACACGTCGGTATGGTGTAATCCCCTTTTGTGGCAATCGTTATTAACTGTGCTTGCTGATTTTCCGCGAGCTTACTTATTCGGTTAATGAACTCATTACCATCCACGAGTAAAATTTTTTTATCATGACAAAACGCAATAGCATCCAGTGTAAAGGCCGACGTTGTAAAAAAAATACCTTTTTCTACCTGCTCGCTTGCCATTACCCCAAATAACTCCCTAACTAAGTTGACACTTATTTTTCGACTCCACGCCTTACATTGAGCGATACCAATCAATTGATGCTTTGAGTTGGTAATTGTAATATCAATTCCACCATCGGCTCCCATTGATGTCGGTTTTGCATTACAATTTTTTATCAGCAAGTATTCAATGCATAAATTTTCGTAATTTTTCCAATCAATCGTAAGTAAAAAAGACGTTGTTAATTTAAGCGTATTTTGTTCATTCTGTTTAAAATGGGTATTTTCATAAAAAGTCTCTTTTTTTATATTAACGGTTTCTTCGAGGGAAATTAAAAAATTAGCCAAAATTGATAATAAGCCATTTTTATTTTTTTTACGGTGATACTTACTCATTATTATCTCCATTATTTGATTAGCTCTTAAATTAAGGGGGGCGTAACTAAAAAATAGTTAAATTAGACGTATTAAATAATAACGCTAATTATAGGGGATGAAAAGGCGATAAAGACTCAGTTTATCATAAATTATTTCTATGATTCAATACGGTATTTTTAAATAATGGCGTGTTTTATTTGGCGTGGAAACCGAACAGACGACCGCCGAGGTTTAAAAAAACTCGGAAATCGACCTAATCTAACGAAGTACCCTGCCGTAGGAGGCTTTGTTTAGCGATCTTACGGTATTTTATTGTGATTACTAGCACGGTTTCACATTATTTTTTAAAAAATATGAAAATTTAGCGGTAATTATTTATACTGTTTTGGCGTGAAAAAATATGTGACGATATTTGACATAAAAAATTAGACTATTTTGGAATAAACTGATGGAATTAAAAGGGAAGCTTGCGGATTTATCGTTGGTCGAGTTACTAAACAAGGCCAATGTTAATGAAAAAAATTTACGTTATGGGTTTCAAATAGGGCATTTAAACCTTATTTATGATGGAAATATAGCCTGTGAATTACTTAAAGGAAGTTCCATTTATAGTGTGCCTAATACGCCTAAATGGATGTTAGGATTAATTAATTTACGCGGTAATGTTGTCCCTGCTTTTGACCTTGAAAATTATTTTGACTTTAACCCGCTAGACGATAAACACCAGTTACTCTTAGTTTTAGGTAAGGGAGAAAAAGCGGTTGCCTTTCGAATTAAACAATATCCTGAACTCCTTAATGATTTAACGAAAGAAGCAATTATTCCAACGTTAATCCCTAAAATAGCCCCTTATATTTTAGGGGCTTATAAAGGGGAAAAAATATGGCTAGAATTTAATAAAGAACGGTTTTTTTCTGTCTTAGGTAAAATAATATGTGATTAAATAATGAAATTTGTCATGACTCGTTTTTTTGGAAGCACAGTCTTTAGTCAGATAACGGTGTAATATATAAACGCTATCAGCAGGGGTTTAATCGCTTAAGTAATAGATTCTGAGATGTGAGGCCTGCATCTTATCGTCTCTTTTTAGGGGGCGATCCAACTGGACGAAATTTTTTTCTTGACTCGTTAGCTTAAATTTCCTTAATAAGAATTAAGTAACAAAAATTATAATTAGGAATAATGTGAATGAATATTTTTCAAACAATCGAAGAAAGGTTTCTTAATATAAAAATTGCGTATAAATTTTTAATTTTATTACTGGTTTTTAGTGTGGGTTTAACCGTGATTGGGGTCGCTTTTCAGTCAGCACTTACTATGGCTGAGAAAACGCAAAAAAATGTTGCTCAGGAATCTATTATTTCTAAGTCATTAGCGCATATTCAATTTGAAATTTTAACCGCGATGTTTTATGAAAATAATTTTAGACAATTTAATCAACCTATAAAACGGGAATCGTTTAAAAAAAGTTTGCAAGAAGCACGTAATGAATTGGAATCATTAACGTTATTGTTTAAAAAAGATGCGGATACTCAGTTGATTATTCGACTTAGAAGTGTACTCGATCGCTACGAAATTTTTTTTGCAAGGCAAGTGCAATCGTCAATAGAAAGTGATAATACCGAAGTAAATGCAATCATGGATCAGCTTAAGTTGGAATTATTCAATTTATTAACCTTAAAGACGAATTATGATAGTGATGTAAAAATACAATTTGAACAGACTTATTCCAATATTAAAATTACTTTTTGGGTCACGATGGGGATTGTCTTTTTTATGCTGATTAGTATTTTATGGTGGACGGTTATTTTGGCGATGGTCCGACCTATTTCTGAATTACAATCGGTAATTAATAGTATTGCAGCGGGAAATTTAGGGGCGCGGGTGAATGCCATTAATAATGATGAGGTAGGGCATTTAGCCAATAGCTTTGATTCATTATTTGATGAGCGAGTGACCTCATTAGCTAAAACAGAATATGACCATCAGCGTTTAAATGCCTCCATTGTTGTATTGTTACGCGCCGTATCAGATTTAAGTCAAAAAGACTTAACCATAAAAGTACCTGTTGCCGAAGATATGACAGGGGCGGTTTCGGATTCAATTAATTTATTATCCCAAGAAATGGGGCGAACGTTAAAAGGGGTGGCGGATATTTCTGAGCGGGTAAATATTACCTCGGAGGAAGTTAAACAACAAGCCGCCGATGTGATGATTTATGCGAATAACCAACGCCAAGAAATTGAAGCGACCTTAAGCGAATTAAATACGGTGGTGAAAATGATGATTAAAATTGCTAAATTTTCACAAATCACCAATAAAGAATCTGAAAAAACAATGCTGAGTACGGAATCAGCCGTTGGGGCGGTGAGTGAAACGGTTGTCAGTATTAATGGTATTCGTGATATTGTTCGGGAAACGGAAAAAAGGATTAAACGGCTAGGCGAACGTTCGCAAGAAATTACCGTTGTGGTGAATATTATTAATACGATTGCGGAAAGAACTCATGTTTTATCCTTAAATGCAGGAATGCAGGCAGCGGCTGCGGGGGATGCGGGTAAGGGGTTTATGGTGGTTGCCAATGAGGTGCAACGATTGGCTGAAAGTTCACATGAGGCCACTGAAAAAATTGCAACGTTGGTTAAAAATATTCAAGTGGATACCTCGGATACGATGAAAACGATGAATTCAGTGATTACTCAAGTGGTGGATTGTATTCGTCAGGCCGAAGATGCGGGGGAACGGATGAAAGAAAGTCGAGCAACAACGGAATCATTGGTTTCAGCAGTGAAAAAAATATCCGTGGCAACGGTGGCACAATTGGATATTGGGGAAAGTCTAAAGGAACATGCGGAAACGATTCAATTAAGTACGATTAAAGCCAATGAGCAACTTCAGCAGCAAAGTAAGTTATCGGATGATTTAGTCCAAAATGCGCAAGAGTTGATTGTTAAAGTGAATGTTTTCAAGCTTCCTGAGTAATCCTCAAATGATAACCGACGAAGTGACTTATCCCTTGCTGTTCGCGACTGTTTTGAGTCAAACAGAGCGTCTATTAGATTCAAAAAAAGTAATGGCCCTTGAGTTAGAAAATTATTTAGTCAGTTGGCAATCTATGATTGAATTTGCTGGAGAACGGGCTGATTTTGCGATACAAGATGTTTTATTGTTGTTTTTAGAAAGCTGTGAGCAAGCTTTCGTTGTTGATGAAAAAATAGCGATGGAATGGGGGGCATTATTAAATAAATGGAACAGGTTAGTTGAAAATTATTTCAAGCAGCCCGCAAACCCTCAAGTGGTTAGTCAGTTAATTCATTGTTTAGATGCCTCATTGTTTGAAGCCGCGTTGTCAATGGATGATGAAGCCATGTTACTGGCAAGTTTTGAATTAACCCCGATAGATTATGAGGTTTTAGATGAGGCAAATTTAGCTAATTATGATAAGGCCCTATTATCAAAGATGATTGAGCTGCAATTTAAAGAATCCAATGTGTATTTGAAATTAGCGATTGATGAAAAAATTGCAGGCAATCAGCGAGAATTCATTGAAAATATACAGTTTTATGGTCAAAATTGGCAACAAATCGCTCTTATTCTTAAAAAGGAAAAAAAACACGCTGAACTATTAGTTTGTGTTGAAACCTTTATAGGTCGGTTAACCTCCGCATTTGAGTTGGAATATGATTTAACGGCTAAACAAGTCGAGCAGTTAAATAAATGGCAACTATTATTTTCAGAGTTATTTACGGTTCATGATGAATTTCAATCGGTTAAGGTCTTGGTGGATTACCTTAATCAATCTGCTTGGGATGAAACAGATCGTGTTGATGATAAACAATTAGAAGAAAATTTTAATGAGGCGTTAGCTGAATTAGAATCGGACTCGGTTGTAGGGGAGGTGTGTGATCTCAACATAGAAAGTTCACTTTCGCCTGCGTTTAGTCAAGCTACTGAGGTCAGTATTTGGGAGCAAATGAGGCCTATTTTTAAACAGGCGGTTGCTGAATTGAAAGTAATGGTGGATTGTCAAATTACGAATGATAGCGAAACGTTTAATCTTAGACGCGAGGCTTACACAGATGATTGGCAGCAAATTTGTTTGCATTTGGAATCAACGCCAGAAGGCTTAGGGCTTTCAAAGCTCATTTTAGTTTTTATTACGATGAGTTCGCAAACCTTTGAAAATTTGGAAGGAAAACAGCTAATTTTGCTGAATCAATGGCATTCTTTAATTGAGACCTATTTAATAACTGAGGATCGTTTTGAGATAGCGGTTTTATTAATGGACTGTTTGCGTGATGCAAATTGGGCTAATCCACTGGGTGAAAAAGAAGCTGAAAGTCTTTTAGCGGGTTTTGATACGCATCAAGGGGAATTCGCTTCCGAGGCGATGCGTTCGTATCATCCCATCTGGGATAAAATTAAGGGCTATTTTGAGGATGCCCAGCGTTACCATCATCAATTAAACGAGGTGACGAGTGTTGATGATTTACAAAAAACAACCGATTTTTTACAGAGCTATACCGATTGCTGGTTATCCATAGGCGAGGTGATTAACGAGGGTGAGACGGATGATTTATTAATTCTTAGCGATAGTTGTTTTTTATTTGCGGACAGTTGTCAGCAATGGGTAGATGCAGAGGCATTATTAACCATTGAACAGGGTGAACTATTAAAGGAATGGCTGTTTTTATTTAAAATGTATTTACATGAGGTCACTCAAAAACAAAGTTTACTGTCGTTGATTGGGGTATTAGAAAATAAATTATGGCAATCCCCCTTGTCGGCGGATGATAAAAATATGTTTGTTAGTTTTATCATGGAGGACGGTGAAATAGGGGATATTTCAAAGGAAGAAAAGGCGAGTCCAGAGGCGGTGTTAATTGAGGAGCCTGTCCACATAGAGATAGAGCCGATGATTATTCGTGCGGATTTAATTCAGATGATTAGTGATGAATTTGTGGGGTTAGTTAAAAATTTATCCCCTGCACTGATGGATTTATCGGATGCCTTGGCGTTTAAATCAAGCTTGAAAGCCCATTATTTAAAATTTGAGTACTTAGGTCGGGCCTGCCAAACCATTGGCTTACAGGGCTTAACCACGGTTTTTGAACGGGTATTTATCAACATAAGCAATCCGTGTGAACAGAATGGTCTCTTTAATGAAAATGAGCGACTATTATTTAGCGAGTGCTTATTGCTTATTCAAGTCTATATTACGGATATTAAGGATAAAAGTAACGCACTCAATTTAGTTAAGCATTTGCAGGCCCCTAGCTGGCCATCCCCGTTAAGTCCATTACACACAGACGCTTTAGTTAATCAGCTTTTAGCGGTTACTTTAGCCGCTCAAAGCGTAAGTGATAATTCTCGTAAAACGACAGTAAATGACGATGATATTTCGTTAAAATTATCGAAGGAGTTTAATCAGGAATTATTTGATTCATTGTTACAGGAATTACCGATTTTAACGGCTAATTTTTCTACGGTTATTCAAAAAATTATTTCCACCGACCCTTCTGTTGAACACTTATTAGAGGCTCAACGCATTGCACATACGTTAAAAGGCTCAGGAAATATTGTTGGAATGACAGGAATTTCGGTTCTGACTCATCATTTAGAAGAAATTTTAGCGTATTTAACTGAAAAACAGCAGTTTCCAACGAAAGCATTGGCGGTTTCTTTATTAGAGGCGGCGGATTGTTTGGAGATGATGTGTGAGGTTATTCTTGCAGGGGATGACCACGCGCCTGATGAGGCGAGGTTGGTTTTACAGTCTATTCTTGATTGGTCGAATACTTTAGCGACCGACGGTTTGTCGGATACCGTCACGGTTCAAACGCTGCCTGAGTCTGAGGCTAAATCTAAGTTAACTCATGATCCAAAACCAGTCAAAAAAGGGGAGCCTGTTGCGATGACACGCGTTCCCAGTAAATTGGTCGATAAATTATTGAGAATAACAGGGGAGAGCGGTATTCTAAGAGAGCAATTTAAAGCACGGGTTAATCATTTCTCCGAAGAGCTTAAGGCCTTAAATCAATTAACTTGCTCAATGCAGACGTTAATGTCGGAATTAGAACAAGCGGTTAATCTTCAAACACAAACCCGTCATTCGATCAAAAAAATTAACCCTGAATTTGATTCCTTAGAAATGGAGCAATATAACGAACTGCATACCGCAGCAGGTCGTTTATATGAAGTCGCAACCGATATACGCAACGTTAATGTCAATATGGATGAGGAAGTGAGTAATCTCAAATATTTGATGATGGACGCTGAAATGATTCAAAAAGAAAATCAAGAAATCGTGCAAAATATTCGTATGGTGCCTGCCAGTACGATTGCCTCCCGCTGTCATCGGGTTGTAAGGCAAGCCTGTCGAATGACCGAGAAAGAGGTGGAATTAACGATTAAAGGCGATGAGGTTCTCATCGACAGTGAAATCCTTAATGGGATGATTGAACCTTTGATGCACTTATTACGGAATTCGGTCGATCATGGCATTGAGTCAAAACAGATTCGCCAGCAAACCAATAAATGTGAACAAGGGCGGATAACGTTAGAATTTTCTCGTCAAGGGAATTATGTTGTTATTCATTGTAAAGATGATGGTAATGGACTTTCTAATGAAAATATACTCAAAACAGCGATTAAAAAATCGTTAATTACGGCGGATCAAGCCTTAACCGAGGCTGAAATTCACAAACTTATTTTGATGCCTGGTTTTTCTACGCGTATAAATGCCACACAAGTCTCTGGGCGAGGGATAGGAATGGATGTGGTGCAAACAAAAATTTCAGGATTGCAAGGACAAATGAGTTTAACCTCGCGTAAAGGCGAAGGCTTAACGATTGAAATTGCTATTCCTCAAACCCTCTCGTCAATGCTTTCATTATTAGTGCGCTGTGGGGGGCGAAATATGGCGATTTCTAATCGCGGGTTACAGAAAATTCATCATCCCAATGACTATGAGTTAATTGAAAATGAGGGGGAAGAACTCAAATGTCAAGTGGATGAAGAGCAATACCCCGTCTACTATTTTGGCACCTTATTAGGCATTTCAAATTTTAATAATAAGACGACTGAAAAAAAGCCCGCTTTACGCATTAGCGATGAAATTGGAAAAACCTATTTTGTTTTTGTGGATGAATTATTAGGGTATCGTGATTTGTTAGTTAAAAAGATGGGATGCTATATTTCACATATTCAAGGGATTACAGGGGCTTCTATTTTAGGTAATGGTGAAGTGGTTCCCGTGGTCGATTTAGTTGAAATGCTTCATCATTCTGCAAAATATGATTTTTTATTGGCGGAAGGTAAAGAAATGATGGAACAGGTCAGGGAGTTGCCGATGGCTTTAGTGGTGGATGATTCCTTAAGTGCGCGGTGCGCGGTTGAAACGTTATTAAAAGATTTAGGATTTAACGTGAGGACGGCCATTGATGGGTTGGATGCGATTAAAGAGATAGAAAATAAAGTCCCTGATATTATGGTGGTGGACTTAGAAATGCCTCGAATGAATGGGATTGAGCTAACGGCTCATTTAAAAGGCAGTGAAGAAACTAAGGCAATTCCTATTATCATGATTACCTCTCGGATGACCGATAAACATCGTAAACAGGCAGAAACCGCAGGAGTTGCCTCATTTATGACTAAACCTTTTTCTGAGGAAGAATTAGTGACGAATGTCAGTCAGTTAATGGTTAAGGTTTAAAGCGTTCTCTTTAATTTTAAAATAACCGCAGGCGTTAATCCTGTTATTTTAGTTATAATTGTTATCTCAAAATCTTCTTGCAACATCGACATCGCCATTGATAATTTTTCAGCTAATTTTCCTTTTTGAATCCCTTGTTCCTCACCGAGCTTTAAATTTTCTGCCCGTTGTGTTTGTTTAAGTTTCTCAAGATGATATTCATCAATTAATTGAGTCTCTTCTTCGGCTGAAATATTTTCTTGGTCAATGGTTGAAATGAGGGTTTGAATTTCGGGAAGTGGATAGCGAGTTTCATCAATTTGCCCATCTAATGAATCTTCAATAACCTCTAACCATTGGTTTAAGGGTTTAGGGGTTTTTGCATTCGTATAGCGTGGGCATAAAAACACAATTTTATGCGCAATGGCTTTAATATAATGCCCCGATAAATCACAGGGATCAAAATGCGTTACGAGGACATCTTTTTTATACTTATCACTTGAGGTTAAGACCACAATAGTATAGACGCTCAGGTTAAGATGATAATTAGTTGATTTTTGAATTTTGGCTAATAACTCAATACCGTGATAATACATAAAGCGTTCATAATGGTCACTGTGATTTTCATGTTGAATATTAACAATCACGCGGTTTTTTTTATCTTCACCATATAAGTCAATGCGAGGTTGAACCTTTCCTGCTTGAATATCAAATGTTTTTTTAGTTCCGACATGATCTATTTCTAAATGAAGACCTAAAGTATCGTGTACAAATTGGGTGAAAACAGCCACATTACTAAAGGCTTTCTCAAAAATAACCCCATAACGGAGTGAAGCCACTTCAATCATAAAAAATTCCTCGGCTTAATGGATTTTATGTAAGTTAAGAATAAAAAATAGAAAACTCATTTCGGAATTCTATATTGTTATTAGGTTAATTGAATTTTAGCGGCCTTGTTTTGGGTGCGTGTCATTTGAAAAGAAAGGTTATTTTCTGTATTACGTTTTTCGAGTTCACGGATTAAAGCTTGGGCGGTATTTTTACCTTTAATCGCACAGAAACCTGTCGGTCCCCATGAGGTTTGTCCAATCGCCACCGCCCCTTGTTGTTGTAACCATGCCATTGCCGCTGCAACCTCGGAACTGGTGAAAACACCGCCTTGTGCGGTGGAAAAATGTTGGCCAACCGAGTGTTGTAATTGGCTAATCACATCACCGAAGAGTTCAAGATTATTTTCAGCAACGGCGGGAAGCCCCTGCATCAATAATAAATAGCATAAACGGGCGGCTTCTTGTTGTGGAAAAGGCGGTAATTCTTTAAAGGCTTGAATTTCTTGTTGGCCATGTAAGCCTTGTCCGCGCTTATCAAAGACCAATAAAAAATACCAATCATCAGGAAGCGAGAGTTGAGAAATAACAGGCGGCGTTTGGGTGTTTTCACCGCGCCCACCATCGACAACTAAACCGCCGCGCTCAAAAACACCAATTCCAATCCCCGAACGCGCCCCGCGATCACTTAAGGTGGCAATATCACGGACACTGAGGTTTAGCGTATAAAAATGGTTTAAAGCCGAACCGATGGCTAATGCAAGTTGGGTTCCTGAGCCTAAACCCACATGTTCAGGGATGGAGGATTCAAAATTAAGGTGTAATTTATCGGAGACCTTGAGGACATTGCAAAAATGTTTTAACGTCTTTTCACTGCGGGGTGGCGCGCATCCACTGAGAGTGAACTGTTCCGCTGCCGTCAGGGTTAAATGCGTATTGATTTCATTCAGTGCGACACCAATGCTGCCAAAATGCCGTCCTAATGAGCCGCTTAAATCCATGAACCCCATGTGTAAGCGGGCGGGTGCAATGACAGAAACTTTGTTAATCAAGAGATCATCCAAATAGGGTTACGAAAGTAGTAAAAATTATACAGTAAGGCTTTTATTTTTGGGTAGATTTGCCAAGATAATTTTTGAAACCTGCGTTAGGTTATCAAAAATAATGTCAGAATGTATTAATAGGTCTTTGGCTAAGAGTGTTTGTGAAGGAATAAGCAGGGGAGATGCTCCTGCATCATAAGCCGCTTGAATGCCAATTAATGAATCTTCCAATACTAAGCATTGATTAATCGGTTGCTGTAACGAGTCGGCGGCTTTGAGAAAAAGATCAGGGGCAGGTTTGCCTCGATTGACATGGTCACGCGCAATGATTGTGGTAAAGACCCCATCGAGACCTGCAAACGTAAGGCATTCACGCGCATTGAACTCAGGACTGTTGGTTGCAATACAATAGGGAATCGCCTGTTTTTTAATGATTTTGAGTAAGGTCGATAAGCCCGCTTTTTTATCAATCCCGTTTTGTTTTACATGCGCGTACCAATACTCCCCACTTAAAGTTTGAAAGCATTTTAAATCAAACTCCCGCCCCCAATAATCGGCTAAACGTTGGTAAGCTTGATTTCCCGCTAATCCTGATAAAGACAAACAAAACGGTTCATCTAATTGATAGCCCATCGCCTTGGCCGCTTGTTGCCATGCCAGTAAGTAAGTCCTTTCGGTATCAAGGACTAAACCATCCAAATCGAAAATAAGGGCTGAAAAAGGCGGGATTTTTTGAGTCATGATTATTTAATTATTTTTTTTATTACGCGTAAGCGGCCAGTTTTTACGGTTAATTTCGGCTTCTAATTTATTTTCTAATGAATCCTCTAGTTCATGAAAAAAATCTAACCCTGTTGCGGCCTCAATAGTATCAATACTGACTACAAATTGAGTTAAGGGTTCATTGCCTTTCACGGTTTGAGGGACTAAAAAGGCTAGAAACTTAGGGTTTCCTTGTTTTGATTGAATGGCAAATATTTTATAAAATGCATCAGGAATCACAACGGTTGATGCGTTGTTTAAATAGGTTTTAGAGTCTTTAAAAATGGGGCCTGTGGTAACCCAAACACCATCGGAAAGTTGAGTAAAATAATTAACGCCCGTGGATTCTAATCGTCGCCAAAGGTTACGGTTTAAATTAGGTTTTTGCGGGGTAATATTGGTCATTATAAAGGTTTCTAACTGGGCATTTTTACCGTATAGCTTACTAATGGCATTATTCGGAGCCATGTGGCCACGATCATAACCGCTATGGGTGTAATCCTTATGAGTGACGGTTTTAATACCTCGCCAATCCGATTTAAATCGAGAGGGTCTTTTTAGGGATTTAGTTTTTTTATCAAGGGCTTTAATTTTATAAGTAACCCAGAGCGGATTCCCTTGAATATCGGAGTAACCGACTAAAAAAGCATCACTGCGTAACGTGCGTGACCATGTGGACGGTGATAGCCAACTTTGCGCCTGTGGAACGCCTTGAAAATTTAAGGCAGGACGCGCAATAAAAACTTCATAACCGTACCATCCTGCGGGGAAAAGTAAAAAAAACAACAACATCGACGGATGTTTAATCACCAGCTTGATAATAAAGAATAAGACCGATAAAAAAAATTTATGATTAATGCTTGCCATAGCTTCCTCAAATTGTATAAATTGGTCAGGTTAGATTAACTCAACTAAGAAGGTGTCGCAATGGCAACGATTACAGACCCAGTCATTGGAAACTGGTATAAAGACGTAGAAAACAATTTAAATTTTACCGTAGTGGCCATAGATAAGGACAATGACAGTATTGATGTTCAGTACTTAAATGGCGAAATTGGCAGCTATGATAAAGAAAGTTGGTATACGTCAACGTTTGATTATATTGAAGCCCCAGAAGATTGGAGTGCGCCTTATGGTCATTTAGAAACCGATGATTTAGGGTATTCAGACCCCGATACGCATTTTGATTCCAGTAGTGATGATATGAATCTTGCGGACATGTTAGATCGAACGGGGTAATTACGAATGCGGATGACAGCCGAGAAATTTTTAAACTGGGAAACTAAGCGGATTACGTTATTAGCCATGTCGGGCGCAGGGAAAACCACGCTGGCTAATAAACTCCCTAAAGATAAATGGTTTCATTATTCAGGGGATTATCGCATTGGGACGCACTATTTAAGTGAGTTTATTTTAGATAATATTAAACGCCAAGCGATGGATATTCCTTTTTTACGGAAATTATTATTATCGGATTCCATTTATATTCGCAATAATATTACCGTTGATAACCTTGCGGCGGTCTCGTGTTTCTTAGGAAAATTAGGGAATACCCACGAGGGAGGATTACCGCTCGCCGATTTTAAGACTCGACAAAAATTGCATTTAGACGCTGAAATTAAAGCGATGTTAGATGTCCCTGCATTTATTCAAAAGGCGAATGATATTTATGGGTATCGTTGTTTTCTTAATGATGCGGGGGGGAGTGTTTGTGAGCTAGATTCGACTGAAGTTTTAGAGACGTTGGCAGAAAATAGTCTTATTATTTATATTAAAATTCCAGATAGCCTAGAAAACACCATTATTGAACGGGCAAAAAGTGATCCTAAACCGCTCTATTATCGAGACTCTTTTTTAGACATCCATTTAGAAAAATTCATGGCGATTCATGGCTATACGGATTCTGAACAAATTTCACCTGATGAATTTGTTACTTGGGTATTTCCTTGTTTGTTTAAATCACGATTACCCCGTTATGAAGCCATTGCTGAACAATATGGTTATACCTTAGACGCTGATGAGGTGGCTAAGGTTGCAAATGAAGCGGATTTTATTCACTTGATTGCGACGGCAATCACCCAGCAAACGAGTTAAAATTTATGCCTTTAGTCGCGCATACCGAGTTACCGACCTTTAAGCGTCTTGCCGAAGAAGGAGAAAACGTGTTACCTGCGGATAGAGCAGGGCATCAAGATATTCGAGAATTACACATTGGAATTCTTAATATGATGCCTGATGGGGCTTTAGAAGCCACAGAACGTCAATTTATGCGCCTAGTTGGAGCTTGTAATCAAATTGCTCAGTTTCATATTCATTTATTTACCATTGACGGTTTAGTGCATAGTGTTGAAATGCAAGCGCATATTGAACAGCATTATGAAACGTTCACTCAAATTAAGCGGGAGGGTTTGGATGCCTTGATTATTAGTGGGGCTAATGTGACACAGGCTAATTTAGATGAGGAAGCGTTTTGGCAACCCTTAACCGAGGTGTTTGAATGGGCAAAAAATAATGTGACTTCCACCTTATGTTCTTGTTTAGCGACTCATGCATTAATTCAATATTGTCATGGAATTAAGCGCACTCCGTTGCCGAGTAAACGTTGGGGAGTTTTTTCACATAAAGTGATTAATCGAACCTATCCTATTCATCCTTTAATGGCAGAAAGTAATACCCGATTTGATGTTCCGCATTCACGTTTTAATGAAGTTTTTGAAGTGGATATGCTTAATCATGGGATCAAGGTTTTAGTTAAGAGTGAAGAGGCGGGGGTTCATTTAGCGGTCAGTTGTGATGGGTTTAGGATTGTCTATTTTCAAGGACACCCTGAATATGATGATATTAGTTTATTGAAAGAATATAAACGTGAGGTATTGTTATATTTTAGAAATGAGCGGGATGGTTATCCACCGCTCCCGAAAAATTATTTTTGTGAGGCGGTTGCCCATAAATTTGATAGTTATCAGGAGGAGGTGATGTTCGCTAAACAACAGCAACAGTCTTTTCCTGTATTTCCTGAAGCGGAGGTTTTGGCTTATATTGATAATACTTGGCGAGATACGGCAAAATCGGTTTTTAATAATTGGTTAGGGACGGTGTATCAAATAACGAATCAGGATCGCCGTCTTCCGTTTATGGCTGGGATAGATAAAAATAACCCGTTAGGCTTGGATGATTGATTTAGGGCGTTGTCTCGCAGTTGGATGCTATTTAAAACGTTAAGTTAGGGTTAATACCTTCGCCAATTTGAATTTTGAGCTAAAATATTCCAACACCTAATATTTTAGTTGTAATAAAATCAACCAGTTACAAATTTTTAAAATGAATTTTCAACTTAATCTATATGTTTGGCGAAGGTATTGATTGGCGTAAGTAGGTTTTTCATCTATTCGGTATATTCTTGAAGGGTCTTTATATCGACGAGTACTCCCGTTTGCGCTGAGAATGTTGCATCAGGATAACAGTACGTTTTGCAGCCTTCCCAACCTTTTCCTGTTTCACAGGCTTCAAAGAATAGTTTAGAATGTCATTCATTGTTTTGTACCTCTGTTTTTTAGATAATTGAATCTAGCGTTGCTCTCGTTGCCTCTTTTCAAGTGGAAATACCTACAGGCGTAGTTGAACGACTTGTGTTTGGTTGTGTGGGAGCGAGAAAAAAGTGGGAATTAGAGTATTCACGGTTGCATAAGCAACAATAAATCATGATGCAGGTTGCGGTCGGCTAGATGCTTGTTAAATGATTTTTTGTGGATATGGGTAGGAATAAATGGTGGCTGGGTGGAGATTTGAACTCCAATTTACCCTTCGAATAAACTTGATAAAAATATATAAATTTATTCGAAGGGTGTCCCCCCGCAAAGCGAGAGGACAGGGTCGCTTTTGCCTCAAGCTACCCAGCCATTGGTTTCCAGCATATCAATTATATAATCAGGTTGCAAGTAGTCTTGCTTAAGTTTTTGTCTCAATGCGTTATTTCTACGCTTTTCATCATCATTTATATACTTTTTAGTGATTTTTGATAAAAAATTATCATCAATATCAATTAGTTTACTACATAAGGTTTTTGCTACAGACTGCCAAGCTTGAGAATACAAAATAATGTCTCTTATATTCAAATCATCAAAATTGTTTGGGCAATGTTTAAATTTCAAGGATATTCCTATTTTACTTTTTTCCGAAAGAAAAAAATTCTCCTTTTCAGTATCAACTCCTCCGTGAAACTCAACATTTCTCATTCTTCTGAAGTAGTCAATAATAAGCAACTCTTCTTGACCTGCAAAGTCAATATATATACTTTTATCAAGTTTTTTTGGACTTTTTTTAAGGTTATTTTTTCTTACATAAACCTGAAAGATAGCTTTCCTAAGAAAGTCTACAGAGTCAACATTATAACTTTCAGTGTTACCTGTTATTTTCTTGATGAAACAAACAACATCCTCACAAAAAGACTCTGCTCTACTATTGATATAGGCAATGTGAGCTAAATTTACATACAGAGATACTTCATCAATATTAATACTTCTAGCGTTTAATCTTTTATGTTTGTATTTTTTTGAAAGTTTAGAAATTTTATATTGACTCAAGTTACTTGTTAATTCTTGTGATGCTATATCAGCTATACACATAAGGGGACTAATAGCCCCCAGAGAATGTCTAAATTGAGTCTCTATATCTCTTGGTATGAGAAACATTTATTTTCCCCCTTATCACTTAACAATTTATTAAGCGGCAACTTTACCCTAATAACACGGTATTAGCGAGTAAATAGAGCCTGATGTCCTTAAAAACTAAAGCATTATCAAACCCCATTATTTTTCCTCATCCTCAAATAAAAATCTTCCATAACCTCAATAAAAGAACCTTGTTTATGCCAAAAAGAGGGATAATCACCGCCTTTTTTAATCAATACCGCAGGAATGTTAGCCGCTTGCAACGTCGGTAACTCTTTAGGTAACGGTGTCGCCCCTTGCCAGAACTGTTTTACCGACACAGACTCAGGCATCGCTTGAAGCACAGGTCGAGTATATAAACTTGCCACAGGTATTAATTCACTTGCCCCCGCACCTTGAGCATTCACCAAAACTTTACCCAATGGCGACTTGAGTAACTCCTGCTGTAATTTTTCAGGCGCAAGCCCGCGCATTTCAAATAATAACAGCGGATTCGTATCTAAAACCGTCGCCAACCGATAACAAACCCCTGCAATATGCTTACATGGCACAGCGTAATCAGGACAATTACAGGAAACCTTAAAATCTTTATAACTGTTCGGTAATAAATGCGTTTTAAACTCAGCGAAAACCTCTTCTATATTTTCTGGAATCTCATCCACTAATAACCTAGCAATAAAAGAAGCTCGTTGCGTTAATCGGGCAATCACCTTTTTCCATTGTGCCGCTGTAAGATGGGTCATTTGCACGTCGGTTTTATAAGTCGGTTCTTTATAAACCCCAAAATAAGCATTTTTATTACCGCGAATTTTGGCTTGTACCATTCCCTTTTTAATTGTCCATTGTTTAACCCGATTATCACTTGCATAAGCGCGTCCGCGTTGTAAACGTCCACTATCGGTAAATTTTTCCAAAGCATCCAGCAAACGCTCGCCCCACCATGTTTTAGTTTTCATACTCATTTTAAGCCTCCATCACGCTGTTTTTATTAAGTGCAATCAGCTCTTTAAAGGCTTGATTATCCAGTTTCGTCAACCAGCTTTCATCATTGCCGACAATGCTATCCGCCATTTTTTGCTTATCTTCAATCATTTGGTCGATACGTTCTTCAAGTGTTCCTAAGGTTATAAATTTATGCACAAACACATTCTTTTTCTGCCCAATCCGAAACGCACGGTCAGTGGCTTGATTTTCTACCGCAGGATTCCACCATCTATCAAAATGAAACACATGATTGGCGCGGGTCAAAGTAATCCCCACACCGCCCGCTTTTAATGACAGAACAAAAACTGACGGAGGACTGTCTGGGTTTTGAAAATCCGTTATCATTTGCTCGCGCTTTTTACGACTGACACCGCCATGCAAATAATGGGTTGGATAATGTTTTTCTTTGCTTAAATACTGCATCAGCTTGTCGCCAATCTCAGTAAACTGAGTGAAAATTAACAAACTGTCACCGTCATCTATCGCTTCTGACAGCATTTCTGAGACGCGCTCTAATTTGTGTGAGCGTTCAACGGTAAAAGGGCTTTCATCTTGCAAAAACTGCGAAGGATGATTGCAGATTTGCTTGAGTTTCATCAACGTCGATAACATCAAACCCTGACGCTCTATGCCTTCACTATCATCCAGTTTTTTCTCAACGTCTTTCACCACTGCCTGATATAACGCCGCCTGTTCTTTACTCAGATTACAATATTGTTTATTTTCGATTTTATCAGGCAAATCCTTAATGATATTTTTATCGGTTTTTAAACGCCGCAAAATAAAGGGCTGAATCAACTGTTTTAACACCGCCGATTGCACACGGTTATTATTGCGTTGTATCGGCAATTCATAGTTTTTACGAAACTGGGCTTGCTTGCCTAAATAATTCGGATTCAAAAAGTTAAAAATTGACCATAAATCCATTAAGCGATTTTCGACAGGCGTACCTGTCAACGCTAAACGGTGCGGAGCTTTCAATTTTAAAATCGCCTTAGTTTGCGCGGCTTTCGGGTTTTTAATATTTTGTGCTTCATCTAAAACTACGCGATGCCATTTAACTCCCGTTAATAAGGGCGCATCTTTACGCGCCAAAGTATAAGAAGTAATCAACATATCCTGCTCTGAACACAGCTTGTTGAAGGCTTTTTTATCACTCTCACGCCCAGACCCATGATGAATAAGCGTTTTTAAATGTGGGGCAAATTTTTCAATTTCTTTTTGCCAGTTGCCAATCACCGAAGTGGGGGCGATTAATAAAGTCGGTGCCGTTTTATCCGCTTCTTTCTCTAATATCAGCGCGGCGATAACTTGCATGGTTTTCCCTAATCCCATGTCATCGGCTAAACAACCATTCAAACCCAAGGTTTCCAGATACCGCAACCACGACACCCCGCGTTTTTGATAATCGCGTAACTGAGCCTTTAATTTTTCAGGATTTTCAATTAAATCTAAGTGACTGCTATCATTAAGCTTCGCTAACATGTGCGCCAAACTGTCCGCCGCATCAACTTCCAGACTGTCGCTTTCCTCAGCCAATTTTTTTAATAATTCGTGTACTGATAATTTATCGGGGTTCTCTTTTTGCTGCTGCCAGAAAGCCAACATTTCCTGCATTTTTTCACGGTCTAATTCCATCCATTGACCGCGAAAATGCACTAATGGCGTTTTCATATCCACTAATTGCTGCCATTCTTCAACCGATACTTTCTCATCACCAATCGCAAGTTCGTAGTAATAATCGGTCAAAGAATCCATAGATAAATAGGATTTTGCCGCCGCAGTACCGCCTTTTTTCTTGTCACTTGAACGTAAACGCATTTTTGTCCGCTGCCGTCCTTTAGGCGTTAGCTTTGCAGGAATAACCACCCTAAAGCCTGCATCTTCTAAAACCCATGCGGATTCGCGTAAAAATTCAAACGCCTCTTCCAGCGTTAAAATCAAACTGGCAGGTTCGCTGGTTTCCATGCCCTGCCAAAGTTTGGGGTAAATTCGGGCAGCATGAGCTAAATTGACTAATAACTGTTGCTCAATACCCTTGCCAAATTGCTGTGTAATTAGCTCATCATAACTCTCGCCATCCTCCCAGAAATCAGCAACATCCAGTTTAAAAGACGGGTCTTTATGCGAGCAGAGTAAAAAGCTTAATTGCCAGTTATCAACTTTTCCAGCATCCGCTTCGTAAAGCTGAAAACCTAATTGCAGCGCACTTTGTTGATGAGCAGACAAGAATTTTTGTTGCCATTGATGCCATTGCTGAAATTCAGTGGAAACTTGCGAGAATGTCCGCATCGGCTCATTCGTTTGCCTGTCTAACAAAATGGTTTCTAAAAAATCATACTGTACTTTTTTAGTAAACACCTGAGGCAGTTTTTCAATGCTTGTATTTAAAATCTGATTAATCGAAACTTCGGCAAAATGGCGTAATAAAGACTCAGGCTGATAACGTTGCGAACAAGCCAAAGACATTGAAGAAACCGTTTGTTCAATTAAAGCTTCATAGGCAGGTGAAACGATTTTCCAGCAACGATAAACACCGACTTTGGTTTTAATTTTTTCAGCCACGACCGCAGGGATATACTGGTCTTTATACAGAACCTGCTTAATGGATTGGCTAAAATAATACCAGAATAAAAAGTCGCTACTGATACGCACATCATCAAGTTGATAATGCGTTAAAAAATAAATATCACCGAGGGTTTGCAAGGGATTAACGAGTGGAAAAACATGAACCTGCCATGCGTTTAATGAAATCTCCTCGCTTATTTCGCTCGTTGCCAATTCAGGCGCAGGTAAGGGCTTATTAGCCACCGTAGGTAAAAAGAGGGTTTCTAATTGTGGCTGCTTATCATTTGGCATTAAATGATAAGAAAATGCTGATTTCAAAAACTTTAAACCTTCGTCCTCAGGTAATTGTTGAGGGTGTAGATTTTTATTTTTTTTGGGTTTAACTTCATCTGTTTCTATCCAAATATAAAACTGACCTGTTTGAATAAAATCTGCTTTTGAATTTGGAATCCAAATTCCATGTATGACTTTCATGTGGTATCTCTAAGAAAATTAAATTTATGAATCAATCGCTAGATTATTAGCATACGCTTTTAAGGCTTGGCGAACGGCAACCACTTTATTAAACCCTGTCGTAGTACAAATTTTTTCAAGTTGCTCTATTTCATATTGAATAAAGCGGAATAAAGAGGTCAGTGTTAATTATATTTTCTCTTTCTTCATCCAACAGGTCTCCCTCTGTTTACACTAACCAAATTATGACCTGTTAACACCTTAATCTGTGCAATAAAATCCTCATTATCAATCGCCATGCCCTTATTCGTGATTTTGCGAATGTTATCAATTAGCTTATCATTAAGTCGTTGCTCGAATAATGACCTATAGTTTTGTTGCCTATTTTTATCATCATTACCCAAAAACAAATACTCACTATGTGGCATCCATAAATCAGAAGGTTTACCTAACGCATTAATTTGATAACTGGAAAAGGCATAATCCGCAGGATCATTAACCATAGAGGCGCGTAGAGGGTTTAACTCAATGTATCGGTAAACGGCTAACAAATAATAATCAGATTGCACTAAACTTGATTTGTAGCGACCTTCCCATAATGTGCCTGTTCTATGGTAAGTCCTATTAAAATAACACACATAAAGTCTACCGACATCTTGCACGGTCTTACTTATAGCATTTTTTTTCATCGGAGTACACAGCAGATGTATATGGTTGGTCATCAATACCCAAGCATGAATTTGCAAGTCGTGTTTTTTGGAGTAGTTTTTTAAACAATTGAGATAAAAAGTCATGTCGTTTTCATTAGTAAAGCAAACTTGACGATTGTTGCCTCGTACAATGACATGCTGTGGAATACCAATGGGACTAATTCGAGGTTTTCTAGGCATATTATTAATGACTAGCAAAAAGTTGAATTTTACAGTAAAAGAACCTGTTTTGGTAATTTAATTAACACTGACCCTTTTATTCTGACCCTTTTATTCTTTTATTCCCGCATTACGGTTGGAAAGGTACAGTATCGAACCGTAATAAAGAAATTGACCGCATTGTCAAACAACGTATTGTTGATATGGACAAATATCGTGACGCAACTAAAAAATAGCGATTAGGTTAAACAAACATCTTTTGTAGCAGTCCTTTTTTATACTCCTTTGTACCGTTTAGTTGTTTTTCTACGAGGCTTATTTTATTGTCAAGTTCGGTTAGAAAGTTGGCGATTTTAGTTTGTTCTTCAAGGGATGGAAGATTAATTTTTAGAGATTTAACTATATTAGCAGAAAGATTACCTTGCCCCCCTTGAATAAAAGTCGAAACAATAACTTCTTTTTTAAGCCTTAACCAATAATATATAAAATAGTGGTTAAACTCAGACTTTATACATAATACGGCTTGATTTATTGCACCATTTATTTTTGAAACTGCAACCTCTCCACTTGTCGCACCATATAAAGCATAAAGAATATCGCCTTTATTTACCATTCTTGCAGATGAACTATTTAACCCCTCTTTAGAAATAAACTGCTCAGTTTTTGATTTACTTATTTCACCTGATTTTATAAAAGGAATATTTCCAGTGTAATATTGTTTTTTTGTTGTTAATGGTGTTCCTCCAGAATAAAAGGTTGCTACTTCCCCTAACTTTTTAACTTCCCAATCAGGGTAAGCATTGCCGTTGTCGTCTTTAAATCTCAACGCTTGAGAAAAAACCTTTTGCATCACCCCTTTTTTATAGCGTTCTAAAAGCTGTTTTTTGTGGCTTAACTGCTCTATTTTACGGTCGATTTGGGTTAAAAAAGCAGCGATTTTTTGTTGTTCATCATCTAATGGAAGATTTAAACTTAAAGATTTTAATTGTGTTGCATATAAATGAACAACCGAAACACCTTGAGACAAGGAAGCTATATCATGTTTTTTTCTATTATTTAGATAATATGATAAAAAAACCCCATTCAACTTAGTTCTTATAATATTTAAGTCCCCACTTAAAGCCACGTTATTTTTTAAAACACATGAAGCGGTTGCAATATCTAGTTGTGTTTCACCAGAAGCAGGAATTATGACATCGTTATATTTACTTAAAACTAAAACATCTTTATTCAAATTTGTTTTTGATTTTATAGTTTTAATTGTTTCGCCATAATGAGTATATAGTTCACCATATCTAATACACTCCAAAATACCATCTTGATCTATATCTGATTTTGAAATTCCTTTACCTTTTGAAAAATCAGCAACTGTTCCCAATTTCTTAACTTCCCAATCCCCCGAAAACTCAGGAAACCGCAACACAGGCACTTTTTTATTAATGGCTTTCAATGGAAACACTATTTTCTCTTTATCAATAATTTCTTTAAAATAAGGCTTAACGGCTTTCATATCAACAATATCAACACGATAAGGCAGGCGTGAATCTTCAAAGGCTATTTTAAGCTGAGTCAATAATTTTAATGCTATCTTAGTCTTGCATTCTAGGGCTAAATCCAAATCATAACCCACTAATGAGCTGCTTTTAGCACGACTACCAAAAATCCAAACCGTGCAATCCTCTTGCAAATACTTCGCTAAAATATCCCTAACGATAACTAACTCTTTTGGTGTCACATCAAATTTAATTTTCATTATTAGTAATTTTCATTATTAGCATTAATACGGTCACTTAAAAATAAAATCTCATGATAAAACGCGGGTAACTGTTCCACAATTTCAACAGCAACATCCTCATTATAGCCATGAGAAGTATTATTTCTATTTTCCCTGTAAATATCCCACTCATCCCAACTATGCTTAACGATGCCGATTTTATAAGCGTACCGAATTAAATTAGATAACTTTTCTCGGTCGATTTCCATCGGATCGTCAGACATACTTTTTAAATAGCGGGTTAATATTTTTTTTGACATCTCATAACAGTATTCAAATCGTTGAATACAAGAATCCCTGACAAAGGTGTTGGTTTTGTCTTTTTCGTACTCTCTTAATGCCTCACCCAATGACGAAATCGCTTTATTAAAGGCGGTTAAATCGAGTCGCTGGTTATCCATTTTACAATTCCTTAAAACGGGGTTGCAATATTAAGTTGCTTGCAAAAATCTAAAATATCAAGCTGGCTGACCCCTTGATTTTGCTGACCCCTTGATTTTGACTTGATTTTCTCAAGCTGGCTGACCCCTTGATTTTCTCTTGATTTTCTAAACAAAGGGTTGTTTAATAACCTGTTTCAAGACTTTCCATATTTTAAAATTCACCTTATATTCTCACAAAATAAGGCAGCGCGACTAAAATAACCCCGACAAATACAAGAATATAGACGTTCGATATAAAATAAGGAAATATAAACAGTGCAACCCCTGTGCATAGTGGAATTATTGCCTTTTGCTTTTTACCATAAGAAAAAAATCCGAGACCGATTGCTCCAAATAGTATTCCCCAAATAAGTAATGATGTATTTTCCATTTTATAACTGACCAAATCTTGTTATCATAAATAAGCCCAAAACAATCAAAATAACTTTTTTTAGTGAAATTTATTTTGATTGTTGTCTATCACGAAGTGAAAGCGGGTGTACAGACAATAATATAATATATTGACCGTATTTTTATACACTAATTAAAGAATATTGGCAATAAATAATTTAAACCTTAATTTTGTTAGCGAGATAACTTAAAAGTTAGGTGGAGTATCTAATTTCCAATCAGGAGCTTGAGAATGAAAAATAATTGCCTTGCTTACTTTCCCCGTTTTCGGTATTGTTTTCATTAATTTAGGATACTAAAGCATCCTCGCTCTAACCTTGCTAAAAAAACCATGAAACCTATCCTCCTACGATCCGATCAAAATAACTCCTTAATTGATACCAAAGTGAACCGTCTATGAACGTTGATTATGAAATATTACGTTGCCTCAGTTGGGGAATATTATGGCTCATCGTCATTATTTTTTCTTTGTCAGGGGGCTATAATTTGGGGGTGAGTATTTTATTTCCTTTTTTAGCTAAAACTGATGAAGAACGCCAGACCCTTTTAAAATCACTGGGGGTGACATGGAATGGCCATCAACTTTGGTTTATCACTATTGGCCTTGTGTTATTTACAGCATGGCCGATGGTCTATATGGTCTTGTTTTCAGGAATGTATGCTATTTTATCCTTAGCCTGCCTTGCTTTATTTATACGGCCCTTTATCGTTTATTATCGAAATAAACTGTTATCTGAAAAAAAGCGTTTTTATTGTGATAAAGCGTTATTTTTAACAGGATTTATACCCATTTTTGCGCTAGGAATTGCAATAGGAAATCTATTAAAAGGCGTTCCTTTTCACCTTGATAGTGATATGCGAATTATTTATTACGGTGATTTTTGGAGCTTATTAAACCCGTTTACCTTCCTAACTATGATAACAACATTAGGCATCTTTATGCTCTATGGCGCAGTTTATATTCAGTTAAAAACAGATGGGGAAATGGCGGGACGGGCAAAAGAAAAAGTACAATTAGGGGCAATTATAACGGTTATTGGGTTTGTTTTGACAGGGTTATGGGTTATGCGGCTTGAAGGCTATCATATTGAATCAGAAACCTTATTTAATGGCGTTTCTAATCCTTTAGCCAAATTTGTTAAACGAGGCGAGGGCTTATGGATGGATAATTATGAACATATTCCTGCTTTAGCCGTTATTCCTATTATGGCGCTCATTAGTTGCGGGTTGACGGTAGGCTTGTCTATTCAGAATAAATTAAAATTAGCGTTTATAAGTAGCGGGGTTACTCTAGTTTTTATGATTGTTACAATGGCTTTATCTATGTTCCCTTTTATGCTGCCATCTAATATGTCATTAAATAGTTCGTTATCACTTTGGGATGCAAGTAGCAGTTATAAAACTTTATCCATAACTTTTTGGGTAACCCTTCTTTTTTTACCTGTAGCGGTAATTTATACACGTTGGGTTTCCAAACTATTAAGGCTTAACTTGAAACAAGATCTGAGTAAAGTCAGCAGTCAACCTTTATTGTAGTAAGGCAATGCCCTGTATTAATTACATTCATCGTAATAAAGTAAGCGATTAGGCGCGGATTTCTCATCTTAGAATCGGCATTGGAAATAATAACCTAGTGCTTTACTCTGAAATTAAAGAAGACTAGAATGGTTTAGTTAGTTCTATGGCTAATGGCGAAAGAGCTTATTTTTTATCCTCTCTAAAATTAAACTTAAAAATTATGTCAGCAACCAGCACCGAAATAGAAAATCTCATTGGGCAAAACTATAAGCAAGGTTTTGTAACTGAACTGGAAGCCGATACGTTTCCCGTCGGCTTAGATGAAGACGTGATTCGTAAGCTCTCCAAGGTTAAAAATGAGCCTGAATTTATGCTCGATTATCGTCTAAAAGCCTTTCGTCATTGGCAAACGATGGAAAGTCCTAATTGGGCGCAGTTAAATATTGAGCCGATTGATTATCAAGCCATTAGCTATTACTCCGCACCGAAGAAAAAAGAAAAGCTGGGGAGTTTAGATGAGGTTGATCCTGAATTATTGGAAACCTATAAAAAATTAGGGATTCCTTTAGATGAACAAAAACAATTGGCTGGGGTTGAAATTGCCGTAGATGCGGTATTTGACAGTGTTTCAGTGGCGACTACGTTTAAGGGAAAGTTACAGGATGCGGGGGTTATTTTTTGTCCTATTTCCGAAGCTATTCGTGATTATCCTGAATTAATTAAACAGTATTTAGGCTCTGTTGTTCCCACCAGTGATAATTTTTTTGCGGCGTTAAATGCTGCGGTATTTACGGATGGCTCCTTTGTTTATATTCCTAAAGGGGTTCGTTGCCCGATGGAGTTATCCACGTATTTTAGAATTAATGCCAGCAATACGGGGCAATTTGAACGAACGCTAATTATTGCAGATGAAGGCTCACATGTGTCTTATTTGGAAGGCTGTAGTGCGCCTCAACGGGATGAAAATCAACTTCATGCCGCCGTGGTTGAATTGATTATCTTAAAAGAGGCTGAGGTTAAATATTCTACCGTACAAAATTGGTACCCTGGTGATAAAGAGGGTAAAGGTGGAATTTATAACTTTGTGACGAAGCGGGCGGATTGTCGTGGGGACAATGCAAAAGTTTCATGGACTCAAGTGGAAACAGGTTCGGCAATTACATGGAAATACCCCAGTTGTGTGTTGACGGGCGATAATTCAATAGGGGAGTTTTATTCGGTTGCCTTAACCAATAATTATCAACAGGCTGATACGGGGACAAAAATGATCCATATTGGTAAAAATACCTCAAGTACGATTATTTCTAAAGGTATTTCCGCAGGGCGAGCGCAAAATACTTACCGTGGATTGGTTAAAGTTTTAAAAAATGCAGAAAATGCCCGAAATTATACACAATGTGATTCGCTATTAGTCGGAGATAGATGTGGAGCGCATACGTTTCCGTATATCGAAGTTAAGCAGCCAAGCGCCCAAATTGAACATGAAGCCACGACCTCTAAAATCAGTGAAGATCAATTGTTTTTTTGTCAGCAACGAGGATTAGCGGCGGAAGATGCGGTCTCGTTAATTGTTAATGGTTTTTGTAAAGAAGTTTTTAAAGAGTTACCGATGGAATTTGCGGTGGAAGCGCAAGCCTTGTTAGGCATTAGTTTAGAAGGCTCGGTTGGGTAGTCTATAGTTACGATGAATTATGCCATTCAAATTAATAGCAGTCCTTATGCGTCCAATGCGGGCTATCATGCGTACCAATTTATAAAAACAGCACTCCTAATGAAGCACGAGGTGTTTAGGGTGTTTTTTTATCAAGAGGGGATTTATCATGCGTTACATCACGCCAGTCCACCTGATGATGAACGCCATTTAACGGTATTATGGAGCGAGTTGGCGGCGGAATATTCGGTCGATTTAGTGGTTTGTATTTCTGCGGCACAACGGCGAGGTTTATTGCATCAAGATGAAGCGGTAAAACAACAAAAACAGGGGGATGATTTGGCTGCAGGTTTTCGTATTTCAGGGCTAGGTCAATTGGTTGAAGCAACGTTAAAAGCCGAACGTTTTATTGTGTTTGGATAAAAAATGAAAAAATATTTATTTGTACTTCGACAGGCCGCTCATCAAGGGAACTCTGTACAGGAAATGTTAGATATTATTTTAATCACGGCGGCTTTCGATCAGCAGGTTAGTTTATTATTACTGGATGACGCTGTTTTTCAATTAAAAAATAATCAGCAGGCCGAAAAATATGGCTATAAAGAAACAGGGCTGATTTTTAAAGCACTTGAGATTTATGATGTAAATGAAATTTATACTGAAATAGAATCATTAGACGATTATGGATTGAAAACTGAGGATTTATTGTTGCCCGTGAAGGTGTTGCCTCGTGGTGAAATAGCTCATTTAATGAAAAATTATGATGTCGTCTTTACGGCCTAAACTGTTGAACTGAAAGGATCACTATGAAACAAGGTTTTTTTATCACAGGAACCGATACCAGCGTTGGAAAAACATGGGCGACTGTCGCGTTAATGCACTATTTTAAAGCGCGTAATCACTCTGTTATTGCAATGAAGCCTATTGCATCAGGTTGTGAGGTCATTGAGGGGTTTTTAAGGAATGATGATGCCTTGTTACTCCAACAACAAGCATCTATGAGTGTGGATTATTCACAGATTAATTGCTATAGTTTTTTAGAGCCTGTGTCACCTCATTTGGCGGCGGGTGACACGGTGATTAGTTTGGACAAAATTGATAATGACTTTCAATTGTTGAAATCACACGTTGATATTATCTTGGTTGAAGGGGTAGGGGGCTGGTTAGTTCCTTTAAATAAGCAGGGAGATACGGTTGAAACTCTTGCTATAACACTTCAATTACCTGTTATTTTAGTGGTAGGGATTCGTTTAGGCTGTATTAATCACGCGCTTTTAACCTATCAGGCCATGAAAGCAAGTGGGGTTGTTTGTGCGGGTTGGTTGGCGATGTGTATTGATCCTGAAATGTTAAAAATAAAGGAAAATATAGAAACAATACAGCAGGGCGTTGATATACCTTTGTTAGGGGTATTACCTTATTCTAAAGAATCTGATTTTAGGTTATTAGCTGAACAGATTGTTTTTAATTAAGATTCTTTTGTTTAAGGGGAAATTACTGGGTTTTATGGATTAAACTTAATCACTGAATCAGTGAAAACAGTTGATTTAATCCCCTCTGGTCGCTATAATTCCTCGCTGTGCAAAGGAGGGAAGATATGGCGGCGAAAAAAAAAATTTCGACTGTCAGTAAAATTTTAAGGCTACAAATTACAGTCATTCTTGTAATATGCTTAGGATTTTATCTTATAGAAGGACATTCTAAAGTGCTATCGCCCTTATTAGGGGGGATTGTTGCATTCTTACCCAATTTATATCTCGCATTACGAATGGCAAGAACGACAGGGCAAGATGCCCAAAAAATAGTCCGTTCTTTTTATGCGGGGGAATCAGGGAAATTAATTTTAACAGCGATGCTGTTCATGATTGTTTTCCAACTTCCAGACATAGAATTATTACCGCTGCTGGCAACGTATGTCGCAGTTTTATCAGTTTTTTGGTTCGCGTTAATTATCCGCGACTAACTTTTTCAAGTGAGGAAAAATGGCTACGGAAGCTCATGCAGCCGAAGGCGCAACAGGATATATTGTTCATCATTTAACCCCTTTTTCAGTGGGTGAAGGCTTTTGGACGTTACATTTAGATACCTTGTTTTTCTCAGCCGTTTTAGGGGCGGTGTTTATTTGGTTTTTCAAAACGATCGCTGAAAAAGTAACCGCCGATGAACCCGGTCTTTTACAAAATTTTGCCGAAATGATTATTGAATTTGTTGATCAACAAGTTAAAGATACATTTCATGGTGAAAGCAAACTAATTGCACCGTTAGCCTTAACTATTTTTTGCTGGGTGTTTTTGTGGAATGCGATGGACTTATTACCTGTTGATTTAGTTCCAGGCATCGCTTCAATGATGGGTGTTGACTACATGCGAGTGGTACCGAGTACGGACTTAAATGGAACATTTGCCTTATCAATCAGTGTGTTTTTCCTGATTATTTTTTACAATCTCAAAATAAAAGGGGTCATTATCTTTTCTAAAGAGATTTTATTGCACCCTTTTAATACTGTTTTTTTAATTCCGTTCAACATTCTTTTAAACCTTGTTGAATATATTGCTAAACCTGTTTCACTCGCTTTGCGTTTATTTGGAAACTTGTACGCAGGGGAATTGATTTTTATTCTGATTGCTTTAATGCCTTGGTACATTCAACCTTTTCTAGGTTTTCCATGGGCTGTTTTTCATATTCTAATTATTACGCTTCAAGCCTTTATATTTATGGTATTGACCATTGTCTACCTAAGTATGGCGCATGAAGATCATTAAAAATTCTTATCATTAATATTGTATACGTTCGGAGGTATCATGGAAATTGCAGCTTTAATCGCTGATGTGCAAGGTATGACTGCTATTGCAGTGGGTTTAGTTTTAGGTTTAGGTGCATTAGGAACCGCGATTGGTTTCGGTCTTTTAGGGGGGAAGTTTCTCGAAGGGGCAGCACGTCAACCAGAAATGGTTCCTATGCTACAAGTTAAAATGTTTATTGTTGCGGGTCTTTTAGATGCGGTAACAATGATTGGTGTGGGTATGGCGTTATTTTTTACCTTTGCAAATCCGTTCTTATCTGCTGTAGAAGCTGCCGCAGGTTAATAGTGTAATCATTCATACTTTATAATTAATTGAGGAACGCATCGTGAGTATCAATGCTACTCTGATCGGACAGATGATTACGTTTACACTTCTGGTATGGTTTACCATGAAGTATATCTGGCCGCCGTTAATAGAGGCTTTAGAAGAACGTAGAAAAAAAATTGCTGATGGATTAGCTGCCGCCGAAAAAGGCCAAGAAAGAATGGATTTGGCAGAAAAACGTGCTTTAGTCGTTTTAAAAGGGGCTAGAGAGCAATCTTCTGAAATTGTCGGTCTTGCCCAAAAACGTGCCAATGAAGTAGTTGAGCAATCAAAAGAAAACGCTAAGAAAGAAGGCGAACGAATGATTGCAGCTGCAAAAGCACAAATTGAGCAGGAAATACAACAAGTTAAAGAAGGTTTGCGCCAAGAAGTTGCCACCTTAGCTTTAAGTGCTGCAGAACAGATTTTGAAAAAAGAAATCAACAAAGCAGAACATAAAACCTTAATCGCTAAAGTAGCGAGCCAATTAGGGTAAAGACACTTATGAGTGAGTTATCAACCTTAGCAAGACCTTATGCCGAAGCCGTTTTTAAACGTGCCTTAGAAACAGAGACGACAGAGCAATGGTCAACGACCTTAGCCTTTGTTGCCGCTGTTGTTAATGATATTAAATTTGCAGCGATTATAGATAATCCAAAAGTAAGCGATCAACGATTGATCGACTTATTACTGGATATTTGCAAACAGCAGACGACAACAGAAAGTGAAAACTTCTTAAAGTTACTGGTTCAAAATAATCGTTTAACGCTTGCAGACACCATTTATAAACTTTACGAAGCTCAAAAAGCTGAGAAAGAAGGTTATATAGAGGTAGCTGTTAGCGCAGCGTATGCTTTTACCAAAGAAGATGAGAAGAAATTTTTAGCGATGCTGGAAAAAGAACTCAATAAAATTGTTCACATGACGATTCAAGTGGATAAATCTTTAATTGGTGGATTCATCGCCAAAGCAGGTGACTTAGTTATTGACGGCTCTGTTAAAAGTCAACTTCAAATCATGCAAAAAACTCTACAATAAGAGTGAGAAAAACAAAATGCAATTAAACCCATCTGAAATAAGTGATCTGATAAAAGAAAAGATCGAAAATTTCGACCTGAGTGTAGAAGCGCATACGGAAGGTACGGTTGTCAGTGTGACAGACGGTATCGTTAGAATCCATGGGCTATCAAAAGCAATGCAGGGCGAAATGCTAGAATTTCCTCCAAACCCCGATGGTATGGCTACCTACGGTATGGCATTAAACCTTGAGCGTGACTCAGTGGGTGCTGTGATCTTAGGCTCTTATGAACATATCTCTGAAGGTGATACCGTAAAATGTACGGGTAACATCTTAGAAGTCCCTGTTGGTGAAGCGTTGTTAGGACGTGTTGTTGATGCGCTAGGTCAGCCCATTGATGGCAAAGGTGCGATTAAAACTACGGAAACCTCGCCTGTTGAAAAAATTGCCCCAGGCGTTATTGCGCGTCAATCGGTTGATGAGCCTGTTCAAATAGGTTTAAAATCAATTGACTCCATGATTCCTGTTGGTCGCGGACAACGTGAGCTAATTATTGGTGATCGCCAGACTGGTAAAACAGCAATTGCAGTTGATGCGATTATCAACCAAAAAGGCACAGGGATAAAATGTATCTATGTGGCGATTGGCCAAAAACGCTCCTCTATTGCCAATGTGGTTCGCAAATTAGAAGAACATGGCGCAATGGATCATACGATTATTGTTGCAGCCTCAGCGTCTGAATCAGCGGCCCTCCAGTTTGTAGCCCCTTACACAGGGTGTTCTATGGGTGAATATTTCAGAGATAAAGGCGAAGATGCGCTTATTATCTATGATGATTTAACCAAACAAGCATGGGCGTATCGTCAGGTCTCTTTATTACTTCGTCGTCCACCAGGTCGTGAAGCTTATCCTGGGGATGTTTTCTATTTACATTCACGGTTATTAGAACGTGCGGCACGTATTAATGCGAAAGAAGTTGAAAAACTGACTAATGGGAAAGTAAAAGGTAAAACAGGGTCATTAACTGCGTTACCGATTATTGAAACCCAAGCAGGCGATGTGTCGGCTTTTGTTCCAACGAACGTAATTTCGATTACGGATGGACAAATTTTCTTAGAAACGGACTTATTCAATTCAGGGATTCGTCCTGCGGTGAATGCGGGATTATCTGTATCGCGTGTAGGAGGGGCTGCCCAAACTAAGATTATTAAAAAATTAGGCGGCGGGATTCGTTTAGATTTAGCCCAGTATCGTGAATTAGCGGCCTTTGCCCAGTTTGCTTCCGATTTAGACGAAAGCACGCGCAAGCAAATTGAACGGGGTCAACGTGTGACTGAATTAATGAAGCAAAATCAATATTCACCGATGTCAGTTGCACAAATGGCGGTTTCATTATTTGCCGCTAACGAAGGCTTTCTTGATGATATTGAGGTTAATAAAGTGCGTGACTTTGAATCAGCGTTACAAGATTATATGGGTAGCGATCAAGCTGAATTAATGGATACCATCAATAGCACAGATGATTTTAATGATGACATAAAACAAGGCTTAAGTTCTGCGATTGAGACTTTCACTAAAACACATAGCTGGTAAAGGGTTGTCAAATGGCTGTTGGTAGAGAAATACGCACCAAGATTAGTAGTATTAAAAATACTCAAAAAATCACCCGCGCAATGGAAATGGTTGCCGCGAGTAAAATGCGTAAAACGCAAGCTAAAATGCGCGCAACTCGTCCGTATGCAAAAAAGATTAGCCAAATTATTAAACATTTGGCTCATGCGAATCCAGAATATAAGCATTCTTATTTAGTTGAGCGTGAAACTAAACGGATTGGTGTAATTGTCATTAGTTCTGATAGAGGTTTATGTGGTGGCTTAAACTCTAATTTATTTAGAAAAGTCGTTAGCCAGTTTAAACAATGGGACGAGGCAGATATTGACGTTGATGTTTGTACGATTGGCTCAAAAGGCGCCGCTTTTATGGGGCGATTGAACGAGTGTCAGTTATTGGGTCAAGCGGCTAAATTGGGCGATAGTCCCAGTTTAGAGGATATTGTCGGGGTGATTAAAATCATGCTGGATAATTATGATAAACAAGCGATTGATGCGCTTTATGTCGTCAGTAATGAGTTTGTTAACACCATGACCCAAAATCCAGTACTTGAAAAAATTCTTCCCATTGTCGCGAGTGACATTGATGAAGAATTAAAAGGCCATTGGGATTATATCTATGAGCCTGATGCCAAAGAAGTGCTGGATAGTTTATTGACACGTTATATTGAATCCGTTATTTATCAAGGTTTAGTTGAAAATAATGCCTGTGAGCAAGCTGCAAGAATGGTAGCAATGAAAAGTGCTTCTGATAATGCAGGTACGCTTATTGATGAGTTGCAACTGGTTTATAATAAAGCACGACAAGCCGCGATTACGCAAGAAATTTCGGAAATTGTTGCAGGAGCCGCAGCCGTTTAAACGCGAATCACTTATGAAGAATTTAAAGAGGACACACAATGAGTTCGGGTAAAATCGTTCAGATTATTGGCGCGGTCGTGGATGTAGAATTTCCACGCGACGCTTTACCAAAAGTCTATGACGCATTAAATGTAGAAGATAAAAATACTGTTTTAGAAGTTCAACAGCAATTAGGCGATGGCGTTGTCCGTTCAATTGCGATGGGAACATCTGACGGTTTAAGCCGTGGATTAAAGGTCACTAGTACGGGTGCTCCTATTTCTGTTCCTGTCGGTAAAGAAACCTTAGGACGGATTATGAATGTCTTGGGTGAGCCTATTGATGAACGAGGAGCGATTGGCGAAAAAGAAAAATGGGGAATTCACCGTAAAGCTCCTAGCTATGATGAACAATCGGCTTCTGATGATTTATTAGAAACAGGCATCAAAGTAATTGACTTAATCTGTCCTTTTGCAAAAGGGGGTAAAGTCGGTTTATTTGGTGGCGCAGGTGTGGGTAAAACCGTCAACATGATGGAATTAATCAACAACATTGCGAGAGAACATTCGGGTTTATCTGTTTTTGCTGGGGTAGGTGAACGAACGCGTGAAGGAAATGATTTCTATCACGAAATGCAAGAAGCGGGCGTTATTAATGCCGAAAACTTAAATGACTCTAAAGTCGCGATGGTTTACGGACAAATGAATGAGCCTCCAGGAAACCGTTTACGCGTTGCGTTAACAGGGTTAACCATGGCGGAATATTTTCGTGATGAAGGCCGTGATGTTTTATTTTTCGTTGATAATATTTATCGTTACACCTTAGCGGGAACGGAAGTATCGGCACTCTTAGGTCGTATGCCTTCTGCGGTAGGTTATCAGCCTAACCTTGCAGAAGAAATGGGTGTTTTACAAGAACGTATTACGTCGACTAAAAAAGGTTCGATTACTTCAATTCAAGCGGTCTATGTGCCAGCGGATGATTTAACCGATCCATCGCCTGCAACAACCTTTGCGCATTTAGATGCGACCGTAGTCTTGTCACGTCAAATTGCAGAGCTTGGAATTTATCCTGCGATTGATCCTTTAGATTCAACCAGTCGTCAGTTAGATCCTCTCGTCATTGGTCAAGATCATTATGATGTTGCTCGTGCCGTTCAGGGAATCTTACAGCGTTATAAAGAACTAAGAGATATTATTGCAATTTTAGGAATGGACGAGTTATCAGAAGAAGATAAACAAACCGTTTCCAGAGCGCGTAAAATTCAACGTTTCTTATCACAACCCTTTTTTGTGGCTGAAGTCTTTACGGGTGCGCCGGGTAAATACGTCTCTCTAGCAGATACTATTGCAGGGTTTCAAGGCATTATTGCAGGTGAATATGATAGCCTTCCTGAGCAAGCATTTTACATGGTCGGTTCGATTGATGAAGCGATAGAAAAAGCTAAAAACATGTAGTTTAAAAGGTAGATAATAGAGGATAGAGACTAGACATCTCAATTGTTGATTTATCTACTTTTAACAACCTTATAGGTAAATATGATGACAATGACTATTCATGTTGATATTGTGAGCGTAGGACAAGAAGTTTTTTCAGGTCTTGCGGAAATGGTTTTTGCCCCTGCTGAAATGGGGGAATTAGGAATTGCTCCACGTCACGCGCCTTTAATTACTAAATTAAGACCGGGTGAAGTTCGGGTTAAAATTAACGATAAAGAAACGCAACCCTTTTATATTTCTGGGGGAATGTTGGAAGTTCAACCTCATATTGTGACTATTTTGGCCGATGATGCGATTAGAGCGAAAGATATTGATGAAGCAGCCGCATTAGATGCAAAAAAAAAAGCTGAAGATGCATTAGCAGATCAAACGGGAACAATTAGTTATTCAACCGCTTCCGCGCAATTAGCAGAGGCGATGGAACAATTAAAATCCTTGGATAGGTTAAGAAAGCTTGGCCAGTAATTATTTTCAGTAATAATTATTTTGAAGCCCGATAGTGAGTGGTCACTATCGGGCTTTTTTGTGATTGTTAGAATGAAAATGTTTATATGAATTCCAAATTGATATTATTGTATGGTAATGTGGGCATCCTTCATTTAGCTTAAAAGTAGTTTACACTTTATTCTTAAAAAATAGTGGGGAGTAAAATAGCTTTAGCTATTTTCGTGACTTGCCAACTGCTAAAACTATTGGACACCGATTTAAACTGTAAACCGAAAAATGAAGGATGCCGTAATGTGGAATGGATATTTCTTAGGATATAGATAATGATAAAAAATAAATTTTTAAAATTAACGGGCTTATTTGCTAGCGCGATTATTTTCTCAAATTTTGTTTTTGCTTTACCCGCAGAACAAAATCAACTTCGTATAGAAACGGGTTTATCAAAAAGAAAAGGGGATACTGCCTTTTCAACGTTAGTTTCTTGGCGAAAAGGGGGCGATACAAAACATCGAGCCAATGGTCTAGTTTTTATTAATGGCTTTACGTCAAGAAACCCGACTTCTGCAATTACGTTGGCTAAAAAAGCAGCAAAATCGCTTAACGCGGGAATAAACTATGATGCGCCCCATGCGCGTGGAGCCATTGCTCGCTTTATTGAGGGAGAACCAACCTATTTAGTGAGTAATCGAGCGGGGTTTGATTTAGCTTATGTGACGACACGCGATTATAGCAATCAAAAACTCCATTATGATATTCCTAATGGCGATTTTAATACCACTTCCATTGATGTTGCCATCGATATTGTTTATTCAGCAGCGGTTGAGTATATTGATAATTTTTCACGTTCTAATAATAAAGGGGCGGCAGGAGGAATCATTCGTATAACGCTGGATAATAATCCACCGATCGAAATTAAAACAGTCAATAAATCAACAAAAGTAATTGAAAAAGAAATTGCCGAGGCTATAGGGACTCAGGCACAGTTTTCATCGACTCCGCTTTACCCAAATTTTGTGACGCTAAAATCAAGAAACTATAAATCCTTTGATGATGGTGAAGTTCAAATGCGTCAATTAAAGGCTCGTTCGATTACAATTGATGTTCAGGATTCGGGTTTAGGCGTTTTAACTAAATTTAAGTTTCCCGATGTTAATGAGTCAGTTGAGTCTACAAATACTATTTTTTATCTCCTTGGTTTTTTGATGGCAGGTTGTTTAGGCTATATTGTTTATAAAGTTAAACTAAAAACTGCGTAAGCCATCGGCTAAGTTCTTATAACTATAACGCTCAAGGAAAGAACGTGAATTCAAGCTATAAATAATGATAGCTTGAATCGCGGTTAGATTACTTTAATTGTAATGTCGAAGTGATAATTGCTGATTTCGCTGAATAATTTCTAAATGCCTCATAAAATTCATTCCTAATAAAATTTCATCCCCGTTCATATAGGGATTAATATGTGCTTTGAGGTTATTTAAGGTAATTGAACCTAAACTCACCTGCTTTAAATCAGTTGAATAAACCGTGATTGAACCATTTGCAGTCATTACTTGCAGGGGATAACCTTTTTTTAAGTGCAACTGATCAGCAATTTTTTCAGGGATACTTATCTGAGTTGCTCCAGTATCCAGTAAAAAAGTAACTTTATTCGTATTAATGCGTCCTGTTGCTACATAATGACCCTGGCGGTTTTGTTCTAAGATGACTTCTGCCATGCGGTTATTAAGGGCATCACTGGCTAAATTTTGGTTTGGATTATTTTGTTTTTCTAATAAAGTATTGGCCGCTAGAGTTAATAAGGCTAACAATAAAAACCAAGCTAAATAAATCATCCCTTGCCCTATTTTTTGGCTCATCTTAATTTTTATCCTGTACGAGAACCCACGGCTTAATAACAACCGCCCAGACTAAACTGTCCTTATTTATCCATTGCTGCGCTTGAGACTCGGTTACCTTGCCAATTTTGTGATTAATCATCCATGTATTAACCTGCGTTTTATTATCTTGTGAAAACTGGTAAGCCACGTCAACTAAATCTAAATCTGAGCTAACAAAGATAGCGTCGCCCTTTGCAAAAAAACGTTGTAATTCCTGCCAAGGCATTCGAGAAGTCTCTAAATTTAATTTTTTTCGGGTTATTAAATCATCTGTTTGAGTCATAAAAAAATTCTAATAGCTTTATTGGGAAGATACTGTAAAAATAAGGGGTTATTTTATAATAATTAACCCCTTAATCACTAGAAAAGAGAAAAATATTTATGTCACTTTTTACCGCTATTAAGAAAAAAACGACCCTAAGTGCTGCAACCAATCAAATTGGCAAGGCGCGAAAAGCCCAAAAGGGTAAAGCTGAGCAACTTTATAAAAGTGCTTATGAGGGCTTTGAATTTGTCCTTAGCGATAATTTAATGTTGGCCGATGCCTTATATAACTGGGGGTTTGGGTTATTAAACCAAGCTAAAACGAAAGAGGGACAACAAGCCATTGAGCTTTATGAGGAAGCGATTAATAAATACAGTTTTTGTTTAACGGTCGAGCCTTATTATTTAGGGGCAGCCGTTGAAGGGGGCGTTGCTTATATGGACATTGCTCGTATTAAAGGGGCAGCCGCTGATGATCTTTTATATCACCGTGCTAAAGCCTGTTTTAAGCAGGCAGGGACCATTCAAAAAGGGAGCGGTGCTTTTAATTTCGCGTGTCTTTATAGTATTGAAAATAATCATGAAGCCTGTCTTGCCTCTTTAAAAGAGGCGAAAGAATATGCTCATCTACCCGATGAAGCCGATATTTTAAATGACCCTGATATGAAAAATGTCATCGAAACGCCTTGGTTTCTTGAATTTATGGAAGGTATAAAAGTTGAACAAGCGGCGATTGAAAATGCGGCGGCTGAAAAGAAAAAAGCAAAAGCTGAGGCTAAACTTAGAGCGGGTGGGGCAACTAATGTTGGCAAGACTGAGAGTGTTAAAGCGGATGAGACCCCAGTCGTTGACGTTGTTTCTGAAAAAACAGATGAGCCTGAACCTGAGATTGTGCCTGAAAAAACAGATGAGACTGTGCCTGAAAAAAAGGAATCATAAACGGCGTATTTTTTATTTTGATGTTTTATAGGCTAGAAATAGGTTGAGTCTATGACCATTAGAGACGCAAGGCATGGGCATTGCGTCTCTATTAGTCGTTAAATATCTAAGTCATAGGAGATGGCTTTAGTTTGATTAAACCACGAGTAACTTATTGGGTTTTTAAGGTGATTAATTAATCGTCTTGTACGCATATCACGCGCTTTTGCATTGATATGATAATAACTATTCAGAATAAATTCAGGGGAAAATCGACTTTCATAAGGATCGCCTAAAATTAAGATGTTATGCTCATTAAGTGTCTTTTTAATTAATTTTGTAAAACCTTTAATCATTGGCGTATTTTTTAAGCTATAACAGTCTTTTCCGACGACGACAGGCCACGTTAAAACAATATGAATGCCTTGGTTTTGTAATTGCTGAATAAGTTTTAAGTTTTCTTTAAACGTCGAAGAAAGTGTAAATCCATTTTTCAAGGCATTTCCTAAAACGTATTCATCACAAGGAGTCACTTTACTGGCCTCCTCAAATTCTAAAACAAAATCTTCTTGTATAAAATCACCTCTTTCTTGATGGTTAAATCTTTCAATATGTTGCTTTAAATTACGATTATTATTTTTAAATTCTTTTCTATAATGATTAACATCATACATAAAACTTGAAAAAGGGGTGTTCCATATTTGTTTTATATCTTGAACGGGAGTGCTTTGATGGTAGTAATGTAAACTTCCGAGTAAATTATTCGTAAAAATATCAGGAATAGCCTCATAAGAATAATATTGCCACTCAAGAGGGAGTAATACAATATCCCCTTGATGCGAATATTTTTCAATGCGCCGTAATTTACTTTGTAAGGGGTACCCTGCATTATCCGCTAAATTGATGGTTAAAATATTGAGTTCTTTTTCAAGTAAATGACTATCAATCCCAAAAAAAGAATTAGAGCCACTATCAATAATAAGTCGTTGACCTTGAGTATGATTCAATAAAAATTGTTTGTAAGAATGACTGACTAAAATTTCTCGGGTGGCCATTAAATAATAGCCAACCGTATAGGTAATGATAAGGATTATAAAAGAAAGGACGGTTATTAATAAAAAAAGTTTTGATCTTTTTACGTGACTCACTGATAATCCTAGAAATTAAAATATAAAAAAGGAGACGATTCTGTTTCTATTGACAATAAATAGGAAACTAAAACGGTTAATGCAATAAAAACAGCGTGATAACTTTTAAATGTTTTTTTAGCGACCATTTCAGATGAATTTTGACAATAAAGACAAAGGATAAACCCCACTAAAAGGGCATACATAACATTAGAGCCATCGCCAATATGTTCGGTCACCTTGCCAAAAGAGACATTTTCAAATGAGGATAAAAATGAAAATAATTTTTCACGCCGATCTGTAATTACAACCCCTGATAATCCTAACATTCCTTCAATGACTTTATGGGCATCGTCCCATTCTTTGGCTCGAAAAAAGACCCAAGAAAGATTAATAAAATTAAAGGTTAAAAACCAAGCTAAAATTTTAGGTAATTTGTAACCAACGCTTGACCACAAACGATGGATGACCAAGGCGGTTCCATGTAAAACACCCCAAAATATAAATGTCCATCCCGCACCATGCCAAATTCCGCCCAGAATAAAGGTGATCCATAAATTAAAATACGTTCTAAACATACCTTTACGATTTCCACCGAGGGGAATATAAATATAATTACGTAAAAAACGAGATAAGGTGATATGCCATCGTCGCCAAAAGTCTTGAATATCTAAGGCTTTATAGGGTGAGTTAAAATTAATCGGTAATTTTATGTTAAATAATAAGGCCGCTCCAATCGCCATATCGGTATAACCACTAAAATCAAAATATAATTGAAAGCTATAAGCTAATGACGTGGCCCAGGCTTCAAAAAAATTAAGGGTTGGGGCTTGATCAAATCCTAAGGTTGCCCATTCTGCAAACGTGTCGGCAATCATTACTTTTTTAGCTAAGCCAATAGCAAAAATAAATAATCCTGTCGCAATATTGGGATAACGCTTAACTAAATTCCATTTTGAGGCAAATTGCGGCATCATTTCGGCATGATGAACAATAGGCCCGGCAATAAGCTGGGGAAAAAAGGTGACAAAAAGAGCGTAATTTAAAAAATCATATTCTGAAGTTTCTTGCCGATAAGAGTCGACTAAATAGGCAATTTGTTGAAAGGTAAAAAATGAAATAGCTAACGGTAATAACAGGTTTAGTGGGGGAACTGAGCCATCGAAAGCAAGGTTAAAATTATGAATTAAAAAATCATAATATTTAAAATAGCCTAATAACCCCAGATTAGCCACAATTCCGGTGATGAGCAGTGATTTTTTAGGAAACTGTAACCGCTTTTTTTTCTCATTTAACGCACTTCCAATGACATAATTGAACAGCATGGAGGATAAAATAAGGGGCAAATAGCTAATTTCCCACCAGCTATAAAAAAATAATGAGGCAAAAACGAGAAACGCTTTTGCACCAATAATGAAGCGTTTATGTAGAAAATAAAAGTAAATAAAAAAAGAAAGGGGTAAAAATATAAATAAAAATTCAGAGCTGTTAAAAATCATTCAATAACCAGTAAGTATTTTTAGTTAATAACTTTTAGGGTATAACAGGGTAATGCTGCCTTTTCTTTTATAACCTTTTGCCTTAACTAAATTGCGTAAGTTAAGTTTTTTTGAAACTTATATTAGTGCTTATTCTACCAGTTTTAAGTAGACAATCGACGGCATCGTTGCAGATAATGATAGAATTATGCGTTATAATTTTTTAAAAAATAATCACTAAAATAGCGCGATAAGGCTAAATTATTACGCAGTTTTTTAATAAACTGCTAACCTTAAAGTGAAAGTTACTCACCGTTAAGAGAATAGAACATTGGAAGAAGATATAACCACCGATTTAATGATATTGCAAAGTTGCCTCGACACTATGGTCAATAAGGTCGAAGGGGATAATTTGATGCTTAAAAAACTTCGTAGTTTTGAGCTGCAATTACTTGATTTAACAACGCTTCCAGAAATAATTGATTTTATTTTAAAAGAGCTTGTCGTTGTTTTTGACTTAGATGATATAAGCCTATCATTGGTTAATCAGGATAATGAAATCAGCAATTACTTAGCGAGTTACGATTATGATTACGAAAAAAATGCTAATTTAATTTTATTAGAAGATAAAATTATTCTGGTGAATAATTTTAGTAATGGGATGTATATGGGGGCTTATGAGGCTTATAAGCATGAGGTTTTTTTCCCCCTACGTGAAGAAACACCTGCAACCATTGCCATTATGCCGTTGACTCGTAAAGGGCACTATTTAGGCTCATTAAACCTTGTCAGTAAACGGGCCGATTGTTTTTTTAATAGTTTTATTAATGACTCAATGCCCCAACTGGTGGCTTTATTGGCGATGACGATTGAAAATAGTTTGCAGTTTGAGACGTTAAAGCAAGTTAAACTCATTGAAACGCTCACCCACGTTAATAACCGCCATTTTTTTGAAAGACGGCTTGTTGAAGAACTTGATCGAGGACAGCGTAGTGTTAATTATATTTCGTGTTTAATCTTTGATGTTATTTTTTCAAAGGGACGTAAAAATACCGATGCACAAAAATTAGAAAAGTATGTTTTGGAATCTATTTCTGAATTATTAAAACAACAGCTTCGAGTTTCAGATGTTTTTAGTTATTATGAAGGTAAGAAATTTGCAGCCTTATTAGTTAATGTCTCTGATGAGGTCGTTGTTGCGTTGTCTAAACGAATACAGGCGGTCTTAAAAGAACATAAAATAATTTTTTTAGGACAAACTATTTCTTTTTCTGCGGCGATAGGTCATGCAAGTTACGAATTTGATCGGGACAGCTCATCCCAAATTCAGCAGGAAATTGCTGTGAAATTAATTGATGAGGCCGATACTCATTTGCAAAAAATAAAACAAACTTAAATTCATCTGCATCCATAATCCCCAAAGGTTTATTAATGAAAATAATTACAATTCCTGTGACTTCTTTTCAACAAAACTGTTCCTTACTCATTTGTGACAACACGGGTAAAGCGGCCTTTGTTGATCCCGGTGGCGATGTTGATCAATTATTAGACGTACTTGAAAAAGAAGATGTTATTTTAGAATCCATTATCTTAACGCATGGGCATTTAGATCACGTTGGGGCAACGGCGGAGTTAGCGTCAATGTACAATATTCCGATTGAAGGGCCTCATCATGAGGATCGGTTTTTAATTGAAACTATTCCTTCGCAGTGTCAGACTTTTGGTTTTCCACCTTGTGATAGTTTTAAACCGACACGCTGGCTTGAAGAAGGGGATCGTGTTGAAATAGGGAATGAAGTATTAGAGGTCATTCATTGTCCTGGTCATACACCCGGTCACATTGTTTTGTATCATGCTGCATCTCAACGGGCCTTAGTGGGGGATGTTTTATTTAAAGGCTCTATCGGGCGTACCGATTTAGAAAAAGGGGACTTTAATACGTTGATTGATTCAATTAAAAATAAACTTTGGCCTTTAGGTGGGAAGGTTACATTTATTTCAGGGCATGGGCCTATGTCAAGTTTTGCAGAAGAAATGGAAAATAATCCTTTTGTTCACATTAATTAGAGGATTGTGACAAAAATTCATGTGGTTAAACTTGGCGGGAGTTTAGAAAAATCAAAGCAATTAATCGGTTGTTTAAATAAAATTGAAACGCTGAGTCAGGAGATGGTTATCATTGTTCCAGGGGGGGGATTATTTGCAGATAATGTTCGTCAATCCCAGCAGTGTTGGCACTTTAATGATGTGATTGCACATGAAATGGCAATTTTAGCTATGCAACAGATGGCTTTATTGTTTCAGGGGTTACAGGCCAATTTTCAGGTTCTAAATTTGGTTAACGATATTCAAAAACAAATAAAAATAAAAGCCCCTTTCAAAATTATTTGGTCGCCTTGTATTGACGAACTCAATGAAGCGACTATTAAGGCCAGTTGGGGGGTTACGTCAGATAGTTTAGCCGCTTGGCTTGCAATACAACTGCACGCCAGTCAACTAACGATAATTAAAGCTATCAATATCCCTTGTCTGGCATCATTGAGTCAATTAGAAGATCAAGGAATTATTGATCGCGAATTTTCATTTTTTGTGAGTGAGGCTTGTTTTAACATTCAAATTATCAACGCCAATCACTTTTTAGATCACTGTGATTTTAAGCAAATTCTTGAAAACTCTCTGGTTTATCCGCTTTAAAAAATTTAGTAAACATAGGCATAAAACTTGCGGTAATAGGAATGGAGTAAAAACAATACATCGCTGCGGCTTCACCTGTTGAGACTCCAAATGCCCATTGTGGAAAAAATAACGTCATCATCGCCATGCTAAAATGAAAACTGGCTATTTTTATATTGTTTTTCCATAAAAACCCGCTTATGGCTAAGGCAAATAACGAACCATGGGTGATTAATAAACCGTAGGCACTCGCAATATGGTAACCGACATGATATTTTCCCATAAATAAACACGAGACCATATCACCAATAAAATTAGGTTCAATATTAAATAATTGCCATTGTTGAGGGAAAAATTTAAACAGAATAAAAAGACCGCTTAACGATCCGCCTATTTGAGTTGCACGCTTTAACGCATTCGGATCGGATGAATAGGTCGCTAATGCGGGCATAATTGCAAAGGCTTGTAAGCAAATATGATACGCTGAGAGTTCACTGAGAAAAAGGTTGGTTCCATAGCCACATTGATCGACAACGGGGTAGGCAAAATATTGAATAAACTCCATGAGTGCAAAATGAAGAATCGCATAAGAGCGGGCTAATCTAACCCAAAAAGACTCCTTTTTATCGAAAAAGGTAATGCTTGCTGCCACTATGCCGATAACGCCTAATCCGAGTGACATATTCGCACTAAAACACATAAATCCTCCATTAATTATTAATAAAACAGCTCAGTGTAGCTTCTTTTTAATTTTTTTGTGCAATTAATCCGTAAATCTTATCACAGAGTTGGGTTGGTTTTTAAGTCGCATTAGCCAACAGTTTATCTAAATGATTTGCAAATTCTTGACGTTCACTGTGACTCAAGGGGGCTTGTCCGCCCGTATCAATACCACTGGAACGTAAGGTATCCATAAAATCTCTCATGTTTAAACGGGCTTTAATATTCTCAGTGGTATAAAGTTCGCCGCGTGGATTAAGCGCGTAAGCTCCTTTTTCGATAACTTCCGCTGCCAAAGGAATATCACCGGTAATCACTAAATCGCCAGGGACAAGTCGTTTAACAATTTCGTTATCAGCCACATCAAATCCTGATGAAACCTGAAGAAATTGGATGGTGCGGGAAGGGGGGATATGTAACGAATGATTAGCGACTAACGTTACGAAAGTTCCTGTCCGTTCTGCGGCTTTAAATAAAATAGCCTTAATAACGACGGGACACGCATCAGCATCTACCCATATTTTCATTTTAATTTCCTTTTGTTGTGTTGGTTAAACGCACCATTAATTTAGGCACGCGCACAAACCCATAATTCTATCGTGCTAACGCCTGCTTTTTTAAAAATACGCGTAATTTCTCGTAAGGTGGAGCCTGTTGTCATGACATCATCTAAAATAGCAATATGGGTATAGTTGATTTGTTTCACAAGGGAGAAGGCATTTTTAACATTTTCATGGCGTTTGTGTTTGGGTAAGCCTATTTGATGAGGCGTATTTCGATGGCGAATACAGAGTTTAGATTCAATCGGAATATGTAACTGTTTTCCCACTGTTTTAGCAATTTCTAATGATTGATTAAAACCTCGTTGGCGATAGCGTTTTTTATGGAGGGGAACAGGGATAATACATTGAGGTAATGAGGTCTTTGTTAATGAATCTGCAAAAATCTGGCCTAATAAACGTGCATTTTTATAGGTTTGATTAAACTTAAGTTGTGTAATTAAATATCCTATGGCCCCTTGATAGATAAAAGGCGCGTGGGTCGTGTTAAAATCAGGTGGGTTTGATAAACAGGTTCCACAAAGAGGGGATAGCCTTTTTGATTTTAAGGGGTAACCACATTGATAACAGCTCTGTTTATTTCGCAGTAATTGCTGAAAACAAAACTTACAAATATCTTTACCCTCGATGCCATCGTCATCACAGAGAATACACATGGATGAACGGTTAAGAATTTTGCGTGCATAATTTACCAATGGCCCGTATTTTCCATTGAAAGCCACGGTTCTTGACACGGTAATTTAGGCCCTTTTTGTAATAATTCAATAGAAATGTTGTCAGGTGATTTAAGAAAGGCCATATAACCATCGCGTGGCGGTCGATTTATAATGACCCCTTGATCGATTAATGATTGGCAAACGCTATAGATATTAGTAACTTCAAACGCTAAATGTCCAAAATTACGTCCAGCGTCATAGTTTTCACTGTCCCAATTATAGGTTAATTCTATTAAGGGGGCTTCATTCGCTTTAGCCTGCTTACTGTCTTCAGGGGCGTATAAATAGATGAGTGAAAAACGTCCTTCTTCACTTTCAATTCGATGGGATTCCATTAAGCCTAGTTTATGGCAATAAAAATCCAATGAATCGTCAAGATTTTTAACGCGTACCATCGCATGTAAATAGCGCATGTTTAAATTCCCCTTGTTTAAAAGTTTAATGTTCGAGTGGATGTCCACAGTATTTGCAAAATTGCGCATCAAAATCATGTCCTGTTGCGCCGCAATCAGGGCAAGCATCATTGGTAATTTTATCGGCTTGATAATGCTTAAATAATTCAGCACTGTATACGCCCGTAGGTACTGCAATAATACCATAACCCATAATCATAATCGCCGAGGCTATGATTTGGCCTAACGTTGATTGTGGTGCAATATCGCCATAGCCGACCGTTGTTAAGGTGACGATTGCCCAATAAATTGATTTAGGGATACTGGTAAATCCAGCATGACTGCCTTCAACAACATACATTAGTGAGCCAAAGACCACCACTAACGTTAACACAACATATAAAAAGACGGCAATTTTACGAAAACTACTGGTTAACGCATCCATAAGTATATGCGCTTCTTGCATATATTCAGAGAGCTTTAAAATTCTAAAAATTCGCAACAAACGTAAGGCACGTAGTACCAGCATATATTTTACCCCAGGAATTAAAAGCCCGATATAAGTGGGTAAAATAGACAGTAAATCGACCAGTCCAAAAAAACTGCGAACGTACAGCCACGGTTTGCGAACACAAATTAATCGTGCTAAATATTCAATGGTAAATAAGAGCGTGAAAAACCATTCGCTTATGTAAAATATTTTATAATAACGACGCTGTATGGATTCAACACTATCGAGCATCACCATGAAAATACTGAGTATTATCATAATAATTAAGATAATATCAAAGCCTTTTCCTAAACGTGTTTCTGCGCCAAAAATAATATCATTAAGCGATTCACGCCAAGCTGATAATTTGTCCCCTTTATTATAGGATTGCTTTTTAGATGCCATCGTTTACTGCTTTATTATGAGTCAAAATATTTCTTTCAGCTCTGCTATACTTCTAGCAAATTTAATTTTTGAGAATTTATGATGAAAAAAAAGTCACCATCGTTAGTGAGTCCATTGTTATTAGCGGCCATATTAACCCTATCTTCGATTGCTCAAGCGGATGAAAATAGTCAAAATACAGAATACCCTTATGGTGAAAAAGTAGGGAGTAAAGCCTTAAATGGAATAACAAATATGACGACTGCCGTGCTTGAAATACCTAAAAATATCATCAATACAACCAATAATAGTAATATTATTTATGGGGTTACGGGCGGGTTGTTTAAAGGGATTATTCACATGTTAGGGCGACTATCAACAGGGCTTGTGGATGTGATTACCATGCCTATTCCAACCTATCCTATTTCAGAACCTGCCTATATTTGGGATGATTTTGATACGGATACGTCTTACAAACCTTTGTTTCGATTAGATACCACGGTTAGGAAAAAAGAAACTAACGAGTAGAGACGTTAAGTACCTAAGATAACGAATGGAGTGAATGAAGGCTGGGTTTACGTTATTTCGCAAGCGAAACAAGCTAACCCAGTCTACCAATTTTCTTTTTATTTTATAACCTATAAATGCTTACTCTTAAAGGTTAGTTACAAACAAATTTGAGTCGCACTGTGTACCGCAGGAATCGCATGTAAGCCTGCAAATAAATCATCATTTAAGGGCGTAGAAACACTAATAATGGCCATTGCTTGCTCACTCTCATTTCCCGTACTCACTTCCATTCGTGAAATATTAATATTAGCGGTGCCTAAAACATTACTAATGGCCGCAATCACACCGGGTTTATCATCATGACGGGTGACTAATAAAATGCCTTCAGGAACCACTTCAACTTCAAATTGGTTAATACGCACTAAACGAGGATGACAGTCCCCTAATAAGGTACCTTCTAATGAAATACTTTCATCGCCATAATGGCCGACCATTTTGATTAATGATAAGTAACCTTCGGCAACATCACTTTTTGTTTCAACCAGCGAAACGCCTTGACGTTTGGCAATATTCTCAGCATTTACACGATTAACAGGGGTTGATAACTGTCCTGTAAACATTCCGACCAAAGCTTCAACTGAAATAGGTCTAATTTCAAGCTCTGACGCTTTTCCAAAGACAGCAACTTCTAAGCGTTCAATGGGTTTATTGGCTAAATTGACTAACACCTTACCTAGCATGTTGGCTAAATTCATAAATTGGCGAGATTTTTTTAATTCTTCCGCCGATAAACGCGGTAAATTTAAGGCGTTAATCGCTTCCCCTGTTTTTAAGAACGTAACCGCTTGACGAGCAATTTCAACACTGACAGCGACTTGAGCCTCGCGTGTTGATGCGCCTAAATGGGGGGTAAACGTAATATTATCTAATTCAAATAAAGGGGATTCTTTTGGAGGCTCTTGCTCATAAACATCCAATGCAGCAGCGGCAATATCATTATCTTTTAACGCATTATAAAGTGCGGCTTCATCAACCAGTCCACCGCGTGCGCAGTTAATCAACATCGCTGATTTTTTCATGGCTTTAAACTCTTTTTCACCAATAATTCCCCGTGTTTTTTCAATCATCGGGCAATGCAGCGTTAAATAATCAGCTTGAGCGATTAACTCGTCTAGGCTTACGGATTCCGCGCCCATTTGTTCAAAAACATCAGGCGCGACAAAAGGGTCATAAGCAATAACACGCATTTTTAAACCAACACCCCGTTGAGCAACAATGCGACCAATAGTTCCAAATCCTAAAATGGCTAACGTTTTATGAGAAACCTCGGATCCCATAAATTTAGCTTTTTCCCATTTACCCGAACGAACAGAGCTATCTGCTCGGGGTAATAAGCGGCTGAGTGAAAATAAATGGGCTAAAGCCAATTCGGCGGTGGTGGTTGCATTAGCATCAGGCGTATTCATGACAATAATACCTTGCTCTGTTGCCGCAGGGACATCAACATTATCAACCCCAATACCTGCTCGCCCGATAACTTTTAAATTCGTGGCGGCTTTTAAAACTTTTTTAGTGACTTGCGAACCACTACGAATTAATAACGCATCATAGTCACCAATAATTTCACAAAGCTGCGTTTCATTTAGCCCCGTTTCAATATGGATTTGAATACCATCTTGCTCGTTGAGAAAATTAATGCCAGCATCGGCTAATTTGTCAGAAATAAGAATTTTTTTCATGGATTATAAAGGAGTGATTGATAATAAAAATATATTGAATGCGTCATTTGCTGTTATCAAATAAGTATATAGACATTTTTGAACGCAATGGGCCATTATAACACAAGGGAAGTATTGCCTGCGAGCTATCCCTTATGCCCTAATAAAGGTTATTTTTATTCACATAGAATCACTATAAAGCCCTATTAATAAACGCTATCTAAAATTAAATTAAATTAAATGGATAAAAGTCGATTCGTTGATAAACTGAGACCTTGGGATAAAAATTCACCCCTTTGTTAGCCAATTCTTGCTACTATTATGGTTTACATTAAATCTTTAAGGATTCATCATGCAGCATTTTAAATATTCATTTATAGTTACAGGTATCGGCTTGTTCATTGCTTTACTTTGGGGAGGGTGGGCAGCCGTTGCCATTGTGAGTATTTTAGCTATCCTTGAAGTTAGTTTATCTTTTGATAATGCCGTTGTTAACGCAAGTGTATTAAAAAATATGGACGAACTTTGGAAACGCCGATTTTTAACCTGGGGAATGTTAATTGCGGTCCTTGGAATGCGTTTGGTTTTTCCTGTGGTAATTGTTGCCTTTGCCGCTGACTTAGGGATTTTTAAAGTCGCTTATATGGCCGTTGCGGATCCTGATTTATACGCCTCGTTTTTAACGTCGGCCCATGTTCAAATATCGGCTTTTGGTGGAACTTTTTTACTGTTAGTTTTTTTATATTTTATTCTGGATCATGAAAAAGAAGTCATGTGGCTAGAAAAACTTGAGAAAAAACTGTTTAAAGTAGGAAAATTAGATTCTGCAGAAGTTATTATTGCTCTTGTTGCCTTATTAATTATGCAGAGTTTTTTACCCGAAGAAGAAAAGTTATCGGCGTTACTCGCAGGGTTAGGAGGGATTGTCCTTTATGTTTTGATTACAAGTATTGAACTGCTCGAAGGCGAAAATGAAGATGCGATTACGGGAAAAACCTTAAAACGAACGGGGGTTATGGCGTTTGTTTATTTAGAATTTTTAGATGCCAGCTTTTCATTTGATGGGGTTATCGGTGCGTTTGCGATTACTAAAGATGTGGTTATTATTATGGTAGGTTTGGCCATTGGTGCTATGTTTGTACGTTCATTAACTATTTTTTTAGTTGATAAAGGTACATTAGATGATTATATCTTTTTGGAACATGGCGCACATTATGCAATTGGGGCATTAGCGATGATTATGCTACTCAGTATGGTAATTCATATTTCTGAAGTCTTTACGGGATTAATTGGGGTGACTTTTATTGGTTTGTCGGTTTATTCTTCTATACAATATCGAAAAGCCGAGGCAGAAATAGAAATAAAAGATAATAAATAAAGATACGGGGATTGCGTGTCCTACGATAGAGACGCGGTGTATCGCGTCTCTTACCTGAAATGAGAGCTTAAGGTTTTAAAACGGTCACGTTGACCTTTGCAAGTCCTTTTTTAACAAAGCCCAATTTTTTAGCCGCCGCGTAAGATAAATCAATCAATCGTTTTCTAAAAGCCCCTCGGTCATTAATCGTGACAACAACAGAGCGATGATTGCGTAAATTAGTCACTTTAACTTTACTGCCAAAGGCAAGCCCATTATGAGCGGCCGTTAATTTTCTTTTATCGTAGCGTTGGCCACTGGCTGTTTTTCTTCCCTGAAATTTAGCCGCATAATAACTAGCCACCCCTTTTTCTGACGCAGATACATGGGTGATGCAGAGTGAGGTTAAACCGATGAGGAAAAAAGGGAAAAAAAGTTTGTTGAGTTTCATATTTTAATAGGTTGATTATAAAAAAATAGTATAAATCATCCTGTTAGAAACTCAAAATCGCTTTATCCCTTTAGCGCATGTGATTAGGGCAACATAAAACCTCTAATGGTAAAATAGAGTAAAGCGGCTAATAACGCGGACACAGGGACAGTAATAACCCATGCCGCTGCAATTTTATAAAGGTGTGAGCGTTTTACTATTTCTTGATTATAAATACGTTTTAACCCTTTACGCTCTTTTTTACTTAACGATAAACCTGTTTTATTGGCCTTTAATTCAATTAACATTTCACCTTTAATTTTTATGGATGCCGATTTGAACCCTATTAAATAGGCTTCAACTGCTTCGGGGTTATCATCGATATGATGTAATTTAATTTCTTCAATCATAACGGCGTAACTGCGTTTTAAATATTCACGCAAAAAACCGACTCCAAATACAGCCCCTACCGCTATATGAGTAGAACTGACAGGCAATCCTAGCTGACTGGCAATAATCACCGTAATTGACGCGGCCATAGCGACACAAAAAGCCCGCATTTTATCAAGCTCAGTAATTTCACTGCCCACGGTACGAATTAATTTAGGCCCATAAAGGGCTAAACCCACCGCAATTCCTATGGCACCCACTAACATAACCCATAATGGAATGGTTGCTTTAGAAACGACCCCGCCACTAAAAATAGCATCATTAATGGCCGCCAATGGACCAACTGCATTTGCGACATCATTGGCCCCGTGCGCAAAACTAAGTAAGGCGGCAGAAATAATAAGCGGTAAGGTGAATAATCCGTTGACACTTTCTTTGGTATTACTCATTTTTTTAGCCGCCGCTTTAATTAAAGGGCGACATAAAATAAAAATAGTCACCGCTATGGTTAAACCAATCATTAATGCGGAACTAAACTCTACCTTCCAAATCTTCTTCAGCCCTTTTAAGATAAGATAGGTTGAAAAAGCCCACACCATTAACGCCACTAAAATAGGAACGACTTTCTGAGCCGCTTTAAGCATTTCTTCTTGATAAGTAATCGTACGCTTAATTAAATAAAGGAAGCTAGCGGCAATTACCCCGCCAAATAACGGTGAAATAACCCAACTCGCCGCAATTTTTCCAAAAACAGCCCAATCTGCAATTCCAAATCCACCCGCTGCAATTCCCGCGCCTAAAACACCGCCAACAATTGAATGAGTTGTTGAAACAGGTGAACCTACAAACGTGGCAATATTGAGCCAAATAGCGGCGGCAAAAAGAGCCGCCATCATTAACCAAATGAACGTATCGCTATCGGCAATCATCTCAGGATTAATAATCCCTTTTTTAATGGTACTTACCACATCCCCGCCGGCAACAATAGCCCCCATCGCTTCAAAAATCGCCGCAATTAAAATGGCGCCTCCCATTGTTAAGGCTTTAGAGCCCACCGCAGGGCCTACATTATTGGCGACATCATTAGCCCCAATATTTAAGGCCATATACCCCCCAATAACCGCAGCGGCTACTAATAATAAATGCTTATCAATGCCCCCTGACATTTCCAAGACATAAATCATTACCCCGAACATAAACAACAAAGCAATGGAAATTCTAACTAACTCAGTTTTGGCTGACGAAGTCGCATTTTCGAGTTGGTTAATATTATTTAAATCCATACAGTTTCCCCTACAGTACTCAATGATAACAATAATAAAAAACGCCATTTTAGCGTAAATAAGCTCGTTTACCGTACTTAGTGAACTAAATAATAGCTAATTACGCGAATGGGGGATAAAACTTTTTGATTTATAATAACTTGCTAAAATAGACTTTAGAATTTAACTTGCAATCCAAGCCGTTATCCTTTAATTTAGACGGTTGCTTATAAAGGCTAGGGGTGTTTTATTTTAGGATAAAGCTGAGAAAAACCCTTTGAACCTGAGCCTGGATAATACCAGCGTAGGAAAGCCCCTCATGTTTTTCTGCGCCTTAGTTTTTTGTAATTTGGAGAAAAAAGCATGAGTGCTGATTTAAAAGAAAATCCCACCACAGAAACGGCTGTAAGTCGTGTCAAAATTGCCCCTTACCCTGCCTCTGAAAAAATTTATGTTGAAGGGTCTCGCCCTGACATTCAAGTTCCAATGCGTAAGATTATCCTTTCAGATACGCCTGTTCATTTTGGAACAGAAAAAAATCCTCCGCTTTATGTTTATGATACGTCGGGCATTTATACCGACCCAACGGTTGAGGTTGATTTAAAAAAAGGATTAGCTGAAATTCGTCAGGCTTGGATTTTAGAGCGTGATGATACTGAATTATTAGAGGGGCCTTCTTCTGAATTCGGACATGAGCGTTTACATGATGCGACCACTGAGCATTTACGCTTTAAACACATTAGTCAGCCCCGTCGTGCAAAATCAGGTAAAAATGTTAGCCAAATGCACTACGCACGTCAGGGAATCGTTACCCCTGAAATGGAATTTATTGCCATTCGTGAAAATCAAAAAATGGATGAGATGCAAAATTTATGGAAAAATCAACATGCGGGTGATTCCTTAGGCGCGTCTCTTCCAGAAAAAATAACCGCTGAATTTGTCCGTGATGAAGTGGCTAGAGGGCGAGCGATTATTCCTTGTAATATTAATCACCCTGAATTAGAGCCGATGATTATTGGGCGTAATTTTTTGGTTAAAATTAATGGCAATTTAGGTAATTCAGCCATTACGTCTTCTATTGAAGATGAAGTTGAAAAAATGTTATGGGGGATTCGTTGGGGCGGCGATACCATTATGGATTTATCGACAGGTAAAAATATCCATGAAACTCGTGAGTGGATATTACGCAATTCGCCTGTGCCTATTGGAACCGTACCGATTTATCAAGCGTTAGAAAAAGTGGATGGTAAAGCTGAAAATTTAACCTGGGAAATTTTTCGTGATACGTTAATCGAACAAGCGGAACAAGGTGTTGATTATTTCACCATTCATGCGGGGGTTCGTTTGCATCACATTCCGATGACGGCAAAACGAATGACTGGTATTGTGTCTCGTGGTGGCTCAATCATGGCAAAATGGTGTTTAGCACACCATACGGAAAGTTTTTTATACACGCATTTTGAAGAAATTTGTGAAATTATGAAAGCCTATGATGTCTCGTTTTCATTAGGCGATGGATTGCGTCCAGGGTCTATTTATGATGCCAATGATGAAGCTCAGTTTGCGGAATTAGAAACGCTGGGTGAATTGACTCAAATTGCCTGGAAACATGAGGTTCAAACGATGATTGAAGGCCCAGGTCATGTGCCTTTGCACATGATTAAAGTTAACATGGAAAAACAGTTGGAAGACTGTGATGAAGCGCCTTTTTATACGCTTGGGCCTTTGACCACGGATATTGCCCCAGGTTACGATCATATTACCTCTGTTATTGGAGCCGCAAATATTGGTTGGTATGGTTGTGCAATGTTATGTTATGTGACGCAAAAAGAACATTTAGGCTTACCGAATAAAGAGGATGTTCGTGAAGGAATTGTTACTTATAAAATTGCAGCTCATGCGGCTGATTTAGCTAAAGGTCATCCTGGCGCGCAGGTGCGTGATAATGCGATGAGTAAGGCGCGTTTTGAATTTCGATGGGAAGATCAGTTTAATATTGGTTTAGATCCTGAGAAAGCGCGTGAATTTCATGATGAGACCTTGCCTAAAGATTCGGCAAAAATTGCTCATTTCTGCTCTATGTGTGGCCCTCATTTTTGTTCGATGAAAATATCTCAAGATGTGCGTGAATATGCGAAACAAAAAGGAATTAATGAAAAAGAGGCGTTAAAACAAGGGATGGATGAAAAATCAGAACAGTTTTTGAAGGAAGGGGCTGAGGTTTATCATAAAGTTTAAACGTTGGATAAGCTGAATTGGATAAGTACCTGATAGCTTTCAGGTACTTTGATAAAGTCTCGGCGAGTTGACTGAGGCACTTAGATAACGGCAATACGATATTTTAATAATTTATGGCAAGGCGATGAGTGATAATGATGCGTTTGAAAATAATGCGATTGAGGGTGAAGATGAAATCGGATCATTGAATCACAGTATGATACACGCTAATTTAGGCGGATTACTGAAATTTAAATGCGATCAACAACGGGCCGTTATGAACGAATTAAGCTTAGATATTAGTCAATATGATTTGAGCGAATACGATCTGGGGGCTAACGGTGAGTTTAAACCTGATGTCTGTGCTTATCGTCATTGCCCTGTTATTCCTAAAGGTAAAGGGGATTTAATTAAGGTTTCACAGCCTCATTCGTATAAAAATTATGATTTAAACAGTGATGAAATTATTGATGGGGGTGATGGAGATACCGTTATCGATGGCTCATGTATTCTCACTGACAAAGGGATGATGTATTGTTCTAAGGTTAACCGTTAATTATTCAAAATAAAAAATATGATTTCAATTATCCAGCGCGTAACTGAGGCCAGCGTGAGTGTGAATACGCGAGTGATAGGCTCTATTCCACAGGGTATTATGGCCTTAATGGCGGTTGAAAAAGACGACACTGAAAAAGAAGGGATTCAGATGTTGGCGCGAATTTTAAATTATCGCATTTTTGCCGATCAGGATGAAAAAATGAATCGTAGTTTAAGCGATATTAAGGGCGGCTTATTAATAGTTCCTCAATTTACCCTTGCCGCGGATACAGAAAAGGGTAATCGTCCTAGTTTTCATCGCGCCGCCTCACCTGAGCAAGGTCGTTTGCTGTTTAATTATTTACAACATCATGCTAAAGAAATTTACCCACGGGTGCAATTTGGAGAATTTGGTGCCAATATGCAGGTGAGTTTAGTGAATGATGGGCCTGTCACCTTTACCTTAAAAACCAAACGATCCAAATAGTTTGTATTTATCCTGAAACCGAAACGTGAAAACCTAGTTCTCTAATCTCATTAGCCAACGACTCTAGGGTCTCAAATGGCATTTTTTCTAAATCAACCGCTTCTTTTTGAAATGATTGGCGTTCAATCGTGTACAACATAATTTCGTTGATTAAATTGAGCGGTTTTAAACGCTGAATAAGGGTTAAATAAGCCTGTTTTTCAGAGTCTAAAAGCCCTTGATGTTGATAATTAACGAAACAGGTTTGTAGTTTAGTTTGGCATAAATGAGTGGCGGTTATCAATTTTGAAAACTGTGCTTGAGGTGACATTGAACTGTTATTAATCAATGAAATACCTTCTGACGTTGCGCTGTCCACTTTAAACCAAATTTCACCTTGATAATCCTTCAGTCGTTTTAGCCCGTGTTGCACGTCTTGACGATGGATGAAACTCCCATTCGTAATGAGGACAAAATTTGCTTGCGGTAAAACGCTCCATTTTGTTGCGCATTCACCGATAACCGTAATGGCTTTTGCAAATTCTTTAACACTCGTCGGCTCACCATTACCCGAGATAGCAATATCTTTAATAACACGTTGAGCGTCGGGAACATTAAACCGTTGATAAAAATCCCCCTCTAAAACATCGGCTAAAAAATTATTTAATTCATGTTCTAAGGTTTTAAACTCTATATTAGGAGCCGCGCCTTTTTTTAAATCGGGGACTTGGCAATAAATACAACGCCAATTACAGGCGTTATTGGGATTAAAATTAATGCCTATTGATAATCCCCCTGCACGTCTTGAAATCACAGGATAGACATAGGTTAAGCCCACAACATAACGGTCGTGGTCGATACTGGTTAGTTTTTGTGGCATCTTAAAGGTTAAAAATAGAGGGGAATCATGGTATTCTATCTAATTAAATCTATTTTATAAATACTTTGGAGTCAAAAAATGAGTGATAGAATCGTATTGCGTACAGGTGAGGCATTAGTTGCAGGTGGACCCCGAGGAACAGCGGCAGAACCTGAGATTGTCATTGGTGAATTAGATGGACCTGTTGGGACTGCATTAGCTACCTTAACAGGGGATCAAGCGAAAGGTCACTCAAAAGTATTTGCTATTTTAAATACGGATATTCAAGTTCGCCCTGTTACGTTAATGGTGAGTAAAGTAACGGTAAATAATAATCGTTATACGAATATTTTAATGGGAACGGTACAAGCGGCTATTGCGAATGGCGTTTTAGATGCGGTACGTGCAGGCGATATTCCTAAAGAAAAAGCCAATGATTTAGGGATTATTTGTTCGGTTTGGTTAAACCCTAGTGTGGCAACCGATGATAATTTAGATCATCAAATTTTATTTGATATTCATCGTAAAGCGACGGCATTGGCGATTAAAAAAGCCATGAATAATGAACCGAGTATTGATTGGTTGTTAGAAAATCAAGATTCTATTACCCATAAATATTTTCAAATGGGATTAGACGGTAAAATTTAATTTCCGTTTTTAAAGGTATTTTTTTAAAGCCTCGATGATTTTATCGGGGTTTTTTATTTTTAAGGAGTCTGAAAAAATTATGAGTGAAACGCGAATAATTGAGCTGGAAATTAAAGTAGCGTACCAAGAAGATTTGCTGCATTCACTGAATGATATTATTAGTGACCAACAAAAACAACTTTATCGTTTAGAAAATTCATTAACACTGTTGCATCAACGCCAGCAAACACTGGCGGATAATATGGAATCAACCTCGTCGGATGATAACCAGCCCCCGCCTCATTATTAGTCTTCCCATTCTAATTCTGCAAAGGCGGCTGTGATATTTTTACGATGAAACTGTTCAAATAATTTCCAGCGGTTTTTTTCAGAATAGGCGACGGATTCAACCGCCTCTTCCAAGAATTTACCCTGTTTTATCATCACTCGAATTTCATCACGCAATAAGGTTAAATAACGTTTTTGAGGTTGTAAGCTATGTTTCCAATCGGTCACAAGCGCACCATGCCCTGGAATCACATAGTCATACGATTGCTTTTCTAAACGTGCTAATTCAGCTAACCAGCCATTGATGCTCCCATCTAGGACAGGGATATGTTCCCGAAATAATAAATCAGATAACCAGAGAGTTTGGGTCTGTTTGTCATAAATGCTGAGATCATTATCGGTGTGAGCGGTTGGGTGGGCGGTTAACTCTAATTTACGTCCGCCTAGATCAAGTGTCAAATGGTCTTCTACATTAATTGTTGGGGGGATAATGTCATGAATGTTTAGGTTGATGGCCAGTGATTCAGCCGCTTTATCTAAATAATAATCACGACGAACAGCCATAGCTCTGGCTAATTTATGATGACCTACAAATTCAACCCCAGCGGTTTTAAACGCACGGTTGCCATAAATATGATCGGGGTGAACATGGGTATTAATGACATAACAAACAGGCGTGCTAGTCGTTTGGGTAATGGCTTTTTTTAAGGCGGCCCCTTGCGTCGGATTACCGCCTGAATCAATGACCGCAACACATTTTTTACCGACAATAAACCCTATGTTTGCAATAGCCCCATGATTTTTGGTATCGGGTACTTGGTGCTTTCCAAAATGAACATAAATACCTTGAGAGACTTCGTTAACAGTTAACGCCTCTAGTGCGTTCGCTTGTTGACTTATCACTAATAAAGCAATAATTCTTAACAGTTTCATAAAGGACTCTTTTGTTAGTCAATAGTAAAGAGCCGTTGATCTTAAGCATTCAGGAGTGGCGGCTCTCTTAAAATTTCAATTCGGTTAAGGACGCATTCCACGTAGGCTACTTTTCATGCCGCGCATCATATTGGTTAAATTCCCTTTTTTCATTCGTTTCATCATTTTTTGCATCATTTTATACTGCTTTAAAATTCTATTGACATCTTGTAGTTCTTGGCCAGCCCCTTCTGCAATACGACGTTTACGACTTCCTTTTATTAAATCAGGGGTGCGGCGTTCTTGCATCGTCATTGAATTAATAACCCCAATTTGTCGAGATAACGCTTTGTCATTGACTTGATCTTTTAAATGCGCGGGAACGTCATTGATTCCAGGTAATTTATCCATCATTGATTTTACCCCGCCCATGTTGTGCATTTGTTCTAATTGCTCACGAAAATCCTCTAGGTCAAAACCTTTACCCTTCATGACTTTTAAGGCTAATTTATCCGCTTTTTTCTTATCCGCTTTTTGCTCTATTTCCTCAATCAGGGATAACATATCCCCCATGCCCAAAATACGAGAGGCGATACGTTCAGGATAAAAAGGTTCAAGAGCCTCCGCTTTTTCACCCATCCCGATAAATTTAATCGGCTTCCCTGTAATATGCCGAACCGATAAGGCCGCTCCACCACGGGCATCCCCATCAGCTTTGGTTAATACAACCCCTGTTAAAGGGAGGGCATCGTTAAATGCTTTTGCCGTGTTAGCGGCATCTTGCCCTGTCATACTATCGACAACAAACAAGGTTTCAACAGGGGTTATGGCCGCATGAAGGGCTTTGATTTCGCCCATCATTTCGTCATCAATATGTAAACGTCCTGCGGTATCAACAATCACTACGTCAAGAAACTGCTTTTTAGCGGCGGCTATGGCGTTGGTGGCGATATCAACAGGTTTTTGACTAATATCACTGTCAAAAAAAGTTAAGTCTAAATCATTCGCTAAAGTTTCTAATTGTTTGATCGCTGCGGGGCGATAAACATCGGCACTAACAACCCCTACTTTTTTCTTTTTATTTTTTTGTAACCAAAGGCCTAATTTAGCAACGGTGGTTGTTTTACCCGCGCCTTGTAAACCGGCCATTAAGATAATGGCGGGGGGATTGGTTTTTAAATCCAGTTCTTCATTGGCCTCACCCATCACCATGATGAGCTCATCTTGAACAACTTTGACTAACGCTTGTCCAGGTGAAAGGCTTGTTTGTACGGTTTGACCTAAGGCTCTGTTTTTTACGCGTTCAATAAAATCAGTCACAACAGGCAAGGCAACATCGGCTTCTAATAAAGCCATTCTTACTTCGCGTAAGGTTTCTTTTATATTGTTATCAGTCAGTCTGCCCTGACCTTTTATTTTTTTAAGGGTACCACTTAAACGGTCGGTTAAATTATCAAACATAGTTATATTTTTAAGTCTTTATCAATTTAAATACGCATCCTTAGCTAAAATCAATCTATCAGAAATGATGAGCATTAGGACAAACAGGCTGAATATATTACCATACCCTACCCCTAAGCCCTTATTAGTTTACTTAATTTAAACGAGTCTTTATCATGAATGTTAATCTACTTGCTCTGCTTTCTATTTGTGCTTATTTGGGGGGTAGTGCTTGTTTAATTAAAGGTTTTTGCCAACAACCAAAACGATTTATAGCCATTTATTCAGCCTGGTTAGCGGTTATCGTACATTTTATTTATCTTGGTGTGGTTTTTTTACAGATGAACTATTTCAATTTTAGTTTATTTAATACCGCCTCTTTGATTTCAGCGTTAGTTGTTTTATTATTGCTTTTAGCCAGTCTAACGAAACCTGTTGAAAAATTAGGTCTCGTTATTTTTCCCTTTACAGCTCTATTATTAGCGTTAGATGTTATTTTTCCTGATAAGTATTCAAGTTTTCAATCTTATAGTTGGCAAATGAATGCGCATATTTTTAGCTCAATTATAGCGTTTAGTTTGTTAAGTATTGCAGCCCTACAGGCTTTATTTTTAGCGATTCAAGAAAAACAATTACGCTGTCACCCGCCTCGAAAATTTATTTTAAATTTACCTGCGTTACAAACGATGGAATCCCTTTTGTTTCAAATGATTACGATCGGTTTAATCTTTTTATCGACCTCATTATTGACAGGGGTTTTATTTATAGAGGATTTATTTGCACAACATTTAGTTCATAAAACCGTCTTATCCATTGTTGCGTGGCTGATCTTTTCCGCACTGTTAACGGGGCGATTAAACTATGGTTGGCGAGGACAAACAGCGGTACGTTTTACGCTGGTCGGTTTTTTACTTTTACTCTTAGCGTATTTTGGGAGTAAATTGGTTTTGGAAGTTATTTTGAATAAGTAGTCGCGATAAGAAATAGAAAATGAACCGCATTAAGTTATTAAAACGCCCTGCTTAGGAATAAGCACGAATTAAGTCATGCAACTTAAATTTATAAGCCTTGAGTTATCAACGTTTTTGAATTAAGTTGCCTACGCTATTTCATGCACGTTCCTTAGGATTATAAATTAGATGTCTTAAGTATCACAAAAATAGACTACCAACTTAAGATGGGACACGTTGGGCTTAACCGTCCGCCCTTCGACTGGACTCAGGACGAACGGTTAAGCCTCGCTCCATAGTATCTCGTCTTAAGTTGGTAGCCAAAAAATAATAAATATATTTTAATTGAACCATGAATCCAAATTCTCAACGTAATTTCTCTTTAATTCTTTTATTTGCCTTTACTTTATTCATCAGTGCATCGTTGATGTTTGTTGTTCAGCCGATGTTTGGAAAAACATTACTCCCTTTATTAGGTGGCTCCCCCGCAGTTTGGAATACCTGCATGGTTTTTTATCAAACCATTTTGTTTTTAGGCTATTTGTATGCTCATACGCTGACCTCACAGACAAAACAACATCGACAAATTCAAATTCATGCTGCGGTCATTATGATAAGTTTTTTGGCCTTGCCCGTTGCGTTGCCTGAAAATATTATTCCTCCGACCGAAAGTAACCCGACAGGTTGGTTAATGTGGGTTTTATTATTAGCCATTGGCTTGCCTTTTTTTGTGGTCTCGACCACGTCAACTTTATTGCAAAAATGGTTCGCGAATATGGGACATGATACCAGTCATGATCCTTACTATTTGTATGCAGCGAGTAATTCAGGGAGTTTATTAGCGTTATTGAGTTACCCTTTTTTGATTGAACCGACGATTGGTTTAGCGACTCAAAAAATAGTTTGGAGTGGGGGGTATGTCTTTTTATGTCTCTTGATTCTAGCGTGTGCGGCGTTGTTATGGCAGTCCTCGAAGCAAGAACCCGTTACTGAAACAATTGAGCCATTAGAACCTAAAATAGAAGTGGAAACGGAAACATTAACACTTTATAGGCAGATTCATTGGGGACTGCTTGCTTTTGTACCGTCAAGTTTGTTATTGGGGTTAACCAACTTTATCAGTACAGATATAGCATCCGTTCCATTATTATGGATTATTCCTTTAACCTTATTTTTATTAACCTTTGTGTTGGTTTTTTCATCATGGGCGGATAAAATTCATCCATTAATGGTGAGTTTTCAACCTGTGGTTTTATTGCCTTTTATTGCGTACTCCTTTATTAATCCTGCCCTATTACCGTATTGGCTCGATTTATTGTTACATTTACTGGCTTTTTTCTTAGCCGTGATGGTTTGTCATGGGGAATTAGCAAAATCACGGCCCTCTACGGCCCATCTAACCACCTTCTATTTGATTATGTCATTTGCAGGGATGTTGGGCGGTATGTTTAATACCTTTATTGCGCCTTTTATATTCAATGCGGTTTATGAATACCCGATTATGATTGTGGCGGCCTTACTCCTTCGCCCTGGTGTGTTAGCCAGTGATAACTTAAATGTAGAGCGATTAAAACGAGTGGCCTTACAAGGGGTTTTTCCTCTTTTAGTGTTTATCGTGGGGTTAAGCATTTATACGTTTGTTGATGATTTTCCAAACTACTTAGACAGTATTGGCGGTGGGTTAATTTTATTTGCAGGCTTAACGTACGCTTTTAGAAAACAAGCGGTGACCTTGGCATTATTAACGGGGACGTTGTTATTTTTTAGTATTGGGTTGCACAGCTCACTGTCTCATACCCTTTATCAAAAACGTAGCTTTTTTGGTGTTTTTTCAGTTCGAGAAGCGGTACTTAGAAATGAAACCAATCAACCTGAAAAATATCATGAATTATTTCATGGAACCACTAAGCATGGCGCACAACGATTGCCCTCTCATTTAAAACAAATTCCTTTAACCTATTATAGCCGTCCAGGACCGATGGGGCAGTTGTTTAAAGCTTTTGACACGGATAATAATCAATGGGTCATTGGTTCCGTAGGATTAGGGGCGGGCGCATTAGCCTGCTATGCAAAGCCGCAACAAAATTGGACTTTTTATGAAATTGATCCTTTGGTGGTTGATATTGCAAAGAATCCCAAGTATTTTGATTATTTATCCTTGTGTGCAAAAAATGCAACGATGCGTATTGGGGATGCGCGGTTATCGTTAAAAAATGAACCCGCCGAAAAATTTGATTTATTAATTTTAGATGCCTTTAGTTCAGATTCGGTTCCTATTCATTTGCTGACTCAGGAAGCGATGGGGCTTTATTTTGATAAATTAAAACCGACAGGAATTCTAGCCTTTCATATTACTAATCGTCATTTAGAGATTAAAAAAGTAATTGCCGATCATGCAAAGCAGCTAAAATTAGCGGCCTTAATTCAAGAGTTTAAACCTAAAAATCCTGCGCCTTTAGTGGTCGCAACAGACTGGGTGGTTATGGCTAAAGACCCTAAAACCCTAGCACGTTTAGATAAAAATGGGCTTGGTCATTGGCAGAAACTCCCACTGTATTTTAATATGAAACCATGGACTGATGATTTCACCAACATTTTAGATATTTGGAAATAATATGACGTTGACTATCGAAACACTGAGTAAGTTGTGTCAAGCGCAGCTGAGTAATGGAAACCCTGATACCCAGATTACCGCCGCCGCAGATATTATGGAGGCTACAGAAAATCAGGTCACGGTTTTAAGCAGTCCCAAGTACGCTAAATATTTAAAAAAAAATAAGGCTTCCGCGTGTTTTGTTTCAGATAAGTTTTTGCTAGACGATGCACCTGAAGGAATGGCGTTATTAATCTGTGCCGATCCTGAAATAAGTTTTTTAAAGGCGGTGACGGCACTTCATCCATCCAAAAAAAGAGTTGCTAAAATAGCCTCACAAACGGTGATAGCAAAGGATGTTGTTTTGGGGGAAGCCCTTCATATTGGCGCATTTACCAGTATAGATGAAAAGAGTGAAATAGGGGATAACACGCATATTTTAGCGAATGTACAAATAGGCTCGAATGTAAAAATAGGTAAAAACTGTCGAATTTATCCGCAAGTCGTAATTTATGATGATACCCGAATTGGCGATAATGTTATTATTCACTCAGGAACCGTCATTGGCGCGGACGGCTTTGGTTATAAATATCGTGATAATCAGCATATCAAAGTTCCTCATGTCGGTAATGTGGTGATTGAAAATGATGTCGAAATTGGAGCAAATACGTGTGTTGATAGAGGGGCATTAGGCTCTACTAGGATAGGCGCGGGCAGTAAAGTTGATAACTTAGTCCAATTAGGCCATAACAATAAAGTGGGACGAAATGTTATTATTTGCGGACAATCAGGAATTTCAGGTTCGTGTGTTATTGAAGATGGGGCCATCTTAGCGGGGAGTTCGGGCATTGCAGATCATGTGACTATTGGACAACAAGCGGTTGTTATGGCCAGAAGTGGGGTTTCACAAGATATAAAAGCAGGTTCTCAGGTGTTTGGATTTCCTGCAAAAGATAGAAAAATAGCATGGCGAGAATTGGCGGCCTTAACAAAACTGCCTTTGTTATTAAAAAAGTTTAAAAATTTAGAAAGTCGAGTAGACCACTTAGAAAAATAATTTTTATTGCTCTTTCTTGAGGTGAGCTAAATGATACCTATTAGAGATTCCATTCCTAGTCGCACGCGCCCGTACATTAGTTGGGTGTTAATGGCGAGTTGCATTGTTGTTTTTTTGAGTATGAAGTTTTTAATGGACTTACAACAACAGCATTTTATTTTGTATTTTTATGGGATGGTGCCGTTACGTTATTATGATCCTCAATGGGCTGTAAATTTTGGATTTCCTAGAGATTATGGGCTTTCATTTTTAAGTGGTTTATTTTTACATGGCGGTTGGTTACATTTAATTATTAATAGTTGGTTTATTTGGATTTTTGCTAAAAATATAGAAGATAGTATGGGGCATTGGAAATTTCTAGCCTTTTACTTGGCATGTGGGGTTATTTCAATGTTAACTCAATGGTTTTTTTCATCTGAATTAGCGATTCCAGTCGTTGGGGCATCAGGGGCTATTGCGGGTGTTTTAGGGGCGTATTTCTTCTTGTTTCCTTATGCACGGGTGGTTGTTTGGATTCCTATTTTATTATTACCTATTTTTGTGGAAATCCCTGCAATTGCTTTTTTAGGTTTTTGGATGATCTTACAAATACAAGAAGCGACCACTTCTATTTTTTTTGAAGGTGAAAGTTCGGGGGTTGCTTGGTGGGCGCATATCAGTGGGTTTGTAGCAGGGGCGGTTTTATACCGTTTATTTCTACGTGATGATTTTGTACAACCGAGCTATGAATAAAATTTTCAACTAAAAATAAAACTCGATTTTTTATTTTTAAATTCAGTGGGCGATTAATAATAGTTTATTGATCCCCACTGATAGCCTTTTTACTGGGTAGAGATTCCACGAAATTTTTTATCGGAGATAAGTTTAATAGCGATAATAGCTAGAACGGCGATGGTGATTAACCCCATTGCTAATAAGGGGCGATAAGCTACCCACGCTAATGCAATTGTTAACATCGCGCAGGGGAGTGTGATTAAAAAAGCGAATACTTTGGTCCCCATTGAAATTAAATCGCCTAAAATGGGGATAATACGTCCCAAAACAGCCGCGGGTTTAAAAATGATGACCAAGCCCCACCACATGATGAATGCGCCCCCGAAACGAACGGCCCACGTGATTACTGTATTTTCTCTATGCTCTGCGTTGAATAGGGCGGTTGCATCCATTAAGCCTAATTTTAATAAGTCGATAGGGCTTCCCGCCTCGGTTTGATAGGCTAAAAAATGATTATCTTGTTGTTGGGCAATTAAGCTAATCGTTGTGGCGTTAACAACTTGAAAGTTAATTCGCATGTCCCCAATTTCAGGATTATTGGTATCAAAGCCTAAATAAAGTTCATTTCCTACTAAAGTGAGTTTTTTATTGGCGAGCAGGGCAGGGGGATGACTATTGTGAAGACTCAAAGGAATTTTTTGGTTAATTTTTTTAATCTGCTGGGTATTTAACTGATAAGCCCCCAATTTTACTTGGGTCGCTTGCAGCGTTTTATTCGGATAGATTATAGGCGGGTTGTGATATTCCGTGTTGTTGAATTTTTTAGAATCAATGTATGTATCGTGCCATTCTTGACTGTAAGTGTAGGTAATTTTAGTTTCCCTACTTCCGCCCCTTTTTTCCGTTGTTTCGGTTGTTTTATTTTCTTGCCATTGATACATGGTGACATGGCGAGATAATTTAATGGCTGTTGCAAAGACATTAAAGGGTTCATCCTGTAAAACCTCCTCGGTCATTGCCAAGCCTTGAGTATGAACTAATTGACCATTATTAGCGGGTTTAATGGTTTGAGATGAGACAGAAATAACTAATTTTTGCCCTTCGACCAAGCTATTGTAAAGTTCAACAGAGCGACCTTCATTCCACCAAAGTAGTGGAAAAGATACGATAAATAAAAAAATACCCAAAAGTATGCCTTTAATAGAGCCGCCTAAGCCACCAGACCTATTTTCAGTTGTCATTCTGCTAAAAAAGTCATTACTCATCATGAACCCTTTTTTATAATTATCAATAAAAAATCATGATAACAGTTGCCGATTAACAAAGACAACGCCTTAAATGGGGGACTTACCCCTTTCGTTATTATCAATCAGGATTAATATGGAATGGATAACCAGTATTTTTATTGCAGTAGGGTTAGATTTATACTTAGGAGAGCCTAAACGTTGGCACCCTTTAATTTTTTTTGGACGCTTGGCTAGCGTTATTGAACATCATTTTCTTAAGGTCAAATTTTCAGGGACAGGGCAAAAAATAATGGGAATTGTGGCTTTAATACTCCTTTTAACGGTATTTAGCCTTCCTCTTTATTATTTACAACAATTTAGTTTATTTAATGGGCTTGTTGCGCCAATTATTTTATATTTTTGTATTGCAGCGAACAGTTTAAAGCAACATGCCGTTGATGTTTTACAGGCTTTGGATCAGGGGGATTTAAACTTAGCTCGAAAAAAAGTAGCGATGATCGTTAGTCGAGACTGTAGCCAAATGGATGAATTAGCCGTGAGACGAGCAACCCTTGAATCGGTATTGGAAAATGGCGCGGATGCTATATTTGCGCCTTTATTTTGGTTTATGATAGGCGGGGCTGCGGGGGTTGTTATCTATCGCATTTGTAATACCTTAGATGCAATGTGGGGCTATAAAAATGCCCGTTATGTGTATTTTGGCTGGGCAGCGGCACGATTAGATGATGGTTTGAATTTTATTCCTGCTCGATTAACGGCATTAAGTTATATTTTATGGGGACAAAAAAAGTTAGGGTGGCAATGTTGGAAAACTCAAGCTAAATTATTAGAAAGTCCTAATGGCGGCGTTGTGATGACAGCGGGGGCAGGCAGTTTAAATGTTCAATTAGGGGGCGGGGCTTTTTATCAGGGGGTGTATAAAGACAAACCGTTGTTTGGTAGCGAGCGACTACCTGAGAATAAAGATATTGAGCGGGCTAATCATTTAATTGATTTAACCTTAGTTTTATGGGGAGGTTTGTTACTGTTGGGGGCATTATTTTTGGTTTAGGTAAAAGGTGGACAAATAGGCCCACCTAATTTTAAAGATTTATAAAGATAAATCAGTATACCATTTCTCTAAATCGCCTAAATCAAGTAATCCACCAAAGGGCGCACCGACTACATAGAGACGACCCTCTTTTGAACCTAAGTAAATATCATTCTCAGGGTAGTGACGTGCGTAATAACCTTGTATATCGGTTGATTGTTGTGAGGAAGAGAAAAATTGAGGGTATTTTTGTTCTGCCCAAGCGTATAAACTATCAATACGTGCATTATCCGTATTCGTACTAGGGACTTTAACTTCGCCATTATCAGCAAATACAATGGTGAGTTTTATTTGATTATCATAGCCTGTTGGGCTTGATATATTTGTACACGAAGGCATACTCGCCATCCCATCGACATGACACATAGACCCCGTTAAATCGACATAAATATTATTGGCATCAAAGGTTAATAAATTAGGGTTAAAGCCAAAGGGAGTAAATTCACTGGCCACGGTTACACTGACAATGTCAGGTAAATTATTTTCAGTATCTTCAAAATGAAACCCCATCGCTGACATATACATATATTGATGATTAACATCTCGTACATTAATGCTGGTATAAGTAAGATCAATGCCTTGGGTAGTAAAATCTATGTCCCAAAGCTCAAAGGTTCCACGGCTCTTATGAAAATCTTTAATATCGGGGCTAGTGGTATTACTGGCAACAATATCAATTTCATCGGTCACCCCTAAGACAGATCCCCCCTTACCAGGGTTTACTTTATCCCAAATTTCCCATCTAACATTCATTTGAGTTCCGTCAAAAGAAGCTGAAACATTGGCAGAAGAAAGTATGAGTAATGAAGATATTACGCCATAAGTCATGGCTTTTATTTGTTTATTTATCATTTTGTTTCCTGAAAATTAACGACTAAAGAGTATCAATAAATTTTTTAATGCTTTAACTGGGGTAATCAAAATCAATAGAAATTCGTCCCCAAAAAGAACGACCCGGTTCATTAAGCTTTAAGACGGAAGGGCCGCCTGCACTGGCTGAGGCATTACGATTTAAATGTTCGGTATAAGCCTTATCAAAAATATTATCAACACCAAATTTGAATTCTATAGCAGAATGTGGTTTATAAGCAAGTTTTAATGAACTAGTAATAAAGCCTATTGTAGGGGTTGTATCAAGGGCTAATACATTACCGTAGCCTTCATGAATACGTTTTTGCTTATCAACAAAGCGGGTATTAATGGTGGCACTAAAATTTTCATAATGAATATTAAGACCGACCATCGCCTCTAAAGGCGGCGTTTGAGCTAAGGCAACATTTTGAGTGAGGTTTTTTCCATAAACATAGGAAACATTGCCTTGTAAGGTGACATATTCATGTAAATCATAAGCGGCACTAAATTCACCGCCCATACGGTGAGCGACAATATTTGCCGCAGAATCCCCCCGATGAACTAAGATAAAATTATTAATATGGCTATAAAATCCTGAAATTTCGGCTCTTAAATCGTCCCCTTGATACGATAGAACCCCATCGACTTCATTATTTTCTTCCGCACTCAAGTCAAAGCCATCCATACTATAAACTTCCCAGTAATCTGAAGCTCTTTCGGCATGACCATAACCCACGGACAGCATCATAGGCACGTCATCAAAGTTATATTCCATTCTTAAAAAACTGGCTAATAATAATTGACGACGATGTTTGTTAGAGCCTGATAGTTCAATCGAACTTGTTTCTCCCGCTCCGTGCATTGTTCCTGTACGCGTGCCTAAGCTATCGCCTCGCATTCCTGCAACCCAGCGTAAATTATCATTTGCTTGATAACTTAATTCCGTATAGAGCGCGAAATTATCAAAATCTAAAATATGATTTCGATCTTCTTGTGAAATATTTTCGGGCGTATCAACAAATTCTCTTAGGCCCCCTGCGGCATTGGCATCATAACTATCATGACGATATTCAGCCCCTGTAATTAATTCAACTTCGGGGGTTATTTCGATGGTTGATTCGGCTTTAGCATAATGACGATCCCAATATTGTCCCATCAGAATAAAATCATGAAAAGGCTCTAATTCTCTTAAAGTAAAGTTATCCATCGCATGATTGACATGGGTAAAGTCATAGCGAAGATCTATATTTTTTAACCATGAGTTAATTTCAGATTTCTCAAAATGAACCCCATAACTTGATCTATCTAAACGAGTAACATCCATGTGAATGGTCGCATTACCCATTTGGCCTTCACTTAACAAGCCATGAAGTTCTAATAACGTATTTTCATCAGGGGTATAGCCAATTGCAATACGATCATTTCGCGTATCGTAAAACGTTAAATCAATTTCGTTGCCATTCCCATCGACATAATTACTTCCCCGAGAATTATTGTGGCTATAAGAAAGATAACCGTCCTCAAATCCTAGTGAGCTATTCGTGGTTACATTTTGTTGATTAAAACTTCCATATAAATAACTACTGTAAGTACGAAAACCTAATTCATCATACTTAATGGGTTCACGCTCAAAATTAACGGTTCCCACAATAGAATTACCATTACGAACCGATTGAGGCCCTTTCAAAACGGTTAAACTGTCAAAAGACCCTGGGGTGACATACGCGGTTGCAGGATCCATACGATGATTACAGGCCCCTGCAAACGGTACCCCATCAATGGATATATTTAAACGTGTTCCCCCCAGTCCTCTTAAAAGTGGATCACTGGCGGTTCCCCCTTGTCGGATAACTGAAATCCCTGGCGTTTGTTTTAAAAGATCGGCCCCGTCAGTCGCCATTCCAAGTTTTTCTTTAATATAATCGGTTTTTTCAAAAGGCTTATCAGGAGTTGCGTAAATCGTCATTGAATCTAAGGTTAAATCTGAATCACTATTTTCTTCGGTATTTTTTTCAAGTTCTTCAGCGTAAACCGTATGAGCAAAGCTTGTAGATAAGATAAGCGTTAAAATTAAAATATTAGGATGTTTATTCATAGAGTAAATGTGTAATGAGACTGGTAAAATTAATGATTAATAGATATTTTTTAATTGCTGGGCGAGGCTAATAATAAATCATTTGCTTGAAGTTTAAGTGTTACGGCTTCTGCTAAATAAATCTTTTCCTTTGGCAATTTGTTCAGCGAGCGTTTCGACAGAGGTAATTGTCGGAAAAAAATTAATTAATATGCTTAACAGACTAATAAAGAAAATAAATTTGAATCTAATGTTGCTCATAAATTTTAAAAGGCAAATATATTTATTATAAATACTAAGGTTAATAAGCAATAAATAGACCGTTAGTAATATTTCCTCTAGATTTTAGTAAATATAGCGATGTGGAGAAAATTACAATAATTTAGGTAAGCTAAGTATTTTAATAAAACAGGTCAAAAGACTTATTTTTGTGTTATTTAACACAGTTTTATTGTTTTAAAAATTTACTTCTCTCAAACAAGGTTCTAATAATCACTCTTAACTAAATTTGGAACAATATTTGCTTTATTTAGTTTTGATTTTCATAATTTAATAGGAATTAATCAAAATGAATAAATTTGCAATAATTTTAGCAACCAGTGCATTTGCTTTTTCAGCTAACCTACTAGCAGGAGATGCAGCGAATCTTAATGAAATGGCTGCGACCAAGGTATCCAACGTTGTATATGGTGATCCAGATGGAACAGGAATTGGTTATGAGTGGACGGTAAGAATGCCTCGTCATGGTTCTGTTGAAATTCTTGGTAGCGTGGGCGGTAAAAGTTCATTTGAACCTCAGTTTCAAGCACCAGACTTTGGTTGGACGCATACCTCTGATTGGGTTGCGGTTGAATTAGCTGCTGATGCTGTTTTAGAAATTAAAGTTTCTCGTCAAGGGGGCTTTTATGAAATGAAGGTTGATGATACTGATAATAGTCAAAGCTATGTAACCGCAGGGGCAGAGTTATACCCCGCTCTTTCTGTTTATACTGGGTGGGATTCTACCACTGAAAAAGAAAAAGGAAGTTTTAACCCAGGCGGTAATTTTTGGTCAACACTTGAATTTAAAGCGGTAGAATACTCAAAATTAGGTGAAACAACCATTACGTATCGTGCTAAATTACCTGCGGGGCAGTATTCAGTTAATATTGGTGGGGTTAATGCCATTTATTGTGCAGAAACGGATGCTTGTTATAATGGCTTACATGGGTATCGTGCAAAATTTACAACGTCTCATATGCATGGTGAAAAACCTGCTGGTGAAAAACCTGCTGAACCTGGAAAACACGCGGGACATACGCCTGCTACTACGCCTGCTACTACACCTAAATAATAATTTATTACTTATAGCGTGAAACCTCGAAAAAACAATTAAAAAGTAAAAAGTAAAGATAACCGTTGGATAGACGGGGTTAGCCTGTGAAGTGAATAATACGCTAATGTTGTCAGTAGCAGGAACTAGTGAAAGTAGCGATATTTTTACACTCACAATGTTAATAGGGATCCCCTTTCTTTAGAGAAGGGGGGTAATTCTTCGCTTAATATTTCTAGGAAAATAAAATGACACCTCACTCGCTTTTAAAAACTTCGCTGTTTATTATTACTTCGCTTGGCTTGATTACACCGCCATTAAGTGCAGACCCTGTTACGCTTTCAAAAGAATTAAAATTACACGTTCCCGTTATTCATTTTCAAAATCAAGAACAATTACAGTATATTTGGGCTGATTTTGAGTATCAAAATACAAAGGATAACGCGATTGGCTTTACAGTGAGTGATTATGGGGTTTTATCAGAAAATGATATTCCTCCGTCATTATCAAATTTAACGTTAGTTACTGAAGGGGCCGCACCGAGTATTGTTGATATTACGGCAACCGATGCACGATTAACGTTTGTCAGTAGTATTCCACTTGCCTGTTCAGTCGTGTATGGAAAAACCCTTGATTTTGGTAAAATTGCAATCGACCCTAGTATGAATGGGGGCGTAATTATTGACCATAACCCGATATTAAGTAAACTAGAAGAAAATACACTTTATTACTACCGTGTTCAAGGGACAGATGCGACAGGAAAAATATATTGGTCACCGGCGGCAACATTTAAAACAACAGGGAGAACAATTACGGATAATAATTTACTTTCACTTAATAATGGCGCAACAATCACAGCCGTCAGTAGTAATTTTTCAGGGGCGGCTAATAATGAAACGTGGGGGGCAAATAGTGCTATTGATGGATCTAATTCTACAGCGTGGTCATCAAATAATGATGGCGATAATGCGTTTATTGAAATAACGTTAGCAGAATCAAAACAAATTGAAACGATCGAAGTTTTTTCTCGTTCAATGGGTGATGACACCGCAAAAATTTTAACGTTTACGATTACAACAGATAGCGGTGAGGTATTATCGTTTAATTTACCCAACACAACCCAAGCGCATCAATTTCCTCTTAATCGTCAAACAAGCTCTATTCGCTTAGATGTCGTTTCTAGTACGGGCGGAAATACAGGGTTAATTGAAATTAAAGCCTATGAAGTTTCTCCGAGTAGAACAAGTGAAATGTGAAATGTGAAATGTGAAATGTGAAATGTGAAATGTGAAATGTGAAATGTGAAATCTTTCAGAATATTGATGAATAGTTTAATTTTATAATTTACTTATATGTTGGGTTTAATGAAAATACAAATTTTAAGATTCATGAGTTTAAGCTTTTTCATGGGAAATTGTTTAGCCGATGCTAGTTTTGATTTAGAAACTAATCGGCTGACTATTCCTTTTATTCAGTACCAAGAACAGCTTTACGAAGCTGATTTAACGCTTTTATCCCCTAATAAACTTAGATTAAATCGTGCGATCCCTCATATTAATACAGTTGCTAATGCTGCACTTGTACCTACGGGTATAAATTTAAACCTTCATCTTTCAAATATTACTGTCGGTACGGAAAACTATGCTGCTGATCTGCGATATTTAGGCGATAATTTATTTCAAGTCAATAATTTATTAAAAGTAAGCAATACCCCTCTTGGGCGAACTATTTTTACCTCACAACATTTTAGTGGCTCGGGAATTTGCGCTCAATGTCACAACGAATTGGAGGATGATACGGGTAAAGATGTGTCTATTGTTTCATCATGGCAAACCAGTATGATGGCAAATTCAACCCGTGATCCATTTTGGCAGGCAAAAGTTAAAAGTGAGATAAATAGAACCCCGCAATTAAAGAGTACGATTCAAGATAAATGTACACGCTGCCATGCTCCCATGGCAAATGAAGAAGCAAGAAAGCAACATGATCCTATCCAAGCGGTATTTGGTGAGGGTATTTTGAATAAAGATAATCCTTATTTTGATTTATCAACTAATGGCGTGAGTTGTTCCTTATGTCATCAAATTTCTCCGAACGCGCCTTTTGGTACGGACGCAGGTTATTCAGGACATTTTGCTATTGATAGCTATCCAACGAGTACCGAGAGACTTATTTATGGTCCGTATCAAAATGTTAATACGATGCCAATGCGGAATATGGCTAATTTTACCCCTGTCTATAGTGAGCATATAAAAACCTCGGAGTTATGTGCGAGTTGCCATGATTTAACCACCCCTTATGCTGATGAAAATGGAACTATTTTAAGTCAGACAGTTGCAGATGAGTTTCCTGAACAAATGGTCTATAGTGAATGGCTAAACAGTGATTTTGCACAAACAAAAAGCTGTCAGCAATGTCATATGGAGCGAGCAGATGGCGTTGCGATTGCCAGTCGTCCGAGAGATAATCCTAAGCGTGATGATTTTGCCCAACACAATTTTTTAGGGGCAAATCGTTTAATGCTCTCTATTTTACAAGAATATAGAGAGCCTTTAGGCGTTGAGGCTACTGATTTTTCTAATAGTTTATCGGATGCAGAAAAATTATTGAATAATTCGGCAACATTGGCGATAACAAACACCTCATTAAACGCGGGACAATTAAAATTTAGTTTAAATATTAACAGTGAAACAGGGCATAAATTACCGACAGGTTATCCATCACGAAGAGTGATTCTCCATGTTACTGTGCGAGATGCTGACGAAAATATTGTTTTTGAAACGGGGAAAGTAAACCCTGATGGTAGCGTGGTTGAATTAGATTCAGATAAAGATCAAGGGCAATATGAGCCGCATTACCAACGGATTGAATCTCCTGAGCAGGTTCAAGTTTATGAAGCGATTATGCAAGATTATAAAAATCAAGTCACTTATACGTTATTACGAGCCAAAAGTTATGTAAAAGATAATCGTTTATTACCTAAAGGCTTTGATAAAGCAACTGTGCCTAATAAAATTCAAGTACAAGGTGCGGCTGTATCTGATGAAAATTTTATAGGGGGCAGTGATCGGGTTGAATTTGCACTTTCTAATTTAACGGAAACAAGCTATACACTTGAAGCTGAATTAATTTATCAATCATTAGCGTATGCGTTTGCACAAGATTTGTTTAAAGAGCAAGATTATGAAGTGACTCGATTTAAACAAATGTTTGAGGCTTCGTCATTAAAATCGACGAGTATGGGGAAAGTTGTGGTGAATATTGGTGAATAAAAGTAAGGCGCGTGCATGAAAAATGTCGATAATTTAATTTTTTCATGTTTCTTAATTGGGTTGTTTGAGTTACAATTAGGCGTTGGAAAAATCGCAGCGGTTTAGCTAAGTTGTTGATTTATTAAAGTGTCTTCCCCACGAACGTGGGGGTGTTTTTAGCTACTGGAGTCCAAAACATGTTTTGGACTCCACGCATCAATCTGTTACAAGGGGACAAACTCGAATGTTTCTATATTTCATGAATACTTTTACAGCCTCTATCGCTTTGGAACAGAGTCAACAAATAACGAGCTTTCAACAAATTGATAACGGTGTTTATATTTTAACGCTTTCGCCGTAACTTTTTGATGACGGGCCGTTTGTGGGGTTTCCCCTAAATAAATATTAATCCCCATCATCACATAATCAAGATCATTACTTCCAAGCGCACCATTAATAAAAAAAGTTGAATTTCTTGGAAATATTTGAAAAGGCATTGATAGCATTTCAGTTAACGCATAGGCCAATGGATTATTGTGTTGGCGGTGAATATAGTTTTTAAAATAAGTAACGACATCCCGCATTTGAAGCTCCAACCCTAATGTCCCCACGACGTAATTTTTATAGGCATAAACACCGCCCTTTAAGGCTAAAACATCCGCTAATTCGCCATAATTTTTAGCATCCAAGTTAAATCGAGGATACCAGGTGGTTAGCATGCTGCCATAGACACTGGAAATTGCATTACCTACTTGATAACCGCCTTCTAAGCGAAGTGTCCAATCAGGGTGTAAATTATAAAGTTCAGTTTCTAAGCCATAGCGAACATCATTTTCATCGGCTCGATTAATACTCGCGATAGTCGCGCCGATCAGGTGGCTTTTTGGATCACGCCAAAAAAGATGGCCGCCATAATTAAACGTCGTATCCCCATCTATTTTCCCCCCACTAATATCGGCTTGTAAACCAATACGCTTCCACGGATAAACAGCGACGTTACCTTGTGGGATATAGCTTGAATCACTGTTTAAAAAGCCCAATTCAGCACTCGTTCGGCTATAGGCGGGCAAAATATAGTCATCATCAATAAGATTAATCTCTTTACCGATTTCAACCGTTGTGGTGGCCAGTGTATGCAAACCTGCAATATAACTGCTCATGGAATCAGGATTAGAAACACTTTCATAGGTTGTGAGCATTAAATTAGCCCGATTAGCAACCAGTTCCACCGTTCCAATCGCCTTAACAACCTCATTTCTAACATCATTAAAGCCTTTATTGGTTTTAACTAAAGTATCGTTTAACATTTTTAGTTCGGTATTTAAGCCTTCACAGTTATTATTACTTGAGACTTTACAGTTATTTTTGAGTTGATTGATTAAAACAAGGGCGCGATTAAATTCGGCTTTTGCTGATTCTGCATTTTTAAGGGCATTTTTTGCGTAAGTCGTGGCTTGCGTAATCGCTTCGATATTAGTGGCAGCGGTTGTGGCATAAATGGGGAAGCTGGTTAAAAACCCTAAAACTAAAAGAAAGATTAAATTAAAGGTGATTTTCATATTTTTTCTTCGGAAATTATTTGAAAGAGAGGGCTAATTATAGGTTTAGGGTTTATTATCACGGCATCAAAGTTTGATTACAAACACTAAGCTAAAAAATCAATTTTTGAAGTCCCCCTAAATAGCGAATATCGGTCTATAATAGAGTGCTTTGAAGGGTTGTCTTTCAATTAGGATTCACTGGTTTTTCGTTTAGGAATAATAATGGACGTTGATGTTTATTTATCTGTTTTTACGCTGATGTTAATTTCCCTTGGAATTAATATTTTAGCCTTAAAAACTAAAATCCCTTACACCGTCTTGTTAGTTATTGCAGGCTCCTGTTTGGTTCCGTTGTCTGAAATGGACACCTTTTCATTTGTGACCAGTTTTCATCTCACGCCTGAGTTATTATTTTTTTTATTTTTACCCGTGTTGATTTTTGAATCGGCTTACAATATAAAAATTCGTAACATTCAGGAAAATAAATTTATTATTAGTTTATTGGCCATTGTTGGGTTATTGATTTCTACCTTTTTAATTGGTTATCTGGGTCACTGGGCGTTTAAATTATTAGGGTATGACATTCCACTTTTAGTGACGTTATTGTTTGGCGCGATTATTTCGGCAACCGATCCTGTCGCTGTGTTAGCTCTGTTTAAAGAATATGGAGCGCCTAAACGGTTAACGCTTATTTTTGAAGGGGAAAGTCTGTTTAATGATGGAACGGCCTTCGCGATATTTTTAGTGCTTTTAGAAGTAATGCTTCATGGCTATCATGGCTATTCAACGGTTATTAGTGGCGTTATTTCATTTTTTAGCATGATACTCAGTGGGATAATTTTTGGTTTGTTTATGGGGTTTTTATTCTCAAAACTGATTGAATGGGTTAAAGGCCATCAAGACTTGGAAATTACACTGACGTTATTAGTGGCTCATTTTACCTTTTTATTAGCCGAGTTGATGTCAGGAAAATGGAGTATTGCGGGGCAGGAAATTCATATTTCATCCATCATTGCAACACTCGTTGCCTCATTAGTCATTGGTAATCACGGGCGTTTTAAAATGTCGGCGAATGTTGAAGAATACATGGGAAAATTTTGGGGCTATTTTGCTTTTTTAGCAAATTCATTAGTTTTTATTTTAATGGGCTTATTATTTGCGCGATTAACGATTTCGTTAAAAGTCACCTTATTACCTATTTTAGTGATTATTACCGTGGTTATGCTGGCACGAGCGATTTCTATTTATGTCTCAGTGGGAATTGCGAACCAAATAAAATCTGAAAAAAATATTTCAATGAATTGGCAGCATTTATTATCATGGGGAAGTCTGCGGGGAGCGATTGCCGTTATCATGGTCTTGTTAATTCCAGACGATCTAACCCTGCCTACTTGGTCGTATGATTTTTCGATTAAAGAATTTATTACCGCGATTACGATTGGTTGTATTTATTTTTCGTTACTTATCAAAGCAACGACAATCGGTTCTGTGATTCGTCTTTTAAAAATTGATGTGCTATTACCTTATGAGCAATTAAGTTACTATAAAAGTAAAGCTTTAATTTATCATGATTTAGTGACCAAAATTGAAGGTTTTTATGAGCATCACCAAATTAGTCAATCGCAATATAACCTGTTTATGAGAGATTATTCAGCGCGATATGAAGACGCGTGTAAACAAGGTCAACAGCAGACCATAGGTGCCACCCATGTGGTTGAAAATATCTTGCGGATTTATACACTGGGTATTCAAAAAAGAGAATTAAAACGCATGTTTCAGTGTGATGAAATTAATGAAAATATTTATAAAAAAAATCTAACTATTTTAGAAACGCAAACGGAACGCGTCGAGCAAGATCAGCCTAAATTAACCTCATTGAATGCTTATTTTAATTCAGGATTTAGTTCGCTAATTAACAGGATAAAGCAAAGAAATCGGCAGCCACAAGAGCTTTATTTGTATTATCAAACGCAATATACGTTGATTAATAAGGTGCTTAATGAAATGGCACAATTACAAAATTCGCCGCTGGTCGAAATTTTTGGTGACCCCGAGGCGATTGAAAATGTTATTTTGATTTATCAAGGGTTAAAAGTTAAAACCATTGAACAAATGAAAAAGGAAATTAGCTCTAATCGGGATTTTTTAGATGAACTCAATGCTCAGACCGCAAAGGCTTTTTTACATACAGCACAGCATGGCACCTTAAAAGATTTATATGACCATGAAATTATCACCAATAAACTTTATGTTTTACTTAGAAAAGAATTAAACGATTAGTGAACTTAAGTCAAATACAAAGGGGTGAGTCGCCGACGACTTGAGTGAAAAAAGACTTAATTTTAACGCCAAAATAATCGGATTAGGTTTCATTTTTATTTTGAAATTTTTTTAAGACTAATAACCTAGTAATATAGTAAACTATAGCGCAATTAAACACGATATAACTATGACAACAAATAACGTACATTTACACGAAATTAATAAGTTTGGTTCACAAGCCGAACGTTGGTGGGATCCTCAAGGTGATTTTAAAACCTTACATGACGTGAATCCGTTGCGATTACAGTTCATCAAAGAACATGCTGAACTGGATGGCAAGCAGGTTGTTGATGTCGGTTGTGGCGGAGGGATTTTAACCGAAGGGTTAGCTAAAAATGGGGCAACGGCTTTAGGAATTGATCTAAGCGAGGATTTAATTGATGTTGCCGATTTGCATGGATTAGAATCAGGCGTTAATGCACGCTATCAAAAAATAAGTGTTGAAAGTTTAGCTGAAACTCATGCTGAGAAATTTGATTATGTTACGTGTATGGAAATGCTTGAGCATGTGCCAGACCCAGGTTCGATTATTGGTGCCTGTGCAAAATTAGTTAAACCCGACGGGATGGTTTTTTTCTCAACCCTTAACCGAAAACCGAAAGCTTACTTATTAGCGATTGTTGCGGCAGAAAATTTATTGAAAATAATACCTAAAGGGACGCATGATTATAAAACCTTTATTAAACCATCGGAATTAAGTCAGTCTGCTCGTGCCGCAGGATTAGAATTGCAAGGAATGGTCGGGATTGAATATAACCCGTTAACGAAGCAGCTTCACTTAGGGACGGATATTGATGTTAATTATATTGCCGTTTTTAAACGACCTCGTTAAAAAATGTTTGAATTAAAATGTGTTTTATTTGATTTAGACGGAACCCTTGTTGATACGGCCCCTGATTTAATTGCGAGCTTAAATTATGCGTTAACGCATCATGGTTTTAATCCCGTTGAAGCCTATAAAGTCAGACCTTATATTAGCTATGGGGCGGTTGCGATGATTAATAAGGCTAATGTTGATGCGAATGAAGAAATAAAAGCTAATATTTTAGAAACGTTACTCAACTATTATCAAGCTAATATTTTACACCACGGTGGGCTTTTTGACGGAATGGGCGCAACGTTAGCCTTGATTGAAGAGAAAGGACTTAAATGGGGGGTTATTACGAATAAACAGCAGCGTTTGAGCGTTCCCCTTATGGAGGCACTCGCTCTTACCGATAGAGCCGCTTGTTTAATTAGTGGCGATAGTTGTAACCACAGCAAGCCTCATCCAGAACCGATGTTGACTGCTTGCACGCATGCAGCGGTTAACCCTAAAGACTGTGTCTATATTGGCGACGCAAAACACGATATGATAGCAGGACGTGCTGTTAATATGAAAACATTGGCCGCAATCTATGGTTATTTAACGGTTGATGATAAGCCCGAAACATGGCAAGCGGATGCGTTAGTTCAATCACCTAAACAAATTAATGAATGGATAAATAAAGCATTATGTTGTTAGAAAATAAAGTGATTTTAGTTACAGGCGCAGGGGGTGGGCTCGGTGGGACTGCTTCATTAGCCTTAGCGGAGCAGGGCGCGCATGTTATTTTATTAGACAAAAGCATTCCTAAATTAGAAAAAGTTTATGATGCAATTGTCGCTCAAGGTTTTAATGAGCCGATACTTTACCCTTTTGATTTAGCAGGGTCGAGTGAGGTTCAGTACGAAGAGCTTGCAATGACCATTGCAACTAAATACGGAGCGTTACACGGATTATTGCATTCAGCCGTTGAGTTTAGTGCCTACTCTCCGATTGCGACTTACCGCACTAAAGAATGGGGAGATGCCCTTAATGTTAATTTAAATGCGCCTTTTTTATTAACCCGCGTTTTATTACCCGTTTTGCAAAAAAGTGAACACGCCTCAATTGTCTTTACGTCGGATTCTTCGGCGCAAAAAATGAACGCTTATGCAGGGGCTTATGGTGTTTCTAAAGTTGCGGTAGAGGCTTTAGCGCATATCTTAGCGAAAGAATTAGAACGTTCGGGAAAAATTAGAGTGAATAGCTTAATTCCTGGCGTGATAGATTCGCCTTTACGCAAAAAATCTTTCCCCGCAGAAGATAAAACTCAATTACCGAGAATGGATTCTTTAAACGAAATTTACACCTATTTATTCAGCGATAAAAGTATTGGGGTGACAGCTCAGAGCTTAGACGCACAAACTTATTCCTACGAGTAATCCCCTTATGTCAGAATCAAGAGAAGCTGTTATTTTAAGTCGTGATGTTAATATTGTAATGATTCCTGATGGTAATCATGGCATATTAAATCAAGGTCAAGAGGTGACTATTCATCAATCCCTTGGCAGTAATTATACCGTTATTACCGAACATGGTCACATGGTTCGTATTGCAGGGGTTGATGCAGATGCCTTAGGAAAAGATCCGCATCAACTGCATACGTTGGTTTTAGAGACCGATATAAAGTCAGTTGAAAAAAATTGTTGGGAAGTGATGAAAACGGTTTATGATCCTGAAATCCCCGTTAATATCGTCGATTTAGGGTTGATTTATCATTGCAATGTGAGTCCGACGGCCAATGAAGATAAATTAAATGATGTTCACATTATGATGACCTTAACTGCGCCAGGTTGTGGGATGGGGCCTGTTTTACAGGGGGACATTGATAAATCAATTCGAGCGTTACCCGGTGTCAGTTCGGTTAATATCGAATTAGTGTTAGATCCCCCTTGGTCTCGCGAAATGATGACTGAGGCTGCCCAAGTTCAATTAGGCTTATTTTAATGAAATGTTGTAGAATAACATCATTATTTATAAGGCATCCTCATTTTATTTTTTAATCGTATGTCATAGAGAAAACTTAGCGGGGTTAATCTTTGAAACCTATTATTGTCATTGACGTTTAAAAAAATCCCCCCATACTTTTAAAGAGTGCTTTATTTATTATGATGTTTGAAAATCATAACTAGAAATTTAAAATAAATTCCTTCAACTCAATTCTAACACCGCAGACCCTAAGGTACGGACTAAAAAACATGGCAAAAGAAGATTTTTATAAACTCCTAAGCATTGATAAAAATGCGAGCGATGCTGAAATTAAAAAAAGTTATCGTCGTTTGGCAATGAAATATCATCCAGATAGAAATACGGATAAGCCAGAAATCGCTGAAAAAAAGTTTAAAGAAATAAAAGAGGCCTACGAAATTTTATCTGATCCGAAAAAACGCTCTGCGTATGACCAATTTGGACATGCAGGCGTTGATCCTTCTATGCAAGGAGGACAGGGAGGCGGTGATGGTTTTGGGGATATTTTTGGCGATGTGTTCGGCGATATTTTCGGTGGCGGTGGTCGTCAACGTAGCAGTGTGCAACAGGGTTCTGATTTACGCTATAACCTTGAATTAACCTTAGAAGAAGCGGTGGGGGGGACCAATACTAAAATTCGTGTTCCTGTATTATCAAAATGTGGCACCTGTCATGGTTCTGGGGCTAAAAAAGGCTCATCACCTGTGAGTTGTGCGATGTGTCATGGCTTAGGTCAGGTCCGAATGCAACAGGGATTTTTCTCAGTCCAACAAGCATGTCCGACGTGTCACGGGTCAGGAAAGCAAATTAAAGACCCTTGCCGTAAATGTGATGGACAAGGACGCGTTCAAGAAACTAAAACTCTATCGGTTAAAATTCCAGCAGGAGTTGATACAGGCGATAGAATCCGTTTAGCGGGTGAAGGCGAAGCGGGTGAACGAGGCGGGCCTGCCGGTGATTTATATGTGCAAGTTCAAGTTAAAGAGCATTCAATTTTTACCCGTGAAGACGCTAATTTATATTGTGAGGTTCCCATTAGCTTTCCAACGGCGTGTTTGGGAGGGGACATCGAAGTCCCGACTTTAGATGGTAAAGTTAAATTAAAAATTCCAGTAGAAACTCAAACGGGTAAATTATTTCGTTTACGGGGTAAAGGGGTTAAGCCTGTTCGGGGGGGGGGGGCTTTGGGTGATTTGCTTTGTCGCGTACAAATTGAAACGCCTGTTAAACTTACAAAAGATCAAAAAGATTTAGTCGAAAAATTGGCCCAATCACTGATGGGTGGCGGTAAACAACATAGTCCACAAGAACATTCATGGACCGATGGTGTTAAAAGTTTTTTTTGATAAATTAACGGGATAAATGATGACAAGAATTGCGATTATTGGTGCGTCAGGACGCATGGGACGCTGTTTAATACAAGCGGCTGTTAATGAGAAATTACTGAGTGTAGCGGTTTCTCGTAGCTTCGTTGGTAAAGATGCCGGTGATCTTGCTGGGGCGGGTACACAAAATATTAGTGTGTGTTATGACTTAGAAGCCGTCTTAGATGATTTTGATGTGTTGGTTGATTTTACACGTCCTGCGGCTACTCTTGAGCATTTAAAAGTTTGTCGAAAAGCCGGTAAAAAAATTGTTATTGGCACGACAGGGTTTACAGATGATGAAAAAGCGGAAATTAAAGAAGCGTCAAAAGATATTGGTGTTATGTTGTCACCTAATATGAGTATTGGCGTTAATATATCGCTCAAATTATTGGAAATGACGGCCAAAATTATGGGGGATTATACCGATATTGAAATTATTGAAGCGCATCATCGCCATAAAGTTGACTCTCCCTCTGGAACGGCTTTATTAATGGGACAAGTTATTGCTGATACGTTAGGCTGGGATTTAGAAGAACATGCAGTCTATGGCCGAGGTAAAGGAAATATTGGCGAGCGTGAATCTGAAATTATAGGGTTTTCAACGGTTAGAGGGGGCGATATTGTCGCCGAGCATACCGTTATGTTTGCTGATGAAGGGGAACGCGTTGAAATTACCCATAAAGCAAGTAATCGAATGACCTTTGCTAATGGGGCGATTCGAGCGGCTAAGTGGTTAATGGAAGAAAAAAATGGAATTTATGATATGCAGGATGTTCTTGGACTTTCTTCGTTACACATGACGCGATTAGGATTATTGGAAACCGATCCTCAAGTAACGCGAGATTTAATTCACCGCTCTTAACAAGACGACTTAAAACCTAAAGAGTACAAAAATTATTTTGTACTCTGGGATCTGATTTTTTGTGACCTTTATTTCTGTTATTATTCCAACGTTTAACCGTGCTAGCGTATTACAGCGAGCGTTAAACTCTATTTATGCACAAACCTACCCTGCCGATGAAGTGATTGTGGTTGACGACGGTTCGACCGATGATACGGAGCAAATGATTGCCACCTATTTTCCACAGGTTATTTATAGTTATCAAACGAATCAAGGGGTGAGTGCGGCACGGAATACAGGGATTAATCAGGCAAAAGGAAACTGGCTGGCGTTCTTAGATTCTGATGATGAATGGTTACCAACTAAACTGTTCCAACAAGTCAATAGCCTTAAAAACACGGATTATCACGTCTGTCATACCGAAGAAATTTGGATACGCAATGGGGTTCGTGTTAATCAAATGAAAAAGCATAAAAAAATAGGGGGATGGATTTTTAAAGAATGCTTACCCTTGTGTGCGATGTCTCCGTCCTCAATTATGATTCATCGTCATGTTTTTAACGAAGTCGGGTTATTCGATTTATCGTTTCCTGCCTGTGAAGATTATGATTTATGGTTAAAAATCACCGAAAAATACCCTGTTTTATTGATTGAATCGCCTCAAATTAAAAAATATGGGGGGCATGATGATCAGTTATCACAGCAATACTGGGGAATGGATCGGTTTAGAATTCAAGCTTTAGAAAATTGTATCAATCGTGGGAAGCTTAGTTTGGAAGATAGGGGGTATGCAATTGAAATGTTGCTTAAAAAAGCCACTATTTTTCAAAAAGGGACATTAAAGCGAGGTAAAAAAGACGCGTTTGAGTACTATCAACGATTAATAAATTCCTTTGAAAAACCTGACAAACGTTAATGATCTGTCAAGTTTTTTGAGAAGGATGTTTTATACCTTACAATAGGACGGTATCCAGCTGCGTTCAATCATGTGACTGGGAATGTCATTAAAATCGAATGATTCGCCATCCTTTATCATTTGTTTGACATTAAATAACTCAGCCACTTCAGGAATGTCTTTAAAAAACCAAGTGTAAAATGGTTTGACTAACATTTTTGAAACTTTGATTCCAGTGGCTCCAATAAAATTACGTCGTTGTCCTACATGGGCAATTTCATCGATCGTAATTTCATCTAACAACGCTTTTAATCGGTCACGTACTTCAGGTTCATCAACTAAGACCTCATCAATCAGTTTATGTAAATGGAAATAAAAGGTAACGCCCATTAATTCGGTAACGAACGCTGGGGAGTTAAGAATAAATCCAGGTAATTTAGGAAAGACTTCATAAATTTTTTCTTTGAAAGGCGATAAGGGGACCCATTCAACCTTATCTAAACCACAGGTGTTCAGCATTTCATTAAAGAGGCGAACATGGCAAAATTCTTCGGCTAAATGGATTCTAGAGATTTTATCTTGAAGTGTTGGGGCCATTGCCATCGAAGGGGAAACTTCCCACGCGCCTTTAATGCCCACCCATTCGTGGCGAGCAAATTTATAAATTCCTGTCAGCATTAACGTCATTTTATCTAATGACTTAGGATCATCTTGCATTTCAACGTAATTACGATAAAAACTTTCAGGATTTTTTAGAGGGGTACGTAGTTTAATGGGGTTATCTTTAAAATACTGCAAGCGTTGGCGTTTTTTAGCTAAATCTTTTTCATCTTCAAATAGTTCGCCTCCATGCTGTTGAGTAAAAATCCAATAGTCATCAAAATTTTCTTTTCGCTGTTGAGCATTAGAGTCAGTAAAAATAGAATGGTATTTCAGGGGCATTATAAAAAACCTTAGTAAATAGAAGGAAAAGTAAAGTATAGCAAAAAATAAGGTAGACTTTTGGAATAGGGGATAAAATAAAATTTAGTTTTGAGCGTTATATTCTCGTTGTAAAGCGAAATTCAACCTAATAATCAACGTGATTTTTTAGTTGGGTTGTTGCGCTTTTTATTTTCGATAGTGAAAAAAAGTCGTTTATTAACTCAATTTTAGGTTAATTAATAGACAGGGTTAGTAATAAAAATAGTTTGTTTTTACGGGGTATAAATGTAAACTCTTATCCTTATGGAGATTACATCCTTTAATTTTTTAAACGATGTTGCACTATTATAAGAATTGAGGGACGTTCTGATCTATGTATTTTTATCGTAACACTTTTTTTTGGCTACTATTGATTGAGCTTGTAATTTTAAGTGTTCTCATCATAGGTGTATTGCAGACTCTGAAACGATCTAATGAAAACTTATTACGGCAACATATCATTGTTGTGGAAAAATTATTGCACGTAAGCTCTAAAAATGCGTTATTAATGAATGATATTACGGCCCTAGAAACACTTACGACCGAACTATTACAAACAAATTTATTTATTTATTTACGTTTTTTAGATGATAATGGGCGTATTATTGCGAAAGGAGGGGATACTGTGTTGTTAAAGCAAAAAATTTTGAAAGATACCTCCCTGAAAACAGCCAAGGATACTATGTTTGACGCTTCATTATCAATGGATTATGAGGCCGTTCATTATGGTACTTTACAATGGGGTTTTTCAACTAAATTATTGGAAAAATATCAATATGAAACCGCACAACCTATTATTGTTTTAGCGCTATTAAAGAGTCTTCTTTTTATTTTATTCTCATTTGCCTTAAATTGCTACTTAATACGCCGATTACAAAAGGAAAGTCACCATTTTGCAGCAGGTAACTTAAGTTATCGTCGGCATATTAACGGAAATAATGGCTTCGTTGAAACCGTGACTTTGCTAATGGCGCAATTAGAAAAATCACAGCAACAGTTATCGGCTGAAATTTTAGCGCGCGAGCAAGCGGATAAACATTTACAACAAGTTAATGCTGAATTAGCCCATTTCACGACGATTGCAGCTCATCATCTGCAAGAGCCGCCTCGACGTTTAATTAATTTTGTACAGCGTTTAAAAATACAACTTTCCTCAATAATACTGACAGAGGATGCAAAAATGTCATTACTGTTTATAGAACAAAGTGCAATTCGTCAGCGTGCTTTAGTTCAAGGTCTTGAACATTTTTTTACGGTTACTACGCTAAAACCGCCTTCAAAAAATCTCGAATTATACCCAGTTTTAGAAAAAGTTTTACAAAAGTTTGCTCATACGATTAAAATTCTTAATGCGACCGTTACCCTTGATGACTTACCACCGATTAAGATTGATGAGTCTCGTTGGTATGATATTTGTGTCATGCTCATAGATAATGCGTTGTATTATCATCATCCTGATAGAGTCCCTGTTATAAACATTAAAAGTGATTCAAAATTAGGAAAAAATTATTATTACTTTATAGATAATGGAATTGGAATTCCAAAACAATATTATGAGCGTGTTTTTAAAATTTTTGAACGTTTGCAGGTTTGTGATGAGCAAGAACGAACAGGCACTGGGCTTGCGATTGTAAAGCAACTGGTCGAGGGGTGTCATGGACGTATTTTTTTACAAGAAACGCTTAAGGGTGGGATTACGGTTGTTTTAGAATTTCCGAAAATAACCCATAGTCGGTTTTCTAATGATTAATCAACCACCGACCTCGTTTGAAATTTTACTGCTTGAAGATGAGCCAGCGGATGCTTATTTAGTTAAGGTTGCATTTAAAGAAAACCTTATTAATACCCATTTGCACCATGTTACTGATGGCTGTGAGGGCTTAGAATTTTTACAGCAATGCGGAAAATATAAAGGCGTTCCACGGCCTAATTTAATCCTGCTTGATATTAATATGCCGCGTATGAATGGGCATGAATTTTTAATTAAAATAAAAGCAGACAACGCATTAAAAAATATTCCTGTTGTCGTTTTAACGACATCTGATGTTGAAAATGATGTTATTAAGGCTTACGAACAAGGAGCCGCAGGTTATATTACTAAGCCTGTTGATATAACAAGCTTTATAAGTGCCATTAATCGATTGATTGATTATTGGTTAGCCTTAGTTCGTTTACCTACGGGGAAACACTATGAGTAGCGTAAAAACCATAAAGGTTCTATTAATAGAAGATGAGCCAGGTGATGCTGGGTTAGTTCAAATTAGTTTGCGACACACTGAGGTTGTTTGTTTTAAACTCAATTGGGTTGAAACATTGAGTGATGCAAAAATACAATTAGAAGGTCAGCACTTTGATGTGGTGTTATTAGACTTATCGTTACCTGATTCGATAGGACTAAACACACTAAAAAACACTCAAATTATCGCGCCTGAAATTCCTATTATTGTATTGACAGGACAAACAGATACCGAATTTGCCTTAAAAACGCTAAAAATAGGGGCAGCAGATTATTTAGTGAAAGGGGATTTTAGTCAAGATAGCTTAATTCGTACTATTCGCTACACCCTACAGCGATCAGAAATGGAAAAGCGTAACCAATTGTTAGTAGCGGCTTTAAATGCAACGGCAAATGGGATTATTATTACCGATCGTAAAGCCACTATAAAATGGGCTAATCCTGCCTTTACAAAATTAACAGGGTTTAGCTTAAAAGAAGCGATTGGACACAAACCCTCTGAATTAATTAAATCCAGTGAACAAGCGCAGCCTTATTATCAACAAATGTGGAAAACCTTATTATCAGGAAAACCGTGGCGAGGTGAAATTATTAATAGGCGTAAAGAGGGGACGTTATATCATGAAGAACTGAATATTGCGCCTGTACTGAATAAAGCAGGGATTATTGAACATTTTATTGGTATTAAAGAAGACATTAGTTCCCGTAAAAATATGGAAAAAAAATTACAAACATTAGCGAATACAGATCCGTTAACAGGGCTTTTTAATCGTCGGGTTTTTTTAGAGCGTTTAGAAGAGGAAACAGAATTATTAAATTGCTCGAAAGAATATTTTTCGACCTTACTGATGTTAGATTTAGATTTTTTTAAACACGTTAATGATAATTATGGACATGCAACAGGGGATAAGGTTTTATGTCATTTTGCGGATACACTAACGGCTACATTACGTTCTATCGACTTAGCCGCTCGTTTAGGGGGAGAAGAGTTTGCAATTTTATTACCGGCAACGAAAGCGGAGGGGGCGTTGGTTATTGCCGAACGTTTACGTTTAATTATTGCGAAAGAATCGGTTGAGTATCGAACTCATCAAGTTCATGTTACGGTAAGTATTGGCGTTGCAGCGTTATCAAAAGAAGATAATGACTATGAGGATGTTCTTCATCGAGCGGATGCGGCTCTTTATTGTGCTAAAGATAAAGGGAGAAACCAAAGCTGCTTGTTTTCTTACCCAGAAGGAAATGATTGTAAAAATAAAAACTAATTTTTATTTTTACTCACCTAGTAAGCTAATTGTTTGATCATTTGTTGAATACGAATGATTGCTGGATTATTTAATTGAGCTATACGATTATGTTGCTGACATAATGCCCCTCTAAATCCAAGGTAATCAGGATTTAAAGCCTGTAATTTATTAATATCAACTTCTCGTAATGAGCCTGCTAACCCTGATAATAAGTGTTGCTGTTTTGCTTGAGTGATAAAATTGGTGATCTGTTTTAAGTCCATAAGTTGCACTAATGAGCCTGATTTTTTATCCATTGTGTCTAACATAACCCCTTTAAAGCCTACGTTTTTTAAAACTTCAAGAATACTTAAGCAAGGTAACGCATCTGCAAATAAAACTGCAATTAATGAGAAATTTAAATGGTTTAATTCGGCAAGTTTTGTTAACGTTGCCATTGAATCACCCTGAGGAAAAATACCTATTTTTACATAATCAACGCCTGTTGCGGCCATTAGCTGGACCGCATTAAAAATTAAATCGGGCTGCATCGGTAAATCACCAATGGTTGCGCTTATAAGCGATTGATTTTTAATCACTTTAACAATATCGGCGACCTGTTCAACCTCTAACGCGCCTAAGGCTCCTTTTGAGGGCTGTTTAAGATCAATAATATCAACATTTGCGTTTAAAACTAATAAGGCTTCTTCCTTACTATTAACGCTTGCAAGCATTCCTGTCATGTTTTTGTAACCTTATTTTTATGTTGCTCAATTAACTCCATTAGCCACCCCCAAGCTTCCCATTCTGACTCACCCGCTGTTTTTTCGAGTCCAATTCGTAAAAAATTAAGCTCGGTTTCTATTTTTTCTAAGGGTAACCATTTTAAACGACTACATAAGATAGCCGCTTCTAATACAGCATACTGAGCGCGATTAAAACCCTTAAAGGGCGCGTGATTGACGCTATGGATACAATTACAAAATAATTTAGGTCGAACCTTATCATCTTCAACACGTAGTAACTCTAATTCACTATGGGCTAAGGTGTTCGTTAGTACGTAAGCATTAATTTTTTCAGCCGCCTGTAAATCCCACGTTTTTCGCCCCGTTAAACAACCTGCGAATACACGGACATCATCGCAATAATTAATGACCGCTATTTTTGAACGTAAAATATTATCCAAAGTTGTTGATGGCTTGAAAGGTAAAATAACAAACTCATCATTAAGGTGATGAATCCCCATTGGGGCAATATGAGTAACGCCATGTTGATTAATCGTCGTTACAATCGTTTCTTGAATCATATATAAAAAGGGCGGGTAGTCATAGCTATCATTGATAATAAGTAAAGGGGAACGGAAGAATTAGAGGGGGTGTCTTTTTAGCGATAACTTAATTTTAAAATACACATTTATGATTTGATGCGTAACTTTTTATATTTTTTATAATAAAAAAAAGAGCCTAGCAAGGCTATTAAAATAATATCACTTATAATAAAAACCAACATTTCAGGATCTAGATCTTTAGACTCTAAATTTTCTATCAACTGTAGTTTTTGAAAATCATTTTTTGATGATTCAGAGTTTGAATAGGTATAAAGGTAAAGCGTTTGGTTTAAAGGCATAAAAATAAGCGTTTGCAATACATTATCATTAAAGATAGATTGATGATGATTGTTATCATCCTGCATGATTGTTAATAAGTTAGTCGTCGGAAAACTTGGGTCAAACGAGTCTAAAAGCTGTTGTAAACGATTCCAGCGATAATAATTGTTACTAGAGTAACAGTTCTTAGGGGAGGTAATCAATACAAAACATCCAACCAAAATAAATTGATTTGATTTATTTTCAAAGCTTGAAAATCGATTCACTAAAGGGCTATTAGACAGTCTAACGGTGCCTTCTTTTTTTATATTTGCAGGACTTTCTAGCACCTGTACGTTTTTTTTATCAGCCAGTAAAATTTGTTGGTCATGTGGGTAATGACGGCCATGTAAAAAACGACTTGCCGTGCTAATATCCGTATTTTTTTTGAGCGTATTTTTAAGTGTGAATGCGACTGATTGATGGTTTTGTGAAATAATGGCGGTTTGTAATTGTGGCGATGAGTTTATTAATGAAACAAATAAACCATGACGATTAAACCCATTAATAACCCCTAGCATACCTGCAAAACCGACAGTCACGAAGGTATTTTTTTTTGATTTATAAATCGTAATCAGATGTAAAGGGTTTAGAACGGAATTATTTTTCCAATTAATATTTCTTGCAATAATAGGTGTTTTCTGGATAGGATCAAAAACTGAAATGGCAACGCCTTTGTTGATTGTCGTTAAATCACTCAGAAATTGTAATAACCAAAATTCATTGACAGAAAGCTTGCCGTCACCGAGTCGATCGGTACTCACTAGGCTTAATACATCGGCAACCGCATTAATTTCTAAACGGTTATCCGAGTTAAGTTGTTGTTTTAATAAATTTGCTTGATCATTTAATTGCTTAAAACGACTATCGCTTAATAAAAAATTTAAGTAATTATCATAACGATATTCCATATATGGAAAATTTTCTTTAATTTTTATGCCTAATTGATAACCTATTTCTTGGGCTGTTTTTTGCTGGCTATCAACCGTTAAAATAGTGATATTTGCAATGGCTTTTACAGAAATAACCGATAGAAATACCACTAAAAAAATATTTTTTAAAACAAACAAAATAGCACATCCTATATGATTTAGGCTTTAACTTCTGCTTCTACTTCTGTTGTTTTTTTGGTGCTAACAAAGCTTTTTCCTTCTTCATAAAGTTCTTTAAAATGCACTTTGGCTTTTTCAACATCAAAGTCAAGAAAAGTACCACCTGATTCAAAGTGAGCAACAAAAACTTTTCCAACAGCATACGTAGAGGCTGCTCCAACACACGCCGTACTAATCATGCCAGACGTTTGGCCAATGATAGGAACTGCTTTTAGGAGGCTACCGACGGGAAGGGCAATAGAAATAGCAAGTGAGCTTCCTAAGAGTGAGCTTACTAGTGATTTTACTAAATTTTTTGAAAAAGGGACTTGATAGCATTTAGCAAGGCTATAAAGCATTTTTAGTTGGATTGCGGTTAATGTTCCCATATCAACAAAAGGGACAGGAATAAAACCAACACCTACGGCTGCCATGGTATGGTTTTTAACAATTTCATGCGTCTCTGCAAGACGGGCTACTCTAGAGTCAAGTGGCGTTTCAGTCGCTTTAGTCTCTACTTTTTCTTGAGTTTCTTGCGGTTTTGTTGCGGTATTTTTTTTTGCAGTAACTGCCATTTTATATTCTCCTTACAGATTTTAAGATAACTTGGCTTTTTAAAGGTAAGTTAGTTTGACATTTTTTACCCTTGATTTTTAAGGGTAGCGTTCTTAATCGTACTATTTAAGAAATTCCTAATTCATCAAGAATGACCGACAGTAAAGGTTTAACTGTAATTTTCTTTTCAGAGGCTACATCATTATTTATCTAGTGGCTTTGAGTTGATGTAAGCGATAGGTAGAGGTTTTATAATTTGCGCAATAAAGAGCATTAATTATTTTTATTGGGTTCTTTTTTTACCTGTGGCCTTGGTTTTGAACTAGACACAAGTAAGAGAAGTATACCCATCAAAGGGCCAAGAAGCAACGAGGAAAAAAAATACCCCCAAAAACCCATTTTTCGATTTATACCTAATAAAGCAATCGTTATACTGGCTAAAAAATTTAATAGTAGGGGGTCTAACATAAAATCACTCTAAGTTGAATTGGTTTGAGTGTAAAAATAACTAATTACATTTATTCTATTTAAGTACCGGAGTATAAATTATTATATATTTTAATTCTCTTTTTCATGACTAAGTATTTTTTTTCTAAATTGGATTAAAATAATTTCTAAACGGTGGTTTTTTTTAAGTTCTTCAGGACTCTTATCGGTAACAAGATCGTTGGGGCCTTTTCCGACAGGAATAATTTTTTCACAGGCAATCCCTTGGTTTTGTAAATAAGTATCAATGGTTGTCGCCTGTTCTTCAGATAAGGATTGATGATTAGTGTTATCGAAATTATTATCTTGACTCGGGTTATGCACAGTAATCTTGATTTTTTTTAAGGTATCTTTTTCAATATATCCTAATAAAGCCTCTAAATAGGCTTTTCCTTCTAGGGTTAGCGTAACCTGACCTTGTTTAAAATACAAGGCCAAGGGGTGTTCCATAATGCTATTTTCGACGATACCACAGCCTTGAGAATCAATGAGGATATTAAGGGGGGTGTTTAAACATTGATCTTGATAGTCGAGTATACCATCGTGGTCATTATCAGAAGGGCAGCCTTTATTATCAACGCCTTGGCTTATTTCTGGTCTTGTGTTATTGGGACAGTGATCAATATAATCTGCACGTTTGTCGTAATCCGTATCAATAGGACAGCCCTGTTTGTTGCCTGTTTTATTAACCCCTTTTGTAATTTCTATCTTGGTATTTTGAGGGCATTGATCTATATCGTCGGTAATTTCATCCTGATCACTGTCTTTAACACAGTTTTGTCCACTAATAAATTCAATTAATTCTGGATTTTTAGGACAAGCATCCTCAAAATCTGCTTTTCCATCTTTATCAGAATCTAGAGGACATCCTTGGCTATCGATGCCTTTAGATATTTCTTCTAACGTATTTTTTAAGCAAATATCTTTGTAGTCAGGGACGGTATCGTGATCATTATCAATAGGACAACCTCTTAATAAGCCCGTTAAAAAAACACCTTGTGAGATTTCTTTGGCGGTATTTTCTGGGCAAGTATCAAGGTTATTGGGAATATTATCGTTATCTCTATCAATTTCATTGCAAATTTCAAAATTTATGACAGCGTCTTTTTTTGTATTTTTAACCTGCAAGTAGTCATAGCTACCTTGATGAAGCTCTTTAAAATAAAAAGGCTTACTTATCAACTCACCTTCTTCTGAAAACTGATACTTTCCTGTAATGCCTTGGCAAGGAGGCATGTGACGCAAGGTGTCTGCAATTCTAAGCGAAACAGTCGATTCGGCGCGTTTAATCGCATGGGCTAAAAGAATGATATTATCATAGCCTAAAGCAGTTTGTTGATTAGGTTGTAAGTCTTCACCGTATTCTTTTTTAAAAAGGGCTATAAATTTTTGACTTTGTACGAGAAGAGGGTTGAATAATGTGGGGACAATTGATTTTTTTAACTCTTTTTCATTTTCCCATTCTTTAACCATTTTTAAAAAAGAGGGGACATCTAAGGCCTCACCTCCTGCAAAGGGGGTTCTAATACCGATGTCACGGGTTTTTTGATAGATTTTTGTAACGACTTTATCGGTTGATACCACAAAAATAATATCAATAGCTGGTATTTTATTGAGTTCAATGACTAAACTTTCTATATCAAGTGTATGTCTAAAAAATGATTGTCGATAGACTATTTTGGCACCATGCTTTTCACTGATATAAGAGGAAAAAGTATTCGATAGTTCGGTAGCATAAACCTCTCTGTCGTAGAGTAAGGCTATTTTTTTATACCCTTTTTCAGCAATATACTTAGCTAAATTCACCCCCATTTCTCGATTACTAGGAATGGTTCTAAAAACGTAATTGAATTGGTGATTTGTTAATTTTATGTTAGTTGCGCTGGGGGTTAAAAAGAGGAGGCCATTGTTTTCATAAATAACAGAGGCTAATAAGGCTGTTTTTGAGGTGATATGGCCAATAACCGCTACAATATTAGGATTACTAGTGAATGATTCGGCAATATCATTAACAATATCCTGATAGCCACCTGCTGACAAGGTAGGATCCCATAACTTACTCTCATCGATATTAATAATAGCTTTTAAAGGACGGTCGAGGATTCCACCACTATTATTAATTTTTTTAATCGCTAAATTTACGCCGTCTAAAAATGATTGATCATTTTCTTCCCAAGAAATGCCGATAAGAATGGGTTCTTGCTTGTTTTGTTCAGCAATTTTAGCACGGTGTGTTGATTTTTCATGATACGACTCATCAAAACAACCGCTCAAAAGTAGCCCTGCTAAACAGCAAATAAAAAAAATAATTTTAGTTAGCATCTTCTTTTAAGGAGGCTTTTTCAGAGGGGTTGAAAGAGATTTCGGAATCAGTATTATTTTGATTTTTCTCTGTGGAAGGAGGAATAGGGGGTATTGAATTTGGGTTTATTATTTCTTCGGGTTTATTGTTAGTATTAACCGCATTAGAAGAGGGTCCATCATTTAATATAATGGGTAAACCATTTTTCCCGGCACCAATAACAATGACTTTACTGTTGTTAGATTTTGCAAGCTCTAGTGTTGCTTGAATTCCACGCCATCTTATGAGCTGATCCGAAAGTGTTTGAGCAATAATTTTTTGATAATCTTTAATGCCTCGTGCTTCAATGCGCTTACGTTCAGCTTCCCGCTCTTCTTTTTGTAGCGTAAACGTATAGGCTTTTGCTGCTTGCTCTTCAATTAATTTTTTTTCAATGGCATCTTTAATAGAATCAGGCAAAATAATGGAACGAATAATAATGCCACTGGTTGTAATATATTTTCTTCCGAGTTCTTCTAAAGCCTCAACAACCACTTTTGTTAAAATGTTATGCTTATTGGTGTAAATATCTTCGGGGTCATAAAGACTCAAACGTTTCCGCAAAACAGATTCCACTTGAGGAATAATAATCGTTTGAACATAATCAGGCCCAACTTGTTGATGTAAAACACCAAGCATTTCATATTCAGGGCGATATCGTATCGCCAAACTAATGGTGATAGGCAGACCTTGGTTTGTTAAAATGTTAAATTCATGTAAAACAGTTTGAATGCGAAGGTTATAGACGGTTAATGTATCCCAAGGGTAAATAACATGAATCCCTTCGGGGAAAACTCTATCCGTTACCGTACCAAAGAAACGCCTATATAATACACCCGCCTCACCTGACTCAATGGTGATCACAATTTGAGGCCAGAAAAAGACAAACCCTAGTGTAATTGCTAAAAAAACAACGACAAAATAAGCTATTTTTTCACGAACCCAGTGTCTAAAGTGACTGAAAATTTTAATACAAAAGTGGATTGTTTTTTTTAAAAAAACAAATAAAAATATATTTTTCATTGTAAAGTAACTCGCAAAAAAAACGTCCTTTCATCACTAAAATTTAGGAATAAAAATGCTTTTGTATAGTGTTATCGTAGGGTATCAAGATTAACTAAAGTACCTGAATAAATGATCGCCTGTTTTAATAATTCAATAAATTTATAGTCGTATTGATCTATGAAAACCTCGGTTCATCTATTTAATTTTTGAATTTGGTCTAGGCTGTAATAAATTTTAAAATTGAGAAGAAATTGTAATATAAATGGTTTTAATAGGACTCTATTATGGGGTTAATTGGCAAATATTTTTATTCCTTTAGTATCTAGCCATTCTTATTCTGTCATAATAATCGTAAAATTGTAAATTGTAAAACTATTTGTTTAACTTTTATTTTTGAGTTTTAGAATTAGTTAATAATCAAGATTTTATGAGAAATACGGGTTTTATTGCTTTTAAAATTTGTGATATGTATAATTCCTCGATATTGTTGAAGAATTAACAAGGGGAAAAAGCATGGCGATAATTTTAAATAAAGAAAAAGCAATTGAAATGGAATGTGGTAATAATTATTTAGATGTTCGAGTAAAGAGACTGGGGGGCGCACATGAGGCTGTAAAAAATTATACCATAATAGCAGCGGGTCTTGGTTTTATTCCTGTTCCCTTAGTTGATATTAGCGCATTAACCGCCATTAAATTAAAATTACTGCATCGTTTAGCCCGTGATTATGGTGTTCCATTCTATAAGAATTTAGCGTCATCTCTCATTAGTACCTTACTTAGTAGTTCTGTTGCTATCAGTATGGTATTACCGCTTGCAAGCTTACTTAAATCTATTCCTGTGGTGGGTCAAACAGCGGGCGTAATTAGTACGGCTATTATTGGGGCGGCATCAACGTATGCCGTTGGAAAGTTGTTTGTTGGGCATTTTGAGTCAGGGGGTACGTTTTTAACCTTTGATGCCAAAAAATCTAGAAATCACTTTGAAGAGCTTTATGAAGAAGGTAAAGCATTTGTTAGTTCACAATAGGATTTAGTGATATTGAGTCTTCAATTAAGCGTGTAAAAGTAACGTCTTAAATGCCGTTGATTTTTATATTTTTTTCTTATGTTTAAATTAATTTATTATGTCCGATGTTATAAAATACCAGCTTCATCAAGCTGATTCAGCTGATTCAGAATACCCTAAACAAACGCATTATTTAGATGAGGAACAACGTCTAGAGTTACCCGAATATCATAAAGATGCCCCGTTATGGAATGTTCCTGAAAACCTAATAGAAACATTACAAAGTCCATTATGTATGTCGCTTATGCCTGTTGCTCAACGGCTTTTCTTGTGGAGCTTTATCTACGGTACTTGTCCTAAACGTTATCTTGAAATTGGAACGGCCGAAGGAGGGTCTGCATTGATTGTTAATAGTGCGATTAAAGCGCTGGGGTTTAAAGATTTTCAAGGGGTTTGTATTGACCCAGAATTCAATACAACTAAGGAAGTTAAAAATATATTAGTTGAAAATTTTAGTTTTTTTGAAGAATTTAGTTCACTTGCGGTCATGAAAAAGGCAAAAAAGAAAGTGGCGGGGTTTTTTGATGTTCTTTTGGTTGATGGCGATCATACCTATGATTATGCTTTGTCTGATATTATTTTGGCGATCCCTTTTGTTCGCCCCGGTGGCTATATTTTAGTGGATGATGCTGGGTATTTTCAGGTGCGTGATGCTATTCAATATACAGTAGAACGCTTTAATTTAATTGATGCTGGCTTTATGTGTCGACATGTTATGCCCTTTGAAGAACAGCATGAAACGGCTTCTGAGGGACAATGGAAGGGTGAAAAACCGTTTATGTCGGGGCTACACATTCTTCGTAAACCGTTATAAAGATTCAAAAATAAATGTTATTAAAAGCACAGCAACTTATTAAGAATTTTTATGGGTTAAATAAAATTCAGGTTTCCCCATTATCTGATTTAACGTGTAAGGGAACGTTGTTAAAAACAACTATTAATATGACGGGTTGCAATCAAATTCTTATTGAAGAAAATACTCAATTGTTAAAAATTTCGATGCGTATTCAAGGTGAAAATAACCAAATAAATATTGGTAGCGATTGTCACGTTGAAAATTATATATTAAAAGTTTCAGATCCATTTGATGACTAAGGCTATACGTTTTAACTTAAATTTATGCATGCCTGATGATTGTAATTACTTGATATTTAAATAACATTTACAAGAAATATTTTTATTAGGGTCTTCATGAAAAATAATAACAAAAATATTATTATTAAAGGGAAAAATAATAGCTTAATAATTGCTGCGGGTTCAACTATTAAAAATATTGATATTGTAATTTGTGGTAATAATAATAAATTAATCCTAGGTAAAGGCGTTTATGCAGATACCACTTTTAGTATGATAAGTCATAATAGCCATATTACAGTAGGTGATGGCTGTACAATATTTAAGTCATTTATATCAGCGTATGATGGCAAGGATATTACTATTGGTAAAGACTGTTTATTTGCAGACCCCACCGATATTCGTACCAGTGATTATCATCCTATTTTTGATTCAAATAATAAGCATATTAATCCTAGTAAAAGCATTGTTATTGGCGATCGAGTTTGGTTGGCTCGGCAAGTAAATATTCTCAAAGGCAGTCATATTGAATCGGATGTTGTTATTGGGGTAGGTTCAGTTGTGTCGGGTCATATTCCTGCTAATTCTGTCGCTGTAGGAGTACCTGCTCATGTCATTCGTAGTGAAACTACTTGGCGATTAACCTAAATGAAACTATTTCACTTTTTAGCGCGTGAATCGGAAGCTCCTAAAAAGCAAATTCTATTTATGGCCGCTGTCTCGGGTATTGCCAATGGTTTACTATTAGCGATTATTAACTTAGCGGCGGCACAAGTCTACAATAGAGAATTAAGTGCGCGGTTATTTGTTGTTTATATTATTGCCCTACTACTCTTTATTTATACGCAAAAAATTGCTTTTGTTAAATCAATTAATGCCGTTGAAAAAGCCCTGCATCACGTTAAATTACGGATTACCGATAAAATTCGACGGGTTGATTTACGATTTATTGAGCATAATCCTGAAATAGGCAATTATACCGCCTTAACACAAGACTCTACCTTAATCTCTCAAGCGGCCATGAAAATAGTGATGGCCGCACAATCCCTGTTAGTGCTGCTTTTTAGTAGCATTTACCTTGCGATGCTATCGCCATTGAGTTTTATGCTAACGCTGGTTATGATTGGTGTTGGCGTGTTTACTTTTTTTAGCCACTATGAACAAACCAGTATAGAGCTAGATATGGCTGAAAAGAAAGAAGCTGAGTTTCTCAATAGATTTACGGCGATGCAGCATGGCTTTAAAGAGCTGCAAGTCAACCGCTGTGAAAATGATGATATGTTCAATCATTTAACGCAGTCAATTAAAGATGCGAAGCGATATAAAGTCAGTGCGAATACCCGGCTCTTTTTTGCCGCCATGCTAGGAAATTTTGTTTTTTACTTGTTATTGCTTTTAGTGGTGTCACTATTTCCTTTATTTATTGAAACAACATCAGCAGAAGCGCATAAAGTTGTTGCTACCATCTTATTTATTTTTGGCCCTGTGGGTATGTTTACAGGGGCTTTAAGTATGGTAATGAAAACGGAATCAGCGATTAAAAACCTTTATGGGCTTGAAGAAAAATTAGATAGTTCCATTCAAAGCCAAAAGCCACAAGAGCCTGAAAAATATCAGCATTTTAATACGATTCGCCTGGAAAATTTACGCTTTCATTATACAGACCCGCAAGGACATAAATTATTTTTATCTGGGCCGCATAATTTAACGATTCAGCGGGATGAAATGATTTTTATAGTGGGCGGTAATGGGAGTGGAAAATCAACCTTTCTAAAATTACTCATGGGCTTATATCACTCAGATCAAGGGCATATTTATGTGGATGATGAGAGAATTAGTCCTGAAAATTATCCCAGCTACCAAGCACTTTATTCTATTGTTTTAACCGATTTTTATTTGTTTGACCGTGTTTATGGCTTACCTGATGTTAAAGAATCAGAGGTTAATGATTGGTTGAAACGTCTACAATTAGATAAAAAAACGCATTATGAAAACCAACGATTTACCAATATAGATTTGTCAACAGGACAAAAGAAACGTTTAGCGTTTATTATTGCGGTACTCAAAAACCGACCTATTTGTATTTTTGATGAATTGGCAGCCGATCAAGACCCAGAATTTAGACAGCGTTTTTATGAGGAAATTTTACCTGACTTAAAAGCGGAAGGTCGTCTGGTTATTGTTGTTTCACATGACGATAAATATTTTCATTTAGCCGATCGAATTATTAAGCTAGAAGATGGACATATTATTTCTAGTGAAAAACATTAACGGTAATTTTTTGAGATAATGATAAAATTAGCACGCTTTATTCAAGTAGAAACAAAATCACCTAAAACGTGGATTATTTCAATGGCAGCACTCTCAGGGGTGGCGAATGGGATAATTTTAATGGCCATTAATGTGGCGGCTGATAATGTTCATGATAAGGCCAAGGAATTAGTTTTATTGGTTTTTTTATTATCCATGTTTTTAATTTATGTCTACGCGCTGCATTACGCATTGTCACAATCATTAAATGCTGTGGAAGATGGCTTAGAAAAAATAAAAATTAGAATAGCAGGTAAAATCCGTAATACAAGCTTGCGTTTTATGGAAGAGCATCAAGACATTGGGATGTATTCGGCCTTAATTCAAGATACGAATATGATTACCGAAGGGGTGGTTCAAAGCATTTATACCATTCAAAATTGCTTGATGTTAATTGTGACTGGAATGTACTTAACCGTCATGTCACCATTAGCTTTTGTGGCTGTTTTTTCTTTAGTGGGATGTATGCTCCCCATTTATTTGAAAAAATTTAATAAAACGAATGAGGAAATGGAAAGAACCGCTAAAAAAGAAGGCGAGTTTTTAAATTATTTTAATGCTGTCCTAAAAGGATTTAAAGAGTTAAAATTAAATCAGCGTGAGAGCGATGATATTTATTTACAACTTCGTAATGTCTCTAAAGATATGCAAAAAATTATGACAAGCTCTAATTTGAGCTTTATTTTTGACATGATCTTTTCAAGTAGTATCGTTTTTGCAATTTTATTAGTCACCGTATTCATCGTACCAAGTCTTACACCGACGCATAGTGATGTTATTCATAGTATTACCTCGAGTATTATTTTTATTATGGGGCCTTTAGTGATGTTAGCCACAGGTATTCCTGTGTTTGCCAAAACAAATAACTCAATAGAACGCTTATACACACTAGAAGCTAAGGTAGATTCGGTTAATTCGTCGATGAGTAATAACGCTAATCAATATCCACTTTGTACTGAGTTTAAGACCTTAGAAATGGAAGGCGCTTTATTTCATTATAGAGATGCTTCAGGGGATTGCTTATTTACCTCAGGCCCTCATAGTTTTAAGTTAGAAAAAGGCTCTTTGTTATTTATTGTGGGTGGGAATGGAAGTGGAAAGTCAACCTTTTTAAAACTTTTAACAGGGTTATATCAACCTGAAGAAGGTTCGCTTTATTTAGATGGTGAATTACTTGAAAGTTCACAATACCCTGCGTATAGAGAGTTATTTTCCATTGTATTTACGGACTTTCATCTATTCGATAGAATCTATGGCTTACCTGATTTAAATGAAAGTGATGTTAACTATTGGTTAAAAGAAATGAAGTTAGAAAAAAAGACACAATTTCATGATTATTCATTTACCAATATAAACCTGTCTACGGGACAGAAAAAACGATTAGCCTTTATTGTTGCCGTACTCAGAAACCATCCTATTTGTATTTTTGATGAACTAGCCGCTGATCAAGATCCTCAATTTCGTCAATATTTTTATGAAACCGTCTTACCTCGATTAAAAAAACAAGGACGTACCATTATTGTTGTTTCACATGATGAACCTTATTTTCATTGTGCAGACAGCGTTTTACGCTTGGAAGATGGAAAAATTAAATCATTAGACTTGTTCTTCTAAATAAAATATATTAAAATCAATTGCTTATATATACTTGATAACATTCACAATCAGTTGATACAGCCTAATAAATAAACTTTAAATTAAATTATTAAAAATAATAAATAAGCTTTATAATAAATTTCTATAAAAAATAAAAATCAAAGTATAACATGAAAATAAAAGAAATTTTACCAAGAATTTATGATGATAGACAGTTAAGAGCTTTAACAGGATTAAAAACAGAACATTTTATTTTACTATTATCTCTATTTGAAAAGACCCTTATTGAAGATCAAAAAGAAAAACATGAAAATAAAGAAAGAAAATACGGTAGTGGTTTAGATAGCACATTAAAAACACCCGCAGACAAATTATTATTTATATTAAATTATATGAAGTGTTATTCTACTTTCGATCACTTAGGGTTTTCTTTTAATATGAATAAATCATGCGCTCATACTCATGTATACAAATTATTTCCAATTTTAATAAAGACGTTAGATATATTTAATGTTTTACCTGCAACAAGTTTTTCAACCCCTGAAGAAATGCAGCAGGCTTTTGGCGGAGTTCAAACATTGATAATAGATGCTACAGAGCGTGCTGTACAACGCCCTAGTGACTATGAAGAACAAAATGAATTTTACAGTGGTAAAAAAAACAGCATACAATTAAAAATACCACTATAGCTTCTTTAGGTCATTTAATTTTATATATTGGGGTTAGTTTTCAGGTAAAAATCATGATTATGGAATGTTTAAAAAGAATTTAATCCAGAATTAAATTGGTTTAGTAATTTTAATATATTTATTGATTTAGGTTATTTGGGGTTTAATAATGAATATAAAACTAATTCGGTAAATATTCCTCATAAAAAACCAAATAAATCTAAGCATAATCCAAACCCAACATTAACTGAAAAACAAAAAAAAGAAAACAAAGAGATGAGTCGTGAAAGAGTCATTGTTGAGCATGTAATCGGTGGAATGAAAAGATATAGATGTCTAGTTGACAAGTTTAGAAATAAAAAAGAAGGTGTAAAAGATTTATTTTCTTTTTTAGCGGCTATCCTATGGAATTTTAACATGATATATTAACTTCTTCTTAAAGAACAAGTCTATTAGTAAAGCAAACGACAACTTAATTATTTATATCATCAGTTCACTCGGTTCTTTTGACCGCAAACTATAAGATCATTATGACTCAACAAAACTCCAATTCAGAAAACTCTACCCGTGAAAAACTAGATTATGAGCCGATTGCTATTGTGGGTATGGGTTGCCGTTTCCCCGGTGGCGCGAATGACCCTTATCAATTTTGGGATAATATAAAGGACGGAGTAGATTGCTTAGAGCCTACCCCTAAAAGTCGCTGGAATACCGAAACTTATTTTTCTAAAGTAAAAGGAAAAAAGGGAAAAATAAATACGCGATGGGGGGGCTATATTGATGGGCTAGATGAGTTTGATCCTTTATTTTTTGGTATTTCGCCAAGAGAAGCGGATTATATGGATCCTCAACAACGTAAATTATTGGAAGTAACCTGGGAAGCGATTGAAGAAGGGGGGCTAAAACCGTCGGAATTAAGCGGTAAAGCGGTCGGTGTTTACATTGGTGGTTTTACGTTAGATTATAAGATTTTACAATTTACGAACCCTAATTTTAATAATATTGATGCTCACACCGCTACGGGGGTGATGATGACAATGCTTTCTAATCGTATTTCGTACATCTATAATCTTAAAGGCCCAAGCTTAACGGTTGATACGGCGTGCAGCTCGTCACTTGTGAGTATCGATCTAGCCTGCCGTAGCTTACAACAAGGTGATAGTGAAATTGCTTTAGCGGGCGGCGTTTTAGCTAATTTTGCGCCCCAGTATACGGTTTCTGAATCACAAGGCGGCTTTCTTTCGCCTACAGGCTCCTCTCATGCCTTATCTGACACTGCTAATGGTTATGTTCGTTCCGAAGGGGTCGGGGTTTTTGTTCTTAAAAAACTGTCTCAAGCCGAGGCCGATGGGGATAATATCCATGCGGTTATTTTAGGCAGTGCGGTTAATCAAGATGGACGAACCCATGGAATTACCGTTCCTAGTTCTGAAGCCCAATTAAATTTAATGAAAACCGCTTATAAGCGGGCAAATGTTTCGCCAGGAAAAATACAATATATTGAAATTCATGGGACGGGAACGCCTGTCGGTGATCCTATTGAAGCCGAGTCTGTTGGAAATTTACTAAATATTGATCGTCACTCAGATGACTCTTGTTTTATCGGTTCGGTTAAAACCAATATAGGCCATACAGAAGCGGCGGCGGGTTCAGCTGGAATTATAAAAACAGTGATGGCGTTAAAACATCAGCAAATTCCCCCGCATTTGCATTTTGTTAATCCGAATCCTGCTATTGCATTTGATCAATACCCCTACGCGATTCCAACAACATTAACACCTTGGCCTAAACATGAAGGCTTAGCACTTGCAGGGGTTAACTCATTTGGGTTTGGTGGAACTAATGCTCATATCGTACTCCAAGAATATCAACCCACTCCGAAAGCTGAGATTAGCGTAACCCAACAGCCTAAATTATTGGTTATTAGTCACAATGATAAAAATTCGTTAATTCGTCAAGCACAGGCTTATGAAACGCATATTCAAGGGCTTAAGGATGAAACGGAACTCTATCATTTAGCGTATAGCAGTGCTTGTGTCCGTGAACAACATGCTTATAAGGTGGCCTTTATTTATAACGGTAAAGAACAGCTTTTAAGTCGTTTAGCGGACTATACCGCAGAAAAATCGAATGAAGGGGTTTTTGTTGAGCAAACTCAAACTGAACAATCAAATTTAGTCTGGGTATTTACGGGAATGGGGCCTCAGTGGTGGGGAATGGGGCATGAACTGTATAAAACTGAGCCTGTTTATCGTGAGACCCTTGATAAAATTGATGATGAATTTTCAAAATGGGTGGATTGGTCATTAAAAGATGAATTATTTACCTCAGAAGATCAGTCTAAAATGGCTGAGACTTGGTTGGCACAAACGGCTAACTTTGCCGTACAAGTTGCCTTAGCTGAGTTATGGAAATCTTATGGTATTCAGCCCAAAGCGATTGTTGGACATAGCACGGGTGAGGTAGCCGCTTTTTACTTAGCGGGTGTTTATAGTCTAGAAGATGCGGTAAAAATTGTTATTCACCGTAGTCGTTTGCAGCATTTAACACGCGGCATGGGAAAAATGTTAGCGGTAGGATTGTCGGAACAAGCGGTAATGCCTTACCTTGCTCCACATGAGCCGAATGTTTCTATTGGTGCGATTAATAGCCCAGGTGCCGTCACGTTAACAGGCGATGCGGATGCCTTGGGAAACATTGCACAACAATTACAGGCACAAGAAATATTTAATAAATTTTTACGCGTCGAAGTGCCTTACCATAGTGTTATTATGGAAAAAATTAAGGATGAATTATTCGAGTCGTTAGCTGATCTTTCGCCTCAAGTAGCGCATACCGATTTATATTCAACCGTCACGGGTGAAAAAATAACGGGTGAAGAAGGGGATGCTGAATACTGGTGGCGTAATGTTCGTGAACCTGTTGCTTTTGCTAAAGCCATTTCGGCTATTTTTATAGATGATTTTCAGTATTTTCTTGAAATCGGTCCCCATCCTGTTCTTGCGGCTTCTATTGGTGAAATAGCAACCAGTTTAGAGGCAGAAAGTCGAGTGTTGTACTCCATTCGTCGTAAATTTCCAGAACAAACCGATTTTTATGGGGTCTTAGCGTCGTTGAATGGTTTAGGTTTTCAGCTGGATTGGAATACGATGTATCCTAATGGACATTTTGTACGGATGCCCCGTTATCAATGGCGACAAGATAAGCATTGGTATGAAACGCCTTTTTATCAAACGTTACGTCAAGGGGAAGTACACCAGCCTTTATTGGGGGTTAAGAATGCTCAAACCTATAATTTATGGGATAGTGATGTTAGTTTGGAAAAATATCCGTACCTAAACGATCACGTTATTCAAGATAGCTGCTTATTTCCTGCGGCAGGTTATATTGAAATGATCTATGCTGCCTTGAATCAGCATTGGGGCGCGGGTTTTTACAGTATTGATAACCTAAGAATAGACAAAGGTGTTTTTCTCAGTGATGATAAAAATCCTGACTTAAAATTGGTTATTGATGAACCCCAATCAAAACTTAAAATTATTAGTCGCTCTGTGGCGATGGATACCGAGAGTTCAAACGATCCGTTGGTACAAGAAGACCAGCATATTAGTGGCTTTATTCGTAGTCGTGGGGTAAAACATTTAGCTCCTGCCATCAATCTTGATTCTAAACGGAATAACAGTCATAAATCCATTGATAAAGAAACCTGTTATGGATTATTAGCTCAGTTTGATTATCAATACGGCCATCATTTTCAATCTATTGAAACGGCTTATTTAAGTGAAAATCAAGTACTCGCAAAAATTGTACTTTCATCGAAATTAGATAGTGCGGGTTATCACTTACATCCAGCTTTATTAGATGCGTGTTTACAAACCTTATTGATTAATGAAATTGAGGGGCTTTCCGCACCAGAAGATTTTGTGGTTCGATTGCCGATTGCCATTAACGAAATTAATATTAATGCAGAAATAGGCGATCAATTTTGGTGTTTAACTGAAATCATTTCGCGTGATGAAGAAAAGATTATTGGTAACTTAAGTTTATGTAATGACCAAGGTGAGGTTTTAGGGGTCTTAAAGGGATTTAATGCACAAGCCGTGGATTCCGTTGCGGGGGGAATGAATACGAACACGATTGATAGTTGGTTATATCAAACCCAATGGATGGAACAAGAGCTAGGAGAAATTAATACGCTGGCTTTGAAGAAAGCCTATTTAATTTTTGCGGATGACGGAGGCATTGCTGAAACATTAACTGAAAAACTACGGGGCAAAGGCTCGGCAGTTTGTTTGGTTAATTCCGCTCAAGCTTATAGCATGGCAACGGATTTTAATCGGGCTAGTTTACGGACTAATAATTTTTCGCAACTAGGCCAATGTGTACACGATTTTTATCAACAGTATGGTGCAGATAGTGGCATTATTCATTGTTTAGGTTTAGACGCGACCCCTTCATTTGATGAAATGGGTGCAAGAGAACTTGAACAACTGAAAAAAATGCGTTTACACTCCTTGTTATTATTATCAAAAGTTATTGTAGAAACTGAAATTAAAGGCAAACTTTGGATCCTAAGTAGCAATGGACACGTTGTTACCGAAGATGCTGAGAATTTAAATGCTATTGCCGCCTCTATGATTGGTATTAGCCGTGTTTTAGCGCAACATGAACTGTGTGAAAACTGGGGTGCGCATATTGATTTGGATTCTGAATCAAATAGTGACAATGTCATATTAGAGTTAGGGCTTGATAGCGAAGAAGAAATTAGTTATCGACAACAGCGACGTTATAGCAATCGTTTAGTGGCCCCTGAAACGTTAAAACGTCCTTTTCCTGTTCATTTGAAAACAGATGCGTGTTATTTAGTCGCAGGTGGATTTGGTGCAATTGGACATTTAGTTTGTAAGCTTTTAATTCACCGTGGCGCACGACGCTTATTATTAATTACGCGCAGTGCATTTCCAAAACGGGAAACGTGGCAGCATATTGATAGCGATCATCGTTTGTATGAACGGATTAAGTTCATTAAGGAATTGGAGGCGATGGGGGCTGAGGTTATTTTAGCGGATATTGATGTGACTCAAGATCGCGAGCTACGCTATTATTTTGATGATTTTGCTCAACGAGGTTACCCGCCTATACGGGGCGTTTTCTTTTGTACAGGGGTGGTTAAAGATACTTTGATTTCTGCCATGGAAACCGATGATTTTGATGAAGTTTATGATACGAAAACAATTGGCGCACTGACGTTACATCAGTGTTTAAAGAAAGCCCCCTTAGATTATTTTGTTTTGTTTTCATCCATTGCCGCTCAAGTCACAACCGCAGGACAAGTCAATTATGCCAGTGCGAATAGTTTTTTAGATGCACTCGCTCATTACCGTTGTAGTCAAGGCTTACCTGCATTGAGTATTAATTGGGGGCCTTGGGCCATTGGGATGATTAAAGAATTGGGCTTAGGGCATCATTATAAAGAACAACGAGGAATGCCCCCCATTTTACCCGATGCGGGCATTAAAGTATTAGAGCGAATTTTAACGCTGCCTAATCCCCAGTTATCGGTTTGTGATGCTCAATGGAATAAAGTGTTGGCGTGGTACCCTAAAAAACCGCATCTCTTTAAAGAATTGGTTACCAAAGATGAGAGGGATGAAGATGCGGGTGATTTTTTATCGTGCTATTTAAACTGTGAAGCCAATGAGCGAAAAAATTTAGTTGAAACTGAGTTCAAAACCTTAGTGGCTACCATTCTACGTACAGATATAGCGAATTTAAATGCAACCGATACCTTAGTTGCTTTAGGGATCGACTCTATTATGGGGGTGGAATTAAATAATCGCTTGTTAGGACATTTTGGAGAACGGTTAAGTGTCGTGAAGTTATTGGGAAATTTAAATATTACTCAGTTAGCCGCAGAATTGAATGAAAAAATAATTTTATTAGCGGCATCAAAAACGAAAGCGATAGCAAACGAAGTGAGTCTTGATGTAGGGGTAGAGACTGATGATAATTGTTTGTGTACGAACGCAACGAGTTGTAATGCTGAAATTGAAGATGAATACCCTTTATCTTTTGGGCAAAAAGCGATTTGGTTTACCCATCAGCTTAATCCTCTCAGTGCGGCTTATAACATTGGTGGCGTGATGCATATTCCATCTGTCTTAAAACTGGATATATTAGATAAAGCCATAAACGGGGTGGTACAACGTCATCCAGGGTTACGCGCAAATTTTTATGTGGTGGAGGGTGAGCCCGTACAACGTATCTATGCGCATCGACCTTTTGAATTTACCGTAGTTGATGTGGCCAATCAAGATTGGGAAAGTATTCGTCAACAGGTGATTGAAGATAATCAACATCCTTTTGATTTAGAAAATGATTCATTGTTACGTATTCGACTTTATCGTCAAGCCGAAGACAGTTATTATTTTGCGATTACGATTTATCATATCGTTTCTGACGCGTGGTCAAATTATAAATTTTTAAATGAGATGCAAGATTTATATGCTCGCTATCTCAAAGAAGAGACTATCAAAATTGAACGACCTAAGGCCAGTTATCGTGATTTTGTCGAATGGGAATCGCGTTTAATTAATAGTATTCGAGGGTCAGGACTCTATAAATTTTGGCGTAATCGTTTACCTGAAAATATTCCTCAATTGGCCTTAGAAACGGATAAAAAACGCCCGTTAGTCATGACCAATAATGGGGCCTCTTATAATTTTGAAATTAATGCAGACTTAACAAAACAGCTACAAACGCTTGCTAGAAATGAAGGGGCCACTATGTTTATGGCCTTGTTGAGTCTTTATTACACATTGATGCACAAGTACACGCAGCAAAATGACATTATTATTGGTAGTCCTGTTGCAGGACGGACACAGGCAGAGTTTGCAGAGGTTTATGGTTACTTTGTGAACCCATTGCCTTTATGGGTTAATTTTGATCAAAACCCAAATTTTGTTACCTTACTTAAAGACGTTCGTGAAACCACTTTAATGGGGTTGGAAAATCAAGAGTTTCCATTTTCATTATTAGTTGATCGTTTAGAAATAGAACATGACCCCAGTCGTACGGCAATATTTCAAGTGATGTTTGTATTACTCAATCATCAAGTTGATCGGACTCATATTGATGAAAATAATGTTGCGCATTATGATGGTTTTCCTATGCAATTATTGCAAATGCCCGAGGAAGAAGGTCAATTTGATATAACCTTATCGGTTTATGAAGAAAAAGGGGTTTACTATGCTACGTTTAAATACAACACCGATTTATTTGTTGAATCAACCATTGTTCGTATGGCGGAGCATTTCTTAGAAATTGCTAAGCAAGCCGTTGCAACGCCTCAAACGGCAGTATCCACTTATCATTTACCCACGCCTAATGAACAAACCTTATTAAAACAATGGTCTGGGGTTGAGACGCAAGCCGCTCCAATAGATAGACAAAATTTTATTTCTGTTCATCAAACCATTGAAGGCATTGCTCAAACAGCGGCTAATCAAATGGCTGTTCAAATGACGAATGATTCAGGCGAAAGTGACGGGATAACGTATGCTCAACTGAATGCTGATGCGAATCAAATGGCTCACGCGCTCAAAGCGGAAGGGGTTAATCACGGTGATGTTGTTGGCTTATATCTGAAAAAATCGCCTAAATTAATAATCGCTTTACTTGCTTGTTTAAAAGTAGGGGCAAGTTATCTTGTTTTAGACGGTGATTTACCGATAGAGCGTTTAAAGCAGATGCTTGAAATTTCTGCAACGAGCTGTTTATTAAAAGCAAGTCATGCGGTTGATACCTCAACCTTGGAAATTAAAGCCTATGCTGTTGATGAACTAGGCTCCGATCATTCCAAGGAGAATCTCAATCTAACGCTTAGTCCAGAGCAAGGGGCTTATATTGTTTTTACATCGGGATCAACAGGTCGCCCTAAAGCGGTCTTGGTGACCCAAGAAAATATTGCGACGATGGCAACCGCGTGGAAAAATCAATATACACTTGAAAACACGCACGTCCATCTGCAAATGGCGCATATTAGTTTTGATGTTTTTTGTGGTGATTGGATTCGAGCGTTGAGTAATGGTAAAACGCTGCAACTTTGTCCGCGTAATAGCGTATTAAATATGCCGTTGCTATTGGAAACTATTGAGACTAATCAAGTCGATTTTGCTGAATTTGTTCCAACTGTTATTCGTAAACTGGTGAGTTATGCGCAACAAAAAGGTAAAAAACTTCCATTCAAAATGCTGGTTATCGCTTCAGAACGTTGGACATTAGAAGATTATCACGCGTTGCTAACCGTGACCGATGCTCGAATATTTAACTCTTATGGAACCTCTGAAACTACGATTGATAGTACTTTTTTTGAAGTCACCACCGATTCAATTGCATCACTACATGATTTAAGTGAGGGTATCCCTATTGGTCGCCCGTTTGAAAATAATACTGTTTATGTTTTAGATAATACGTTAAACCCTGTTCCTGTGGGGATCGTCGGTGAACTTTATATCGGGGGATCGGGCGTTTGTAAGGGGTATGTGAATGAGAGTGAGCAAACAGAGGCTTTATTTATTCCTGATCCATTTAACCGTGAATCGGAGCAATATCTTTATAAAACAGGGGATATTGTTAAATGGGATGAGCAAGGTCAATTGCATTTTTTAGGACGTAAAGATACGCAAGTCAAGGTCCGAGGGCATCGAATTGAACTCAGTGAAATTGAAAATACGGTGTTAGCTTATCAAAATATTGAACAAGCGGTTATCGTTATTCAAAATAACGCAACACAAGAGCCGTGTTTGTGTGCTTATTATCAAGTGATGGCGGATACAACGGTTGATGAAAATAATTTACAGCGTCATATTGCAGAACATTTACCAAGCTATATGATGCCTGAATTTTTTCAACAAATTGATAAATTACCTGAACTTGATAACGGTAAAGTTAATTTAAATGCCCTTCCTAAACCACAGCGAATTAGTTCATCTAATTTTCAAGCCCCCGAAACCTTGTATGAAATTAAAATGGCTGAAATTTGGGGGAAAATGCTAGGAACACAATCTGTGGGGGTTTATGATGATTTCTTTGAATTAGGCGGAAATTCACTGTATTTAATTGAATTAATGATTCAAATTCAGGATGTTTTTAATATTAAAATCACCGTTAATCAACTGTTTAAGCTTTCAACATTAGCAGGGATGTCAAAAACAGTCGAAGAAGTGATTACAGGTAAAATTGAAGGGGCGTTACCTTATATTTGTTACAATGAACAGCCTAATAATCCCCAGTATTTATTTAGCTTTCCACCAGCGGGGGGCTATAGTATTGTTTATGAAACGCTGGCAGCCCACTTACCGCCCCACTCATTATTATCTTTTAATTACTTAACAGATGAGGATAAAATCAGCCAGTATGCGTCGTTAATTTCAGGATTACAGCCACAGGGTGATATTAAATTATTTGGTTATTCTTTAGGTGGAAATCTTGCTTTTGAAGTTGGCGTAGAGCTAGAAAAACAAGGTCGTCAAGTCAGTGACATTATTATTATGGACTCTTATCGAATTGTCGATGATTTAACAATTTCGGATGAATTATTGACCGATTTTAAAATGGAATTACGTGAACATTTTAAAAAGCATACAGGGTCTGATAAAGTTGAAGAACACACGATGGCACAGGCGAATAACTATATTGATTTTAGTTATCAACAAAAAAATCTACAATTAACCAATGCGGCCGTGCATTATATTGTTGAAAATAATGATGCCGATCCTCATCGTGAAAATAAACTTAAAAGTTGGGAAGGCAGTTCAAAGACGCAAACAGAACTTTATGTGGGTACAGGTCGTCATGAAGATATGCTATTAGGTGAAAATGCTAAAATTCATGCGGATTTAATTCAAACTATTTTGAAAAAAATATAGGTGAAAACCATGTCATCACGAAAAAAAGTGCTTATTATTGGTGGAGGGCTAGGGGGATTATCCACGGGCTGTTATGCGCAAATGAATGGTTATGAGAGTGAAATTTTTGAGATGCATGAAATTCCTGGGGGGTGTTGTACGGCGTGGGAACGTCGTAAAAAATATACCTTTGATTGTTGTATTAGCTGGTTATTAGGCAGTGGACCGGGTAATGAAATGCACCAAATATGGTTAGAACTTGGAGCCATTCAAGGGAAGGAAATTAGAAATTTTGAAATTTTTAATACCATAGAGCATCCTGATGGGCGCAAAATTCATTTTTATTCTAACCCTGATAAACTTTACAGCCATTTAATGGAGGTTGCCCCTAAGGATGAAAAAATTATTAAAGAGTTTTGTGAGGGCATTCGGAAGTTTCAAAAATGCTTGGCGGTTTATCCTTTTTTAAAACCAGTCGGTCTTATGGGGTTTTGGGAAAGATCGCTAATGATGGCAAAATTTTTACCGTATTTCAATGTCATTCGGAAATCAATTTCTATGTTGATGACCGACTTTTCAGCACAATGTCAAGATCCTTTTTTACGCGAAGCCTTTAATTTCATTTTCTTTGAGAAAATGCCTAATTTTCCTGTGTTACCGTTTTATTTTAACTTAGCCAGTCATGCGAATGCGTCGGCAGGTGTGCCTGAACATGGATCTTTAGGGTTAGCCAATTCAATTGCAGCGCGTTATGAGTCGTTGGCAGGGAAAATTCATTACAATAAAAAAGTTGAAACGATTTTAGTTGAAAATGATAAGGCTATTGGGGTTGCGTTTGCCGATGGTAGCCAAGAATTTGCCGATATTATTGTTTCCGCCTGTGATGGCTATACGACGTATTATAAAATGTTAAAAGGGCAGTATTTAAGTGAAACCTATGAGCGTCTTTATTCCAAAACCATTAATGAAAAGGAAATGATTTTTCCGGGTTATTTCATTTTGTTTTTAGGGTTAAATAAAGCATGGTCGGAATTTGATCGTTGTAGCTCACATTTATTATCAGAAGATGAGTGTAAACAGTTAGTTGGAATTACCCATCCTAGTATTAATGTGCAATTACGCAGTGATTATTATCCAGAACTTGTTCCTGAGGGGCAATCGGTATTATATATCACCTATTTTTGTGATATAGACCCTTGGCGCGTGCTTAATGAAGATCGTTCAGAATCAAGAGAAGTGCAGCGTAAGGATAAAACGTATTACACTAAGCATGTCAAGCGAAGCAAAGCCTATCATTCCACTAAAAAAGACGTTTCTCGGTTTTTAATTGATTATTTAGATAAAAAACACCCTGGGTTAAAAGACTCTATTGATTGCATGGATACATCAACTCCGATGACGCAGGTTAGATATACAGGCAATTACAATGGCACGGTCTTAGGATGGCAACCCTTTGTTGATGGTGGCGAAACTTTGGAGGAAGAAGTGAAAAAAAATGGGGTAGGATTACCAGGTCTTGAAAACTTTTATCTTTCAGGGGTTTGGGCGACTACAGGAGGCTTAATTCGTGCTGCAGCCGCAGGACGGCATGTAACCCAATTTATTTGTAAAGATGATAATAAAGACTTTGTGGCTTCTTTGCCGACAGAATCTCTATAATTTTTTCAATTGAATTGTTTTGATTTGATGATATTTTAATAAACGTATGACAACAGATAAAAAAACCGCCATTATTATCGGGGCAGGAATCTCAGGATTAGCCACAGGCTGTTATTTACAGATGAATGGTTATCAAACCCGAATTTTTGAAATGCACGATCTACCTGGGGGGTGCTGTACAACATGGGATATTAAAGATTATCGCTGTGATTATTGCATCGGTTGGATGGCAGGTTGTGGCGATGAAAGTGAAAAATTTACTCAAATTTGGCGTGAATTAGGCGCGTTGCAAAATCAAAAAATTCAACATTTTGATTTATTTAATAGTGTCGTTTGTGATGAGGGTACGCGGGTTAATTTTTATGTTGACCCCGATCGCTTGCAACAGCATTTATTGGCTATTTCGCCGATTGATGAAAAGCCTATTGCCGAGTTTTGTGCCGCATTAAAAAAGTTTATGAAGTTTGTCGATGTTTATGCCTATATGGTTTTAAAACCTGATGGGTTATTGTCGTTACTTGAAAAGATTCAACAAACCTGGAAATTGTTACCCTTCATAAAACTTTTTATGCGTACAGGGGGAACGAAAATGGCTGATTTTGCGGATGAATTTCAATCACCGGTTATTCGTCAAGCGATGAAATATATTTTGTATTTAAGTCATGATACCCTTCCAATGCTACCTTTTATTACCAATATTGCTTTTTCAGGTCGTAAAGTGGCAGGCTGTCCTGAAATAGGCTCATTAGGCATTTCAGAGTTAATTGCTCAGCGTTATCAAGAGTTAGGCGGGGAAATTGTTTATGAACAAAAAATTTCAAAAATTTTGGTGACAGATAATCAAGCGGTCGGTATATCGAATTCAAATAATGAGTTTTTTCATGCGGATCATATTGTTTCAACCATGGATGGCTATCAAACACTGAAACATTTACTGGATGATCGTTATACCTCGCCTGTTTTTGAAGCGCTTTACGAAAAAGCGGTTAATGATCCGGAAGGTATTGTTTTTGAAGGAATCATGTCAATGTTTATTGGCGTTGATATTGATTTAAGTGATGAGATACATTGTACAACCTATTTTTTTAATGATGAGGAAGTCGCTGCTCTACCAGGGATTATAGATAATAGTTTTTCAATTCAAGTTCGGAGTAACATGTTTAAAGGGCTTGCACCTAAAGGAAAGTCATTAGTTTTTATGACCTGCTTATGTGACTATAAATTTTGGGAAAATCTGGATAGAATAGATAATGACCCGAAGTCTCTTAAAACCCATGTGGCTCGAAAGAGAAGTCGGGCTTATAAGGATGCAAAGAAAAAAAGTCGCGGAGATTTTTACCCAACGGTTTAATCTACTATTCCCTGAAAGTGTTGATAAAATTGAAATGACTAATGTTTCTACACCTTTAACGGTTACGCGATATATTGGCTCAATGGGGGGGTCATTATTAGGCTGGATACCTTTTTCTGATGCGGTTGAACCTCTTGAAGCGGAAGTGAAAAAATCAGGGCCTGTTTTACCAGGACTTAAGAATTTTTATATGGCAGGTCAATGGATTCACGGGGGGGGGGGGTTAATTACAACTGCATCATCAGGTCGTTGTGCGGCACAATATATTTGTTATGATGATGATAAAAAGTTTACTGCAACAGAACCTTGATAGAGAGAGTAACAATGTCATCATCACATTCCATATCCTTACCAACTAAACTATTTTTCGGTATCGGACAAATTTCAGAAGGTATGTTTACGCTTTCTTTCAGCCTTTTTGTACTTTTTTTTTACACTCAATTATTAGGTATACCCGGTTATTACACAGGAATTGCTTTATTTATCGCCTTAATTTTTGATGCGTTTAGCGATATTTGGGTAGGCACTCTTTCCGACCAATGGCATTCTCAATGGGGGCGGCGGCACCCTTTTATGCTGTTTTCAGCCGTACCGCTTGCTATTGCTTTTTATTGTTTATTTTCACCGCCCGACTTTTTGGTGGGTTCAGATTTTTTTTTAGCGATATGGTTAACTTTTTTTTGCCATATTAACCCGATTAGCGATGACTTTTTTTCAAGTCCCTTATTTGTCGTTAGGGGCTGAACTGAGTAATGATACCAGTGAGCGAACACAGTTAGTGAGTTTTCGTTATGTTTTTTCTAATATTGGGATACTCATTATTTTAATCTTAGGGTTTCAACTGTTTTTTAGTCCAACCCTTGAATTTCCTGATGGACAAATGAATCCTGCGGCCTATTCACCGTTTGCCTTTTTTATTGGCGTATTTATGATGGTGAGTATTCTTATTTCAGTTTGGGGAACAAGAAATGAAATTGCTTATTTAAAGTCGGTTCCATCCCCTGTTAAAAGGTCGGCCTCTATTCAAGAAATTTTTAAGTGTAATTTTTATAAATTAAACGTTGCTTTAGAAAACCATTCTTTTCGCTGGTTAGTACTGAGCCTTATTATTTCTTATGTCATGATCGGCATTATGAATAATCTTAGTTTTTTTATGATGAGTTTTTTTTGGGAATTAACGGCGTCTGAAATAGGAATTGTATCCAGCATTATCTTTTTAGGTATTTTTTCAGGTGTTTTTCTTACCGCTCGCATTCATCAAGTTTTGGAAAAAAAAGAAACGGTTCTTTATGGTCTTGTTATTTGGGTTATATTTTTAATTTTACCAACAGGATTACGCTTACTGGGTTGGTTTCCAAACAATGGAACGGATGAAGTAATTTGGTTATTAATGTACTTTCGATTTTTTGAAGGATTATTTTTAGTACAAATTGCGGTTAGTTTTGGTTCTATGTTAGCCGATATTGCGGACGAACATGCATTGACGACGAAAAAACATGAAGAGGGACTTTTTTTGGTGCGAGTTCTTTTGCAAGTAAATGTTCTGATGGATTAGGAACATTGGCAGCGGGTATTATCCTTGATATGATTCATTTCCCAAGTGGTGAAAATGTAAAAGTAACCGATATTGATGTAAGTACGGTCTTTCAACTGGGATTTTTTTATAGTTTTTTTATTATTATCTTTACGATTGCTTCCTATTGGTGTTGTAGTCATTATGATTTAACCCATGAAAGACATGCCATGATATTAAAACAATTAGCGGATAAAAATTTTAACGGAAATATTAAATAAACATAAGCTTGAATAACACTTAATAGCATTCGCTATAATTAAATAACTATAAATATAAACACAGTATGTCAAGTTACAAAAATATAGATCATGAATCCGCAGAATTTATACTCGAAGCCGAACTCGGTGTCGATCACTCTAATCGAATTACACCGCAAAATCCACGACCTGGTGATGCCGTTACCCTACATATTACCGTTGGAGCAAAAGTATTAGCAGATTCAGTTTATGTTGTATATTCAACCGATGGCGATCCTATTATTGAAACGACTAAAAATAAAGAAAGTTTTTATAGCTGCATCAAAGGAACACTTATTGATGCGAAATTGTCGGATGTAAGCTGGAATGCGGATGCGTGGGGGTATTTGCATCACTTTGAAGCCACATTACCCGCTTTTCCTGATGGCACACGGGTTTCTTATTTTATTTTTGCATGGTCTGAAACCGAACAAAAAGTTTATTTTGCCGATAGTTCAGCCAGTAATAATCATGATAATGTTGAAAGTATGTTCAATGAACGCTCTTCTGAAGGAAAAGGCTTAGAGCATTATGAACGGCACACCGTAACAGAAATGGGAAGGGCGACTCGATTCGTTTATCAAGTTGATAATACAACCACCCCTGAATGGGCGCATGGGGCTATATTTTATCAAGTTTTTTTAGATCGTTTTCATCCAGGGCCTAATCAATCTTTTGCAGAATATGGGGAAGGTAAAGCCTTATCTTTTGCGGATATACTCGGAGGAACGTTAGCAGGATTACGGTATAAGTTATCCTATTTATATGATCTTGGGGTTACCGCATTGTGGTTGTCCCCTTGTTATCCGAGTAATACGCATCATGGTTATGATGTCATTGATTATCGTGCGGTTAATTCACGTTTAGGCACGATGGAGGAGATGAAAGCCTTAGTCTCTGAAGTTCATGCACTGGGAATGCACATTATTTTAGATTTTGTTCCCAATCATGTTTCTAACGAACAAGAGTATTTTCAATCGGCGATTAGTGATGAAAATAGTCCTTATCGTGATTGGTTTCATTTTATTAATTGGCCTGATCATTATGAGGCTTTTTTTGCAGAGCCGACCTTACCTAAAATAAATACTAACTCGCCTGCTGCACGTGAGTACTTGATAGAGAGTGCGCGTTTTTGGTTAGATGATGTCGGTATTGATGGTTTCCGTATGGATCATGCACAAGGTGTCACTACAACATTTTGGAGTGATTATCGAACCTTAATTAAAAGTACCTCACCTAATGCGTTAACGATTGGTGAAATCACTGAAACCTCTCCCTTTTTATCACAATATCAAGGGCGTTTAGATGGGGTATTGGATTTTATTTGGGTACATGAGGCGCGAAACTTTTTTATTTTCAATTCAATTGATGCCCCAAGTTTTGAACATTTTTTAACAGGACATGATTTATTTTTTCCCGATAAAGATTTTTTATTACCGACTTTTCTGGATAATCATGATATGAACCGTTTTTTGTGGACGGCTAAAGGGGATATTCGTCGCTTGAAATTAGCCGCCCTTTGTCAATTTACGCAAAAAGCCCCTCCCATTATTTATTATGGTACAGAAGTTGGCTTATCTCAAGAATGGGATGTTCATCAGGGGGATGTTGATGTTCACGAGGCATCACGTATGCCTATGATATGGGGTGATGAGCAAGATAAGGATTTACATTCATTTTATCGACGCTTAATTCATTTTCGTCGGGAGTATCCTGCTAGTTATAAAGGGGAGAGAATTTCTTTATTAGTGGCCTCAAAAGGGTTGTTAGTTTATGGTCGTCAGTATGAAAATGAAACCGTTATAACCGCTCTTAATAACAGTGATTTAACGCATACGGTAACGGTTTCATTAAAAAAATTAATGCAACCTATTTTAGCTGATTTTAAAAATATAGAGGCTGAAGAGGTCGTTATTGAGGATCAAAAAATCACCTTAACTTTATTGGCACGAGAAGGTGAGTTATTGGTTAGTCAATCTAACGCGTCAACATAAGGCCGTATTATTTAAAAAAATTCAAATATGGGTATATCGGCGACACTATTTAAATTGGGATTTAACGCTAAAAAAATCATCTTATGACTTGAATTTAGGTAGGCGGTAATGTTTGGTTACTCCCTCCTTTATTTTAGCAAAAAACAGAGGTCACCTTATTTTGAATAAACAGCTACTTTTTATTATTCTTTTTTTATACCTTCCTTTTTCTTTGGCCTCAGAAAAACCGTTAATTCGTCTAGGTGTCTTAGCATTTGGTACCGTAAATTGGGAACTAACGGCTTTAACCGATGAAGGGGGGTTAGAAACCGCCGAATTTAATTTACAAATTCAAAAATTAGCCAATCCACAAGCAGGGAAAATTGCCCTCCAGTCAGGTGCGGTTGATATGATTGTTTCTGATTGGATTTGGGTTTCACTTCTACGTACACGGGGTGAAGATTTCACCTTTTACCCTTATTCTTCCACGTCAGGGGCTTTGATGGTCTCGGCCGATAGTGGGATTAAAAATTTAAGGGATTTAAGCAATAAAAAACTGGGTATTGCGGGGGGCGAGTTAGATAAAAATTGGTTATTATTACAAGCGAGTGCGCAGCAACAATCATTGGATATTAATAATCAGGTCACTAAAATTTATGCCGCGCCGCCGTTATTAAATCAGCAATTATTAAATTCTCGTGTGGATGCCATTATCACCTATTGGCATTTTGCAGCCCGACTTGAAGCCGAGGGTTATCAGCAATTATTAGATGGTAAAATGGTGTTGAAAAGCTTAGGTATTCATGAAATAGTGCCTAGCTTAGGGTATGTTTTTAGAGAAAGTTGGGGCAATCAGCATAAAAAAGCGGTTAATAGTTTTTTAAAATTAACGGCTATGGCCAAAGCCAAACTGTGTACAGAGGATAGCGCGTGGAAAAAAATTATTCCACTGACTAAAACTAAGGATACTCATACGCAAATTAAATTACGTCAACGTTATTGTGCGGGGCAAATTGAACACTGGGGGGCGGCTGAAAAGCAAGCGGCTGAAAAAATTTATCAATTATTCCGTAAATTAAGTCATAATAAATTAACGGGTGATTCTGAAAATTTACAAACAGGAACTTTTTGGGCATTGTAATTTAGAGGTCATTCTTTAAATTCAACTCCTTTATAACGGAATGCGATTGTTTTCAAAAAATTTAACACACTATTTTCCACTTTTATCCTTAATTATTTTTTTAGCACTGTGGCAAGGATTTGCCGTTTATATTAATGATAATACCTTGCCGCCGCCTTGGACGGTGGCTCATGTTTTAGGCGATCAAATTATCTCGGGTGAACTTCCTTATCATTTAGGCATTACGTTACTGCGTCTGGTGGCTAGCTTTTTAATTTCGATGTTATTGGGTTGTGCGATTGGAATTATTTTGGGACGAAATCAACCGCTTGATGCTTTTTTTGATAACTGGTTGGTTATTTTTTTAAATATTCCTGCCTTAGTGACGATTATTCTGTGTTATGTCTGGTTTGGGTTGGTTGAATCGGCGGCTATTTTTGCGGTCGTCATCAATAAGTTGCCGAATGTGGTGGTGACTATTCGTGAGGGAACACGGGCTTTAAATCAAGAGTTATTGGAAATGGCCCACTGTTATCGGCTAAGTAAACGTAAGATTTTGTTTCATGTGATTTGGCCGCAATTACACCCTTTTATTATGACCGCAACCCGTTCGGGTTTGGCTTTGATTTGGAAAATTATTTTAGTCGTTGAATTATTAGGGCGCAGTAATGGGATGGGGTATCAATTACATATTTATTTTCAACTTTTTGATGTGGCGAGTATTCTGGCTTATACCGTTGCTTTTGTTACGGTGATTCAATTAATTGAACTCCTTATTCTTAAACCCCTAGATCGACATGCGAAGCGGTGGCGACGATGACAGATATCGTAATTGATATAAAACATAAGACCTATCAAGCGAAAGCGAAGACCTCGGCGTATACGGCGATTAAAGATCTTAATTTAGTCTTGAAAAGTCATGAGTTTGTTTGTTTAGTCGGGCCTTCGGGCTGTGGTAAAACGACCTTACTCAATACGATTTCAGGGTTAGATACGGATTTTGAAGGCGAAATTTTAATTGGGGAGTCGCATCAGTCGCCTAACATTGGCTATGTGTTTCAAAACCCCCGTTTACTGCCTTGGCGTACCGTGCGTGAGAATATTGAATTAGTGTTGACGGGGGAGGATCATAAAGCGGTGATTGATCGTTTATTAGAAATTATGCAACTAAAGCATTTAGAGCATGTCTATCCTGAACAGTTGTCATTAGGAATGAGCCGCCGCATTGCTATTATTCGCGCGTTTGCTATTAATCCCGATATTTTATTAATGGATGAGCCGTTTGTTTCTTTAGATGCGCCTAGTGCGCGACAGGTTAGGCGCTTATTAATGACCTTATGGCAACAACGTCCCCATACGATACTTTTTGTCACTCATGATTTACGTGAGGCGATTATCTTAGCGGATAAATTAGTTTTTTTATCGGTTTCACCCATGAAAGTTGTCAGTGAAATCACCGTTCCTATTGCAAGGGACGCGCGTGATAATGAATTACGGGTTGAAGAATTTAGGCAAAAATTAATCAACGACCATGCTGAAATTAGATCGTTATTATGATTAATTAACTCTAATCGGTGTGTTTACGCAGGAATGTTTTTCTCTTAATTTAATCATCTTTTTATTTATGCTTACATTACATATTACGCTTGCCTTTACGTCCCTATTTAGTTTTATTGTTCGTGTCATTCTGTTGGCGATAAAGTCCTCTTTACTTCAACATAAGTTTTTTAAAATAGTCCCCCATATTATTGATACTGTTTTACTGTTGACAGGGCTTACCTTAGTCATACAAGGACAATGGTTAAGTGGTGAATACAGTTGGATAGCGGTTAAGCTTATTGCCTTATTCGTTTATATCGGTTTAGGGGTTATGGTCATGCGAGGTAAAGGTCTTAAACAAGGGATCGCCTTTATTATTGCGCTAACCTGTTATGGTTATATTGTGGCGGTTGCCGTGACTAAACAAGGTTTTTTAGGCTTATTATAAACGAAAATCTTGGTTGTCAATTTTCTGTTGCAACCAATTCAAAACGTCTTTACTGTGGTTAAATCGTTGTTCTTGAAGGTTAAGGTCAGCCGATAAGGTGATCACATTCCAACGTTGTAAGTGCGCTTTCAATTGATAGCTGTGGTTAACATTAAAATAATAATGCGCTTGTAGCCATTCATAATCGTCTAAAATCGCAGGATTCAAATTGGTGGCTAATGCTTGCAATGACTGAATACTTGTTGTCATTGTTTCAATAACCGTTAACATCCATGCACTGACTTTTTTTGCATTAATATGTTCAATGCCCGTCGTTTGATTATCGGAGACTACTTTAAATACTTGAATAAGTTCCGTTGTGGTAAAGCGGGCGGCTATTTCATAAAAACCACTGGCTTCCATGTCATATAAGCTCGTTGTTTGATACTGATTCTCAGGCTTAGAGACGGTTATAACGGGTAAACTTAAGCAATCAATTTGAATAATGGATTGGGGATAATAGTTTCTATTATTATCGGCATCACTAATTTTATGAACACTAAAAAGCTGTCCTAAAGCGGCCGTTTGATGGCCTGCAATGCCTGCATTAATCAAGACAGGTTTTTTTACGGATTTAAGCGAGGCTAAGGTATAAGCAACGGCCGCTGCCATAGCTATTTTTCCTGAGCCTGTCACTGTTAAACTAAGGTGTTCACTTGAGTAAATCGTAAACAAATGATGGCTGGCGTCTTTTTTTAATTTAAACTGGCTAATAAAGGCTTTGGCTTCACAGGGAAGCGCGGTAAAAATAAAACAATTAATCATAAGGCGTTACGTTGATGACGGATTAAGTCAATAAGTTGGATTTTAATTCGGTTTATTTCAACGTTATGCTTGTCATTGTTATGAATAATTAAAATCGTTTTTGATGCGTTTAAGGGCTGATAATGAATGGCTTGTTGCTCTAATACCGCAACATCCGCCTCTGAGGGGTCATCGGCTCTCAAAAAACGTTGGGCTACACGTTGACGTAAACAAGTCATAGAGACCTGTAGGTCGATAATAACAAAAGGAATCGCCAATTTTTGGGCCAATTGTTGTTGTTTTTCTAGCGATTTAGGGTGTAAAAAAGTCGCATCGACCACCACAGACTGCCCCGACCTTAGCACGGATTCTGCTTTCGTTAATAAGGCTTTATAGGTTTTATAGCTCATTTGTGGGGTATAAATACCTGCCCCTAAATCCGATTTAGTGCGTGTTAAAGGCGCGTAACCTGCAAGCTGTTTGCGAATAATATCGGAATTAAAATGAGTCGCAGAAAATAGTTTAGCTAATTGAGCGGCTAAATACGACTTACCACTTCCACTTAACCCACGCATAATGAGTAAGCAAGGTGAGGTTTTTTTAATCATGGTTATGGGTTTACGTTGGATTTTTCCATTTGATATTAACCTTAAAACTTGCCTTACTTTCGACGGAAGAAAAAACAACGCCCGCTTTCCCATTAAAACTAATGGCAAATTCTAAACTAATTTCATCAGGGGTATTAATATCTTTTAGTGAGCTTATTAAGGATTTACCTATAGGCGCAATACTTTTAATGGCATCATCAAAACTACGAGGCGCGGTGATAATATCGCTTTCTTCTGGACCACGTCGACTGCCCCCTCGACTAACCTGTTTCGGTGTTTGCGTTTGAACCTCGCTTTCTTCAAGCTGCATAAACGCAGACTCACCATTATCCAACTTGAATTCAATCATATTTGTCATCGCGCGTTATCCTAAAATGATGCGTAATAATGATAATAAGGCGGCGAGAGCTAAAAATAGAAAGCTCAGTTTAACACTCCAAACTGCCGTAATTTTAGACGCTTCATTTTTTACATAATCTTCAATAACCACTTGTAAACCTAAAGCCGCATGGTAGAAGGCGCTAATAATAAAGCTAACGGCCAATAAGCTATTAAGCGGTTCACTGAGCCACGTGACCATTTGAGTATGATTAACATCACCCAGTTGTTTGAAAAAGGCCACCACCCAAAAGGTTAAAGGGATTAATGCAATGGCGGTAATACGTTGCATCCACCAATGGTTGAGACCTGTTTTAGCCGACCCTAAGCCTAAAATAGTTGCTAATGGAGTTTTGTAATTCATCACCCTCTCCTAAATAAAAATTAATGCAAAAAAAGTTAATATCACGGACGCAACGAGTTCGATGATGGCATATTTATCCATAGTGTCTTTATCAAACGTTGAACCTACATCCCACATTAAATGGCGAATGCCATGACAAAAATGAAAAAATAGGGCATAAATAAAAAGCGTTAAAATAACCGAAACAAAAGGGTTATTGACTAAATTTTGTAAACTAGTGTAACTTTCAGTCCCTGTTGAAATTGCACAAAAACTGTAAACAAAAAACAGTAAACCAACAGAAAGCACCGTTCCTGTCATTCGGTGGGTAATTGATATAATCCCTGTTAAGGGGAGTTTATAGGCTTGAAGATGAGGCGAAAGAGGTCTGTTTGATGGCTTCATAGGATTACTCATGAGTAATTTAGATAAGTTTAAAAAACAATACGCTCTACACTATAGCAGACAAATACAATTAAATTAAACGTCGTAGGCGTGACTCTCTTAGGCTAAGGGATAAAAATTAAAAAAGGGGACTTAATTTAAACGGCGCAGGGTGAGTCTGATTTTGCCTATACCGCTTAAGTTTTAGAAATAATTAAGATTTTACCCCGATTTTTCGTCATCATCATTAATTTCAGAAATTTCTTTTAGCCGTGAAATAGCTTTAAAATTAATGGTATCTTTAGGGTATTCTCCTTTTTCATCCACATCCCCTGCAATTTCTCCCATTAATAACTCTAAGGTTTCATTCACATTATGAACCACATAAATACCAAATAAATTTTGTTCTACGGCATCAATAACTTCTTGCTTTAACATTAAATTACGTTGATTAGAGGCAGGGATAATAACGCCCTGTTGACCTGTTATTCCTCTTGCAACACATAATCTAAAAAAACCTTCAATTTTTTCATTAACCCCGCCAATAGCTTGTACTTCCCCATATTGATTAATGGAACCTGTGATGGCAAAACTTTGTTTTATTGGGGTTCGAGTCAGGGCTGATATTAAGCAGCACAATTCAGCTAAGGAGGCACTATCACCATCAATATAACCATACGACTGTTCCATGGCGATACTGGCAGAAATGGCTAATGAAAATTGTTGAGCATAACAATGACCTAAGTAGCCTGTTAAAATTAAAACCCCTTTTGAATGAATGGCCTGTCCTAATTCAGCTTCACGTTCTATATCCACAATCCCACGCGAACCAGGATGAACCGTGGTGGTAATTCTAGCGGGTGCGCCAAAAGAACTGCCACCAATTTCTAACACGGTTAAGCCATTGACTTTCCCTATGGCATTTCCTGAGGTATCAATTAAAATAGTCCCCGCTAACATTTCGTTTAAAATTTCGTCAGCGATACGGCTATGGCGATTTTCACGCGCATTTAAAGCCTGTTGAATGTCTTCACGTTCAATTAATTCCGTGGTACTTTGTTCCGATAAAAAACGAGTTTCACTGATGATTTCTAAACAATCATTCACATGGGCGGATAGTTTTTGCTGATTTTCGGCTAAACGGCAACTGTGTTCAATTAAGCGTTCCAATGCGGTATGACTTAATGCTTTCATTCCTAAATCAGTCGCATGGGTTTGCATTAACACCGTAAATTGCTGAATATTTTCATCACTGAGACTAATATCATCATCAAAATCAGCCAGTACCCTAACGATTTCATTAAATTCGCTGTCCATTTCTTCCAGCAAATAATACATATTACGTGAACCAAAAAGAATAATTTTTACATTTAAAGGAATGACTTCAGGTTTTAAAGTAATGGTATTAATACCAAATTCAGAATAAGGGGTTTCAATTTCAATTAACCCTGTTTGTAATGCCCGCTTTAACCCTTCCCAAACAAAAGGGTAGGTTAATACCTCTTCCGCGTCTAAAATTAAATACCCGCCATTAGCACGATGTAAGGAACCTGCACAAATACGCCGATAAGTGGTGACTAAGGTTCCTTGGTCACTGACATATTCAATTCGACCAAATAAATTTTGATAGGTGGGATGCGATTCATAAACCACGGGTGCGCCCGATTTTTCGGCGTAATCAACAATAATATTGGGGACGTATTGTTCCGTTAAAATGAGACGACGCGTGGTTAAATCATTTTCTTCTAAAGTCCGCGAAGGCATTAAGTAATCGGTGATAGTGCTAGTTAAATCGGTTTTAATTTCAGCTAAAAAGCTAATGACATCATCAATGTTTTGATATTTTTTAGTTAACTCGTCTAATAAGGGCGCAACTGCATAGTCGATGGTTTCGTTATCAAGTTGTTTAATTTCCTCGACCATCGCGCGTCGCCATTGAGGAAGCTCTAATAAGGTTTCACTTAAAAACTCTTCAAGTTCAGCAACATATCGATGAAAGGTTTCTCGATCTTCTTGTGGTAAGAGTGCAAACTCATCATCCTCTAATAATTTGTCTTTACGAATGGGTAAAAAGGTAATGCCATCGCCTTCTCGGTATAAGGCTACATTAAGTGTGCGTGATTGTTTATCTACTTTATCAATGGCACGGCTGTATTGTTGATTGAAGCGACGTTCAATCGCACTCTTTTTTTGTTGGTACGTAGGGCTTTCAAAGGCGGCAGGAAAGGTGGCTAATAGGTTATCAATTAGACTTTCAATATCTTTACTAAAAATTTCACCGTAGCCTGCGGGAAACTTAATCGCCACGGGTTCACGGGGTTTCGTAAAATTATCAACATAGGCGTAAGAAATAGGCGTTGGCTGTTGTTCCGCACGTTGATTTAGCGCGCTGGTAATCATGGATAACCGTCCTGTACTCGGTTGTCCCATGACAAAAATATTATAGCCTGGGTTTTTCATGGCTACGCCAAAATTCAAGGCCTCTTGCGCGCGTTGCTGACCTAAAATCCCTTGTTGCTTTGTCTTAATTTTTTTAAAGTTAGTAGAGTTTAAGGCGACGTTTAGTTTTAACGCGCTGGAATCAAGTTTTAGATGAAAGGACATAAAGGTAAGGAAAGTTAATAATTTAATAGAAAGCGTGTTATTTTAGCATTATTCATTCTCAATTAGAGCGATCTTGCGTTTAAAAAATTTAAGGATTACCCATGCTCACTGCCGCAGAGAAATTACGTCAGCTTCTTAATCAGCCTAATATCCTAGTGATGCCAGGCTGTCATGATGCACTTTCAGCTACATTATGTGAACAGGCAGGGTTTGAAACTGCTTTTATGAGTGGTTTTGCGGTTTCAGCCTCCCGCTTAGGTTTGCCTGACACAGGGCTTATTTCTTATGCTGAAATGCAGAATCAAGGACAAAATATTTGTAGCGCGGTATCCATTCCTATTTGGGGCGATGGTGATACAGGTTTTGGGAATGCGATTAATATTAAACGTACGGTTCAGGGGTACGCGCAAGCAGGCTTTGCCTGCATTATGTTAGAAGATCAGCTTGCCCCTAAACGTTGTGGACATACTCAAGGGAAAGCGGTCGTCAGTCGAGATGAGGCGGCAATGCGAATACAGGCCGCTGTGGATGCACGTGATGAAGGCGCCGATATTTTAATTATGGCTAGAACGGATGCCCGAGCAACCGATGGATTAGAGGAGGCCATTGCTCGCGCTCAATTATTTCATCAACTGGGTGCGGATATAAATTTTTTAGAAGCACCTGAAAGCATTGATGAAATGCAACAGTATTGTGATGCTGTTGACGGCCATAAAGTTGCTAATTTAATTGAGCATGGAAAAACCCCGTTGTTATCTACGGAACAGTTAGAAACAATGGGTTATAAAATAGCCGTTTATCCGTTGACCTTATTAAACGTGTCTATTCAGGCCATGCAAGGATCATTAAACGCATTAAAACGAGGCGAATCACCTGCTTCGGTATTAGATTTTGATACGTTAACAACGACAGTTGGTTTTTCGGATTATTATGATAATGAGCGACGTTATCAAACTAAAGCCTAAGTAAAAATGAAGTCACTTGTCGTTTTTTTAATTCAAATTTATCAACGCTATTTATCCCCTTACAAAGGTTTTCGTTGCGCTCATGCGGTTTTAGAGGGCGGCGATTCATGTTCGCAGGCGATTAAATTGAAGGTGTTAAATCAGGGCTGTCTTAAGGGGTTTTATTTTAGCCGCTTACAATTTGAACGCTGTCGAAAGGCGAATAAAACGTTAATAAAACGCCGTCGAATAGATCAGTGTGATTGTTTATCCGATGGTGCGTGTCAATGTATGGAGAATTGTTTTTCTAAAGATACACTGCCTAGTTTTGATAGTGCGTGTGATGTTTGTGCCTGTGATTGTTCTTTTTAACGTCATTTAATAACCTCGATTAATAAGGGATTCTAATCGGCGTTCTCGTGAATAAAGATCATCACGAATTCGTTGGCGTTCACGGTCTAAATCACGAATATCAACACGAATTTGTGAGCGGTCATCATCGGTTAATTTATTATTCAACAAGCTATTTTCTTTATCATATAAATCATCGTCTAGGCCCTCTAAATCTTCTTGGCAACGGTAGACATCATAGGCCGCTTGATTGTAACGCAAAAAAACAGCATGAGTTTCAGGGGGACAAACAGATTGATAACGATGACCCCTCAACCCCATATCAATCGCATTATCAAGCTGACAATAATCTTTTAAGCCGACATCACGTCCTTGGTTATATTGCTCATTGTCGATATGAATACCATAGTCTAAACACGCTTTTTGGTGTTGACCTAAGCGTGTAAAGGTTTTTCCCCTTCGACCATCGCTAAGGCCGAGATCAAACCATGCACCCTGCATACAATCTTCACGGCTCAAGGTTGCACAACCGCTGGTTGATAATAAAGTAACGATTAAAAGAATAGGTTTTAACGGTTTCATGGTGACGAAATAGTAAAATTAACCATTATTTTAATTCATTCCTGGAAATGAGCCGACTTCTTGAATGGTTATATTTGGAAGTGAACTGACGACTTGAACTTTAAAATCAGGGAATGATTGAACACGTTGCCATTGTCCGCAATGATTAGGAAAAGAGCTTACAAATTGTACTTTTAAATCAGGGAAGGCACTGACATATTTAATTTTTATATCTGAAAAAGAACTTACAAATTGAACTTTTCCATATAATTTTATCCCATTCACTGAACAGTATTGATTCCCTTCCGCGTTAACATTAACGTTAGGTGAAAATAGCAATAATAGAATGAATAAGAATTGAAGCATCATTTTTTCTCCGGCCCTTGATAGCCCTCACCTGTTCCAAGTAAGGCGGCAATCATGTTTTTTTGTATTTCAGACGAACCTGAAAATAAACGGCTTGCAAGGGCATCATGAACTAAATTATTCATTTTATGCGTGCTTAAAAGCCCTTTTGTTCCCATAATTTGTATGGCATCTAGACTTGATTGCAAAAAGGATTCTGAGGCGTAAAGCTTGGTTTGCGCACTGGCCAGTGTTAAGCGTTTATTTTTCATTTTTAAACGCGCACATTCATAAAGCCATAAATTAATGGTGTCTAATCGTAATTTCATGTCTGCGATTTTATGACTAATCGCTTGATTTTGTCCTAAATGGACCCCGTTAACTTGACGTTCGCGGCTATATTTGACGATGGTCTCTAATTGCCAACTCATAATGCCACTGATCCCTGCAAAAACAAAGGCACGTTCCAATTCTAACGCATTTTGTATAATTGAAGGCCCTGCTCCAATTTTCCCTAGTCTTCGGTCACTTGGAATTAAGCAGCTCTCTAGTAAGACATCGCCCATTGTTGCTGAGCTGCAGCCTGTTATTTGATGATTATCAGTAAAAAATACTTTTTTATCATCATTTTTAACTAAAAAAGCCGTTAACTTGCCTTCTAGTTTAGCATAAACAACCAGTGTATCCGCAATTGGGCTGTTAGTTATGAATCGTTTGTGGCCTTTTAAAATAAATCCTTTGTCCGTTAAGGTTGCTGTCGTCGTTAGGGCATTAATATCTGAACCTGCTTGAGGCTCAGTAATGGCATGTCCTCCAATCATTTCACCTGATAATAAAGCAGGTAACCAACGCTGTCGTTGTTGAATAGATCCGTAAGTAATTAGGGGAAATATAGCACCCCATAAATGAGCATTAATCGATAAGATTAACCCACTATCTAAACATTGTTTCCCAAGACTATGATGCGCCATGACTAATGCTTCAAAACTATCGCCATGTCCACCGAGTTCAACAGAAACGGCATGTTTTAAAAATTGAAGCCTGCCACAATGACGAAGACGTAGGCGTGATGCGTATTTGTCGCCTTGAGCGGGGATTTGGCTAAAGTCATAGTTCATGATAATTTTAAAAGTTGGCTAAGGGCTGGGGAATCATTATTTACTGCTAAAATCTTAAGGAATAAGAAATTAATGATTTCCGAAAATCGTATACAAAGTCAAAAGCGGTTTTGTAGGCGGGGATAGGCTTATTTCGCTTGCGAAATAACGTAACCCCGTATTGAGTCTCTCTAGGTTATGCTTTTTGCTATGGTAAAAAACTAACCCAGCCTACAATAAAATTTCGGATGTTATTAAATTCTTATTTCTAAGAGGTCTTATTTACGTTTTTTGTAAGGCTATTCGCCTCTACTTTGTGTAATAGCCCACTGGGTAGTTATTTTATTAAGAAAAATATAACGTTGTGATGGAAGAGACTCATTCATATTTATTGGAGGGAGGAGGGTATTTAGTCACCTCAGTATTTTTATTTTATGTACTCACACATGATACCAGTATTCATTGATAAAGGTTACAGGATACTTTGTTTCTCTTACCCTTAGAGCTTGATGTGTTATTAAAAATAAAAATCGGTGACCCACAAGAAGCCATCTTTTATGATAATTTTTACATTTTTTAAATCATAGTTCAGATTATCGTTCCAATAATCGAGGCATTAGTTGAACTAAATTACAAGGGGTTGTTTGATGGTCCAGTTGAGCCTGTATTAATTTGTCCCATGCGGTTCGACACGCGCCTGACGAACCCGGTAAACAAAAAATATAACACGCATTTGCAACGCCTGCCATGGCGCGTGATTGGATGGTTGAGGTGTTAATTTCATCATAAGAGAGCATTCTAAAAATTTCACCAAACCCATCTAATTGTTTATCTAGTAAGGGCGTAATAGCTTCAGGTGTTCCATCTCGACCCGTTACCCCCGTTCCTCCTGTGGTGATAATGGCATTAATATCGGGATGGGCAATCCATGTTGAAATAATCGCTCTAATTTGATAAATATCATCAGTCACTATGGTTTTTTCAATAACGTGATGGCCTGCTTTGTTAATGCGTTCAACTAATGTTTTTCCAGAGGTATCATCTATCTCAGTACGGGTGTCAGAAATGGTTAATACGGCTATTTTTAGGGGGATAAATATTTTTTTTTGTTTCATTTTTTACACTAAAAGTCGATAACTCAAATAAATTATTGATGAATGATCTATGATAAAGCTAAATGCGAAAAATTATTTTGTTTTGTTTGATTTTAAGAATTTTAACGGTAATTTTTTATCTTTTATTTAATTTTCAAGAAAAATGTGAGAACATTCATCCACCCAATATATTGAGTAAGTTTCATCGTTTTGAAAGGATTTTTTAATGCTAAAATCGTTGTGGTCATCTAGTTCACTTGCTATTGCCCCTGTGTTATTTGGGTGGATTATCTTTTATTTTTTCCCTAATTTTCATTGGAATTACCCACTATTTCATGTTTTTTTGGAAGGAGGGGGCGCGCTAATTGCTTTTATGCTGGCATTATTTATAACGACCATGATTAAGCAAGGACGCTTGGAAACGAATTATATTTGGTTGATCGCTTGTTTTATTTCCATGGGAACGCTTGATTTAGCTCATTCTCAAGTACAACCGGGTCAAACTTTTGTTTGGCTGCATTCCTCGGCAACCCTTATCGGTGGTTTTTTTGCGGCTTTAATTTGGGTAACCCCTGAGGTGTCTCAAAAATTTAGGCGTAAAGTCTATTTAATACTGTTAATAATGGCGACGATTGGTTTTAGCGGTTGGTCAATTGTTTACCCTGAGATGTCATTGACGATGCTTGATGAGGATAAAAAATTTACGTTAAGTGCAAAAGTTTTTAATTTAGTCGGTGGGCTGGGCTTTATTATTTCTTGGGGGTATTTTGCTTTAAAATACCATCATAAACATCATCCTGATTCTTTTTATTTTTCGAATCATTTTTGTCTTTTTGGTTTAGCAGGCGTTTTATTTGAAGCGTCAATCTTATGGGATGGCAATTGGTGGTTATGGCATTGTTTAAGAGCGTTTGCCTATCTCCTTTTAGCCCTTCATTTTGCGCAAATTTACTGGGCGGATTTAAATAATCTCACGCGACAAGCCAACGCGTTAGAGCAAGAAAAAGAACGTTTTAAAGTTTTGTTTGAACAATCAGGTTATGGAATTGTTCTTATTGAAAATGGCTTTTTTATTGATTGTAATGAAAAGGCGATCAAAATGATGGGTTATGATGATAAACAATCCATGCTGATTCAACCTGGTGATTTATCACCTCCCAAACAACCCGATGGACAATCATCTGGAGAAAAGGCACGAAGGTTAATTGCAGAGTGCCTTCAAAAAGGCTCAGTACAATTTGAATGGGTACATCGTAAAAAAAATGGGGATGATTTCTGGGTTGATGTTTTGTTAACACGACTTGATTATCAAGACAAACAAATTATACACGTTGTATTGCGTGATATTTCTAAACAAATAGAAGCACAGCGGGTTAAATCAGAATTTCTGGCTAATATGTCTCATGAGTTACGAACGCCCATTAATGGGGTTCTTGGCATTACTGAATTATTATCCAATACGCAGCTTAATAAAATTCAAAAAAATTACATCGAAACCATTCAAGTTTCAGGTGAAACGTTACTGTTAATTTTAAATGATATTCTTGATAGCTCCAAAATGGATGTAGGGGAAATATTTTTTCAAGAAAATGAATTCAATCCGAATGATATTTTAGAACACATTACCTTGTTATTAACCCAATCGGCAACGAATAAAAATATTGAATTAACGACTGAGATTTCTTTACCTGAACCTCACTACTACGCGTTAGGTGATCCTGACCGTATTCGACAAGTACTCATGAATTTAGCGAATAATGCAATCAAATTTACCGAGGAAGGTGAGGTGAGTTTGAAGTTGGTTATCAATGAAAATAATAATAGACTTGTTCTTCTAAATAAAATATATTAAAATCAATTGCTTATATATACTTGATAACATTCACAATCAGTTGATACAGCCTAATAAATAAACTTTAAATTAAATTATTAAAAATAATAAATAAGCTTTATAATAAATTTCTATAAAAAATAAAAATCAAAGTATAACATGAAAATAAAAGAAATTTTACCAAGAATTTATGATGATAGACAGTTAAGAGCTTTAACAGGATTAAAAACAGAACATTTTATTTTACTATTATCTCTATTTGAAAAGACCCTTATTGAAGATCAAAAAGAAAAACATGAAAATAAAGAAAGAAAATACGGTAGTGGTTTAGATAGCACATTAAAAACACCCGCAGACAAATTATTATTTATATTAAATTATATGAAGTGCTATTCTACTTTCGATCACTTAGGGTTTTCTTTTAATATGAATAAATCATGCGCCCATACTCATGTATACAAATTATTTCCAATTTTAATAAAGACGTTAGATATATTTAATGTTTTACCTGCAACAAGTTTTTCAACCCCTGAAGAAATGCAGCAGGCTTTTGGCGGAGTTCAAACATTGATAATAGATGCTACAGAGCGTGCTGTACAACGCCCTAGTGACTATGAAGAACAAAATGAATTTTACAGTGGTAAAAAAAACAGCATACAATTAAAAATACCACTATAGCTTCTTTAGGTCATTTAATTTTATATATTGGGGTTAATTTTCCAGGTAAAAATCATGATTATGGAATGTTTAAAAAAGAATTTAATCCAGAATTAAATTGGTTTAGTAATTTTAATATATTTATTGATTTAGGTTATTTGGGGTTTAATAATGAATATAAAACTAATTCGGTAAATATTCCTCATAAAAAACCAAATAAATCTAAGCATAATCCAAACCCAACATTAACAGAAAATCAAAAAAAAGAAAACAAAGAGATGAGTCGTGAAAGAGTCATTGTTGAGCATGTAATCGGTGGAATGAAAAGATATAGATGCCTAGTTGACAAGTTTAGAAATAAAAAAGAAGGTGTAAAAGATTTATTTTCTTTTTTAGCGGCTATCCTATGGAATTTTAACATGATATATTAACTTCTTCTTAAAGAACAAGTCTAATGAAATGCAGTGTCGATTTGAAGTCAATGATACAGGAATAGGCATCGAAGATAGCGATCAAGCCACTTTGTTTGAACCGTTTGTGCAAGTCGATTCCTCCGATACGCGTAAATATATGGGAACAGGCTTAGGCTTATCTATTTGTAAAAAATTAGTTGAAGCCATGGGGGGCGAAATTGGGATTAAAAGTCAACTAGGTGAGGGGAGTCAATTTTGGTTTTCTTTAACCTTTCCTTTCGGTGAAAATCTGGGGCAAATCGATGATCATAAATTGGAAAATTTTCGGGTTTTATTAGTTGATGATAATGCAACTAATTTAAAAATAGTGAGTGGGTTAGCTAAGTACTGGTTAATGCCATTTACCGCCGTTAATAGAGGTTCCTTAGCCTTAGAGGAAGCAAAAAAAGCCGCTCAACAAAGTAATGCTTATGATGTTGCTATTATTGATCATCAAATGCCAGAAATGGATGGGATTGAATTGATTAAAAAAATTAAATCAGACCCTGAACTAAAAGGAATAAAAACACTTTTATTGTCATCCTTGGATAAGGATATTAAGACCGAAAATTTACAACAGATGGGAATTGATGGCTATTTACGTAAACCGTCCCGTTCATCAGATTTATATAATATGGTTTCAAAATTGGTGAACGTTGTTGATGAACCCAGCATCTTGATAGACACCATAGACCCTATTGATGCGTTAGAAGAAGAACAAGAAACTAATATCCGTTCTGAAAATATTTTAATCGTTGAAGATACGGCGATTAATCAGATGGTTATTATGGGAATTTTAGAATATTTTGGTTTTATGGCGACGTGTGTTAATAATGGTCAAGAGGCTGTTGATGCGTATCAATCCAGTCAGTATCAACTTATCTTTATGGATTTGCAAATGCCTGGCATGGATGGTTATGAAGCGACTCAAGCGATTCGTGCGCTTGAAAAAAATCAGGAAAAAAAGAGAGTCCCTATTATTGCCTTAACGGCAAATGTTATGAATGGTGTCAGTGATAAAGCTTATAAGGTGGGCATGGATGATTATTTAACCAAACCTATTCGAGCCGATCTTATTCAATTGGCACTTGATAAGTGGTTACCCCAGTGTAGAAAATAATACGACAATCGAAGTTTTAGCTGTTTCTGTACTGGATGAGTTGAAATTGTCGTTGGGTATTGAACGTTTTAATTCTATTATATCCATAACACTCATAGAAATAGAAAAAAGGATAGAAACTCTTTATCAACTTATTAAAGAGGATGATCGTTCGTTATTAAAAATAACGGCTCATGGACTGAAGGGAGAATCAGCAACCCTCGGGGCTTTATTTTTATCAGACGCGTGTAAAAAAATGGAATTGATGGCCGAAAACGGTGACGCATGGCTACCAACTTAAGACGGGACAAAATAAAGAACTAACTGCGATATTCTTGTATCATAGGTTAATGACTAAAAAAACAGAACAACACAGAAAATACGCGCAGCTAGTCACGCAATTATCGCTGAAATTACAACAACAGGCAAGCAAACTGTTCGTAACTTAGCTTCAATTGTTGGTCGCTCAAAAAGCAGTGTGCATCGTCATCGTCAAGCGCAAACAAAGCGAAATCGACATCCTGAATCATCATTATGGGAAACCGAGGCAGGTAGTTCTTGGCAAAGATTAATGGTGTTTTCCGCCTTGTATGTCTTTGGATTAAAGGCAGGCGTAGGTGCAGAGACTTTATCGCTGTTTTTTAAAATGATACGGATTGACACCCATGTGGGCGTATCACCCGACGCACTGCGGACTCAAATCAATAAAATGGAAGTCTTATTGCCGCAGTTTCAGCAAGAATGCGAAAAAAGTGTGAAAAAACAAACACGTAAAGTTGTTGCTGGGCTGGATGAGACTTTTTCGGCAACTTTATGATTTTAGTTTTAATGGACTTACGTTCTGGCTATCTTTTGTTGGAAGATATTAGCGATGATAGGTGCTACGATACTTGGTATAAAAAGGTTTCGCCACGATTAGAATCATTAGGCATTGAGGTTAATCATGCGATTAGTGATCGCGCTAAGGCGTTGATAAAAATGGCAGTGACGGGGTTTAAGTGCGAATCGGGGGCAGATATTTTTCATGCTCAACAAGATATGAGTCGCTGGTTAGGCGCGAAAATCGGCAGGCGTGCAGCAAGGGCTGAAAAACAGCGGCAAGCGGCGCAAACCGCAGAGTCTACTGTTTCTAAAACGGCAACGATGCAGAAAATTATTGGACTTAAAACAACACGGATAACGGCTGAAAAAGAGCTTGAAGAAGCCAAAAAAATACAAACAGATTATCACGAAAACTTACAAGGGATTGCGGATGAAGTTCATCCTTTTTCACTCAATGATAGTCGTAGAAACGATGCGGAACAGGTTGAGAAGTTGCTAGAGTTAAGAGCGCGAGCCTTTGAAAAAATAGCGGAAAAACAAGGGATTAACGATCATAAAGGCGTGATGAAAAAGTTTCGTAATCAAATAAAACCGTTAGCGGTATCCATCAGTTTTTGGTGGCTTTGGGTACGCGAAACCTTGCAAAATTTGGGGCTTGATGCGGATACCGAATATTGGTTGACCACAACATTATTACCCGTTGTTTATTGGCATCAGAAAATGGAACAAACTAAAAGCCGCAGGTCAAAGGAAAACTATCGAAAAGCTTGGGAAACCGCGTCTGATAAGCTCAAATCAGACCCATTTAGTGCAAAGTTATCAATCAGTGAAATGCAGCGATGGCTAACATTGGCGGAGCATATGGCAAGGCAGTTTCAACGCAGTTCATCTGCGGTGGAAGGGCGAAATGGCTGTTTATCGCAAATGTATCGCAATGGGCGAGGTTTGAATAAAAAGCGATTAAACGCGTTGACGGTCATTCATAACTACGGAATCAAACGTGAGGATGGCACAACCGCCGCCATGCGTTTATTTGATACCGAGTTTCCAGACTTGTTTTCATGGCTACTGAATGAAATGGGCGAGTTACCGCTTCCTAGAAATAGTCGAAAGCGTGTGTTTTCTAACCCTTTGAAATTGCTGGATGTCCCGTCTTAAATTGGTAGCCAAACGCATGAGATTATCGAACAAATGGAAAAAATTAACTTTGCTGCAACTAAAACGATAAAAACACTTAAAACTCAGGTAAAAATAGTTTAATAATGCTATGATTCCAGAAAGCGTATCTAACGATAAAATGTCCTATTGACTGTAAGAGTTAACTTAATAAATGACCATAAACGAAACCATAAATTTTAAAACAAAAACGGATCCCTATGCTCAGCGTGAATCTGAAAAATATGAATCCCCTATTCCGAGTCGTGAATTAATTTTAGAGTTACTTGAACAGACAGGGAAGCCTTTAGGGCGGAAACAAATTGCTGAAAAATTTGGCCTAGAATCGGCGGATAATCGAGAAGCATTACGTCGCCGTTTGCGAGCGATGGAGCGTGATGGGCAGTTGCTTTTTAATCGTCGACAGAAATATTGTCAGGTTAATAATCAAGATTTAATTGCAGGTCGGGTTTTAGGTCACCCCGATGGGTTCGGTTTTTTAAAGCCCGATGATGGCTCGACGGATTTGTTTTTATCCGCGCGTGAGATGAGTGCATTGATGCATAATGATCGGGTGTTAGTTCATGTCTCTAATATGGATCGAAAGGGTCGTCGAGAAGCGGCTGTTGTTGATGTTTTAGAGCGCAATACGCACCAAATAGTTGGACGATTTTTAAAAGAAAAAGGCTTTTATTTTGTTAGTGCCGATAATAAAAAGATTTGCCAAGATATATTGATCCCTAAAGAGGGGCGTGCAAAAGCAAAAAAAGGGCAAATAGTGGTGGTTGAAATTCTTCAACAACCCACACAACGCCATCAACCCATAGGCAAAATTATTGAAATTTTGGGTAAACACATGGCCCCTGGGATGGAGATTGAGGTGGCTATTCGTTCACACGACTTACCTTATCAATGGCCTGAAAAATTACAACAAGAAATAAAACCCCTAAAAAATAATGTGCCTGACAAGGCGAAAGAAGGACGCGTCGATTTACGTGAAACACCGTTGGTTACGATAGATGGTGAAGATGCACGTGATTTTGATGATGCGGTTTATTGCAAAAAAACCCCCAAAGGCTGGAAGCTATTAGTGGCTATTGCCGATGTATCCCATTATGTTCAAGTAGGGACCGCAGTGGATAATGAGGCAAAAAACAGAAGTACCTCGGTTTACTTCCCAGAGCAAGTCATTCCGATGCTACCTGAAGTTTTATCGAATGGGTTATGCTCATTAAACCCTGATGTCGATAGATTATGCATGGTCTGCGAGCTTTATATTAATGAAGAAGGTCAGGTTGTTCGTTCACGATTTTTTGAAGCGGTTATGCGCTCACATGCCCGCATGACGTATACGGATGTTGCTAAATTGCTGGTTGAAGGCAATAAAAAACTCGCTAAAAAGTACGCCGACTTACTCCCTGATTTACAGCAACTCTATGCGTTATATCAAGCCATGCGAGTGGCGCGTGAACAACGGGGAACAATGGATTTTGATACCCAAGAAAGCCGCATTGTTTTTGGTGAAAATCGTAAAATAGAAAATATTATTCCCATCGAACGTAATGATGCGCATAAATTAATTGAAGAATTTATGATTAGTGCGAACCGAGCGGCGGCACGGTTTCTAATTCGTAAAAAAATGCCGCGATTATTAAGGATTCATGAAGCGCCCAGCACTGAAAAACTACTGACCTTAAAAACCTTTTTAGGGGAAATGGGATTGCATCTAAATGGCGAGGATAAGCCGACACCTTTAGATTTTATGGAATTACTCACATCGGTTCAAGGCCGTGTGGATTCGCATTTAATTCAAACCGTTTTATTACGCTCTATGTCCCAAGCCGTATACAGTCCTGAAACCAAAGGACATTTTGGATTGGCTTTAGAGGCGTATACCCATTTTACCTCACCGATACGCCGTTATCCTGATTTACTGGTTCATCGTGCGATTCGACATTGTATTAATCAACAAAGCCCTGAGAACTTTAGTTATAGCTTTCCTGAAATGTCAATACTTGGCGAGCATTGTTCTGCAAATGAGCGTCGAGCCGATGAAGCCACTCGTGATGTCAATAGTTGGCTTAAATGTGAATACATGATGGACAAAATTGGCGATGAGTTTTCAGGGATTATTTCAGCGGTGACAGGCTTTGGTTTTTTTGTTGAATTAACGAAAGTTTATGTTGAAGGGTTGGTGCATATTACGAATTTACCCCAAGACTTTTTTCATTTTGACCCAACGTCTCATCAATTAAAAGGCGAGCGTACTGGAATTCGTTATCGTTTAGGGGATACCGTACAAATTAAGGTAGTTCGCGTTAATTTAGATGAAAAGAAAATTGATTTTGAATTGATTCAAAAAGCTAAAAAAACAACCCGTCGTAAAAAACATAAGAAAAAGTACGCTAAAAATGAAATTAAATAAACTTTTTGGTATTCATGCGGTACAAGCTGCATTAGATTATTCACCCGATAAAATCATTCAGGTTTGGGTCGATAGAGAACGTCAAGATAAACGTCTCGGAGCATTACTAGAGCAGCTTGGACAGCATAATATTGTCATAGAAACCAGCAACCGTAAAAAGTTAGATGGCTTTGCAGACGGTAAAAGCCATCAAGGCATTGTTGCTAATGTTCAGCTCCCCGCTTTGAAAACGGAGGCCCAATTAAAAGATGATGTTAGAGTGCTTGATGGACTGCCTTTTTTCTTAGTTTTAGATCAAATTCAAGATCCTCATAATTTAGGGGCTTGTCTTCGTAGTGCGGATGCTGCGGGAGTCAATGGCATCATTATAACGAAAGATAATGCCAGTGGAATTACTTCAACGGTCTGTAAAGTCGCTTCAGGGGCTGCAGAAACCATCCCCGTCTATCAAGTGACCAATCTTGCGCGTTGTTTACGCTGGTTAAAAACTGAAAATATATGGATTGTCGGTTCAACAGGCGAGGCGACAGAGACAATTTTTGAGGCTAATTTAAATATTTCTCTTGCTTTAGTGATGGGAACAGAAGGCTCTGGGATGCGTCGTTTAACTCAAGAACATTGTGATTTATTAGTAAAAATTCCTATGGTTGGGCATGTTGAAAGCCTTAATGTATCCGTTGCCGCAGGAATTATGATTTATGAGGTCTTAAGGCAGCGAGGCATTAACGCATGAGCATTATTAACCAATTAAGAAATGAGGCTAATCTTAAGCAAGAAACGGAATTTGCAGAGACAACAGTACAACAGCAACAAGATCAAGCGTATCAAGAGCTGATTCTACCAAAAATGCAAAAAACATTTACCTTTTTAAAAGAAATTATAGGGCATTTAGGCTATCTTGAAAAAGCCATTGAAATTGAGGATTACAGTCAAAAATTTCCAGAAATAGGTGGATTGACTCAACAAGATTATCAAATAAATACCGATGGTTATAGCGGGTTTTCTGATTTTGATAAAATTAAACAGATTAATGTTACGTTTGTTTGTGTTGGTAAAGGCTCATTTGATTATGGACTGGAAGGGCGTAGTCGAATAGAAAGTGAAGTGGCTTTTTTACATTCAAAAAATATAGCCTTTGATTGGAACCAATTTGTAAATAAAAATGGGGTTGATGCGGCTCAATTTACGATTACTCGAAAAATTCCTGTTCGGTTTCGTTTTGAAGCGGATACGAATCATTCAAAAATTAAATTATTAATTAATAATCATGAAGATTTTAATGTTTACAGTAAAGCTTTTGATCCTGATGAAATTAACGATGAATTATTAGATGAAGTCATTCGTTTTATGTTAAGAAAAGACAGTGATTTCATTCGTTTAGATATTAATAATCAAGATAAATTACGAATTCAGAAAAAAGCAGAAGCATTACAAATGCAACAAGCACAATGGCTTGAGGAAATTAATGTTGAGGAACAAGAGGTTGCTACTCAAGACACCCATTCGAGTAAATTTTTTAGTCGAATAAATCTATTCACTAAACAAAAAAAGTAAGCATTTAATGATAAAAAAGACGCTAATATTATTGGTTTTTATGGGGTTATCTGGTTGCGCTAGTTTAGGTAAAGGTGTGGCGGAAGCTTTCTTAGAAAAACAAGCCGCCGAGGATGATAGACTCTGTGAAATTTGGGGGGCTGCATTTGAAGGCTTAAAACCCAACTTATATCATTCACGTAATGGAAAAACTAAACTCTTAATGATCCATGGCGTTGGCGATCATTCACCGGGTTATGCCACCGAGTTTGCGGAAAAATTAGCAAAAGAACTTGATTTATCGGTGACCTCAAAACAACATAAGAATATCGAACTAACCTCACCGAGTAATCAAAATAAAAAATTAGGGAATTTAAGAGTTCAGCGTTTTTTAGATAAATCAAAACAGCGCGAGTTATTGTTTTATGAGTTAACGTGGTCAGTGATTACCGCCAAACATAAAGAAATACTCGCCTATGATAATTCAGGGGAATATTCATTTCGTCGCACTAAACTTAACGACATAATGAAAAAGTTTACGAATGATACCGCCCCTGACCCTATTATCTATTTAGGTGAAAGTAGAGAAGATATTCTTACGGCGTTTATTCAGTCATTTTGTTGGATGGCCAGTGGTCATTGGGACGATTTACCCGAAGGATCCTCAAAGGCTTGTTGGTCCGAAAGTTTATCCTCCATAGAGAGCATTCTTAACGATCATTATGCTTTTGTCTCTCATAGCCTAGGAAGTCGAATTATCATTGACGGCTTACAAAAAATTGCTGAAATTTTAGGCAGTAAAGATAAATCCCAGAAAATATCAGAAAAACAAAAAATGATTGCCTTGGCATTACAGCATAAACAGTTGCCCCTTTACATGATGTCAAATCAATTGCCGATGTTACAGTTAGGACGAAGCTTGCCTGAAGTTAATAATCAAAAGTCGGCGTATTGTCAGCCCAAGGGAAAACTGTATTCAGAACGTATGTTATCAAAAACTCCAATTATTGCTTTTAGCGACCCTAATGATTTATTAAGTTATGCAATTCCACCTCAATTTGTGGACAAATATTTAGACTCACGCTTATGTTTTGAAGTCACTAATATTAATATTAATGTGGCCAATGTATTTGATATTTTTGGTCTTGGAAAAGTCGCTAACCCTTTGGATGCCCATATAGGCTATGATACTGATGACCGAGTGATTGGTTTAATTGCACGGGGTATTGGTAATGCGGATACGGCTGAAATTGTCAAAGAGCGTTGCAGTTGGATCGAAACCATTGATTAACGTAGTTGATTAAAAAAGAAGCGATTATCTAAAAATAATTCTTGAAAAATTTTAACGGCTTTAATAGAAGTTACGTTAAAATAGGGTCACTTTTACTTTTTTCCTAGAAAGGACATCTGCTATGTTTATAAAAAAATTACTTCCTTTATTAGCTGGCTGTCTCTTAACAGCTTGCGCAACGAGTCCTACAGGACGAACGCAAATAGCGTTTATGCCCGATGCTGAATTGAATCAAATGGGAGAACAAGCCTTTGAGGAATTAAAGGCTAAACAACCTATTAGTCGAAATGCGAACTACACTCAATTTGTAAACTGTATTGCAAGTGCCTTGGTTCAACAGGTTGGTGGACGTTGGGAAGTGGTGGTTTTTGAAGATAAGACCTTAAATGCGTTTGCTTTACCAGGTAATAAAATTGGGGTTTATACCGGTCTTATACAAATGGTTGATAATCAAGATCAGCTTGCGGCGGTTATTGGTCATGAAATTGGACATGTTTTAGCAAAGCATAGTAATGAGCGTATTTCACAGGAAAGCGCGCTTAAACAAGGATTAAACATCCTTGGTGCGATAGCTCCGCAGTCTACTTTAGGTCAGCTCGGTTTGAGTGCATTAGGTTTAGGCGCGCAATATGGCGTTTTATTACCCTATAGTCGGACGCATGAAAGTGAAGCCGATATTATGGGGATGGACTTAATGGCCAAAGCAGGGTTTGATCCTAGAGAAAGTGTTAATTTATGGGAAAAAATGAGTCGGGCTAGTCAGGGACAGCAAACCCCCGAATTTATGTCAACTCATCCCGCTTATGCAACACGGATACAAGATTTAAATAATCATTTATTGAAAGCCGTACAACTCTACCAACAATCGGCAGGAACTCGACCTAATTGTAATCGTTAAAAGACGTAAGGTTATTAACGATGACGCAGTACTATAATTAAATTTCCCAACTTTTATCACTTAAGAAAACTTATGACAGAATTAGAAAAAATCATTAATGATTCCTTTGAAAACCGTGCAGAAATTACCCCAGCGAGTGTTGGTGCCGAATTACGTGACGCTATTGAAGACGCTATTAATTTATTAGATAACGGTCAAGCGCGTGTAGCTGAGAAAATTGAGGGCGAATGGGTTGTTAACCAATGGTTAAAAAAAGCGGTTTTGCTTTCTTTTAGAATTAATGAAAATCGTGTTATGGAAGGCGGTGCAAATCGTTATTACGATAAAGTTGAAACTAAATTTGGCGCGTATACGCCCGATGATTTTGCAAAAGCAGGGGTTCGTGTTGTCCCGAATGCCAATGCCCGTCATGGGTGTTATATTGCCCCTAATACAGTTTTGATGCCTTCGTATGTGAATATAGGCGCTTATGTTGATAGTGGAACGATGGTTGATACCTGGGTAACGGTCGGTTCGTGTGCTCAAATTGGTAAAAATGTTCATCTATCAGGCGGTGTGGGTATTGGCGGGGTTTTAGAGCCATTACAAGCGGGGCCGACAATCATTGAAGATAACTGTTTCATTGGTGCGCGCTCAGAGGTTGTTGAAGGCGTTATTGTTGAAGAAGGTTCCGTTATTTCAATGGGCGTGTACATTGGGCAAAGTACAAAAATATTTAACCGTATGACAGGTGAAATAACCTACGGGCGTATTCCTGCGGGGTCGGTTGTCGTTTCGGGTAATTTACCGTCTAAAGATGGCTCACATAGTTTATATTGTGCGGTTATCATTAAACAGGTTGATGAAAAAACACGCAGTAAAACAGGATTGAATGAATTGTTGCGTGATTAATTTTTTATATTACTACCTTCGTAGGGTTGGTTAAGCCGACTCTACGGGGGGCAATGATTTTTTTAACTCAATCCAAAAAGTAGACCCTTCATCAACCACCGTATCAACACCAATACGGCCTTCCATCAAGGCCATGAGTTTTTCACAAAAACTCAACCCAATTCCATTTCCTGGAATCGTCGTATTTTTAGCCGATAAGCGTTCAAAGGGTTGAAAAAGTTTTTTCATATCCGCTTCATTAATACCATAGCCCGTATCGGTTACAAAAATCTTAACAATATGCTCATTGATGATGCTTGCTTTTACGGTAACCGTGCCTTCTGGGCGGTTATATTTAATGGCATTAGAAAATAAATTTAAGAGGACTTGATAAATTAAACGTTTATTGGCTTCAACAAAAAAAGTTTCTTCAGGTATCTGGTTAATAAAACGAACGTTTGAATCCTTAAAAGCCCCTTGAGCCGTATGAATACATTGTTCAATGGAGGAAGATAAACAAACCGTGTCCATTTTCGCTTCAATTTTTCCCGCTTCCATTTTTGAAAAACTCTAAAATATTAGAAATCAACGTGTTTAAATGTTCACTAGCCGTATAAATATAATGCACATAATCTAACTGGGACTTTGTTAAGGTTGAATGTGGATTGGTTTCTAGTAATTGAGAAAACCCCATAATGGCATTGAGCGGTGTCCGAAATTCATGACTCATATTCGATAAAAATTCAGATTTTGCGCGACTCACCTCTGTTAATTGTTGACTACGCTGATTAAATAGATCGGCTAATTGTTGAATTTCACTGGCATTAGAGGCATTCAAAAAAATATTTTTACCCTCTTTACTGGTTGATATTTTCCTTAAAGGCCGAATTAAAACACGATTTAAGTACCCTAAAATAAACAGGGTTAAAAAGGTAAAATAAGCGATCATCACAACGCTTAATTGTGAGTAAAGTAAATGTCTTGCTTGAGCAATTTTATCCAATGGAGAGACTAAAATAATTTTCCAATGCGTTTCTGGCATCGTAACAATAGAAACCAATACTGGACTATTGAGAAAATAATCATTGTCTAAAATAAACTGCGTGGGCTTTAAAATTAAAGGCGTATTTTTCTCAGTGGTAATAATATCTGTAATAACCGCCGCTTCATCAAGATTAATTTGATAGCTTTCATCCGCAATTTTTTGGCTAAGTTGTTGATGGGCTAAACTGGCCTCTGGTTTTTTTAAATTTTGAATAGCCGTTGCTATTTCTGTAAATTCGGAATGAGTTTGAATGAATTCCGTTAAATAAAGATAGTCTAGTTTTCCTGAAACCTGTCGTGTCACTAATTTTTCTTTTGGAAATGATAAAAATTTCCCATTTCGATCAAGCGCAAATGCGTAACCCTGTAAAGCTTTGGTTGAGTTTTCTAATAAACTTTTTAAACCGTTTAATTTCAAATCAATCGTACTAACACCATAAAAAACACTACCCTTATACATAGGCGCGGTGACGGTAACCATCGGCTGATTTGAATAGGGATCTACATAAGATTTTGACCAAAAGACCGCATCAGCATTTATATATTTAGCAGGAACATACCATTCTTCATGATGATAGCCTTTCGTTTCAGGCTCGTATCTACTTTAAATCTCAGGGTAAAGATAAAATTTCTAAAATAGATTTGACAACATATCATAAAAGAACGAACATTTACATACTTTGAATATCCACGACCGACAGGCTGAAACTAACGCCATTTATCAAGCGATCGCTCAAATGGAAAGTAGCGAAGCGCAGGATATTGTCAAAAAAATATTCAATCTTATTGAACGCTTAGCCAGTGATAAATTGTCTTTAGAAACTGAATTACAGCAACTTCGTGACGAGGTTAATCGCTTGAAAGGTGAGCAGGGAAAGCCTGATATCAAACCCAATAAAAATAATAAGGGTGATGATATTTCATCCGAAGACGAACGTAAAAAAGCACAAGTTGACGCGCAAAAAGAAACTAATAACGACACTGAAAATACGGACTCGGATAAGAAAAAACGCCGCCGTAAACCCAAGATCCCACGAGTTAAAATCGACCAAACGCTAAAATGCCTACTCGACAAAACTGGCTTGCCTAGCGACTTAGTATCTAAAGGCTTTGCGGAAGTGGTGATTCAAGATATTGTCATCAAAACCAATAATATTAAGTATCTCCGTGAGATTTTTTATTCACCTTCTGAAAATAAGTATTACCGCGCCCAATTGCCTGAAGGCGATCGAGGTCAGGGCGAATTTGGTATTGGAATTCGTAGCTTGATTCCCATGCTTAAGATGATGGGCGTGACCGAAAAACCCATGGTCGGTTTTTTTGAAAATATTGGCATTGTAGTGTCGCCGACTTATGTTTCTCAGCAATGGACAGACGGTTATGACTGGGCGCATCAGGAAAAAAGCGAACTTTATCGCAGCGGTATTCTCAACAGTGATTACGGGCAGATTGATGATACCAGTGCGCGAGTCAACGGTGATAACCACTATTGTCAGGTGGTCTGCAACGACTTGTTTACCGCTTATTTCACCACCAAACACAAAAACCGTTTATCGGTTCTGGACGTGCTGACCGATTATGCGCCACGCCATTATATCTACAATCAACAGGCTCAATCCTTGCTTGACGAGTTCAAGTTAGCTGATAAAGCGCGGGTAAAAGTTGATGCTCAAATACCTGTCAATACAGTGATGAATGAAGCGCAATTTAAGTTGCACTTAGCGATCTTAAATACCTTAGGCGTAAGACAGGCAACGCATGTCACCGAAGCTTGCGCCATTGCCTATTATCAGCAACAAACGGATTTTCCTGTTATTGAAACCTTGCTTGCAGACGATGCGCCGCAATTCAAATTACTGACGGAACATTTGGGGTTATGCTGGATTCACGATGCTCGCCACTACAAAAAACTCCGTCCAATTCTGGAAATACATCAGCAAGCATTAGCCGATTTTCGAGGGCTCTATTGGGAGTATTATAAGGAGTTGCTTAACTATCAAAAAAATCCCTGCCCCGATAAAAAGGCATGGTTGTTAACGCGATTTAATGAATTGTTTGCAACCACAAGCGATTATGAAGACCTCAATGATCGCATCGCCAAAACACTGGCGAAAAAGACCGAATTATTGCGAGTTTTGGAACTTCCGAAATTACCATTACATAATAATGCAGCCGAACTCGGCGCAAGAAGACAAGCGCGTGCGCGAGACATAAGCTTCCAGACTCGAAATGAGAAAGGCACGAAAATCAAAGACAGTTTTATGAGTCTTGCTGAAACGGCTAAAAAACTAGCCGTGAGTTTTTATGATTATGTTTATGACCGAGTTAGTGGTGAATTCAAAATGCCGTCTATGGCGAATCTTATCGCTCAAAAAGCGCAAAGTTTGCAGGTCTGATATTTGTTTTACCCTGAAATTTAAAGTAGATACTCAGGCTCATTATAATCATTATAGTATTCTAACGTTCCTTGTTTATTTTGTCCCCAAAAAAAACTATGTCGTTCTGTATTTTTTTCAAATAAATAGGCTTCTGGCCAAATACCCCCACCGGCAATAAAATCTTGGGCATTATTATAATTAATTAAATTGGGGAGTAATTGTTGGTGTAACGTACTGTCTGTGGGTAGTTTTTCAGAAATTTTTGCTAAAGAAATAGCCAATACTTCTGCATGGCTAATTTGTTCATCTAAACGATTAATAATCCTTATTCCTGTTAGTCGAACTTCTTCATTCATTTCTTCTTGTAGAAGTTCTTTGCCCACGGTATTCAGGATCATAAAAAGTAGTGATGCGGTGAGCAATAGTAGAATAACAAAAACGGCTGGAATTTTAAATAATAAACTTTTTTGAAATGGCGAGGCTTTGGTTTTGTTTTTTGAAGAAAATAGGTTCATTTTATGACGTTAATTTGACGCATGATTACTATGATTTTGATGATATATTAAAAATGTAACCAGCAAGATAGCAGGTAAACCCAATATTGACGCATAAATAAAAAAATATTGATAGCCATAGCCATCAACAATAACACCTGAAAATCCCCCTAAAAATTTAGCAGGTAAGGTCATTAATGAACTAAATAGGGCATATTGAGTTGCCGTATAAGCACTATGGGTCATACTGGATAAATAGGCAATAAAAACAGAAGTTGCAATCCCTCCACTGAGATTATCTGCACTAATAACCATGGCTAATAAACTTAAATTCGTTTGGCTAACGGCTAATAAAGCAAACAGTAAATTAGTCAATGCTACTAAAATAGCCCCTAATAAAAGGGGTTTCATGAGTCCATAGCGAACGACTAAAATACCGCCTAATGATGCCCCAAAAATAGTCATAAAAAAACCGAATACTTTACTAACATCGGCAATTTCTTTTTTACTAAACCCTAAATCTAAATAAAATGGGTTTGCCATTACGCCCATGGTGATGTCACTCATTTTATAAACCGCAATTAACGCTAAAATGGAGAAACCTAATTTACCATTACGGGTAAAAAATTCAACAAAGGGGCAAACGACTGCTTCTGCAAACCATGCGGTTAGGCGTGATAAAGGCGAGTGATTTTTTTCAATGCCTAAACTTTGTTCTAATTTGGCCTCAATGGCTTCCGTGTTATTATTTTTAACGGACTCAGGCTCTTTAATTAACAGGGTTGAAATGAGTCCAACTAACATGGTGGCTGCCATGACTAAATAAGCAATTTTCCAGCTCATAAATTCAGCAATATAAAGTGCGCCTGCACCTGCAACTAAGAGTGCGACACGATAACCGAAGACATAGGTGGCGGCCATTGCACCTTGATATTCTGGAATCACCGCTTCGATACGATAAGCATCAATAACGATATCCTGCGTTGCGGAACTAAAGGCAACCATCACAGCAAATAAAGCAATCTGCTGTAACTGGGTTTGCGTATCACAATACGCCATGCCGACTAATCCTGCGGCAATGCCTAATTGTGCGATTAACATCCAGCTACGTCGTCGTCCTAACCATTTTGTTAATAACGGTAAAGGTAGGCGATCAATAATGGGGGCCCGGGGCCCAAAAAACTTTAATCGAATACGTTAAACCCACCCAACTAAAAAAAACCAATAACAGACCGCGCGGTGCCTTCGTCACGTAACCATGCGGAGAGGGTAGAAAAAACTAATAAAAAAGGCAGTCCTGCGGAAAACCCTAAAAAAATCATTCCCAAGACACGCGGTTGAAAATAAATAGAAAAAGCAGCAGACCAGCTATTTTGAGTTTTCATGAATTTAGTTTTGATATTATAGGTTGGGTTGCATGTTAGGTTTATTTTCATAGACCTAACATGCAACCTAAACGATAATGAAGGTTAACGTTTAACCGTTAACCAAATAATGCGTAAGAATACTCGCAAAATAGCCTAAGGCAATCACAGGAGTCCATTTCATGTGCGTGAAAAAAGTATATTTATGATTGGATTGTCCCATTAAGGCAACCCCTGCCGCAGAACCAACAGAGAGCATTGACCCCCCCACACCTGCGGTTAATGTAACTAATAACCATTGGTATAAGTCCATATCCAGACCCATATTTAAAACGGCGAACATCACAGGAATATTATCAACAATCGCAGATAATCCACCCACTAAAATATTAGCGGCGGTTGCACCTAAGCCATCATACATCGCAACGGATAATAATTCTAAATAACCAATATAGGCTAAACCGCCCACAGAGAACACAACACCAAAGAAAAAGAATAACGTATCCCACTCGGCATCACGAATTTTATTGAAGATATCAAAAGGATTAACTTCTTCTGCTTCTTTTTCAATTAAATTAATTTTATACCCGTAAATCATTAAAATTGAAAGCCCTGCCATCATTCCCATGAAAGGCGGTAAATGTAAGAACTGTTTAAAACAAACGGCGGTTGCAATGGTTAAGGCAAATAAAATACAAATAGTAATTGCACCTTGTTTCATAACAACGGCTTCTTCGTTCGTTGCGAGCGGTTTTTCATCAGGAACCGCTAAATACATGAAAAAAGCTGGAATAATATAGTTAACAACCGAGGGAATAAATAAATTAAAGAAATCAAAGAATTCTGCGTAGCCTGCTTGCCATACCATTAAGGTGGTAATATCACCAAAAGGACTAAAAGCACCGCCTGCATTAGCAGCAACCACTAAATTCACAAAACCAATCGCAATAAATTTAGGGCTATTTGCACCGACGGCGGTTACAACAGCGCCCACTAATAAAGCAGACGTTAAGTTATCAGCAACGGCGGATAAGAAAAAGGTAATAACCCCTGTAATCCAAAACAGTTGTTTATAATTAAATTCTTTTCTAATCATCCAAGAACGCAACGCTTCAAACACATTTCGTTCTGCCATGGCGTTGATATAAGTCATTGCAACTAGCAAGAACAGCATTAATGCAGCATATTCTTTTAAATCAAATTCAATTTCTTCATGCAGCTCTTCAACAGGGACACCTATTGAGGTAGCTAATACAGCGGCATGAGCCCAAATAATGGCAGCCGCTAAGATGACGGGTTTAGATTTACTTAACCCTGTAAACTCTTCTGCCATCACAAAACCATACGCGATGATGAAAACTAATACTGTATAAATACCCCGTTCGGTTCCTGTGAGACCTAAAATATTAGCCCCCTCTTTTTCTTCAATAACGGCAGTGACTAATTCCTCAGCCATACCAAGTTCAGGTAATAAAAACAATGATGCAAAGATCAAAAATAAGCGTAACAAAATAACCTCCTACTGAATAAAGTAGATTAATAAAGGGGAAAAAATTTAACCGTAAATGGTAACATTATATAATAAGCTTTGTCATTTAATGGCTCGCAGTATATTATTATCCTTTCTGTCTTTAATTGCTTGAATAAGCACACTATCAATTCATGTACCAGTATAACGACGACGATCAAACACTTATTAACGAACGGGTTACTCAGTTTAGAGGGCAAACACAACGTTATTTAAAAGGAGAAATAGGCGAAGATGAGTTTCGCGCTTTGCGCCTAATGAATGGCATCTATATTCAAACACATGCCCCTATGTTACGAATTGCAGGGCCTTATGGCTTGCTTTCATCAACACAATTTCGTAAATTAGCCAGTATTGCACGGGATTATGATAAGGGCTACGCTCATATTACGACCCGTCAGAACATTCAATTTAACTGGCCAAAACTGGAACAAATTCCTGATATTTTAGAAGAATTAGCCAGTGTACAAATGCACGCGATTCAAACAAGTGGAAACTGCTTAAGAAATACAACGGCGGATCATTTAGCGGGAGTCTGTACAGATGAACTCGAAGATCCTCGCCCTTATTGTGAAATTATTCGCAAATGGACAATTTTACATCCTGAATTTGCGTATTTGCCGCGTAAATTTAAAATTGCCGTGAGCGCGACCGAACAAGATCGCGCCGCGACGCAATTTCACGATATTGGCGTTCATTTAGTTAAAAATGAAGCGGGTGAAATCGGTTTTAGAATTTTAGTCGGCGGCGGGTTAGGACGGACCCCTGTTATTGGAACTGAAATTAGACCGTTTTTAGAAAAGAAAGATCTACTGTCGTATTTAGACGCTATTTTACGCGTTTATAATCTTAATGGTCGTCGTGATAATAAATACCGAGCGCGGATTAAAATTTTAGTTCGAGAAGCGGGTATTGAAAAAGTGCGGGAACAGGTCGAGACGGAATGGCTAAAAATTAGAGAGGGGATGGAAGTTTCAAGTGAAACGTATGAGACGATGATCGCTCAATTTGCGCCGCCTACTTATGATGAAATTGCGAGCAAGGATGAAAGTTTCAATCCTTTATTAGAACAAGATAAAGCCTTTGCAACGTGGGTTAAGCATAATACGGTAGCCCATCGAGTCGCAGGTTATAAAGCCGTTTTTGTCTCATTAAAAGCCCCTGACTCCCCACCGGGAGATATTACGGATAGCCAATTAGATGCGGTGGCTGATTTGGCAGATAGCTATAGTTTGGGTGAAATTAGAACCACCCACCGACAAAATTTAGTGTTAGCGGATGTCAAACAAGCCGATTTGTATGTGCTTTGGCAAAAACTAGTTCCCTTACAATTAGCAACGCCTAATATTGGAACGGTAACCGACATTATTTGCTGCCCAGGTTTAGATTTTTGCGCGTTGGCAAATGCAGGTTCAATTGGAATCACGAAAGAAATTAACGATGTTTTAGATGATATGGATTACATCCATAACTTAGGCGATTTGAAAGTTAATATCTCAGGGTGTCAAAATGGTTGCGCACATCAAAGTGTGGGACATATTGGCATTTTAGGGGTTGATAAAAAAGGCGTGGAATGGTATCAATTTACCTTAGGTGGTTCGTCTGAAAATGAAGCAGCGATTGGTACGCGTTTAGGTCGCTCGCTGGCTAAAAATGAAGTGGCTACAGCCGTCTCTACTATTTTAGGGGTTTATCTTAACTTACGGGAAAGTGAAGAAGAAAGTTTTTTAAGTACCGTTAATCGTATTGGTATGAACCCATTTAAGGAGAAAGTATATGCAAATCATTAAAGACAAACAACTCGTCGCGAGCCAATGGTCTTATATTTCAGATGATGATGCGTTAGTTGAAGGGGATATTACCGTTTCATTAAACCGCTGGTGCAAAGAAAAACCGTTATTAAAGAAACATTCAGGTAAGGTGGGTGTGCGGGTTGATTCTGACGTGGATATTCTTAGGCTTGCAGAAGATGTGGATACCTTCGCTTTAATTGAACTTAATTTTTCGGCTTTCACCGATGGGCGTGGCTTTTCTCATGCTAGAATATTGAGAAAAGATTTAAATTATCAAGGAGAAATTCGAGCGGTAGGCCGTTATATGGCTGACCAAGCCTTTTATTTATCCCGAGTAGGCGTTAATGCGTTTCAAATGGAAAATGAGGAAGATTTAGTGGTGGCCTTATCCACCTTGAATGATTTTTCAATTAAATATCAAGCCTCAACCGACTAACTTTTATTTCGTAGCGTTGGCATGGCTTACGCTACGAAGTGACCTAACTTATCTTAAATTAATAATGACTCATCGTACCGCGCAAGTTGAACGAAATACACTTGAAACAAAAATTAAACTCTCGATTGATCTTGATGGCACAGGAAAGTCCTCGTTTTTCACAGGCGTTCCTTTTCTTGACCACATGTTAGATCAAGTCGCTCGGCATGGACTTATTGATTTAAAAATCAATTGTAAAGGCGATTTAGATATTGATGCACACCATACAGTTGAAGATATAGGAATCACGTTAGGAAAAGCATTTGCCGAAGCATTAGGCGATAAAAAAGGCCTCTATCGTTATGGACATGCGTATGTCCCTTTGGATGAAGCCTTATCACGTGTTGTTATTGATTTTTCAGGGCGATCGGGATTATATTATGAAGTTGATTTTCCACGTGAATTGATTGGTAATTTTGATGTCGATTTATTTCGTGAATTTTTTCAAGGCTTTGTTAATAATGCAGGGGTTTCGTTACATATCGATAATTTAAAAGGCCGTAATGCCCATCATATCGCGGAGACGGTATTTAAAGCTTTTGGGCGGGCCGTTCGGATGGCGATTACCGTTGACCCTCGCATGGAAGGGATTATTCCATCAACTAAGGGAAGTTTATAATGCCCACCGTTGCGGTTATTGATTATAGAATGGGAAATTTACACTCTATTTCCAAAGCCTTACAGCACGTTTCAGCCAATACCGAGGTTATTGTTACGGATGATGCCGCGCGTATTTTAGCGGCGGATCGGGTTGTTTTACCAGGGGTAGGGGCGATAAGAGAGTGTATGCAGGCATTGAATGACTCTAATTTATCAACCGTTATTCAAGAGGTTATAAAAACAAAACCGTTGCTGGGAATTTGTTTAGGAATGCAGGCTTTATTATCTGTTAGTGATGAAAATAATGGAGTTGAGTGTTTAGATTTTTTCAAAGGAAAAATCATTCACTTTCCTAAAAAATTAACCGATACAAAAGGGGCGGTTTTAAAAATTCCGCACATGGGTTGGAATCAAGTGACGCAACAGCCCCATCCTTTATGGAATAATATTCCTGATAACAGTCGGTTTTATTTTGTGCATAGTTATTATGCATTACCTGACGATGACAGCGTTATCGCAGCAACCACAGACTATCCACACGCGTTTGCTTGTGCCTTGACCCAAAAAAATGTTTTTGCGGTTCAGTTTCACCCTGAAAAAAGTCAAACCGTAGGCTTACAGCTATTAGAAAACTTTTTACAATGGGATGGGGTTTGTTAAGTTGTCCTTTTACTTTTAAACGATTCGGGGTTGAATAGCTTAAGTTATTTTACTTCGCACTATTTTTTTAAGAATAACGTGTAAACTAGATTGTATAGTAAGGGATTCATTTGAACTTATTAATGCAGTAAGGCTACTAAGGAAAGAAATTTTATTTATAGATAACCTTCTATTGGTATTCTATGCCTAAACCTTACACTACCATCAAAGGACAAAAATGTTTTGCTACCATTGTCAAGAAGCTAAAAAAAATAAAGCCTGTGATACCACGGGTATTTGCGGTAAAAAAGCCCCCGTTGCAAGTTTGCAAGATTTATTAGTTTATGTTTTAAAAGGGTTATCTTTTTATGTCATCAAAGCCCATCAAGTAGACATTAAAACGACACGAATTGACTCTTTTACAGCACAAGCTTTATATGCAACGGTAACCAACGTTAATTTTGATTCGGCGGAATTTGTACGTTTAATTAGTGAAACTGTTCAACGACGGAAGGTATTAAGCAAGCAACTAACCCTCCCCACTGATGAAACGATTCCTGACGAAGCGTTATGGGACTATGAGCGTATTGATGAAGCGACTTTTATTGAACAAGGTAACACCTTAAGTGTCCCTACGTTACTCAAAGAAAATGAAGCTTATCATGGCTTACGTGAAAGTTTAGTCTATAGTGTGAAAGGTCTGGCCTCATTAATTGAGCATTCATCGGTACTCGGTTATAAAAATCAAGATTTATATGATTTTGTTCATCAGGCTTTAAATTTTTCGATCAATGAGCATACGGTTGATGAGACCTTAGCTATGAATTTGCATTGTGGAAAATTAGGGCTGGAGGCTATGGCGTTATTAAATCAAGCGAATACCGAAACCTTTGGCCACCCTGTCCCGACTAAAGTTCATACCGATGTTTGGAATAACCCTGCTATTTTAATTTCAGGGCATGATTTACAAGATATTGAAGAGTTATTAGAACAAACGGCGGGAACAGGCGTGGATGTTTATACCCATGGTGAAGCCCTTGTGGCCCATGCGTATCCAAAATTCAAACGCTTTTTTAATTTAGTCGGTAATTATGGCGGCGCGTGGCAAGATCAAAAAAATCAATTTACTAAATTTAACGGTGCGTTAATTGTCACCACGAATAGCCTGCAACAAGCTAAAAAAACTTATCAAGAAAAACTCTTTACCACGGGCATGGTCGGATGGGATGCTATTCCCCATATTGATGATAGAAAGCCCGATCAAACTAAAAATTTTGCAACGCTTATTGAGCAAGCAAAACAAAATCCCCCACCAACCCTATTAACGGATACAACCGTGATAACAGGGTATGGTTTACACAGTTTATTAGCTCTGAAAAAAGAGATTGCGACCGCTATTCAAGCAAGCGAAATTAAGCGTATTATCGTTATTGCGGGATGTGATGGTCGTCATAAAGAGCGTCGTTATTACACTGAATTAGTCGAAGCATTGCCTCACGATTGGTTAATACTAACGGCTGGGGAAACTAAATATCGTTTTAATCAATTAGACTTAGGTGAAATTAAGGGCATTCCCCGCTTATTAGATGCAGGACAAACGAATGATTTTTATGCCATTATTAGTTTTCTACAAAGCTTGCAAACGGAACTAGGGCTAACGGAGTTAAATAAAATGCCCGTATCGTTTAATATTGCATGGTATGAACAACAAACCATTATCATATTTTTAGCTTTATTAGAATTAGGGGTGAAAAATATACGTTTAGGCCCGACACTCCCGCCTTTTTTTAATCAGGATATTTTGGAGAAATTAAGTGACGCATTTGCTTTAAAAGGAATTGATACCGTTGAGGCAGATATTAAAGCGATGTTAAAAGGGCAATAGTTATGTTAAAACAGTTACAACTTAAAAATTTTAAAGCATGGAAGGAACTTGATATACACTTTTCTCAAGTAACGGCTTTATTCGGTGCAAATAACTCAGGAAAAAGTAGTTTAATTCAATTCTTATTGATGTTGAAACAAACTAAAGAGGCAACGGGTAGCGGGGTGGTTTTAAATTTAAATCATGCCCCCACCTTCGTTGATTTAGGAACGTACGAAAATCTTATTTATCAACATCAGGCTCAATTACCACTAAGCTGGGTTATTGATTGGAAACCGACGAATCATTCAACGTATATTCAAACGCAAGCAAGCGTTAATTTAGCTCAACAACAACTTCAACTCCGCTCATTAGGGTATAAAACCACGCATACGTCGTTTGAATTAAATTTAAATTCACGGGGGCATTTTGATTTCATACAAAATGAAAAATTTATCAAGCAGGTTTTACACCCTGTTAAAACCCATCTTTTTCCGAATGAATCCCAAATAGATTTAGTCTCTAATTTTTTAAGAGTCTTTGAATTTGAGTATGAACAGATGATGGACGGAATTTACTATTTAAGTGCGTTACGTGAACCGGTAAAGAGAGAATATCAATGGTTTTCCTCTAACCCTGTGGGTGTTGGATTTCGAGGGGAGTGGTGTATGGAGGCTATTTTATCGGCCACTATTTGTAATGAAATGAGGCTATTAAACGATAAATTAGAACCCTTTTCCGTCATTATTTCGTATTGGTTAAAGAAATTAGGATTAGTCGATCAATTTTCGATTAAAGAAATGGCCCCTCATTCTAATTTATACCGTCCTTTGGTTAAAAAAACCAATAATAGCACCGAGTTTTTTTTAACCGATGTGGGGTTAAGTGTTTCCCAAGTCCTTCCCGTCCTCGTCTTGCTTTATTATGTTCCTGAAGAGAGTACGGTTTTAATCGACCAACCTGAAATTTATTTACACCCATCCATTCACAGTGGTTTGGCTGATATTATTTTGAATGTTTCTAAACAGCGTAATATTCAAGTCATTATTGAAAGTCATAGTGAGCATTTATTACGGCGCTTTCAAGGTCGTGTTGCCGAAAAAAGTTATTCTGTTGATGATTTAAAACTTTATGTTTGTCGTAATAATGACAAAGAATCCAGCGTAACGGATTTAAATATTAATGAATTAGGCGAAATTGAACAGTGGCCTAATCATTTTTTTAATGAATAAAGGGCTGAAATAACAGTGACAGATAAGGCCGTGTTGAAGCATAAAAAATTACAGCTAAAGGTTTGTCAATAAAAGCCCTGACGTGAAATAATATCGTAACAAAACCCTAACCCTCAAATAAAAAATATGAATTTTAAAATAATATGCTTTGATTGTGATAGTACCTTAAGTCGTATCGAAGGAATAGACGAGTGCGCCAAAGCCGTTAATTTAGGCTTAGAAATGGCAAAATTAACCAATGCAGCGATGAATGGTGAATTGCCTTTAGAGGATATTTATCAAAAACGATTAGATTTAATTAAACCGAATCAAGCGGCAATTAAATCGTTAGCCGACCTTTATATCAGTGAAATGGTTGATGGCGTTGAAGAGGTGTTCAAAACTTTACACGAACAAGGGAAACAAATTCATATTATTAGTGGAGGTTTACGCCAAGCAATTTTACCTTTAGCCGCCCATCTCAATGTTTCTGAAGACCATGTTCATGCCGTGGACGTTTCTTTTCATGAAGATGGTCGTTATCAAACCTTTAATCAGCAATCGCCTCTTGCTAGAACAGGCGGTAAAGCCGAAATTTGCCAACAAATTAATGCAGATCCTGAAAATATGGTACTCATTGGGGATGGTAAAACAGATTTAGAGGCCCAACACGTGGGGGTTAAAGTGATTGGTTTTGGGGGCGTGATGAGGCGAGAAATTGTTGAGCAACAAGCTGATTTTTATGTTACTGATAAAAATATAACCGCTATTTTAAAATTTATTTCATAAGCGTTTAGTCGATAAGCTCGGCTCAAAATGTTAAAATCCTTCTATCTTAAAACCGCTTTTGAAAGCATTAACTACAGAGAAAAACCATGGCAGGACACAGTAAATGGGCGAATATAAAACACCGTAAAGGCGCGCAAGATGCAAAACGTGGGAAAATTTTTACCAAAATAATCCGTGAAATTTCAGTGGCCGCAAAGGCAGGGGCCGACCCTGCAAATAATCCGAGTTTACGCGCAATCATTGATAAAGCACTGGGTGCTAATATGAAGCGTGATACCATTGAAAATACCATAAAAAAAGCAACGGGAACCCTCGAAGGCGTTAATTATGAAGAGGTTCGTTATGAAGGTTATGGGCCAGGTGGAATAGCGGTTATTGTCGATTGTTTAACCGATAACCGTAATCGAACCGTTGCGGAAGTACGTCATGGGTTTGCTAAAGCAGGCGGAAACTTAGGCACAGATGGTTCTGTTGCGTATATGTTTAATAAAGTAGGTATTATTAGCTACAGCAAGGATGTTGATGAAGATGATTTAATGGAAGCGGCGATGGATGCGGGGGCCGACGATATTATTACGCATGATGAGAGTATTGAAGTCATGACCGCCTCTGAAGAGTATCTTACGATTAAAGAAGCTCTGATTGCCGCAGGTTTTGAGCCTGAAAACTCAGAAGTCACGATGCAAGCTAAAAATGAAACGGAGCTGGATCTGGCGACGGCTGAAAAAATGTTACGTCTCATTGATCGGTTAGAAGATTTGGATGATGTGCAAGAGGTTTATTCTAATGCTCATATTAGTGATGAAATTTTAGAACAAATTCCAGACGAATAAACGAACCTTGAAACAAAAAAAAGTATTTTTTTTCCCAATTAACAAAAGTGATTTTACTATGACTGTATTTACGTGGCCTGTCCGAATTTATTATGAAGATACGGATGCGGGGGGGGTGGTTTATCATGCAAATTACTTAAAGTTTTTTGAACGTGGCCGAACTGAAATGTTACGGGAAAAAGGTTTTGAACAAGATCAATTGAAAATTAATGAAGGCATTATTTTTGCTATTCGTTCACTAACGATTGATTATTTAAGTCTGACTTTTTTTAATGATCTGATTGAGGTGCATTCAAAAATTAGTTGTCTCAAAAAAGCCAGTCTTATTTTTGACCAGTCCATACATCGTGGGGACACCCTCTTATCGAAAGCAACGATTACCGTCGTTTGTTTGGATGCAAAAACAATGCGCCCCAAAGCTCTTCCACAGACATTGTTAGCAGAATTTCAATAAAAAGGTAACGGCGTGAGACCGTGTGTCTCAGAGTTTTAGGACATAACGTAAGGTTTAATGAATAAATACCGACGATGCAGTGTATCGCATCGCAATAATAATCGACCTCATCCCTGTGAAATTTTGTCGTGTACAGAGTTTTAACGCAAAAAATAATAATAAACTTATGAATATTGACCTTTCCATTCTTCATCTAATTAAAGAGGCAAGTCTTGTTGTCCAACTTGTCATGCTGATTTTATTAGTCGCCTCTGTTATTTCATGGATGTTTATTATCTCTAAACGTCGTGAGTTAAAAAAAGTTATTCGTATTACCGATGAGTTTGAAAAAGAATTTTGGTCAGGCATAGAACTCACCGAGCTTTATAAAAAATTAACGGCTAACGAGTTTGAATCCGAAGGGATTGAGAAAATTTTTCTGAGCGGCTATAAAGAGTTTTCTCGAATGCGTCAAAAAGGGGATGTTGAACCTGTTGTTTTAGTGGAAAGTGCGCAAAGAGCGATGCGAATCGAATTAACACGCGAACTAGATCGACTGGATGAAGCCTTACCTTTTCTAGCAACCGTGGGGTCTACAAGTCCTTATGTTGGCTTATTTGGCACTGTTTGGGGAATCATGAACGCCTTTCGTTCATTAGTTAATGTTCAACAAGCGACCTTAACTCAGGTTGCCCCAGGGATTGCTGAAGCCTTAATTGCCACCGCTATCGGATTATTTGCCGCGATTCCTGCGGTTATTGCGTACAACCAGTTTTCCACGCGGGTTGATCGTCTAGCCAGTCGTCATGAAATGTTTATTGACGAATTTATTATTTTATTACAACGATTGGCGCATAACAAATGAGTACACGTCATCCCCGAAGAAAACCGATGTCCGAAATCAATGTTGTCCCCTACATTGATGTCATGCTTGTTTTGCTGGTCATTTTTATGGCAACCGCCCCTCTGCAACAGCAAGGGGTTGAAATTGATCTACCTATTACTAAAGGCAATCCGATTGAACAAAAAGCCAGCCCTAGCGTTATTATTACGATAAAAAAAGAGGGCCAGTATTATTTAAGTGAAAATGGGGCCAAAGCTATTTTACTCACCGATGACGCTTTAATTTCAAAAACAGTGACCCTTTATAATGATAATACCCAATTACAAATTTATATTCGTGGCGATAAAGGCGTAAATTATGGTCGTGTTGTTCGAATTATGAGTGCCTTAAAACAATCAGGGATTGCACATATAGGGTTAATGACCTCGCCTGAAGAGTAAGGTGATGAAATATCGTTTCGAGTTTTTAGTGGCCTTTATTTTTCATTTAGTGTTGATATTTTTTCTCGCTATTCGTTTTAATTTAGAACCTGAAATAGGCACAACAGAGCCTATTGCCCCTATACAGGCGGTGATGTTTGATGAGGCTGAAATTGAACAACAAATTGAAGCCTTTAATCAGCAACCAGAAATTGAAACGCAAAAAAATGAACCTGTTTTTATTCCGTTACCCGTTGTTAACTCTAAAAAAATAGAGGAAGAACAGGCAAAACAAAAAGCAGAAGAGGCCAAACAAGCGTTAATACGCTTAGCCGAATTAGAAACACAACAACGCCAAAAAGAAGAGAACGCTCGATTAGCCGCACGTGATGAAGAAAATATATTTGCGCAACAACAAGCGGAAGCTGCTGAAAAAATACGTCTTGCACAGCAGGAAATGGAACGTCAGCAAGAAATTGAAAATGATTTATTAGCTGAGTATGAAGAAGCCCAGCAAATTAAAGTAGAGCAAATAGCCCGTGAAGAAGAGATTAAAGAACGTGCGGCATTAAAACAGCAAGAAGAAGAAAAAAAAGCCTTAGAAGAAACATTGGAAGTGATTAAAAAAGAAGTGGCCTTGCTCGCTGAAAAAGAAAAGCAAGCCGCTGATTTGCAACTGGCGGAGGCAAAACATCAACAGGTGTTAGCTGAAAAAAAACAACAGGAGCAAGTAGAAAAGCGTAAGCAACAAAAGATTAGGGAACAAGCAGACCTTGCTGAACAACAAAAACAACAAGCCCTACGAATTAAAAAGCAAGCACAAGTTAAAAAAGACGCTGAAAAAAAAGAGGCCACACGTTTAGCCAACGTTAAACAGCAAAAAAAGCAAGCTGCAGCACGTTTAGCTAAGATAAAACAGTCAGCCAATAAAACCGAAGAAAAAAAACGTCTTAAAGAATCCATTGCGGCGGATATGGCCAGTCGAGGGTCTTCTTCAGAAACAAACAAGAGGGAAGATAAACGTAAGGAATTGGCAAAAAAAACCGCTCGTGAAAAATCTGCTCAAGAAAAAATAAAGCGTGAAAAATACCAACAAGCAGAAAATAAAGAGGCCAGTGCGGCGACAGAAGATGCTCAAAGGCAAACACAGCAAATAGCCGCAGCGAGGCAGGTAAAAATTGAACAAGACATTTCAAAATTCACTCGCAATCTTCAACGAGTGTTAAAAGCAGGCTGGGTTCGTCCTATCTCAATGTCTCAAGGATTAGCTTGTGTGATTCGTGTTAAATTAATCTCAACAGGGAAAGTGACTCAAGCCACGATTGAAAAAAGTAGCGGTGATTCCTTTTTTGATCGCTCAGCTTTAAATGCGGTTCATAAAGCCAGTCCCCTGCCGATTCCAAGTGATAAAGCGTTATTTGAAGAACAATTTAAATCATTTACCTTTACCTTTAGACCTGAGTAAAGTTCACCCCAATTAAGGAAATCGCTCAATGAAACATTTACAACTTTTTGGCTTTATCGTTTTATGGGGAATTTATTCACCGTTTATTCAGGCTGAATTAAATATTGATATTACCAAGGCCTTTGAAACTAAAGTTCCTATTGCCGTTTCGCCTTTTGGTTCAAGGACGACCTTACCTGAAAATATAGCTGCGATTATTAATGATGATTTAAATCGCAGTGGTTATTTTAAAACCTTGGCCGAACAAGATATGTTGACGCAACCGACCTCAGCCAGCCAAGTGCTGATGCGAAATTGGCAGATTTTAGGACAAGAATATTTATTGGTGGGTCATATTCAACCGATCAATAAGAGCTATAAAATTTTATTTCAATTGCTCGATGTTTCTAAAAATGAGCAAATTATGGATTATAAAATTATTGCAAAACGAAAAGGATTACGGCGTGCGGCCCATCAAATAAGCGATTTAGTCTATGAAAAGCTCACAGGAAATAAAGGTGTATTTGGTACAAAAATTGCTTTTGTGAGCAGTGATAATAACCTTAATAAGCGGTCTTATCGTTTACATATTGCAGATGTTGATGGCTACAACACGCAAACGATTGTGTCATCAACAGAACCGATCATGTCGCCTGCATGGTCACCTGATGGCAATAAAATAGCGTATGTTTCATTTGAAAATCATCGTGCGGCCATTTTTGTACAGATTTTAACCACAGGAGAGCGTATCAAAGTAACCTCCTTTCCTGGCATTAATGGTGCGCCTGCGTGGTCGCCTGATGGTAATCAATTAGCCCTGACCTTATCTAAAGCAGGCTCGCCTAATATTTATATTTTAAATTTAGCGAGCAAGCAATTAACTCAACTAACACATAATACGGGGATTAATACCGAACCTACTTGGTCGCCTGATGGGCGAACACTGGTCTTTACCTCGAATCAAGCAGGGGGGAAACCCCAACTTTATAAAATAGGTTATCAGGGTGGGAAGTCAACACGCCTAACGTTTAAAGGGAGTTATAATGCGAGTGCTAGTTTCTCACCGGATGGTCGTAGTATTGCAATGGTTCATGCAAATGGGGAAAATTATAAAATTGCAGTGATGAATCTTAGAACGGGGTCAGTTAAAACCTTAACTTCGGGTAGTTTAGATGAGTCGCCTAGTTTTTCAAGTAACGGTGCGATGGTTTTATATGCAACGCGGCAAGGAGGGCGAGGGGTTTTATCGGCGGTTTCAATTGATGGTAGAATTAATCAAACACTGGCGTTTAAAAACCCAGAAGTACGTGAACCTGCATGGGATCCCTAGGATAAAAGATAAAAATCGGCACTGTATGCCTTTGAGTTGGATTTAAATATTTGATGCTCAACAAGTTGAATTTATTCATTTTTAAGCGGTATTTTTTATTTTAAACTAAGCAGATACCTGTTTATTTTCTAATCTTTACGACTCTACGTTTAATATTTACTATACTTAGGAGAAGAAATTCAACTGAATTCAAATTTTTTTTTAACGCATACTCAGCAGCCCTTAGCGGTGAATTTTTATCGCTAAGGGCGTGCATAAAATTGAGAATAGACTTTTTTAGGTCGTTAATGTCACTTAAAAAATAGACTTTAGACCCTAACGATGACCGCTTTATTTGTTGTTAACAAATAAAACGGACATTATAATTAACCATATTTCAAACTATAGAGTGGAAATAGAAAGATGAGGATAAAAAAAACAGCGATCACCTTAGCTTTAATGGCAACCATTTTATCCGCTTGTAGCTCTACAAATAATACAGACCCAGGATTTATTGATAATGGGGTTCCCGATGCTTCAATAGAGAGCTATAATGCTTATGGGAATAACGCGGTTAGTGATTCTGGAACAGCAAAATATGGCTCTTCATTACAAGAAACTCAGAGTCCAAAACACACAATGGGTGATAATGCGGCAACATTCGCACCAGAGACTATTTACTTTATGTTTGACAGTAGTGAAGTTCAATCTCAATTTATCCCTATTATAAATAAATACAGCGACTATTTACGTGCAAACCCTAATAAAATTATTGTCTTAGAAGGTCATGCCGATGAGCGTGGGTCGCGTGAATATAATATTGCCTTAGGCGAAGAAAGAGCAAAATCAGTTGCAAGAATAATGGAAGCAGGCGGCGTTTTTAGAGGTCAGCTAGAATTTGTTAGTTATGGCGAAGAAAAACCTGCTTCATTTGGTCATAACGAATCCGCATGGCGTCTTAATCGTCGTGTTAATTTAATCTATTAGAGGAACTAACTCATGAAACTATCACCCATTACCCTTCTATTAACCGCCTGTGCAAGTGTAAGTACAGCTTATGCAGCTCTACCGCCTGTTTTAGATAGCTCAGTGGCTTATCGTGCGGCTATGCTACAACCTGCGACGGCAACCGATACAGCGGCGAATCAACTTATCGCGCGTTTAGATAAATTACAAGTAACTATTGCAAATCTTCAAGCAACCGTTAATCAACAAGCTGTGGCTATTAGTGGATTACAACAAGTTCAAAGTGCGGTGAACACGAATGTTGATGCGCGATTAAATACATTAGCGGTCAAAGCAAGTAAGCCTGTCGCGCCTATCATCATTTCTAATATTCCAGTTGCTGCTAAAGCGGCTATAGCTGTGGCACCCGCAGCATCAGGAAGTGAGCAACAACGTTATCAAACGGCGTATGCAACGTTAAGATCGGGCAGTGTTGATTTAGCGATGATTGACTTTCAAAATATCATCAAAGATTACCCTACAGGTTCACTTGCGGATAATGCTCAATATTGGTTAGGTGAAGCCTATTTACTGAAAGGTAAGAAAGATGATGCAATGCAAGCCTTTGATAAAGTGGTTTTAACCTACCCTAAAAGCAATAAAGTTCCTGATGCGTTGTTAAAACTTGGGTTTGTTCAGTTAAGCTTAAAAAACAAGGCAAAAGCTAAAGAGTATTTAGACTATGTTATTTTGACTTACCCTAAATCAAATGCCGCTAAATTAGCGATTCGTAAAGCGGGTCAAGCAGGCTTATAATTCTTATTTAGTGATAAATTATCTGCGCCTAGCCTAGATTTTTTATTCTCTATAAGGTGAAATAAACACTGTAGGCTTGCCTACAGTGTTTATTTGCTTAACAGGTTACTCAAAAATGTGTCTATTGCGACACCGAATACATCTTTACGGAGGGGAAATTATCCCTGTCTCAAATTTAGCCACGTTGAAAACAATACCCCTTATAGAGTAAAGTAACAACGAAAGCTAGAGATCGAAGGTCATTCTATTAAAATTCAGACCCCATTAATTAAATTAACGAAAGCTCACGTTATTCAGTAAGGGCTTGCTTTAGGGGCGAATCACCAACAAATCATTTCCTGTTTTTAGCGAATACACACGGTCATGCCTGAGATTGCCTGCCGTTTACGTAAAACAGGTTTTGAGGACGCATCGGGTCAAAGATCCTGCGCGCTATCAATAACGAATTTTTCATCTAAAACATTTAGTTTAATCCTAAAACAGTCGAGATGCGACGCATCGCATTTTTACTAAAGGATTGAAGCTATAAAACATTATCCCATAACTCCCTTACTCGCAAGGAAAATAAAGAAATGCTTGAGCAATACCGTAAACACGTTGCTGAACGTGCTGCTAAAGGACTGGTTCCTTTACCACTAACGTCTGAACAGGTTGTAGAGTTAGTTGAACTCATCAAACAACCTCCAGCGAATGAAGACGCGTTTATTTTAGATTTATTAGTGAATCGTGTTCCAGCGGGCGTTGATGAAGCGGCTTATGTTAAAGCAGGATTTTTAACCGCCGTTGCTAACCGTGAAACCCACTCACCGATTATTAATGCAGAAAAAGCAACCGAGTTATTAGGAACCATGTTGGGGGGCTATAACATTGCGCCCTTAATTGCATTATTAGAGGATGATAATTTAGCGGCTATTGCAACAAAAGCCTTATCCCATAGTTTATTAGTTTTTGATGCCTTTCATGATGTTGAACAAAAAGCAAACGCGGGAAATAGCTATGCTCAACAGGTTTTAAACGCATGGGCCGAGGCGGAATGGTTTACACGTAAACCTAAAGTCTTAGAAAAACTAACCGTTACTGTTTTTAAAGTAACAGGGGAAACCAATACGGACGATTTATCCCCCGCCCCCGATGCGTGGTCACGTCCTGACATCCCGCTACATGCTCAAGCCATGTTAAAAATTCCAAGAGAAGGCATTATGGACGCCGCAGCTCAAATTGAAACGTTAAAAGAAAAAGGCTTTCCCGTAGCTTATGTAGGGGATGTGGTAGGGACAGGCTCATCACGAAAATCGGCAACCAACTCCGTGTTATGGTACACAGGAAACGATATTCCTAATATCCCTAATAAACGCGGTGGTGGGGTGTGTATTGGTGGAAAAATTGCCCCTATTTTCTTTAATACGATGGAAGATTCAGGCGCGTTACCTTTTGAGTGTGATGTCAGTCAAATCGCAATGGGCGATGTGATTGATATTTACCCTTATCAAGGTTTAGTAAAAAGACAGGGTAGCGATGAATTACTCTGTGAGTTTTCATTAAAAACCGATGTTATTTTAGATGAAGTTCGTGCAGGTGGACGTATTCCACTTATTATTGGACGCGGTTTAACTGATAAAGCTCGTCAGGCTTTAAAGCTTGAGCCTTCACGTGTTTTTTGTCGCCCGACAACAGTGGACAGTAAGGGAAAAGGCTTTACATTAGCCCAAAAAATTGTAGGAAAAGCGTGTGGGGTGGATGGCGTTTCTCCGAATAGCTATTGTGAACCTAAAATGACCACGGTCGGTTCTCAAGATACTACAGGGCCGATGACGCGTGATGAATTAAAAGATCTTGCTTGTTTAGGGTTTTCAGCCGATTTAGTTTTACAGTCCTTCTGTCATACGGCGGCTTACCCGAAACCGATTGATGTGGCTATGCAGCATAGTTTACCTGACTTCATCATGAATCGGGGCGGGCTGGCTTTACGACCTGCCGATGGTATTATTCATTCATGGTTAAACCGCATGTTATTACCCGATACCGTCGGGACAGGTGGAGATTCACACACCCGCTTTCCACTGGGAATTTCATTTCCCGCGGGTTCTGGTCTGGTCGCTTTTGCGGCGGCGACAGGTGTCATGCCTTTAGATATGCCAGAATCGGTATTAATTCGTTTTTCAGGTGAAATGCAACCAGGCATTACCTTACGTGATTTGGTCAATGCGATTCCTTATGCAGCGATTCAAAAAGGCTTATTAACGGTTGAAAAGAAAGGTAAGAAAAACGTCTTTTCAGGGCGAATTTTAGAAATTGAAGGCTTGCCTGATTTAAAAGTAGAACAGGCTTTTGAGCTTTCTGATTCGTCAGCAGAACGTTCCGCAGGGGGCTGTACTATTCGTTTAGGAAAAGAACCTGTAATCGAATATATTACCTCGAATATCACTCTGCTAAACTGGATGATAGCAACCGGTTATGGCGATAAGCGAACCATTGAGCGACGCATTAAAGCAATGGAAGATTGGTTAGCTAATCCTGAACTCATGGAGCCTGATGCCAATGCCGATTATTTTGAAATTATTGAAATTGATTTAAATACCATTACTGAGCCTTTATTGGCCTGTCCGAATGATCCAGATGATGTTAAACCCTTATCTGAATTAGCGAATACAAAAATAGATGAAGTCTTTTTAGGCTCGTGTATGACGAATATTGGTCATTTTCGTGCCGCAGGTAAATTATTAGATAAACATGCAGGCCATTTACCGACTCAGCTTTGGGTTTCGCCGCCTACAAAAATGGATCAACGCCAATTAACGGAAGAAGGTTATTACAGTATTTTTGGACAAGCAGGGGCGCGTATGGAAATGCCGGGATGTTCCTTATGTATGGGAAATCAAGCGCGGGTTGCGGAGAATGCAACCGTTGTTTCCACCTCGACACGAAATTTTCCTAATCGTTTAGGGAATAATGCGAATGTTTATTTAGCCTCGGCAGAGCTGGCGGCAGTGTGTTCAATTATGGGAAAAATTCCAACCTTTGATGAATATATGCACCATGTCAGTCAAATTAAAGAGAGCGAAGCGGATACCTATCGTTATTTGAATTTTGATAAAATGAAGGAATATCAAGCGAAACTAGACTAAGTATTTGAAACCTGACAAGCCAAGTAGAGTGCGAATAACACTTCGCCCTACTTGGTTTTTTTTTGCTATTTTTTACCCCCCCTTTTTTATTATGAACAATCGCTTAATCGTTAAAAACTGCATTGACCAATTGACCGATGAGATGAATACCTTGTCACGATTGTTTTATAAAGAATTATTTATTCTGGATATACAATTAAAAACTATTTTTTCGGGTAATGTCGTTTTTTTAAACCGAAAATTTATCAATATGTTAGCGATGCTTAAACATGTTAAGCATTTAGAAAAAATTAAAGACTCCGTTTCTAAAACAGGGGAGCGTCATTTAGTAGAGTATGGGGCTGAAATTAAACATTTTCCACTAATGAAACAAGCCTTATTGAAAGCACTCGCACAACATTTAGGACCCGCTTATGACGAGACATTAGAACAGGCGTGGAATGAAGTGTTTGATGAGGTTAGCGATATTATGGAACAGGCGATGGTTTCGATAAAAGACTCGCAGGCTATTAATAATCAGAGTCATCGTGATGATGATTTGGAATTATTAACGGATATTGGAGGGGAAGCCGTTATATATAAAGTCCATCAACGCTTTTATGAGGTCATGTTTGAAGAGCCGTGGCTGGAGACGTTTTTTCTTGGTAAATCTAAAGAATCGCTGGTTAAAAAACAAACGGAATTTATGGTAGCGGCCTTTAATGGGGTTAATAACTATACAGGTGATACGCCCGCGTTTATACACATGCACATGTTCATTAACGATGAAATGATTGCTGTACGCGAACGGATTTTAAAAGAAGCCATTAGAGCAGAGGGCTTATCAGAGTCGATTGCGGATAGAGGCTACCAATTTAAGACGGGACATCCAGCAATTTCAAAGGGTTAGAAAACACACGCTTTCGACTATTTCTAGGAAGCGGTAACTCGCCCATTTCATTCAGTAGCCATGAAAACAAGTCTGGAAACTCGGTATCAAATAAACGCATGGCGGCGGTTGTGCCATCCTCACGTTTGATTCCGTAGTTATGAATGACCGTCAACGCGTTTAATCGCTTTTTATTCAAACCTCGCCCATTGCGATACATTTGCGATAAACAGCCATTTCGCCCTTCCACCGCAGATGAACTGCGTTGAAACTGCCTTGCCATATGCTCCGCCAATGTTAGCCATCGCTGCATTTCACTGATTGATAACTTTGCACTAAATGGGTCTGATTTGAGCTTATCAGACGCGGTTTCCCAAGCTTTTCGATAGTTTTCCTTTGACCTGCGGCTTTTAGTTTGTTCCATTTTCTGATGCCAATAAACAACGGGTAATAATGTTGTGGTCAACCAATATTCGGTATCCGCATCAAGCCCCAAATTTTGCAAGGTTTCGCGTACCCAAAGCCACCAAAAACTGATGGATACCGCTAACGGTTTTATTTGATTACGAAACTTTTTCATCACGCCTTTATGATCGTTAATCCCTTGTTTTTCCGCTATTTTTCAAAGGCTCGCGCTCTTAACTCTAGCAACTTCTCAACCTGTTCCGCATCGTTTCTACGACTATCATTGAGTGAAAAAGGATGAACTTCATCCGCAATCCCTTGTAAGTTTTCGTGATAATCTGTTTGTATTTTTTTGGCTTCTTCAAGCTCTTTTTCAGCCGTTATCCGTGTTGTTTTAAGTCCAATAATTTTCTGCATCGTTGCCGTTTTAGAAACAGTAGACTCTGCGGTTTGCGCTGCTTGCCGCTGTTTTTCAGCCCTTGCTGCACGCCTGCCGATTTTCGCGCCTAACCAGCGACTCATATCTTGTTGAGCATGAAAAATATCTGCCCCCGATTCGCACTTAAACCCCGTCACTGCCATTTTTATCAACGCCTTAGCGCGATCACTAATCGCATGATTAACCTCAATGCCTAATGATTCTAATCGTGGCGAAACCTTTTTATACCAAGTATCGTAGCACCTATCATCGCTAATATCTTCCAACAAAAGATAGCCAGAACGTAAGTCCATTAAAACTAAAATCATAAAGTTGCCGAAAAAAGTCTCATCCAGCCCAGCAACAACTTTACGTGTTTGTTTTTTCACACTTTTTCGCATTCTTGCTGAAACTGCGGCAATAAGACTTCCATTTTATTGATTTGAGTCCGCAGTGCGTCGGGTGATACGCCCACATGGGTGTCAATCCGTATCATTTTAAAAAACAGCGATAAAGTCTCTGCACCTACGCCTGCCTTTAATCCAAAGACATACAAGGCGGAAAACACCATTAATCTTTGCCAAGAACTACCTGCCTCGGTTTCCCATAATGATGATTCAGGATGTCGATTTCGCTTTGTTTGCGCTTGACGATGACGATGCACACTGCTTTTTGAGCGACCAACAATTGAAGCTAAGTTACGAACAGTTTGCTTGCCTGTTGTTGTAATTTCAGCGATAATTGCGTGACTAGCTGCGCGTATTTTCTGTGTTGTTCTGTTTTTTTAGTCATTAACCTATGATACAAGAATATCGCAGTTAGTTCTTTATTTTGTCCCGTCTTAAGTTGGTAGCCAATTTTATCTTTACCCTGAGATTTAAAGTAGATACATACTTTCTTTGTTTCTTTCTATTTTTCTGAATGAAATAGGCAGTCTAGGATTTTCTCTATCTAAACTTAAATCATTGAGTGAAATAAATTTTATATTATTATTCATTGATGCTTAACTCCTAAAAATAGATATTCATGACTTTTTATCGTAAAACTGTTTTTACCTCGTTCCCAACGTCTTCGTTGGGAACGAGAAATCAAGCCAGCCAGTCATCTATGATTAAATTAGGTACACGTTTAAACTCTCTGACATTATGTGTGACTAAAGTTGTTTGATGTGTTGTCGCAATTGCTGCAATGAGTAAATCATTTGCACCGATTATATTTCCAGATTTTGCTAGAAAAGCACGAATTTCTCCGTATTGTTCAATAACCTCATCATTAAATGCTAGGCTTGAAAACTGTGTAAAGAATTCTTGTAATATTATTTTATTGGCTGTTGTTCGTTCACTTTTACACGCTCCGTACCATAGTTCTGCTTTTACAGGTGAACAAAGCAGTAGGTTTTCTATACCGATTGTTCTAATTTTTTCAATAACGGTAGGATGATTTTTAAAAAAGGCGATGCAGATGTTGGTATCCAGTAAATAACGCATTTAAAAATCTCTTTCTTCGGGTAATCCTTCGGTTTCAATTTCAGGAAAATCAGTAATTGCGCCTGCAAATTGTTTGATAAAGGTTTCGGTATCGTTATTTTTAGTTTGTTTTTCTTCTATGGGTAATATAATTATTTCAGCTTGATGGTATTGTTTAAATTCGGGGGGAATTTTTATAGTGAGGGTATCTTGTTCTAATGAATGAAGTTGACGTAATGCAATCATAATATGTACCTACTTTTTATTTTGAGATGGTTAGTTGTTTACGATATAAAAAACGTAAGCCAGTATTTGAATTTGGTGTTTTGCTGGGGTTTACTATTGTTCTAGCTAACCTACGAGCTGCCAATAATATATTTTTCGGGTGTGTTGCTTTCTATTGCTAATAGAGCTTCTCCTATGAAAAAATCATTTTGAGCAATCGCTAACATTAATTCAATAATTGAAGCATCTTCAAGCAACCAATTAATGATACTTTCTTTGTTTCTTTCTATTTTTCTGAATGAAATAGGCAGTCTAGGATTTTCTACATCCAAACTTAAATCATTGAGTGAAATAAATGGCTACCAACTTAAGACGGGACAAAATAAAGAACTAACTGCGATATTCTTGTATCATAGGTTAATGACTAAAAAAACAGAACAACACAGAAAATACGCGCAGCTAGTCACGCAATTATCGCTGAAATTACAACAACAGGCAAGCAAACTGTTCGTAACTTAGCTTCAATTGTTGGTCGCTCAAAAAGCAGTGTGCATCGTCATCGTCAAGCGCAAACAAAGCGAAATCGACATCCTGAATCATCATTATGGGAAACCGAGGCAGGTAGTTCTTGGCAAAGATTAATGGTGTTTTCCGCCTTGTATGTCTTTGGATTAAAGGCAGGCGTAGGTGCAGAGACTTTATCGCTGTTTTTTAAAATGATACGGATTGACACCCATGTGGGCGTATCACCCGACGCACTGCGGACTCAAATCAATAAAATGGAAGTCTTATTGCCTGCAGTTTCAGCAAGAATGCGAAAAAAGTGTGAAAAAACAAACACGTAAAGTTGTTGCTGGGCTGGATGAGACTTTTTCGGCAACCTTATGATTTTAGTTTTAATGGACTTACGTTCTGGCTATCTTTTGTTGGAAGATATTAGCGATGATAGGTGCTACGATACTTGGTATAAAAAGGTTTCGCCACGATTAGAATCATTAGGCATTGAGGTTAATCATGCGATTAGTGATCGCGCTAAGGCGTTGATAAAAATGGCAGTGACGGGGTTTAAGTGCGAATCGGGGGCAGATATTTTTCATGCTCAACAAGATATGAGTCGCTGGTTAGGCGCGAAAATCGGCAGGCGTGCAGCAAGGGCTGAAAAACAGCGGCAAGCAGCGCAAACCGCAGAGTCTACTGTTTCTAAAACGGCAACGATGCAGAAAATTATTGGACTTAAAACAACACGGATAACGGCTGAAAAAGAGCTTGAAGAAGCCAAAAAAATACAAACAGATTATCACGAAAACTTACAAGGGATTGCGGATGAAGTTCATCCTTTTTCACTCAATGATAGTCGTAGAAACGATGCGGAACAGGTTGAGAAGTTGCTAGAGTTAAGAGCGCGAGCCTTTGAAAAAATAGCGGAAAAACAAGGGATTAACGATCATAAAGGCGTGATGAAAAAGTTTCGTAATCAAATAAAACCGTTAGCGGTATCCATCAGTTTTTGGTGGCTTTGGGTACGCGAAACCTTGCAAAATTTGGGGCTTGATGCGGATACCGAATATTGGTTGACCACAACATTATTACCCGTTGTTTATTGGCATCAGAAAATGGAACAAACTAAAAGCCGCAGGTCAAAGGAAAACTATCGAAAAGCTTGGGAAACCGCGTCTGATAAGCTCAAATCAGACCCATTTAGTGCAAAGTTATCAATCAGTGAAATGCAGCGATGGCTAACATTGGCGGAGCATATGGCAAGGCAGTTTCAACGCAGTTCATCTGCGGTGGAAGGGCGAAATGGCTGTTTATCGCAAATGTATCGCAATGGGCGAGGTTTGAATAAAAAGCGATTAAACGCGTTGACGGTCATTCATAACTACGGAATCAAACGTGAGGATGGCACAACCGCCGCCATGCGTTTATTTGATACCGAGTTTCCAGACTTGTTTTCATGGCTACTGAATGAAATGGGCGAGTTACCGCTTCCTAGAAATAGTCGAAAGCGTGTGTTTTCTAACCCTTTGAAATTGCTGGATGTCCCGTCTTAAATTGGTAGCCCATTGTGGCTACCAACTTAAGACGGGACAAAATAAAGAACTAACTGCGATATTCTTGTATCATAGGTTAATGACTAAAAAAACAGAACAACACAGAAAATACGCGCAGCTAGTCACGCAATTATCGCTGAAATTACAACAACAGGCAAGCAAACTGTTCGTAACTTAGCTTCAATTGTTGGTCGCTCAAAAAGCAGTGTGCATCGTCATCGTCAAGCGCAAACAAAGCGAAATCGACATCCTGAATCATCATTATGGGAAACCGAGGCAGGTAGTTCTTGGCAAAGATTAATGGTGTTTTCCGCCTTGTATGTCTTTGGATTAAAGGCAGGCGTAGGTGCAGAGACTTTATCGCTGTTTTTTAAAATGATACGGATTGACACCCATGTGGGCGTATCACCCGACGCACTGCGGACTCAAATCAATAAAATGGAAGTCTTATTGCCGCAGTTTCAGCAAGAATGCGAAAAAAGTGTGAAAAAACAAACACGTAAAGTTGTTGCTGGGCTGGATGAGACTTTTTCGGCAACTTTATGATTTTAGTTTTAATGGACTTACGTTCTGGCTATCTTTTGTTGGAAGATATTAGCGATGATAGGTGCTACGATACTTGGTATAAAAAGGTTTCGCCACGATTAGAATCATTAGGCATTGAGGTTAATCATGCGATTAGTGATCGCGCTAAGGCGTTGATAAAAATGGCAGTGACGGGGTTTAAGTGCGAATCGGGGGCAGATATTTTTCATGCTCAACAAGATATGAGTCGCTGGTTAGGCGCGAAAATCGGCAGGCGTGCAGCAAGGGCTGAAAAACAGCGGCAAGCAGCGCAAACCGCAGAGTCTACTGTTTCTAAAACGGCAACGATGCAGAAAATTATTGGACTTAAAACAACACGGATAACGGCTGAAAAAGAGCTTGAAGAAGCCAAAAAAATACAAACAGATTATCACGAAAACTTACAAGGGATTGCGGATGAAGTTCATCCTTTTTCACTCAATGATAGTCGTAGAAACGATGCGGAACAGGTTGAGAAGTTGCTAGAGTTAAGAGCGCGAGCCTTTGAAAAAATAGCGGAAAAACAAGGGATTAACGATCATAAAGGCGTGATGAAAAAGTTTCGTAATCAAATAAAACCGTTAGCGGTATCCATCAGTTTTTGGTGGCTTTGGGTACGCGAAACCTTGCAAAATTTGGGGCTTGATGCGGATACCGAATATTGGTTGACCACAACATTATTACCCGTTGTTTATTGGCATCAGAAAATGGAACAAACTAAAAGCCGCAGGTCAAAGGAAAACTATCGAAAAGCTTGGGAAACCGCGTCTGATAAGCTCAAATCAGACCCATTTAGTGCAAAGTTATCAATCAGTGAAATGCAGCGATGGCTAACATTGGCGGAGCATATGGCAAGGCAGTTTCAACGCAGTTCATCTGCGGTGGAAGGGCGAAATGGCTGTTTATCGCAAATGTATCGCAATGGGCGAGGTTTGAATAAAAAGCGATTAAACGCGTTGACGGTCATTCATAACTACGGAATCAAACGTGAGGATGGCACAACCGCCGCCATGCGTTTATTTGATACCGAGTTTCCAGACTTGTTTTCATGGCTACTGAATGAAATGGGCGAGTTACCGCTTCCTAGAAATAGTCGAAAGCGTGTGTTTTCTAACCCTTTGAAATTGCTGGATGTCCCGTCTTAAATTGGTAGCCGAACAAGTCTAATATTAACCCAAAAAGACTGCTCAAGCTCAGGTTGAGTAATAATTGTTGTAACGGGTAGCCGTAAATTACGTCCTGCTTATTCAATAACGGCTAAGGTTGTTTGTAAATGCGTAATAACTAACGGACTTTCTACCAAGGTATCATTAGAAACAATATGAACATCACGAGTACGTTTTAAAGGGGCGATTGAAAGTAACATTTCAAAAACAGCATGAGTAACTAAAGTGCTATCTTTACCGCCTGAAAAACCAATTATCCAAGGATAATTTTGTTCAGTCACAAGATATTCTTGACGAATTTCTGCAACAATTTCAGCAAACTTCTCAAGAGAGTCTGTTAATTGCTTGTTTGCTGTCGGTAAATCAAGATAATTAGAATCTTCCATAAAGCTAAAGTCAATTTTACAATATAAAAACCTTTTATTATAACAATAAACAATTCTTAAAAAATATTATTTTTGACTTGTTTCCAAACTCTGTTTGCAAAAAAAATGGGGTCGATGTAAACTTAAAATTAACAGTTTTACTTAAATTAATACCCATCATCAGTTATTTTCCCATCTTAAGTTGACAGCCGTTTTTTTAAAGGTAAAGTCTCAGGAATGATTTTTATTAAGCGCGGCTTTTATCATGGCTGAATATTCAGCCTGTGGTGTCACAGCATTATCAATTTTTAATTGTGCTTGTTTTGCGAGGTTTTGTAATTCAAAATCATTAGGGTATTGTTTAGCTATCTGAACAAATTGATTTAGCTCTTGAATTTCCTCATATTTTTCTAAACGATATTCATTCAACTTTTCTCTATCTAACGCTAATATTTCAATTGTATTTTTTCCATAAAATTATTATCAATCGCATAGGGCATTTCTTCACGAAAGCTAATATAGTCTTCTGGATTTATATATGCAGGATTAATTAATAATGGTGTTTCATCCAAAATATTAGACTTGTTCTTTAAGAAGAAGTTAATATATCATGTTAAAATTCCATAGGATAGCCGCTAAAAAAGAAAATAAATCTTTTACACCTTCTTTTTTATTTCTAAACTTGTCAACTAGGCATCTATATCTTTTCATTCCACCGATTACATGCTCAACAATGACTCTTTCACGACTCATCTCTTTGTTTTCTTTTTTTTGATTTTCTGTTAATGTTGGGTTTGGATTATGCTTAGATTTATTTGGTTTTTTATGAGGAATATTTACCGAATTAGTTTTATATTCATTATTAAACCCCAAATAACCTAAATCAATAAATATATTAAAATTACTAAACCAATTTAATTCTGGATTAAATTCTTTTTTAAACATTCCATAATCATGATTTTTACCTGGAAAATTAACCCCAATATATAAAATTAAATGACCTAAAGAAGCTATAGTGGTATTTTTAATTGTATGCTGTTTTTTTACCACTGTAAAATTCATTTTGTTCTTCATAGTCACTAGGGCGTTGTACAGCAAGCTCTGTAGCATCTATTATCAATGTTTGAACTCCGCCAAAAGCCTGCTGCATTTCTTCAGGGGTTGAAAAACTTGTTGCAGGTAAAACATTAAATATATCTAACGTCTTTATTAAAATTGGAAATAATTTGTATACATGAGTATGGGCGCATGATTTATTCATATTAAAAGAAAACCCTAAGTGATCGAAAGTAGAATAGCACTTCATATAATTTAATATAAATAATAATTTGTCTGCGGGTGTTTTTAATGTGCTATCTAAACCACTACCGTATTTTCTTTCTTTATTTTCATGTTTTTCTTTTTGATCTTCAATAAGGGTCTTTTCAAATAGAGATAATAGTAAAATAAAATGTTCTGTTTTTAATCCTGTTAAAGCTCTTAACTGTCTATCATCATAAATTCTTGGTAAAATTTCTTTTATTTTCATGTTATACTTTGATTTTTATTTTTTATAGAAATTTATTATAAAGCTTATTTATTATTTTTAATAATTTAATTTAAAGTTTATTTATTAGGCTGTATCAACTGATTGTGAATGTTATCAAGTATATATAAGCAATTGATTTTAATATATTTTATTTAGAAGAACAAGTCTATTATAGTTATGATTTTTTGCTCTTTTTTCAGGAAAATGTAAAGGAAATAAATTTTTTTTATATTCTTGATTACAACTCGAACAACTTAAGAATAAATTATCCCAATCGTAAGCCAACCAGTAATAACCAGATTTATTAAGTTTATTTTGCCTATTTTGTTTATAACCTGCTTTAGCTCGAAAATGCTCGACATCTCCATACGAAACATGGCGAAATTTTTATTCACAAAAACAACATTTGTAATATTGCATTTTCTCCAAAGCTTCTTTAACAGTTTTGTGAGCATAAATACTACTTTTAAAATCTTTTGATTTAAACTCATGTTTTCCTGCTTGATAAGCCAAACATAAAGCCTTGGTTTCTTGTTTCCCGCTTGTTTTTAATTTTTCGGGTTCTTCACACCGCTGAATAGCTATCATTGTTTGGCTTCCAATAATTTTGCAGCTCGACGGATAATCTCCATTGCACCTATATCTTCAGGGGTTTCCGCAGTAGGAATACTTCCCATTTCAACTTTTAATTCTTCGAGTCTATTTTTATCTTTTGGTGTTAATTTAGCTTTTGATAAAATTTTTCTACGTTCAGTCATATTTTTTTCATATTCTTCCGAACGCGAGCTAATCTCTCCAAATAAATCACTGGCTAATAACTGATCAACACGCCAGCCTTGTATTACATCTTTTTGAGGTTTAATTTTAACTTCGTCACCATCTCGCTCTAATACAACAATATTAGCATTTTCGGCGGCTTGAACAATTAAAGGGCTGTGTGCTGTGACAATAAATTGAGTATTAGTGAAACGCTTAGTTAAATAACCCATAATTTCACGTTGCCATTTAGGGTGTAAATGTAAGTCGATTTCATCAATTAACACTACCGCAGGTTCGGCTATTGGATCGGAACTATTAGGGTAACGTTCAAATAAATGAGCTGAAAAATCAACTATCCAAGTAATCATAGATTGATAACCTAAACTTAATTCACCTAATCTCATGTCTCCCATAAAGGTTCTAAAAATTAACTTTGGATTAAAGTTATCTTCATTTGGAGGTGAAATTTCAATCTCTTTTACATCGGGTAAAACCTTTTGCAAAATTTCTTTAACTAATTTTAATTGCTTCTGGGTTTGTTCTTGAACAGAAGACTCCATAAGAGCAGCATAGTCTTTTCGTAAAAACCATTCCTCTGCATCAATTAATTTTGCGTTCTCATCAAATAAACTAGCCGTAGTATCTAAATTCCCTGTTTCATATATAGAAGACCTGCTTAAATGCCTAATTGCTCCATAAGCAATTATTTTAAGAGAGGAAAAATAAGCCTCATTTTCTCTATAAAGGTCATTTTCAAAATATTTTGTTTTTCCAAAATAATAAAAATTTCCTGTATCTACTTTAAATTTCAGGGTAAAACAAATATCAGACCTGCAAACTTTGCGCTTTTTGAGCGATAAGATTCGCCATAGACGGCATTTTGAATTCACCACTAACTCGGTCATAAACATAATCATAAAAACTCACGGCTAGTTTTTTAGCCGTTTCAGCAAGACTCATAAAACTGTCTTTGATTTTCGTGCCTTTCTCATTTCGAGTCTGGAAGCTTATGTCTCGCGCACGCGCTTGTCTTCTTGATTCATCACTGTATTGACAGGTATTTGAGCATCAACTTTTGCCCGCGCTTTATCAGCTAACTTGAACTCGTCAAGCAAGGATTGAGCTTGTTGATTGTAGATATAATGGCGTGGCGCATAATCGGTCAGCACGTCCAGAACCGATAAACGGTTTTTGTGTTTGGTGGTGAAATAAGCGGTAAACAAGTCATTGCAGACCACCTGACAATAGTGGTTATCACCGTTGACTCGCGCACTGGTATCATCAATCTGCCCGTAATCACTGTTGAGAATACCGCTGCGATAAAGTTCGCTTTTTTCCTGAGACTTAAGCATGGGAATTAAGCTACGAAAAAGCCTTTAGATACTAAGTCGCTAGGCAAGCCAGTTTTGTCGAGTAGGCATTTTAGCGTTTGGTCGATTTTAACTCGTGGGATCTTGGGTTTACGGCGGCGTTTTTTCTTATCCGAGTCCGTATTTTCAGTGTCGTTATTAGTTTCTTTTTGCGCGTCAACTTGTGCTTTTTTACGTTCGTCTTCGGATGAAATATCATCACCCTTATTATTTTTATTGGGTTTGATATCAGGCTTTCCCTGCTCACCTTTCAAGCGATTAACCTCGTCACGAAGTTGCTGTAATTCAGTTTCTAAAGACAATTTATCACTGGCTAAGCGTTCAATAAGATTGAATATTTTTTTGACAATATCCTGCGCTTCGCTACTTTCCATTTGAGCGATCGCTTGATAAATGGCGTTAGTTTCAGCCTGTCGGTCGTGGATATTCAAAGTATGTAAATGTTCGTTCTTTTATGATATGTTGTCAAATCTATTTTAGAAATTTTATCTTTACCCTGAGATTTAAAGTAGATACTATATACAAGTCTTTTTAGCTCAGTGTGCAACAGGTAAAAACTGGTTAGAAAAACAAGACAAACCTTTAAAAATACACAATAGTATTGCAGGGCTTGATAAAGCCATTAATACATTATTTATCCCTTATGATGCACGTAATATAAATAGAGATTTTAGCGAAGAAGCTAAAATTAGAACGCACTTACTCTTTGATAGATTTAGACTTATTTCTTTATTAAAGAGTGATCTTGAATTTATTGAAGAATTAAATTCATTTAATGATGTGGTTTTGAAAGCAATTTATTTTGAAGAAGATATAGTTTAATGCTGTATTTTTCCACTTTGAAAAAACTAAGGAATTAAAATTGTTCCATCTTAAGTTGGGATACCCGTAAAATAAGCTTCTGGAGCGACTGGTTTAAGCTAAATTTTTAAACCTATAAAGTAAATCCAACGCTTTTCTAGGCGTAATCTCATCAGGGTCAATCTTCGCCAAAAGACTTAAAACAGGATGATGCGCCTGCGCTGAAAATAAATCAACTTGCCCATCATCTATTTCTATTTGCTGCTCTTGATAGGCATTATTTTCTAAATGCTGTAACTTCAATTTTGCCTGCTCAATAACCGAGCGAGGAACCCCCGCTAATGCCGCAACGTGTAAACCATAACTTTGATTCGCCGCCCCCTCTTTTACCGCATGTAAAAAAATAATTTTATCCCCATGCTCCTTAGCGTCTAAATGTAAATTATAAATAGTTTTATGCTCATCCGCTAAGGTCGTTAATTCAAAATAATGCGTTGCAAAAAGAGTAAACGCTTTCGTCACTTTAGCCAAATGTTCAGCCGCCGCCCATGCTAAGGATAAACCATCAAACGTACTCGTTCCTCGTCCAATTTCATCCATCAAAATTAAACTATTGGCCGTCGCATTATGTAAAATATTAGCCGTTTCCGACATTTCAACCATAAACGTTGAACGACCACTGGCTAAATCATCCGATGCGCCAATCCGTGTGAAAATTTTATCAACCACACCACAATTCGCTGATTTTGCAGGAACATAACAGCCAATATGAATTAACAATACAATTAAAGCCGTTTGACGCATATACGTTGATTTCCCCCCCATATTCGGGCCTGTAATAATCAGCATCCGTCGTTGTGGTGAAAAATGAACGTCATTAGCAACAAAAGGATTTTTAGACACCTGTTCAACGACAATATGCCGCCCCGCTTCAATAACAAGCCCTGTATTTATTTTTAATTCAGGTCGGTTTAACCCTAAATTATCCGCCCGTTCAGCAAAACAGGTCACAACGTCTAATTCCGCTAAGGCGATAGCACATTGTTGTAATGCCGCTAAATCATGGGCGATAATATCTAATAATTCATCATATAACGTTTTTTCAAAACTTAAGGATTGCCCTCGCGCACTTAAAACTTGATCCTCAAATGATTTTAATTCTTCGGTAATATAACGTTCAGCACTTTTTAAGGTTTGTTTTCGTCTGTAATGATCGGGAACTTTATCACTGTGAAGCCGTGAAATCTCAATGTAAAATCCATGCACACGATTATAATTAACCCTTAAGTTCGTAATCCCTGTCGCTTTACGTTCGCGGACTTCCATATCAATTAAAAACTGATCTGCATTTTGACTTAGGTTTCTAAGTTCATCTAACGCATGATTATAATGACGCGCAATAACCCCGCCATCCCGAATTAATACAGGCGGATTTTCAATAATCGCTTGTTGTAATAAATGTAAAAGGACAGGATGTTCGCCTATTTTTTGGGCTAATCCGTTTAAATGCGGATTCTCCAGTTGCTTTAATTGGTGCTGTATTTCAGGTAATACCGATAAGGTTTGTCGTAACGTAACTAAGTCACGAGGACGGGCGGATTTAAGGGCAATACGCGAACTAATACGTTCAATATCCCCGATTTGTCGAAGGGTTTCTTGTAATACCTGATAACGAGATTGCTCAAGTAAACTGTCAATGCACTGATAACGGGCATTTAAAATATCATGATCGCGTAACGGACGATTAATCCAGCGTCTAAGGCAACGACTTCCCATCGAAGTGCTGGTTTTATCTAAAACTCCTAGTAAGGTATAGTTTAATTGCCCTGATGGATGACGATCTAATTCTAAATTACGCCGACTTGCCGCATCGAGTTCGATGTAATGATGATTATTTTCAACTTTAATCCCTTGTAAGTGGGGGAGCGCATTTTGTTGCGTATCTTTTAAATATTGCAATAAGCAACCACTGGCGGCAATGGCAAGCGACATGGTTTCACATCCAAAGCCTTTTAAGTCTTGAACGTTGAATTGTCGAAGCAGTCGCTGTCTTGCGGTTTCAACCTCAAAATGCCACGGAGGACGTTTACATAAGCCTCGTTGCTCATTGATAAGGCTGGGGGGTTGCCAGTCTTCACTGATTAATAATTCCGCTGGGTTCAGTCGTTCAAGTTCGGTATGAAGTTGCTCGTTTGAGTTAACCTCTTGCAAAATAAAACGACCACTGGAAATATCTAAACAAGCCAGCCCATAATGATTTTTTTCCTCATAAAGCGCGACTAATAAGTTATCGTGCCGTTCTTCTAATAACGCTTCATCGGTTACGGTGGCGGGGGTAATAATTCGGACGACTTTACGTTCAACAGGGCCTTTTGAGGTGGCAGGATCCCCAATTTGTTCGCACATGGCGACCGATTGATTTTGTTTTAATAAACGAGCAATGTAATTTTCAGCCGCATGGTAAGGAATGCCTGCCATAGGAATGGACATTCCTGCATTTTTTCCTCGACTGGTTAAGGTAATGTCTAATAGTTGTGAGGCTGTTTTGGCATCATCAAAAAAAAGTTCGTAAAAATCGCCCATACGGTAAAATACCAGCGTATCGGGGTGCTGTGATTTGATGTGCAGGTACTGTTGCATCATCGGCGTAGGTTGCGTGGATTTTTTTTGTGTTGTCATTCGACTATTTTAACTAAACAAGGGCTGATAAACACTATGGATCAGAAATTAATTATCTTAGCGGCGGAATTGGGTAAAAAATTACAACAACAAACGCTAACCTTAGCGGTCGCTGAGTCCTGTACGGGAGGCGGAATTTCTCAGGTTATAACGGAAATAGCGGGCAGTTCACATTGGTTTGACCGAGGCTTTATTACTTATAGTAATCGCGCTAAAATTGATATGTTAGGGGTGAGTGAAACGACTTTAAATCAATCGGGGGCGGTAAGTGAGGAGACGGCCTTAGAAATGGTGGCGGGGGTTTTAAAGTACAGTCCTGTTGATTGGGCTATTTCGGTAACAGGGGTTGCAGGCCCTGATGGCGGCAGTGAAGAAAAACCTGTCGGAACTGTGTTTATTGCATGGCAAACTAAAACGACTGATCCCCTTGTTAAACACTATTTATTTAAAGGGGATCGTCACCAAATTAGACAACAGGTTATTGTTAAAGCATTAGAAGGCGTTTGTTGTTAATTTACGTCGCTATCGGTTACAGCCTCGTCGCTGGGTGAGGCATGGCTTCTATCTTTTGATGGCTAAAATAGTGATACATGGCTTCGACTGAAATAAAATCATACTTTTCTTGGTAACGACTTTTAATTAAATAACTTTTTTCAAGCCCTGCTTTTTTACCTGCGTTAATATCGCTCATTTTATCCCCAATTAATAAGGATTGATTCAGGTTTAAGTTAAATTCTTCAGCCGCGCTTAATATCATGCCTGCTTCAGGTTTTCTACATCCACAGGTTTGTTTATAATCGCCAATCCCTGCAATAGGGTGGTGTGGACAATAATAACTTTTCTCAATCGTTAGCCCTTGTTTTGAAAACTCAGCACTCACCCAGCGCATTAAGTCATCAAATTCTTTTTCAGTATAATACCCCCGACCAATGCCTGCTTGGTTGGTAATAATAAATAAGCGATAGCCTTGATTGACAAAATGATGGCATAAGTCAAAAATACCCTCAACAAAAATAAAATCTTTAGGCTGATGGACATAAGCACTATCAATATTGATAATGCCATCACGGTCTAAGAATAAGGCTTTATTTTCCATGAAACACGGTGCTTGCATGGTAATAATCGTCAGGAATACCAATGTCAATAAAATAACCTTCACTTTCAAAGGCATGGACAGATAACTGTGCTAAGTTTTGTTCTAAAAAATCCGCTTCAAAGGAGAATTTAGACGCTATTTTAAAGCGATTAAATAAATTTTTATGGATTAAATAAATACCGCCGTTAATATAACCGTCCGTTTGATATTTTTTTTCTTCAAAGGCCGTGACTCTCCCTTTTTTAATAGTGAGCGTGCCATAACGGTCAAAATCATGCATAACTTTCGTGGCTACGGTGATGTCTGCTTGTGTGTTTAAATGCAGTGTTTGCATCGCGTTTAAATCAACCTCAAAAAAAGTATCGCCATTTAAGACATAAACAGATTCATGGGTTGTCATGGATAACGCTTGAATAATCGCCCCGCCTGTCCCTAAAGGGGTTTCTTCACTGGCATAACGAATCTTTAACGTTTGATAGCGATCGTTAAAATAAGTTTTGATGCATTCTTTTTTGTAACCGACTGATAAAATAACGCTCGTTACGCCTTGTGTTATCAGTGCATCTAATAAATATTTTAGAAAAGGATAGCCATTGATTTCAGCCATCGGTTTAGGAACGTCTTTAACGACGGTTTGTAACCGTGTGCCAAAGCCGCCTGCTAATATAATGGCTTCCATTATGGTGACTCGTTATTTAATAGTTGATCGACCACATGCTCTGCAAAGGCAAATGAACAGGTAAACGCAGGGCTTACGGCATTGAGGATATGAGTTGAATGATCCGTATGTTCGACGATAAAATCCATGACTAATTCATTTTGTTGGGTATCTAATAACTGGGCTCTAATGCCTGCGGGAAGGGGTCTAAAATCATCCCCTATGTGGTGTAGCATCTGTTGGGCTTTTTCGATTAAGTTTTTCTTACGATAATTTTTAATTTCGTTGATGGCTAATTCACGAAAATTAAATTTATTTAAAATAAAAAGCTTAGTTGAATAATAAAAAATCTCTAAAAATTCAGTGAGTTTAAAGCCTTCCAAGCCCTGATAATTTTCACGCCAAAATACAGGAATAGCGGTTGGGCCTATTTTAATTTCATTGTTAGCGGTCATGGTATAATGAACCCCTAAAAAAGGGTTTTTCATATTGGGAACAGGGTAAACATTGGTTGAAATGGGTTTATCATCCCCAAAATATTTTAAATAGAGACCCTTGAACGGCAGCATGGTGTAATGTTGGCCAACCCCATGAGCTTTGGCAATTTTATCCGCATAACTCCCCGCACAATTAATAAGATAATGGTAGTCAAAATTAACGGTTTCAAAGGGTTGATTAAATATAAACCTAACCCCAGAGGCGATTAATTTATCTCTTAAGGCATAACACACTTCTTTAGGATTTACTGAGGCTGTTGAGGGGGAGTACAGGGCTTTTTGATAGGTTTTAATATTAGGGTCAATCTCGTCGGCATTGACTAATTTCGTTATTACGCCGTTCACTTTAGCGCGTTTATCCAATTCATAAAGCCAATCAAGTTCTTGCTGATTATTAGCCACGACATATTTTTGAGTTTCATTCACAAAAATAGCATTGTCATGGCAAAACGCTTTCATTTTTTTATTACCCTCGGCGGTTAGTTTGGCTTTTAGACTATCCGCTGTGTAATAAAATCCTGCGTGTAATACGCCGCTATTGCGCCCACTTGCATGAACGGCGACCTGTGATTCTTTTTCAATAATTACAATCGTGAGTTGTTTATTACGGTTTATTAAATCATGGGCAATCGTCATTCCGATAATCCCTGCGCCAACAATGAGGTAATCAATTTGTGCTGTCATTTAACGAACCTCGGTCATAACCATATTTTTAACATAGAAATATAAGGGCCTTGCCGTCACACTCGGCAGTGCAATGGAAGAGGCTTCTGAAATAAAGTGGATGGTGTTTTCCCCAGGGTGTAGTTTAAACGCAAGTACAAATTCCTCGTCCCCTCGATTGCCTATAATAATATGTTGATTCTTTTCATCATTATAAACGCTAATTTTAGACACGTTGTCTTGTTTAGTCGAAATGACAAATTTTAAATTAACAATAATAGGCTCTTTGGCTTTATTATCAATAATAAGTTGGCTTTGTTTATCGCTCCAATTCCAAATATCGACCCCACTCGCTTCCCCTGAATAAAATCCCGTTGAAAATGTATATTCAAAACGATCGGTATAAATTTGGCCTTTTTGCATGGGTTTAGCGTAAACAAGGTTAGCATTTTTATTGCGGACTTCATGGGTGACCCACATACTGTTAATACTTACATTTTTTTCTTCCACGTACAGACTATCTTCTTTGCCTTTTAATCGAAAAGGAAACGACTTAAAGCCTTCAAACGATTCGTACGTTAAAATATTGGTATCCCGTGCAACGGCTACTAAATAAAAATTATTAATGAGTTTTGAGTTAGACTCCAGTTTTGCAAAAACACCAAAGGTATCGTAATTATTTTTGGGTTTAATAATTTTTAAAATATAGGTTTTATCGGTTATGGTTTGAGGATAGCCCTCGTAAATTTTAATATCCATCCCTGTTTTCATTAAGACATAGCGATCCCAGTAATCAGAACGCTCATCCGCAAGGGGTTTGTATTTATCAACGGAGCCGATAGAATCGGTTAACCCTAAGGCATAAATAGCGGTTCCGTTCTCAAGATTTTGAAAGGCGTCCGTTTTAAAGAATTTATCCATTAATTCCCAGCGATAATGGGATTGTTTTTTGAGATTAAAAATCGCTTCATTTGAAATCGACACAAATGTAGAAATGAAAAATAGAAAAACGAGTGCAACTATCAGTCGAATTCGACTGGGTAGGGTAGGGCGGTTAAACCATTCTAATTGTTTTAAATAAACTAAAAAAAGTGTTAACAATAAGGCCATTCCAAAATAGGACATGTACGTCCCGACATAGCCTTTGCTATTGCCTATAATCGCCCATTGTTGATATTTACTCACCAGTGAGTGTAAGGCGTTGGGGATAAATAACAGTAAGACCGCAAAAATAATTAATAAATTGAGTGTTTTTTTATTAACGTACTTTATATTTTTTAAACTTTCAAAAACAACCCCCACAAATAATAAATATTTAACAATCCAAACAATATTAATTTCTTCAATATTAACGACTAAGACTTTAACATTATATTTAAATTTGGATAATGGATTGGCGGCTAAATCAAAGTCAAAGGGATAATTTAAGACATTATTCATGTCCCCTAATCCTGTTGCCGTATGAGTGAAAAATAAAGCACTCGGAAAGGTATATAAACTATAAATCAATAAAGTCTGAATGGAATCTAGGATAGAAAAACCATTATTACCGACACTGTTACCCACATAGACCGACCCATAAGTTAATCTAAAGACAAGATAGATAGTTAGGTAAATGCCTGAAAAAATAAAGTGGTATTTTAAGTTATAAAACAGACCTTTATTTAAGTAAAGTCGTGAAAATAGAGGGTAAAACACACAAAATAAGACAAACATTTCACTGACTTGTAAGGTCAACACAAATAAACTGGCACTCACCATTAATTTTAATGGACTGGCTTTGCAAAAAATATAGAGGTGCAATGAGGCTAAAAATAATGAAAACCCCACGGTATAGATGAGCGGGGAGGAGGTGAGTAAAAAATGATCCCACGAATCTTGCAAGAAAGTCACAAAGACAATCACAAAAATGTAGCTGTAATATTTTTGTGCGGTGAGCTTTTCTAAAAAAAAGGCAAGGTAGAGAATATTACCAATAATAGAGAGAGTAGCGATTAATTTAATGAAAAATAAATTTTCGACTAAAAAAGAAAGTTTAATTACTAACCAATGAAAAAGGAAAAATTGGATGCGTCCTTGTTTAAATGCCCCATCTTTAAATTCTACCCAGCTATGATAAACTTGGTTAAAGGCATCATCATTTGTTGTAAAGCCTAAGCTTAAGTAGGGGTAAAAAAATAAGATGATTGCAATAAACAATATCCATTCTATTTGTCGGTTATTTGTCATGTTTTAATTATGGTGAGATCAGTTTTTATACGCTAAGTCTCTTAAATAAAAAATTTCAGGTTTTTCAAAGTATAAAAGAGGGGTTGTATCCCTTTACTGAGTCTGTTTTAATTTAAGTTCTAGCGTATTTAACCTTGTAAAATATCATTGAATTATAGGCCAATGCAACCCTATATTAAAGGAATACTAAGGGGCGATATATCTCCCCTTCGGGTATTTTTAGGTTTAATCAACATTTTAATGGGTTAACATTGAAACGTATAATATCGACTTAGGATTTATTTTCAGCTTATTTTAAAGGGGTAGGCGAAACATTGAGCTTGTTATATTAGTGTATGACTCATAGAATAGTGTGATAACCGAGTTTTAATTTTTATCACCTATCGTTCAAATATAATGCAAATTCAATGGTATCCAGGCCACATGTACAAGGCTGGGAAAGAAATAAAAAAAACGTTATCGCATATTGATTTAATTATTGAAATTATTGATGCACGTTTACCTTTTAGTAGTGAAAACCCTAAGCTTGCTGAATTACGGGGGGATAAGCCGTGTATCAAATTATTGAGTAAAAGTGATTTAGCCGATGAAAAAATAACCGAATGCTGGCAGCAGTATTTTGAACAACAGCGGGGCGTTAAAACCTTAGCGATTAGTCGTGATTACCCCGAAAAAGCACGACAAATTCCCGTGCTTTGTCAGAAAATGTTGCCTTTAAAGGCGAAGGGAAAAGCCATTCAAGTGCTTATTATGGGGATTCCCAATGTAGGAAAATCCACCTTAATTAATTTATTAGCGAATCGTATGATTGCCAAAACGGGTAATGAACCGGCGGTGACCAAATATCAGCAACGAATTGATCTAAAAAATGGCGTTGTTTTATTTGATACGCCAGGGATGATGTGGCCTAATGTTGAAAATAAAAATAGTGGGTATCGTCTAGCCATCACAGGGGCTATTAAAGATACGGCGTTACAGCATGATGATGTGGCTTTTTTTGCAGCCGAGTATTTATTAAAGGCTTACCCAGAGCGGGTTCAAGAGCGTTATAATTTAGAAACGTTACCCGCAACCGAGTCAGAATTAATGGATGCAATTGCGACTAGACGGGGGTGTTTTCGGACGGGTAAGCAAATTGATTATGATAAAACCGCTAAAATTTTATTGGCCGAATTACGGGCGGGTATCCTCGGTAGAATTACCTATGAAACCCCTGAGATGGTTGCTAAAGAAATGGTTGAATTAGCGGTTATTAGGGAGCAAAAAGCGGCTAAAAAACAAAAGAAAAAACGGACTTCACGACAACGTTCTAAAACTTAATCCACTAGTTAATTTATGAAATTTCAATTTACAGACCCTGCCACTCATTTTTCTGATGGTTTAGCCGTTATTAAAATTTACCATCAAACCTTACTTGAAAAAGGGGAGGTTCTTTTAGCCTTGATGGATGACATGAAAGATCAAACGATGAATAAATCATTAGCGAATCGCTGTATTGATTTACATTGCTTTTATTTTCATGCTAATCGTTTACACCATTTAGATGAAGAAGAGGCCTTGTTTCCCTTGCTTAAAAACCATTCGGAGTTTTATGATGGGATGATGGATTTACTTACTCAAGATCATGAAGAAATAGAATATGAATGGCAAGTATTGGCTGAAAATTTAGGAAACCCCGAACAAATTAGTGATTACAGTGCGTTACAAAAAAATGCCCTTGAATTTGAACGAAAACAGCGTGAACATTTAAATCGTGAGGAGGAAGATTTTCTACCCAGAGTAGCGGATCTCTTATCAAGTGCTGAAAAGGAACAAGCAGGTAAGAAAATGGCGGCGTTACGGCACCTAGGATGACGCTTGAAGTAAGGGGGTTAAATGGGAAGCCACACTTTGAGCTAATGCTTCAAGATTATAGCCTCCTTCTAAGACAGAGATAATGCGGCCCTCACAAAAGGTCTCAGCCGTTTTAACTAAGTGTTGCATTAGCCAATGATAATCATTTTCATCTAATTCAATGGATGAAAGGGGGTCATTCTTATGGGCATCAAAACCTGCTGAAATTAATAATAAGTCAGGTTTAAATGCGTTTAAAGCGGGAAAAATAAGCGTGCTATATTTTTTACGCACGCTCTCACCCGTTTCACCTGCCTGTAAAGGAACGTTAATAATAGTCCCCTTGCCTTTATGGGTAGGGGTACCTGTCCCTGGAAAATTGGGCATTTCATGGCTAGAGGCGTAAAAAACATTTGGATTATTTTCAAACGCAGCTTGTGTGCCATTGCCATGATGAACATCAAAATCGACAATGGCCACTTTTTTAATAGAAGGGTGTTGACGCGCATATTCAGCCGCGATGGCGACGGTATTGAAAAGACAAAACCCCATCGCCTGAGAGGGCATTGCATGATGCCCTGGGGGACGAATAGCACAAAAAGCATTTGTCGCCTTTTGATTTAAAAGATGATCAACCGCATCGCAGACGCAATCAATGGCGCGGAAGGCGGCTTTAGCGGAGTCGGGCGAAATAACAGTGTCCCCCTCATCTAATACGGCATAATCATGTTTGGGAACCGTCTTTAAAATATGAGCTAATAACGCGGGGGTATGAATCAACTGAATATTTTTTTGAGTATCCTCGCGGTGAGGTGCCTTTAAAAAGCGTAAGTTTTTAAATTCATCCCCAGTCAATGCGTTATTAATAGCGGTTAAGCGAGCGGCTGTTTCAGGATGACCTACCCCCGTATCATGCTGTAAAAAAATAGCATCATTATAATAAAGTGTTGTCATGACGTTAATTAAATCTCATCGTTGTTACGCTCAATTGAATGCCTCCGCCCGCATTAATAGTTGATCCTAGTTTATAACTAAATTATCCAACATAAAATTGACGCATCATTCCAAGGTCTTCATGTTCCAAAATGTGGCAATGATAGAGAAAAAAACCTTTATAATCTTCAAAAGGTTTAATAATTTCAACTTCTTCACCGGGCATGACCAACACGGTATCTTTCCAGCCGTTATCAATAAAGCCTTTGTTTACGGTTGCATAGTCAGTTTCATCGTCTCCCTTATAAGTTCGAGATAAAATTTGATATTGCTGACCATGTAAATGAATAGGGTGTGCCATTGACATCATTCCGCCCATCATCCCCATTCCTCCGCCGGATGAATGCTCATGAAATATTTTTATTTTTTTATGCGATCCGAGTTCAACTTGTTCCATTTTGGTCACCCTATCCATAGAAAAGGAGCGACCATTAATGAGTGCCGACATGCGCCCCATTGATAAAGCAATCGGTAACGGATTATTGGCATTATTAACATCATGCTCACTAAAACGTTTAATCGGGGCTAATTGCGTGGGTAATTTAGGCGAATCATTAACAATTTCGGTGACTTTAAAGCGGGCTATTTTGAATTTAGAGCCGGTTTCAATTCCCCGTGATCCCATCCGAGCATACATCATTGACATCACGCCTTCATAAGGAAGACTATAGAGTTTAAGCTCTGACCCTAATTCGCGCCCACTAAAATCAATCCATAAATCTAAACGTTCAGCGGGTGCAAGCATGACATAGGGACGTATTTCAGGTTTTTCTAATAAGCCGCCATCCGTTCCTATAACCGTTATCGGTGAGCCATCATCCCACGCTAATTTATAAATACGAGCATTAGAACCATTTAACGCCCGTAAACGATACGCACGCGATTTAACGGAAAATTCAATATTAGGTTTTCCATTCACCATGATGATGTCGCCTAAAAACCCCATCATTCGTTCAGGCATTCGTCTAACATAGGCGAGTTGATTCTCCGAATCAAAAGATCGATCTTGAATAACGAAGGGTAAATCATATTCCCCTGTGGGTAATTCTAATTTTTTTTCAATTTCATCGGTTACTCTAATCAGTCCAGAGAGTCCGTTATAAACTTGTCGTCCTGTTTCGCCGTGAGTATGGGAATGATAAAAATTAGTGCCGGCACGATTTAAGACTTCAAATTCATAAACAAATTGTTGCCCTGATTGAATCGCATACATGGGGTGGCCGTCACTTTTTTTGAGGAACATGCAAACCATGCCAATGAATAATAGACGGCTCATCTAACAGGTTATTAAAAAAAACACGAACTTTTTGGCCTTGTTGTAAATTAATGATAGGGCCTAAGTAATTGTTTTTTAAATTTAAAAGTGTTTTGGGATCGCCTGTTAAAACTTTGGCCGAATATTTTTGAACGGCCGTTTTTTTTTCCATGATTTAAAATCTGAACAAAATCATTCTTTGCTGTAAATTCTAGCTCGACATCGGCTTTAAAATGGGTATTAATCGTGCCTTTAGGGGCTTGTGTATTGGCTAATAATAAGGCGGGGAATGCAGCAGATGCAATGCCTAAACTTGAATACTTTAAAAACTGTCTTCTTTGAGTGCTATAAGTTGTCATGATCTAGCTATTAAATAAGTAGTTAGTAATATACTAAACATTACGCTTATTTATCTTTGCTGGCAACTCTCTATTTTAAAGAATAATGAAATGGAAGGTTTTAATGAGTATGTTCATGGAAAATTGCTTCTTTACCAATATTAGCGGCTTCGACTGAAACCCCATATTTATAAACCATCAATCCCCCTAAATCCGCCCCTAATACAATTAAAACGGATAAAATAGCGGAGATAATAAGATAAAAAATATTAATTTCACCTTTAATTTTTCCATGTGCAAGCAAGCGCCATCCTGATAAAATCGTTGCTAAAGTCAGTACGGATAGACCCAGTATTTGATGCCGAGTCATAATTTCATGAACGTCTTCGGCATGTCCGACTGATTCAGCCGCAAAAAAACCTGCTATGACGGTAAATAAAGCACTTAGGGTTCCTAAGTAAAGTAATCCACCTGCAATATCACGCCAGTGTGTCTTTTTTAACAGTGAACCAAGAAGATCAACAAGAAAAAAACTAATTAACAGTGCGATTGGAAAATGAACAAACAGAGGATGAATATTATTCATCTCAGAAATTCCAGGCACAATGAGTGTGAAGATTTCGGTTAATGATTTTCCAGAAAGACTTTCAAGAAAACTTAACAAAACTTCAATATTTCCCGCGATACCCTCATGGTCTGAACCACCATGTAGTTGAAAGGATAAAAAATTATTGACATTCATTGTGCATTCAGTAGAAAAATTTAAAAAAGTGATAAAGCTTAATAGCCGCTATCGTCAATAGCGTCTATTATGCGATTAAAAATTATAAAATTAACGCAATCAATTTAAGTTTTAAACTAAAAACTATTCAAAAGTTTGGTATCCTTCATTTAACCCGTTAACACAAAAGTTATTTACGCTTTATTTTTAAAACGGGTTAACGTGAAAAAGGTTCTTACGGGTAACTATCTAATTTAGACAGTAAACCAAAAATGAAGGAAGGCAAATGTTTATTTTATTGAGTTAGAGTGCGTTAACCCTTTATTTTATTTGAGAATGGGAAATTTTTCACGTGATTCATCCACACGTTCACGTAGTTCCTTTCCTGGTTTAAAGTGAGGAACATACTTGAGCGATAAGGCCACTGCACCGCCAGTTTTTGGGTTTCGACCCATACGAGGTGGGCGGTAATGGAGTGAAAAACTACCAAAGCCTCTAATTTCAATTCTATCGCCACTTGATAGTGATTGACTCATTTGTTCAATAATACATTTAACAACCAGTTCAACATCTTTAGTTGCTAAATTAGGTTGTTGTTTAGCAAGTGTTTCAATTAATTCTGATTTTGTCACTTTTTACCCTGTGAAAAAGAAAATCAGCTGTCATATTGTATAAATTTGACAGCTGATTTAGGTATAGCAATTGAATAATTTTATAAGCACTATTTTGATTAGAAGAGATTAATAGGTCTCTAAAAATTAAAAGTGATTACAGTTTTATTTATCCATTTGTTTAAAAATATCACCCAACGTCGCAGTCCCTGCCGATTGTTTAGAGTAATCTTTAAGTGCGCTGGATTCTACATCGTTATCTTTTGCTTTGATAGAAAGAGAAATTGATTTACTTTTCTTATCTACGCCAACAAATTTAGCTTCGATTTGATCGCCTTCTTTCAATAACGTACGCGCATCTTCTACACGGTTGCGTTGAATTTCAGAAGCGCGTAAATAGCCTTCAATATTATCTGCTAAGGTAATAACCGCGCCTTTAGCATCCACTTCTTTAACGATTCCTGTAATTAAACTGCCTTTTTCATTGGCTGCAATATAATTTTGGAATGGGTCTTGTTCTAGTTGTTTAACGCCTAATGAAATACGCTCTCTTTCTGGGTCTACTGCAAGGATGATGGTTTCAACTTCATCGCCTTTTTTGTAGTCACGAATGGCTTCTTCATCATGTTCTTTCCATGAAATATCAGACATGTGAACCAAGCCGTCAATGCCGCCTTCCAAACCAATGAATATACCAAAATCAGTAATAGATTTAATTTTACCGCTGATTTTTTCGCCTTTATTATGCGTGGCTGCAAATTCTTCCCAAGGATTAACTTTACATTGTTTCATGCCTAAAGAAATACGACGACGTTCTTCATCAATTTCTAAAATCATGACTTCAACTTCGTCACCTAATTGAACTACTTTAGCTGGATTAACATTTTTGTTCGTCCAATCCATTTCAGAGACGTGAACTAAGCCTTCAACGCCTTCTTCAATTTCAACAAAACAACCGTAATCGGTCAAGTTATTAACTTTACCAAAGACACGTTGGCCTGCTGGGTAACGGCGAGCAATATTTTGCCAAGGATCTTCACCCATTTGTTTCATACCTAATGAAACACGCGTTTTTTCTTTATCAAATTTTAAAACTTTAACTTGAACTTCTTGACCAATTTCAACACATTCTGATGGGTGACGAACTCTACGCCATGCCATGTCGGTAATATGTAATAAACCATCAATACCACCTAGGTCGATAAAGGCACCGTAGTCTGTTAAGTTTTTAACGATACCCGCAACGATTGCGCCATCTTCCAGCGTTTTCATTAACTCTTCACGTTCAGCACTGTATTCTTTTTCGACAACAGCACGACGAGATAGAACAACATTGTTACGTTTTTGGTCAATTTTGATGACTTTGAACTCAAGATCGCGTCCTTCTAGGAAGGTCGTATCACGAATAGGACGAATATCAACAAGTGAACCTGGCAAGAAGGCACGTAAAGCCCCGACGGCAACCGTAAAACCACCACGGACTTTACCGTTAATACGTCCTGTAATTGTTTCTTCATCTTCAAACGCTTTTTCTAACTCAACCCACGCTTTATTTTTCTTCGCTTTATCACGAGAAAGTAATGTTGAACCCAAACCGTCTTCAAATAAATCTAAAGCAACTTCAACTTCATCACCGATTTCAACTTCTAGGTCGCCATCAGGATTTAAAAATTGCCATTTAGGAATCACACCCTCTGATTTTGCCTGCGTACTTACGATGACATATTCATTTTCGATGTCGAGGACGGTCCCCAGTAACATTGCACCCGGACGCATTTCCGTCTGGGCTAAACTTTCTTCAAATAATTCAGCAAAGCTTTCGCTCATTGTCTTCATTCCTATGCTTGCTAACGCTCAAACAAGCTATTTTTTCTAGTAGTTAATAAAAAGCTGTTATTTAACAGCCATGAAATCCATTACATTAATGGATAAAATTTAGTATTTTGTCGATGACTTCAGTAATTGATAAGTCAGAAGAGTCGATATACAACGCATTTTCAGCTTTAACTAAAGGTGCGGTTTTACGTTCTGTATCCCGTTTATCTCGTGCTTGTATCTCATCAGTTATACGAGCAAGATTAGCATCTATTCCTTTTTCAATCAACTGTTTATAACGTCGTTTTGCTCTTGTTTCAGCACTGGCGGTTAAATAGACTTTATTTTTTGCGGTTACAAAAACCACGGTTCCCATGTCACGGCCATCAGCAACTAAACCTGGTCGTTGTTGAAACGCTTGTTGTTTTGCTAATAATATCGTTCTAACTTTAGGAATAGCAGCAACAATAGAGGCGGTATGCGCGGTTTTTTCTAAGCCTAATTTGGCCGTAATATCGACGTTGTTAAGTTTGACTTTTAATTCATCACAACACTCAAACGCTAGATTAAGGGTTTCAGCTAGATGGGTAACCGCTTCGATATTGTTTAGGTCAACGTTCTGTTGTAAACAGGCAATACCTAAGGCACGATAAATTGATCCGCTATCCAAATAATGCCAACCGAGTTGTTTGGCGATAGCCCGACTTACGGTTCCTTTTCCAGCACCACTCGGCCCATCTATGGTTAAAACAGGGATCATTTATGATTGCTCGTCAATTGTAGCCCTAAAGAGGTGGCTAATTCCCGAAATTCTGGAAATGAGGTGTTAACATTGGCGCAATTTTCAATGGTAATCGGTGCGGTTGCTTTTAATCCTGCGATAGAAAAGGCCATTGCAATACGGTGATCGCCATGTGAAATAACCTGACCGCCTCCGATTTTTCCACCATTAATAATCATGCCATCCTCCGTAACTTGTGCGTCAACGCCTAATGTATGTAAACCATCCGCCATGACTTGAATCCGATCACATTCTTTAACGCGTAACTCTTCAGCCCCAGTTAATATGGTTTGTCCTTTAGCACAGGCGGCGGCGACAAATAATACGGGAAATTCATCAATAGCCAGAGGGACTAAGGACTCAGGAATAACAATTCCTTTTAATTCGCTGGTTACAACTCGTAAATCAGCCACAGGTTCGCCCCCCACCTCACGTGGGTTTAGGATGCTAATGTTTGCCCCCATTAACTGTAAAATATCAATGATGCCCGTACGCGTCGGGTTCATGCCGACATGTCGTAAGGTAACGTCGGAATTTTGAGCAATGGATGCGCCTACCAAAAAGAAGGCGGCAGAGGATATATCACTTGGGACATCGATATTGGCGGCTGTTAATGTTCCTTTATTATTTATGCTGGCTTGGCTGCCATCGCGTTTAACAGGGTAACCAAAACCGTTTAACATTCGTTCGGTATGATCGCGAGTAGGCGCAGGTTCTGTAATAGAGGTTTCACCCGTGGCATACATTCCTGCTAATAATAAGCACGATTTAACTTGCGCACTTGCCATTGGAAGGGTGTATTTTATACTGTTTAACTGCGTTGTACCTTTTATATGTAAAGGGGCTGAACCATCGGCTTGTGTTTCAATTTGAGCCCCCATAAGTGCTAAGGGGTCGGTAACACGACGCATAGGGCGTGATGAAAGTGATTCATCGCCCGTTAAAGTACAATCAAAGTCTTGTCCTGCTAATAAGCCACTTAATAGCCGCATTGATGTGCCTGAATTGCCTAAATCCAAGGGCTCTTTAGGGGCTTTTAATCCATGCTTACCCACGCCTTTAATGGTTACTTTTCCTTCAATAGGATCTGTAATTTCAACGCCCATGGCTCTAAATGCTTTTAAGGTAGACATCGCATCTTTCGCATTTAAAAAGCCCTCAACATGGGTGACGCCTTCTGCTAAAGAGCCGAGCATAATTGAACGGTGTGACATGGATTTATCACCAGGAACTCTAATTTCACCGTTGAGAGAGAGGCTTGGCTGTACTATGAAGGTAATCGATTTTGACATATTGGGTTTATTTTTAAAGGAATAATCATTTATGTAAGACTGTAAAGGTGCGGTAGTTTACACTTTTTAGCTTTATAGTTAAAGCAGTCCGTTAACTTAACTAAGAGGGACGGAAGGTTAAGTCGTGGGAAAAGAGCTGTCGAAAAACAGCTCTTTAATATTTTTTACTTTTTATTCAATTAAAGCAATACTGAGTACTTTAAATGAAGGCTGTTGGCCTTCAATAGCAGGAAAATATTTTAAAATAATAGCATAGGCTTTTCCATCACTTTCATCCGTAACTCGTGGAACAATGACGTTCTGAGTGGCAGGATCATAAGTAGCTTGGTAAGTATCCGTTATATCATTTAAACTTAAGGCGTTTAAATTACCTAGAATAAACTGCAATGACTCTTTGTTTTCAGGGTCTATCGTCAAATCTGCTTGGAATAATTCATTGAAAACATTCACTTTAGGAATGATTAATTTTCCTGTGGTTGAATTAAAACGAGCTGATTTTGTTGCGGCTTCTTGAGAAAGTAAGGGGTTAAGCCCTGTGCCTGTGACCTGAATAGTATATTGATCGTCACTAAAAGGAAAAATAGAAATATATTTTTCTGTGGTGGTATAAAGTTTAGGCGTAGGTGGTGTTGCCCCATCTTTACCTGTAATTGGACGCCCAGGTCGCTCTAAAACAACAGTTCCCGCACCACAACCATTGTCCCCTTGAACATTATTTTTTCCAATCAAGGGAGATGAAATAGCGAATAAATATTTTTTAGCGGTTCCACCTACGCCGATATTAACGGAATTGGTGGTATCAAAACATGGATCAACAATCCCAATTAAAGCCTCATCAAAAAAACCTGCACGATAAGCTAAGTACAAATGATTGGACTCACCAGCACTTGAAATCCCCGTAATAATCGGGTCACCTGATAAATCATTTTTCCCGCCTGTTTCATCAACCCAACGCTCAAAAATAAAATTAGCTTTTTTTTCCATTTCGGTAGTAATTAATGCACTATCAAAGACGTAAAGAACCCAGTTTTTTTCACCAAAACAAGCACTTCCTCGTGGACACATTTCGAGGGTAATCATTTCATTGCCTTCACTCGCAAACGAATACCAATCTTTATCTCTAGGACTATGTAAATGACCTCTAATTTTTTGAGAGGAATTTAATGGGGTGGCTTGTGCAAAAAGGTCATTAAATTCAATGTCGGTATTATCAAAAGGGGTGCTACCATCAGGGTATTCAAAAATAGTATTACCTGCGGCATCTAATGGGTTTCCAATAATTGAAATATTCAATATAGCCGCTGTTTTTTGACCAAAATTACCTGCATAAGTGTAGTTAAATGTATCCGCCGTGACTTCCCCTGCTTTTAACTTTAAAACACTGGGCGCATCCTTAAAAAGCGTGTACGTAAAGTTTCCATCAGCATTGAGCAGTAAAAAACCATGCTCACTACTCGGGCTACTGGTTAGTCTAAGACTGTTAGCATTTTCAGCCGTGGTGCGATTGGTTACTTTGGCGTTAATAATAGGGAGTTCTTTTCCATCATCCCTAATGGTAAAGGTATCCGAGGGCGTTTCATTATCAATCGGATTGAAGATTGTATTTCCAGCGGCATCAATAGGGTTGCCTATGATATTAACATTAAGCTTTGCGACCGCAGATTGCCCAAGCCCATCAAAGAAAGTATAGGTAAAACTATCGACAATAACATCACCAAACTTTAGAGAAGCAAGGATCGGCGCACCATCATAAAGTGTATACGTAAACGTGCCATCAACATTTAAGCTTAAAAAACCATATTGGCTTCCAGCCAAACTATTAAGCTGAACTGTTTTTTTATTGGTTGTTGCATCAACGGGAGCGGTACTATTGGTACTAATTTCATCATTATTAACGACATCCCCAGAGGCTGTGGGAATACTATTGGTTCTAACAACGACACTGTCGTCCCGTGCAATTGCGATGGTTGACGTGGGCGGAGGCGGAGTAGTTTCAGTTAACTTAGAAATTAATTGAATGGTTAGTTTTGCGGTTGATTTTTCATTGACGGTATTAAAGGCCGTGTATTCAAAAACATCACTGACTTGTTGATCTTCAACTAAACCATCGATACCACTGCCGCTTGCAAAAAGTGTATAAGTATATTCTCCCGTTGTTTTTAGTTCTAATGCCCCGTATTGCCCAATGAGAGAGCTTTTGATGGTTGCACCAATACTGTCTAAATCATTACTTAAAACATTATCGGTTGTGCTGGTTTGAACACCGATGACTAAAGAAGCAAAATCATCACTGGCTTGGGGCGGTGGAATGACCACCACAACGGGCGCGACTGTTGTCGTATCAGTTGGTGTTGTTGTATCTGTTGGTGTGGGTGTTACGGTGGTTACAGGGGTAACTGTAACAGGAGGGTCTATAAACAGAAAATCTGCGATTATATTTGGAGAGCAAAGAAGCAAGAAAATGCTGGTTGCGAGTTTATTTTTTTTCATGAGAAGGTTTCCTATAAAATATAACAATGGCGTTTAAATGCTTAATCTAACTTTTACAATAAATGAATCGTAAGGATTAACATTATCAAAAAAATAATATTATTTTATGCGCATTGTTTGCTAGTTAGTATAGGCTAATAAAAAAACTATGAGATAGGATTATTCTGCATTTACAACCCTTAAATTGTCAATTAAGGAGGAGTATTAAAAGATAAATTTGCGAAGTGAGTCTAAAGTTACGCTCAATGAGGCTTTAGAAAGGCAGATTGAGTGATAGAAAACCGCCCATAAATTTGAAAAAAATAGGAGCGGTTTATCCAAAAATATTATATTAAGTATCAGGCGTTAGGTTAGTTTTTCCACGCTTAGATTTTGAACTGACTCGTTTTTTATTTTTAGACTTTAGTTTCGCTTCCTCATTGTAATGCGATATTTTAAGAGCTTGACCTACGACTCTAATTCTTTTCAAGGATTGAAAAAGTTCTTTAGGCATACCGGAGGGAAGCTCTATAGTACTGTAATTTTCTTCAATTTTAATGGAGGCAATATGTTGTCCATCAATGCCTGCTTCATTGGCAATAGCTCCCACAATATTACCTGGCTTTACGCCATGACTGTGTCCCACTTCAATACGAAATAACTCCATATCAACCCCTGTTTCTTTACGAGGTTTAGTTCGACGCTCTTGTTTTCTGTCCCCTCGATCGCCTCGGTCGCCTCTGTCTTTCGTCGATTTGTTCTCTGAGCGTTGCGGTCTTTTAGGGGGATTTTTTAGCAATAAGGGCGTATTACCTTGAACTAGATAGGCTAGTGATGCGGCAATTTCAATGGCAGGAATATCATGCTCATGTTGATATTGCTCAATAAGCTGGGTATAAAAACCAAGTTCTTCTGCGGCTAAGGTATCACTAATGCGTTGTTTAAAACGACTAATTCGGGTGTTATTAATAATTTCAGTTGAAGGGAGTTGCATTTCTTCAACTTTTTGTTTAGTCGCTCGCTCAATATTACTGAGTAAGCGTTTTTCTCGAGGAGAAACAAATAAAATAGCGTCGCCTGTACGACCTGCTCGTCCTGTTCGTCCTATACGATGAATATAAGCTTCCGTATCATAAGGGATGTCATAATTGATAACATGACTAATCCGTTCAACATCTAAGCCTCGTGCTGCGACATCGGTGGCGATTAAAATATCAACACGACCGCGCTTTAAATTTTCAATAGTGCGTTCACGTAATGCTTGAGATAAATCCCCATTAATAGCGGCGGCACTGTAGCCCCGTGCTTCCAGTTTTTCAGCCAATTCAACGGTAGCCGTTTTAGTTCTAACGAATATTATCATGCCATCAAATGTTTCCACTTCCAGCATTCGTGTCAGTGCATCGAGCTTGTGCAAGCCGCTAACATACCAATAACGTTGGCGAATAGTGGATGCTGTCGCTGTTTTAACCTTGATGGTCACTTCTTGTGGATTTTTTAAGTGTTTTTGAGCAATTTTACGAATAACTTGGGGCATCGTCGCTGAAAACAAGGCAATTTGACGTTGTTGTGGCGTTTGCTCAAGTATCCACTCAATGTCATCAATAAAGCCCATTTGTAACATTTCGTCGGCTTCATCCAACACCAAGCAAGTTAATGATTTTAATTTTAAGGTTCCACGGCGCATGTGATCCATCACTCTGCCAGGGGTTCCTACAACCACTTGAACGCCGCGTTTTAGCTGACGTAGTTGAATATTATAATCTTGTCCACCATAAATAGGTAAGACATGGAAACTTTTAATATTGGACGCGTAACGCTGAAAGGCTTCCGCAACTTGAATCGCAAGTTCTCGCGTCGGTGCAAGGACTAAAACTTGCGGTTGTTTTTGAGTAACATCTATTTTGGATAATAAGGGTAACGCAAAGGCGGCTGTTTTCCCTGTTCCTGTCTGCGCTTGCCCAATAACATCTTTCCCTGCCAAAATATAGGGGATCATTTTAGCTTGAATAGGAGACGGGGTTTCATACCCGACAGTATCCAATACTTTCAGGATGGGGTCTGACAGTGCTAAATCACGGAAAGAAGGTAAAGAGGAAACACTATCGGACATTGATGTACCTATGTTATTAAGGAGAAGGAATATTTAAGTGTGATAACACTAAATAAATATCTAACCGTTCATTATACAATATTTTTAGGTTAAATACGCAAACAAAAGTTATCAACTAGGTTTTATAGATTTGCTTGCTATAATAGACGGATTTTTATTTATGTCTATTTAGGACGAGAGGTTTTCATGATTCAAGGTAGTATCGTTGCTTTAGTGACCCCTATGAATAACGATGGTTCTGTTGATGAGAGCAGCCTAAAAAAATTGGTTGAGTTTCATATTTCACAAGGAACCGATGCCTTGGTTGCTGTTGGAACAACAGGTGAGTCGGCAACTTTAAGTGCCGATGAGCATTGTAAAGTTATTCGGTCAATTGTTCATTATGTTGAGGGACGAATTCCTGTGATTGCGGGAACGGGTGCAAATTCAACTTCAGAGGCCATTATGTTAACTGAAAAGGCGATGCAACTGGGTGTGGATGCTTGTTTGTTAGTAACGCCTTACTACAATAAACCCACTCAACAGGGGCTATATTTACACTATAAAGCCATTGCTGAAGCCGTGGATGTGCCGTTAATTCTATATAATGTTCCTGGGCGTACGGCTTGTGACCTGTTACCAGAAACGATAGCAAAACTGGCTAAAATTAAGACTATTGTCGGTGTTAAAGATGCGACGGGGGATTTAAGTCGAGTCCCACAAATACGTGATTTATGTGGGGATGAGTTTGCTATCTATAGTGGGGATGATGCTTCAAGTTGTGAGTTTTGTTTGGCGGGAGGTAATGGAACGATTACGGTAACGGGTAATCTTGCGCCTTGTTTAGTGCATAAAATGATTATGGCGGCCATAGATGGTAATAGAGAGGCAGCCCTTGCCATTGATGCGAAATTAACAGGACTGCACAAACACTTATTTATTCAGTCTAACCCTATCCCTGTAAAGTGGGCTGTGGCTAAAATGGGGTTGATTAAAATGGGGATTCGTTTGCCCTTAACGCCGCTTACGGATGATTGCTTTGAACTCGTTGAAAAAGCCATGCGCCAAGCCGAAGTTATTTAAAAAATAATAATGATTAAATTTAATAGAACAGGGTTTGTTTTTATTTCAACCGTGATGATCTTTGGGTTAACGAGCTGCGGCTTGAAAAGTTATTTTCCTGATAAAGAAAAGGACTATCAATTTAGCCAAGAAATTTCCCCGCTTACGCTTCCTAGTGATTTGAGGAATACCACCTTTAAACGTCAGCGAGTTAAACCTAAAGTAGATGAAACCGAAGCGGTAAAAGTTATAGCTGAAATGACGGCAGAGAATACGGTTAAAGAAACATCGGATAAATCCAAACCTATTGAGTATGTTGAAGTTGACAAGGCCGCCCTCAATGTAAATGCTCGTGAAGATATTGTTAGACCTGCCGATGAAGAGACGCAGGTAAATTTGGTTATGTTTGATGGCGGGGCAACACGGTTACGAATTAATGAAAACTTTTCTCCTATTTGGCGATTAGTGGGCAAAGCATTAAGTCGTAATCGTATTGAAATTACGAGTCGTAATAAAGCGGCGGGTCAATTTATCGTTCAATACGATCCGAATAAAACAGATTTTGTTGATGATAGTGTTAAAGATGAATTTTTGTTTATCTTTGCCGATAATCATTCACAAGAAAAAGAACTTAAAATTAGATTGGTTACGCATAATAATCACATTGAAGTGATTATTTTAGATGATGATAACCAACCTTTGTCTGATGGTGCAGGTTTAAAATTATTAAAATTATTATTTAGCACACTTCATACGGAATTGGCTGCTCAAAAATAATTAAAGGAATACGTTATGTTAAAAATTCTTGGGGCTTCGGCACTTTCAAATTTCAGAATCAATAAACTTTTAAATGAGTTAAAAACAATTGATCGTGGTTTTAAAACCGTGGTGGCTCAATATATACATTTTATTGAATCTGATAAAGCATTAACCGATAAGGAATTAGAAACCCTTAATCTATTGTTAGATTATGGTGAGGGACAGCAACATTTACCGGTGCAAGTTTTACAATTTATTGTTGCGCCACGCGCTGGAACCATTTCACCGTGGTCAAGTAAAGCCACAGAAATTGTGCAACGTTGTGGTTTGTCGGTGATTAAACGGGTAGAGCGGGGGGTTATTTATCGCATAGAGACGGAAGAGGCGTTATCTAAAGCGGTGCAAGAACGTGTTAAGGTTTTATTGCATGATCGAATGACTCAAACGATTGTCGATAATGAGGATGAATTAGATTTATTTACTACGCACCGTCCAAAACCGCTGACTAAAATTAATATTTTGGAGCAAGGTGTGGGTGCTTTACAAGCGGCCAATAGTGAATTAGGGCTAGCCTTATCCACGGACGAAATGAATTATTTAGTCGATGCCTTTGAAAAATTAGCGCGTAATCCAACCGATGTCGAATTAATGATGTTTGCACAAGCAAACTCCGAGCATTGTCGTCATAAAATATTTAATGCAGATTGGACTATTGACGGGGTTAAACAGGCGACTAGTTTATTTAGCATGATACGCAATACCGCTGAAAAAATGCCTGATAATATTTTATCGGCTTATAGTGATAATGCGTCCGTTATTACAGGGTCTCATACGCAGGTTTTTATCCGTAATTCGAAAACAGGGCATTACGGTTATATTGAAGAAGATGCGCATTTATTAATGAAGGTAGAAACGCATAATCATCCGACCGCTATTTCACCTTATTCAGGGGCGGCAACAGGATTAGGCGGTGAAATTCGTGATGAAGGCGCAACGGGAAGAGGGTCGTCAACGAAAGCAGGCTTAACAGGTTTTAGCGTTTCACATTTGAAAATGCCAGGGTATCCAAAGCCTTGGGAAGATAATAATGGCAAGCCTGAGCGAATCGCATCGGCTTTAGATATTATGCTTGATGCGCCTATAGGAGGGGCGGCGTTTAATAATGAATTTGGTCGGCCTAATTTAGCGGGTTATTTTAGAACTTTTGAGCAAACAACGGCTGAAAAAAATAAATTTAGCGGCTATCATAAACCCATTATGGTGGCAGGCGGCATGGGAAATATTCGCCCAATGCTGGTTGATAAAAAAGTCATTCCAGCGGGGTCTTTAATTATTATACTGGGCGGGCCTGCGATGTTAATTGGGTTGGGTGGAAGTGCCGCCTCATCACAAACATCAGGTGAAAGTGCTGCAGAATTGGATTTTGCCTCAGTACAGCGTGAAAACCCTGAAATGCAACGTCGTTGTCAGGAAGTCATTAATCATTGTAATTCGTTAGGCGATAAAACCCCGATTATTTCTATTCATGATTTAGGGGCGGGCGGGTTATCTAATGCGGTTCCTGAAATTATTAATGATTGTGGGCGAGGGGGAAATTTTGAACTACGTGATGTAAAAAATGCAGATTTGGGCATGTCACCGATGCAAATTTGGTGTAATGAAGCCCAAGAACGTTATGTATTAGCGATTAAACCCAAGTCATTGCCCTTATTTGAAGGCTTTTGTAAACGTGAACAATGTTTATATGCGGTCATAGGGAAGGCGACTCGAAAAAAACAGCTCACGTTAACGGATAAACTATTAACGGATAAGCCGATTGATATTCCTATGTCCGTGCTTTTTGGAAAATCACCTAAATTACATCGTGATGTCACACATAAGCACATAGAACTTACCCCTCTAAATCTTCGTGGAATTGTTTTAAAACGAGCGGTTGATCGCGTATTAGCTTTTCCTGTTGTTGCCGATAAAAGTTTTTTAATTCATATTGGAGATCGCTCCATTACAGGGCTTGTCGTGAGGGATCAAATGGTCGGTCCTTGGCAAGTGCCTGTTGCGGATGTGGCTGTTACTGCGTCAGGGTTTCATGCATTAACAGGGGAAGCAATGGCAATGGGAGAGCGAACCCCCTTAGCCTTAATTAATGCCCCTGCTTCTGGACGCATTGCTATTGGTGAAGCCTTGACTAATTTAGCGGCGGCAACGATTGCTAAATTGAGCGATATTAAATTATCCGCAAATTGGATGGCAGCCACTGGCTCTGAGGGAGAAGATGCCGCCCTTTTTGATACGGTTAAAGCGGTGGGTTTAGAATTATGCCCTCAACTGGGGATTGCCATTCCTGTTGGAAAAGATTCGTTATCCATGAAAACAGTTTGGATCGAAGATTCACAGCAAAAAACGATGACATCGCCCTTATCACTGATTATTACGGCATTTGCACCAGTGGTTGATGTCAGTCAAACATTAACACCGGAATTAAAAAACCAAGACAGTGAATTAATTTTAATTGATTTAGGTCAAGGGCAGAACCGTTTAGGCGGCTCTGTTCTCGCGCAAGTTTATAAGAAAATTGGGGATGAGTGTCCGGATTTAGATCATGCCGATTTATTAATTAATTTTTTCAATGCTATTCAATGCTTAAATGAACAAGGGTTATTACTAGCCTATCATGATCGTTCAGATGGGGGGTTATTAGCGACGCTCTGTGAAATGATGTTTGCGGGTCGGCTGGGAATAAATATTGAGTTGGATGCTTTAGGCGAAAATCATTTGCCGGCCTTATTTAATGAGGAACTAGGGGCGGTTTTACAAGTTAAAAAAGAAAATGTTGACCGAGTAATGGTATTATTAGCGGATGTTGACTTAGGGGGTTGCTCACATAGGTTGGGTCATATCCTTTCTAAACAACAGTTACAAATTAATTTTAATAATGAAATAATCTACAGCAGTACGCGTGCAGAATTACAACAAACATGGGCGGATGTTAGTTACCGAATGCAGGCATTACGTGATAATCCAGAGTGCGCGCGGCAACAGTTTGAAGAAATTAGTGACGATAATGACCCAGGGTTAAATGTTAATTTATCCTTTGATATTAATGAAAATATTATTGCAAACTTAGAAACGGCTTCTTGTCCTCACGTGGCTATTTTACGTGAGCAAGGAGTCAATGGGCATATCGAGATGGCAGCCGCTTTTGATAGAGCGGGGTTTCAAGCCATTGATGTTCATATGAGTGATATTATTGAGGGGCGCGTAAGATTATCAAGCTTTATAGGACTGGTCGCTTGTGGAGGCTTTTCTTTCGGAGATGTTCTAGGTGCAGGCGGGGGTTGGGCAAAGTCCATTTTATTTAATCCGCGTGCTCGAGCTGAATTTAGTGCTTTTTTTGAACGAACAGATACGTTTGGATTAGGCGTTTGTAATGGGTGCCAAATGCTATCAGCCTTAAAGGAACTTATCCCAGGAGCAGCGCATTGGCCTGCGTTTAAGCGTAATCAATCCGAACAATTTGAAGCACGAGTCACGATGGTTGAGGTACAAAAATCGCCCTCTATTTTCTTAGCAGGAATGGAAGGCTCTAAGTTACCCGTTGTTGTCGCGCATGGCGAAGGGCGAGCTGAGTTTTCAGGGAGAGATAGCGAAAAAGCACAAATTGCTTTAAGCTATGTTGATAATTATGGTGACATTACCGAATATTTCCCTGCAAATCCTAATGGTTCAGCGAATGGAGTGACAGGATTAACAACACTGGATGGGCGTTTTACTATTATGATGCCGCATCCTGAGCGATGTTTTAGAACGTTGCAAAATTCTTGGTATCCTGATGAATGGGAAGAGGATGGGGCATGGATGCGAATGTTTAGAAATGCACGGTTATGGGTTTCTAAATAAGATCTCTATATTAATGTTTAAAATTCATATTATATAAAATCAGTGGTCTCTTAATAAAATTTAAAGGATGGTATGAAATTTTTTTAATTTTTATTTTTAGTTGTTGTTTTGTATTCATTTCTGAGGCATTTATTATGCAAGAAAGTCTTTTTTTATGAAAACAATAGTGCTAGTTGATGATGTTCAATTTAATTTAACCTTGCTTTGGCATTTAGTTAAACGAATGGATGGTTTTTTGCCTATTGCATTCATAAAGCCAGAAGAAGCCTTAGAGTGGTGCTTAAACAATGATTATGAGTTAATTATTGTCGATTATATGATGCCAAAAATGAATGGTGTTGAATTTATTACTAAACTTAAAGCTTCGCCCAAGAAAAAAGATATTCCCATTTTAATGGTTACTGCAAATAATGTTTTAAGTGTGCGCTATCAGGCTTTAGAAGCGGGAGCCACCGATTTTTTAAACAAGCCTATTGATAAAACTGAGTTTAATATCCGTGTACAAAATATGCTGATATTACGTGACCATCAGCATAAATTAGCTGATAAGGCACTGTGGTTAAACAATGAAGTCATGAAGGCAACGAAAGAAATTCGTGAAAGAGAGACGGAAATAGTTTATCGTTTATCAAAAACGGCTGAATATCGTGATCCTGAAACAGGGGGGCATATTAAACGAATGTCACTTTACTCTAAACATATTGCCGTACAATTGGGGTTCTCTTTTTTAGAGCAGAATTTAATTTCACAAGCTGCCTCTATGCATGATATTGGTAAAGTCGGGGTGCCTGATGCGATTTTATTGAAACCTGGTCGGTTAGATATTGCAGAGTTTGAATTAATGAAAGAACATACAAAAATTGGCTATGAAATTTTAAATGGAAGTTCTTCACAGTTATTGCAAATGGGGGCTGAAATTGCGTTGAGTCATCATGAAAAATATGATGGTTCAGGTTACCCTTATGGATTAAAAGGTGAGGAGATTTCGATTTATGGGCGTATTATTGCTGTTGCTGATGTTTTTGATGCCTTGATTTCGGAGCGACCCTATAAGAAGGCGTGGCCATTAGAAAAAGTGATTGACTTTTTGAGTGAAAATACCTTCAAACATTTTGACCCTCTTTGCATTAATGCTTTTTTTAAAGAATGGGATAAAGTTTTAGAAATTCGTGCAACTTTTGATGACAAATAACACGATAGATAATGAAAATTGAATTTCTATGAAAAAATACCAGTTTGCGTTAAATCAACATGCCATTGTCAGTACCACTGATACTTATGGAAATATTACTGAGGTAAATGATAAGTTTTGCGAAGTCAGTGGCTATTCACGTACTGAGTTAATAGGAAAAAACCATCATATTATTAATTCTGGCTATCAAAATAAAACGTTTTTTTCAGAACTTTGGGGAAATATTCGTAGTGGGAAAATTTGGCATGGTGAAATAAAAAATAAAAAGAAAGATGGCTCTTTTTATTGGGTTAATCAGACTATTGTGCCTTTTTTAAATGTAAAAAAAGAGTGTTACGAATATGTTTCAATTTGCTCTGATATTACCCCTCAGAAAAATCAACAAAAACAATTGCAAGATAGTCGTTATTTTATGGAAAAAGTAACGGATACTATGGCTCAAGGTGTTTATGTTTTAGATGTCGATGGTTTGTGTACTTTTTGGAATAATGAAGCTGAAAAAATTTTAGGCTGGACAGAAAAAGAATTAAAAAATAAAAATTTGCACGAAATTATTCATTATCAAGATAAAAATGGTTTTAAAATATTAAAAGAAGATTGCCCAACCTTAAAGTGTATCTTAAATAAGCAAACTTACAGTTCAGAAACTGAGTTTTTTACCAGTAAAAAGGGTCATATTTTACCCATCAAAATTACGTCCGTCCCCTTACTTGAAAATAATCACTTAATGGGGAGTGTTGCCGTTTTTAATGATATTAGTGAACGAAGAGAAAATGAATTATTGCTTAATGAAGCTATGGTTAAAGCTCAGCAAGCAAATCAGGCGAAAAGTGATTTTTTAGCAAATATGAGTCATGAAATTCGGACTCCTATGAATGGTATTATTGGGATGACCGATTTAGCATTAGATACCAATCTTACTGAGGAACAGCGAAGTTACTTAGAAATTGTCAAAGAATCATCCTGTGCTTTATTAGCCATTATTAATGATATTTTAGATTTTTCTAAAATTGAAGCGGGTAAAGTAATTTTAGATAAGACGGGTTTTAATCTTGAAAAATTAATAGAAGAAATTTTGTTAACCTCGAAACAAAAAGTACAGGGTAAGAAAATAAATATAGTCAGTGATATTACGGTTCATTCGCAAATACCGACGTATCTTATTGGTGACCCCTTTCGGTTGAATCAAGTATTAACTAATTTACTCGATAATGCGATTAAATTTACAACTGAAGGTGAAGTTAAACTCAGTATTTTTTTGGAAGAAAAAAGTACACACCAGTGTTGTTTATTATTTACGGTAGCGGATACGGGAATAGGCATTACAGAAGATAAAAAAATGACGGTTTTTGAATCATTTTTGCAAGCAGACTCTTCTGTTTTAAGAAAATTTGGTGGCACAGGATTGGGACTTTCAATTTCTAAACAAATTGTAGAGTTAATGGGGGGACGAATTTGGCTGGAAAGTGAGAATAATGTTGGAAGTACGTTTTCATTTACAAGCTATTTTGAGTACAACGAATCTGATAAACAAATAAATTTAGAACAGGCCGTAACTAATTTTTATGACCTTGAATCGGATGATAAAGTTGAGTTATTAACTTTTCCAATTAAAAAAGAAATAAAAAAAATGACAGAAAAAGTAATGGATAAAAAATTAATGGTTTGCAATTGGGATGTCGTTGTAAAGCGTCTAGGAGGGACTGATATTTTAAAGATAGTGATTGAGATTTTTTTAGAAGAACAACACGGCTATTTAGAAAACATTAAAAATGCATTAGCGTTAAAAGATATAACCCAGCTTAAGAACGAATTACATACATTGAAAGGTGTTTGTTCAACTATTGGAGCTGACCAAGTTGAAAGTTTAATTAAAACGGCTGAAATGGTTATGACAGACGATGATGGATTAATTAAAGTCGTCGCTATTATTAGTGAAATTGAAACCAATATTGAAGCGTTAAATTTATTTTTAAATAATAAGCTTAAAGAATAGTTTTTAGTCTTGCTCTATTTTTGACCATAGGCATTGATTTTTACAGGCTTTATTAATGGCATCTAAGCGTTGCCTGTGTTGTTTTTTCTCATCATCGTTACAGGGAATAACGTTTAACGAGGTTCTGTTCGGTGAGATAAGCTGTATGGTTTGACTTTTATGGGTACTTGCTTGTGGATCATCTAACAAAGAAAATTGCCCGCCCGTCATTAGCAAATAAACATCGGCAAGAATTTCAGAATCAAGTAAAGCCCCATGTAAATCACGGTGACTATTGTTGATTCCATAACGTTTACAAAGAGCGTCTAAACTATTACGCTGCCCAGGATGTTTTTTTCTTGCATAAGCTAGGCTATCAAAGATAGGGTTATGATCGCCAATTTTTTTTAACTTACGATGAGTTAACTGGTATTCGTGATTTAGAAAACCGACATCAAAAGGGGCGTTGTGAATGATTAACTCAGCATTATTAATAAACGCGATAAAATCATCGACAATACTTGCAAACAGCGGTTTATCGTCTAAAAATTCATTCGTAATACCATGAACATCAATCGCTTCTTTATCAATGAGACGTTGGGGATTGATATAGGTGTGAAAATGATTGCCTGTTAAACGACGATTAATCAGTTCTACGCATCCAATTTCAATAATTCGGTGACCTTCTTTAGGATTGAGTCCTGTCGTTTCTGTATCTAAAACAATTTGTCTAAGCGTGCTGTTATTCATTTTAGAATCCGTTAAAAATTTATCTTAATTGTGGCATGGTAAATATTATCTAAGACTTTGTATAGTTAAATTTATGAAACAATCTAACAAGAGTATCATTAAAATAGTCGGATATTTTCTTGACGAAAACCGATAAAAACAGTAGTCTGAGCGACTTTTTCTAAAATAGAATTAATAATTTTAGACATAAATATAAAGGGGATTCCCCTACACAGATTGATTTTAAGGGTATTAATATGGAACTGAGCGGTGGACAGATTGTTGTCGAATGTCTAAAAGACGAAGGGGTAGAATTTCTTTTTGGTTATCCTGGTGGAGCGGTCTTACATTTGTATGATGCTTTATTTCATCAAGAGGATGTTAAACATATTTTGGTTAGACATGAACAAGCGGCAACTCATGCGGCAGATGCTTATGCACGTGTAACAGGAAAACCAGGGGTTGTTTTAGTCACATCAGGGCCTGGGGCAACTAATGCGGTGACAGGGATTGCAACGGCTTATATGGACTCTATTCCAATGGTGGTGATCTCAGGACAAGTTCCTTCTGCCGTTATTGGTAGTGATGCGTTTCAAGAAGTTGATATGGTGGGAATTACGCGTCCTTGTGTTAAGCATAATTTTTTAGTTAAAGATGTTAAAGATATTGCTGAAACCTTAAAAAAAGCCTTTCATGTTGCAACAACGGGAAGACCTGGGCCTGTTGTGGTTGATATACCGAAAGACATTACCGATCCTAGTATAAAAGTACCTTACAAATACCCTAAAAAAGTATCCATGCGTTCTTATAATCCAGCGACAAAAGGTCATAGTGGGCAAATTAAAAAAGCATTAGATCTCTTGTTATCGGCAAAAAAACCGATGATTTATGCAGGGGGCGGGGTTATTTTAAGTGAAGCCAGTAAAGAATTAACCAAATTAGTACGAACTTTAGGTTATCCGGTCACACATACGTTAATGGGCCTAGGGGGCTATCCTGCAACCGACAAACAGTTTGTTGGAATGCTTGGAATGCACGGAACGTATGAAGCCAATATGTCGATGCACGAAAGTGATGTGATTATTGCTATTGGTGCGCGCTTTGATGATCGCGTAACAGGTAAACTTGATCGTTTTTGTCCTTATGCAAAAATTATTCATATTGACATTGATCCCGCCTCTATTGCTAAAACTGTAAAGGTTGATATTCCTATTGTCGGTGATATTAAATCCGTGCTTAAAGATATGTTATCTTTAATTAAAGACGGACATGATAAAACCAATGAAAAAGCCTTGGATGCTTGGTGGAAGCAAATTAATAAATGGCGTGATGTAAATTGCTTGGAATATAATCGTGAAAGCCGTTTAATTAAACCCCAGTATGTAATTGAACAACTTTATGAAGTTACAAAAGGCGAGGCCATTGTTACCTCTGATGTAGGGCAGCATCAAATGTTCGCCTCACAATATTACCATTTTGATAAACCGCGTCGCTGGATTAATTCAGGCGGCTTAGGCACGATGGGTTTTGGTTTACCTGCCGCTATTGGGGCGAAGTTAGCAAGCCCTGAAATGGAGGTTGCCTGTGTCACGGGTGAGGCCAGTATTCAAATGTGCATCCAAGAATTAGCGACCGCATTACAATATGAAACGCCTGTAAAAATTATTAATTTAAATAATCGTTATATGGGCATGGTTCGACAGTGGCAAGAATTTTCTTATGAAAGTCGTTATTCACATTCTTATATGGATGCCATTCCAGACTTTGTTAAATTAGCCGAAGCCTATGGACATGTTGGAATTCAGATAGATAAACCTGAACAAGTACGTCCTGCTTTAGAAGAAGCCTTTGCATTAAAAGATAGAACCGTTTTTCTTGATATTTTAACGGATAGAACAGAGAATGTTTATCCGATGATTGAATCAGGAAAAGCGCATAATGACATGAAATTACGGGTTGCGATTGATACGCCGATTAATCGGGAGTTAGCATAATGAGACATATTATTTCAATTTTAATTGAAAATGAAGCTGGGGCTTTATCACGCGTTGCAGGTTTATTTACCGCGCGTGGTTATAATATTGAGTCATTAACCGTTGCGATGACCGAAGATGAAACCTTATCACGAATGACTTTAGTCACCCGAGGGAGTGATGATGTCATTGAGCAAATTACCAAACAATTAAATAAATTAATTGATGTGGTAAAACTGATTGATTTAGAAGATGCGGTTCATATTGAACGTGAATTAATGATGGTTAAGATAAAAACCTCGCGTGAAAACCGTGAAGAAATAAAACGAACCGCTGATATTTTTCGTGGAAAAATTATAGATGTCACGGTAAATACCTATGTGATTGAAATGACGGGAACATCAGAGAAGCTTGATTCATTTCTGGCAGCGATTGATGAAAGTTCCATTATTGAAGTGGTACGTTCAGGTGCAACAGGCATTTCTCGTGGAGAAAAAGGCTTGCATCTTTAAAATATTTAGATTTAAAAATGAATGATCCTATAATTATTTAACTTAAAAACACAATCAAGAGAAAAACAATGCAAGTTTATTACGACAAAGACGCTGACCTTTCTATTATTAAAGCTAAAAAAGTGGCCATTATTGGTTACGGTTCACAAGGTCATGCCCATGCAAATAATTTAAAAGACTCTGGCGTTGATGTTGTCGTCGGGTTACGTGCGGGTTCAACCTCGATTGCGAAAGCAGAAAATTCAGGCTTAACGGTTAAAGATGTTGCAACAGCCGTTGCTGAATCAGATGTTGTTATGATCCTAACCCCTGATGAATTTCAATCACAACTTTATAAAGAAGAAATTGAACCTAATATAAAACAAGGGGCTGCGTTAGCCTTTGCTCATGGTTTTGCAATTTTATTCAATCAAGTTGTTCCACGTGCTGATTTAGATGTCATCATGATTGCACCTAAAGCACCGGGTCATACCGTACGATCTGAATTTGTTCGCGGCGGCGGTATTCCTGATTTAATCGCGATTGAACAGGATGCCTCAGGAACGGCAAAAGCAATTTGTTTATCGTATGCCTCTGCTATTGGTGGCGGGCGTTCAGGGATTATTGAAACTACTTTTCGTGATGAAGCGGAAACCGATTTATTTGGAGAGCAAGCGGTCTTATGTGGCGGGGCTGTTGAATTAGTTAAGGCTGGATTTGAAACCTTAACAGAAGCAGGTTATGAGCCAGAAATGGCCTACTTTGAGTGTTTGCATGAATTAAAATTGATTGTTGATTTAATGTATGAAGGCGGTATTGCTAACATGAATTATTCAATCTCTAATAATGCGGAATATGGGGAGTATGTTACTGGGCCTAAAATTATCAATGATGAAAGTCGTCAAGCGATGCGTGAAGCCTTAGAAAATATTCAAAATGGAAATTATGCTAAAAAATTCATTACAGAAGGGATGACAAATTACCCAGAAATGACTTCACGTCGTCGTCTTAATGCCGAGCATCCGATTGAGCAAGTGGGTGAAAAATTACGCGCGATGATGCCTTGGATCAAAGCGAATCAAATTGTTGATAAAACTAAAAACTAGTTTTTAAACTCACGCTATAAAAAAGCCTGTTTTGTAACAGGCTTTTTTTGGGTCAAATTTCATCATTAGAGTTGATTCAATAAGTGTGTCCATGAAAAAGAATCCCCTGGGTCAGTTTTGCGGTCGGGGGCAATATCACTATGACCGGTAAGGCGCTCTTTATTTAAACGAGGATAACATTGAATTAATAGCTGAATTATTGTTGCTAGTTGTAAATATTGTGCCTTTGTATAAGCAATGGTATCCGTTCCTTCTAGCTCAATACCAATAGAAAAATCATTACAACGATCACGACTTTGATAAGTGGACACCCCAGCGTGCCACGCTCTTTTATTAAAGGGGACATATTGAATAATATGACCATCACGCCGAATAAGTAAATGGGCTGATACCGTCATTGTATGAATCGACTCAAAGCTAGGATGATCCTTAGGGTCTAATTGATTACAAAACAACTGAGTAATATAATTCCCTGTAAATTGATTGGGAGGCAAGCTTATGTTATGAATAACAATTAAAGAAATATCCTCCTCATTGGGGCGTAAATTAAAGTTAGGTGAGGGAATTTGTTGTGCCTCAGTTAAGCAATGGTTTTGAATTTTCATTATTCGTTAAATTAATAAAAAATAGTAAGAATAACATTTTTTAAGATTAAAAATATTTTTGAGTTTGTTTATAATTTATCATGCTTAGGTGTATACTTGTGACTTTACCAATAACAATAATAAATTAGGGTGATTTGATGGCAGATAAAATGATGAGCAAACATTTAGTTAATCTGGAAAATCACTTTGCAACGACACAACCTACCTTAAAAAAAGCAAGTCAAATTTTTCATCAACTTGATGAGCTTGAGTATGAGTTAGGGCTTTTAAATGACGATGAATCAACGGCATGTAAAAGCTCATGGTGGCCGATTGTTAGTTTAATAGGGGGAACAACCCCTGTAAAAAATGATTTTATAGAGCATTATCTAGGATCTACTCTTCACAATGCGAGTGTTTATGCCTCACAGCATAAATTCACGGTATTACAACATACACCACAAGCAACAGTGATTACGCTACCGGGTATGGCTGTTGATGTTGATCATAAACTTCCTTTTTATCAAATTAGTCATAAAGTTGAACAAGCCGCTCCAGGTGAAGGGAATAAAATTAATGCCTATTTAGAACTAAAAACACTTAATAGTGATAAATTACAAGGCAAATTATTTATAGATACCCCGCCTTTTACAGAAAATAGTGGTGCCGTTCAAACTTATTTAATGAATCATGTCGTCGGCGTATCCGACTTAAGCTTTGTGTTTACCGATTTTTTTGAGTCAGATCCTGAGTTAATTAAAGATTTCATTGATGAATTAGTTAAACGTCAAGATACTCAAAATTTAGTGTTCATTATTGATCATTCTGATATGACGCTTGATATAGCAAGAAGTAATGAAATCATTAATTCATGGCGACAACGACTTGAAAATCTAGGCTTAACGACAGGACATTACGTCGTATTATCGGATTCAGATAATAGTCAGCTTGATGGTATAAAAGCGATTGATGAACGTTTGGCTAATGTCGGATATAATCGCTCTTATCGTGTATTAAATAATTTAGAAAAAAGTATTCATGATGTGGAAGCGGTTTATATACCCGAAGTTGAAACAGCCCTCTTATTATGGAAAGAACGTTCAAATGCCAGCACATTAATTGTAATGGGCTTTTTTGTGTCCTTAATGTTATTTGCAGAAATAACGATGGGCGGGATTGTTTTAAACTCTATCGTTGACCCTGTTGTAGGCCCCATTATTTTATTAGTTTTAGTTTCTTTTTTAATTCCACTCCATGTAATGGTGAGTAAAATTCATGCAAAGTTTATTATTAAAGACCTTTATAAGCGTGAGAAAAAACTTAATTTAACCGAAAGCCTCGTGGGCTTATTTGAAAAAAGTTTATCTTTTGGGCGTATCATTCTTCCCCAGACAGAACCTTTTGGCTATAGTCGAAAAAATCGTAAAAAGTTAAAATCACTCATCGATGAAACCAAAGAATTGGTACAGTCTTTAAATGAAAGTTTTAGCCATATAATTGACGCTCCCTTGTATTCTAATACACCTGACTCTATCCCTACGCCTCTCGTTGATCCGATAGAGATTCCGAAAGAAAGACCTAAATCAAGTCTTTTTTCACGGCGTTCAAGATAAATGATTAATTTAGCCTAACTCTTATTAATTATGGATATTTTAAAATACTATATACCGTTGTGCTTTTTCAATGATAACCCATTGAAACTTCCTCGATCTGAGAATTTCTTTCGATGTAACTTAATTATTTATTATTTTGTTGAGCTATTTATGCAAGCCAATATGATAGATCCTTGGGAGGCTTTTTGGGAAGTTAATTTAGAGACCATATTTACCTTAAGTTTCGTCGCCATCATGATGATGCTCAACCGTAACTATGACCGTTATTTACAGGTTATTACGGCCTTTTTAGTCTGTGAAAATGTGATTGCTATTGTGGGCATTCCTGTCATGATTTGGTTAACCGTGACGGATGATTTCTTAAGTTACATTACCTTTGGCATTTTAATTTTTTGGGATGTTTGTTTAGTGACTTATATTATTAAACAGGTCTTAAATATCAATGTTGCTGCTAGTTTAGCCGTTTCGTGTATTTATTTTATTGTTACTTACGGCGGTGCGTATAGCTTGATGTTTTTAATTTAAATACGCATCAAAAATCCAAATCATTTCAAGAAAAATGGAGTGCTATTTTCAGTTAACCAAACTGACAATAGCGCTCCAAAGATTAACGTAGTTTTGTTTAATATCGTTGTGAATTTTTACTATTACGAAATACAAGTGGTTTTTCTGTTGAACGTAAGGTGTTTTCTTTAGCGGCATTAATCGCCTCATCAACTAAATGTCGATCGGTTGATTTACTGCAAACAGGGTCGGTTGCATACATATCGCCCTTTAATAGATAGGCTTGACAACGACAGCCTCCAAAGTCTTTTTCTTTCTCATCACAGCTACGACAAGGTTCTTGCATCCATTCCGTTCCTCGAAAAAAATTGAAGGCCTTTGAGTCGTGCCAAATTTCATCAATACTGTACTCATTCACATTAGGGCAGTCTAATCCAGGTAATTCACGTGCTGAATGGCAGGGCAGGGCGACTCCATCAGGTGCAATGGTTAAAAACGTGGTTCCCCAGCCATTCATACAGGCTTTTGGGCGATCTTCATGGAAATCAGGAACGACGTAATAAATTTTCATCTTCCCCTCAACTTTTTTCTTGAAGGCTTGTGCGGTCGCTTCGGCTACGTCAAACTGAGCTTTTGTAGGTAATAATAAATCACGATTAAGATGCGCCCAGCCATAGTATTGAGTATTCGCCAATTCTAAATAATCCGCGCCAAGTTCTTCAGCCATCTCTAAGATTTGCGGCATTTCTTCAATATTTTCACGATGAATAACAACACATAAAACCATAGGGTAACCGTGTTTTTTCACTAAATGAGCGATCTCTTTTTTATGTTTAAATGATTTAGTGCCTGCTAAATAATCACTTAATTCTTCACTACTCGCTTGAATACTGACTTGAATATGATCTAAGCCAGCTTCTTTTAGCGCAATAATTCGCGGTTCATCTAATCCATAAGCCGAGGTAATTAAATTGGTGTAATAGCCCAGTTCGCGTGCATGTCTAACAATCTCTTCTAAATCTTTTCTAACTAAAGGTTCTCCCCCTGATAATCCTAATTGTACCGCCCCCATTTTTCGGGCTTGGCTTAATACACGCTTCCAGTCATCCGTCGTTAATTCGGCTGAATGTTGGTTATAATCTAAAGGATTAGAGCAATAAGGGCATTGAAGCGGACACGCGTAGGTCAATTCCGCTAATAACCAACGAGGTGGTGTTATTTTAGTGTTGTTGAATCCAGCCATTTTTTAAAGCATCCTCTAAAAAGTAAGTAATCTCTTTTTCAAGACCCGTTGTTTGAAATTTTTGTTCGAGTGCTTCAATAATTTGGGCCACTAGACGTGAACCATCACATAATTTTAAAATTTCAGCGGAAGGTTGGTTTAATTCAACCATGCCTTCAGGGTATAAAATGACATCTTTTTGTTGGGCTTCTTCCCATTGTAAGCGATGCATCGGTGAAAATTTAATCGTTAAATCAGGATTAAGACTCATAATTATTTGATGTTAGAAATGAAATTTGATGCGGTCTAGGATGTGTTACTTTTATCCTAGACCGCTAATGTTTGAGGGTTACACGCTAAAGATTTAGACGGTGTTTAATGCACGCGATAATAAATCAATATGATGTGTTAAATCAACAGGCGCATTACCAATGAAGAAACCATTATTATGTGCATAACTGGCATTATCTGATTTCGTCACTTGATGATTAATATATTTAATGACATCATGCTCTAAAAAATTACCGCCAGTAATAATACGGTATTTAATCTCATGTTGATCTAATGCGGCAAAGACTTGTTTCCGCGTAATGTCTGCATTTTTAGCCATAATCATTGTAAAGCTAAACCACGAACTTTCGCCGACTTCACGTTGAATAATAAAACGGTCATCCTCTTTAAATTTTTCGACAAAATAGGCGGCATTTTTACGACGTTGCTCAATAAATCCAGGCAATTTTTTAATTTGAGTGAGTCCTAAAGCCCCTTGTAATTCGTTCGGGCGAACGTTATAACCTGGTAAAATAAAACGATAGGCTTCAAAAAAATCATCGTCTTTTTTCTCATAAATGGGGCTGCCCTCATCTTGGTCTCGTGTCCAACCATGATTGCGTAATGATTTCGCTAAACAGTAAACTTCATAATCATCGGTCACCACCAAGCCGCCTTCCATCGTTGATATATGGTGAGAGAAGAAGGTTGAAAAGGTATTGACCAGTCCTGATGTCCCTGTGTAACGTCCGTTATATTTTGCCCCCATTGACTCACAATTATCATCAAACAAGATAAGATCATGTTGCTGACATAGGGCTTCAATTTCATCAAAATAACAAGGATTCCCCAAGACAGATACCGTGACAATCATTTTGGTCTCAGGGGTGACTGCTTTTTTTAATTCATCAATATCATAGTTTAACGTAGTGAGATCAATATCGACAAATTTTAATTTTAGACCATATTGATGCAAAGGATAAAAGGTTGTTGCCCATGAAACACAGGGTACAATGACCTCGTCGCCTGCTTTTAACGCATTTTCTTTACGATGAAATAAGGCGGCCACTGCAATTAAATTAGCGGATGAACCTGAGTTCACCATGACCGCATATTTTTTTCCAAAAAATTCGGCAAATTGCTGTTCAAAGGCTTTAACATTTTTTCCCATGCTAAATAGGTCGCTTTCAATGACATCGTGCATGGCTTTTTTTTCTTCTTCGCCAAACGTTGAATGGGCTAATTCGTAACTCATAGTTTATTTATCCTGATAATTAGGTTCGTAGACAACAATTTTTGATCCATCAAAATCGAAACAAAAAGGAATATGTAAATAGTCATTTAAGGCTGTTTTGACTTTTTCTTGATTATTTTTTTCAACATAAAAAATCATAAACCCACCACTCCCTGCGCCTAATAATTTCCCCCCTAATGCACCTGCTTTAAGAGCTTTATCGTACATGGCATCAATCGTCGGGTTGGTGACTTTGGTTGAGAGTGATTTTTTTAAATCCCACGTTGCATTCAATAATTCGCCAAATTGGTTTAAGTCGCCATCGGATAATAATATATCATGAGCATCATCAACCATGGCTTTCATTCGATTTAGATTGGGTACATTTAAGCGTGTTTTTGCCATTTGTTCATCTAAAATATCAGAGGCCGCTCTCGATAATCCTGTAAAAAATAATAAGATGTTACTTTGAAATTCAACGAGTCGCTCATGACGCATGATAATAGGTTCGGCAATAATTTCCCCATTTTGTAAAAAATTGAGCGTATTTAAACCGCCATAGGCTGCAAAGGTTTGATCTTGTGAACCGACATTTTCTTTAATCCAATCTTGTTCAATTTCAACGGCCATCCGTGTGAGTTCTTTTTTAGAGACCATTTTACCTTCTAACGCTTTTAGGCTGTTTAAAAGCCCTACAGTAAACGCTGAACTTGACCCCATTCCACTTCGCGCAGGAATATCCCCATCATGGTGAATGGAAACCCCATAATCAATGCCTAAATACTTTAAGGTTTCACGTACTGCAGGATGTACAATTTCAGCAATACTTGAAACATTTTCTTGTTTTGAATAAACAATTCGGTGTTTATGTTCAAAAAAAGGCGGTAATTTTCTAACATTAAGATAAGAATATTTATCAATCGTAACCCCTAATGTTTTACCGCCATGTTCAAGGTAATAATCAGGGTAATCGGTCCCTCCACCGAAAAATGAAATTCGATGGGGCGTTCTTGATACAATCATTAATAGATCTCTATATAGTTAAAATTTAATTAGGAATAAGAATTTAATAATATTAGAAACTTTATTGTAGGCGGGGTTAGTTTTTTGCGATTGCAAATAAACGTAACCTCGCAAGCGAAATAAGCTAACTCAGCCTACAAAATTTTTGGTTTTGTCGAGACGCTATTAGTTCTTGATTCCTTGCTGTACACAATAGAATACTGCGTAGGGTAAAATAACGCTAATTTATATAATGGGTGGAACATCCGTCAATAATTCAACCCAATGTTTTATATGAACAGGACTTGTTTTTTGTAAGTGGACTAAGCAGCCTATATTTGCAGTGACAATTAATTCAGGTTGATCGTGCATTAAGTCCTTTAGTTTATTTTTACGCAATTCATGGCTTAGTTTAGGTTGAAAAATAGAATACGTTCCCGCTGATCCACAACACAAATGAGCCTCTTTAATACTATTCAGTTGATAGCCTAAATCAACTAAAATTTTTTCAACAACCCCTGTTATTCCTAATCCATGTTGTAACGTACAGGGCGCGTGAAAACTTAATTTTTTTGGGAAATTCGCGCTATTTTTTCGATTAAACACACTTAAATCTTGATGACTAAGAAACTCTGAAATATCGACTGTTTTAGCGGCTATTTTTTTCGCTTTTTCATAATATAAAACGTCATCTCGCATTAAGTGTGGGTAGTCTTTGATCATAATGCCACAGCCACTTGCCGATGAAATAATAGCCTCAGCCCCTTGTTGTAAATTCTGAGTCCAGCTGTCTATATTAGTTTTAATTTTTATTAAGGCATCGTTAGGTGCATTTAAATGTTGATCTAACCCACCGCAACATTGTATTTGTGGGGTTTCAATAACCTCATAGTCTAATTGGGTGAGTATTTTTTGTATACTATGATTAATATTTGGGGCAAGTGCAGGTTGTACACAGCCTGAAAGTAATACTATTTTTTTAGACCCCGCTTTAGGACAGGGTAAAGGCTCTGAATCTGTAATCGCACTGTGTTTTAACCAAGGAAAAACAGTCACTAAGGTATTGAATAACTTAGGGGTGGTGAGTATTTTACGCACACTATAACGTAAACCGCGTTGCCAAACAGAGCGTTTTACATTTTTATTAATAAAACCTCGGCCAATATCCAATAATTGCGTATAGTTAACCCCTGATGGACAGGCTGTTTCACAAGCACGACAGCCTAGACAACGATCTAAATGCCCTAATGATTTTTGAGTGACCGTATGGCCTTCTAATGCCTGTTTAATTAAATAAATTCGCCCTCTAGGGGACTCCAATTCATTGCCTAATAATTCATAGGTAGGGCAGGTCGGTAAACAAAAACCACAATGGACACAGGAACGTAAAATTTTTTTAGCGGTTTGCAGGTCTTTAGGGGCTAATAAATCGGGTTTTAATGGACTGTACATTTAACAAAACACTCCCTTTGGATCAAAAACTTTTTTTAATCCCTGTTTAATTTGAGTAAGGGCTTTCGGTTCCGTTGGGGGGCATTCATCGGCGTGACCTTGCCATAATGATGCGTTTAATTTATTCCCCTGATACGTGGGGTGTTCATTAGCAATAATCCAGCGACGACGACCACACCAGTCAATTGCCTGTGTATTCTTAATGGCAGGCATTGTACTTTCAACGGTGACCCGCCATAGACTTTGGTCTGCGTTTAAGTGCGGTTTAAAAGGATTTAAAATTTCCCATATTTTTTCATCGACTACGGTATGGGGTTGTTTTGAATGGTGTCTCGATAAGCGATAAAAAAACTGTTGCTGATAATAAGCACAAGCCGATAAAGGCAAAGCACTTCCCGCCCATTGATTCATTAATTGAATGGCTTCATTTTCAGCGATGTCAACAACATAGGTAGTTTCGGTTGTAATCGGTAAGACTTTTAAGCTAATTTCAGCAATCACAGCCAGTTGTCCACGTGAGCCAACCAGTAATCGGGATACATCATAGCCCGCCACATTTTTCATTAATTCCCCGCCAAAGGATAACACGTCACCTAAACCATTAATGATTTTCACGCCTAAAACATAGTCACGCAAACTCCCTTTAAAGGGTTGCGATGATCCTGTTAACGCGCAAGCATAAGTCCCACCAAGTGTAGAATGGCCGTAATCAGGGGGGGAAAAAGCGAGCATTTGTTTATTTTCAGCTAAAATACACTTTAATTCGTTTAACGGAGTCCCTGCCTTAACCGTAATCACCAGTTCATCCGGTTGATAATGAATAATACCTTGATAATCCATCAGTGATAAAGGCTGATTTGAACAGGACTGTTTACTTTGCATTCCACAAATAGAAAGTCGTTGTGAACGTACATTCGCCTCTTTAATTTGTGCAATTAAGGTTTTCATTAAAAACGTTCCAAGTCTGGAAAGGACTGTTGATTATGATGGACGTGCATTTTACCTAATTCGGCACAGCGATGTAAGGTCGGTACGGCTTTACCAGGATTGAGTAGGGCGTGATTATCAAATACATGTTTAATGGCATGAAAGGTTGCTAATTCAGCCGTTGCAAATTGACTGCACATCGAATCAAGCTTTTCAATGCCTACGCCATGTTCACCTGTAATTGTTCCTCCGACATCAAGGCATAATTGCAAAATATCAGCCCCCAACGCTTCACTTTTTTTAAATTCACCCGCTATACTCGCATCATACAAGATTAACGGATGTAAATTACCATCCCCTGCATGAAACACATTAGCCACACGCAGTTGATAGTGTTCGGATAATTGATGAATTTCCATTAAAACTTCGGCGAGTCGATGCCGTGGAATGGTGCCATCCATGCAATAATAATCGGGGGCTAATCGCCCTACGGCTGGAAAAGCCGCTTTTCGTCCTTTCCATAACTGGAGTCGGTGATGTTCATTAGCCGAGACTTCAATACTCATTGCTTGCGCTTGTTTTAGTAAGGCAATAATTAAATCAATTTCTTCGCGAACCCGTTCCTCTGAACCATCTATTTCACATAATAAAAGGGCTTTTGCATTTAATGGATAGCCGACCTGTACAAATGCTTCAACAGCCTCAATGGCAAAGGCATCCATCATTTCCAAACCTGCGGGAATAATTCCTTGCTGAATAATAGCCGTCACTGCATTAGCCGCATCAGTTATGGTTGAAAAACCTGCCATAACCACTTGCGCCTTTTCAGGTTTCGGTAGTAATTTAACCGTGACTTCGATAATAATTCCGAGCAATCCTTCTGAACCGTGCATTAAGGCTAATAAATCTAAGCCGTCATCCTCTTGACTAAGGACAAGTTCATCGCCCTCAATCGTCAACATTTTAATCGACAGGACATTATGAACCGTTAAACCGTATTTAAGGCAATGTACTCCGCCTGAATTTTCAGCGACATTACCGCCAATAGTACACGCAATTTGCGAGGAAGGATCAGGGGCGTAATAAAGTCCATAGTCGGCAACGGCTTCACTAATTTGAATATTTCGTACGCCAGACTGTACACAGGCTATGCGTTGTAGAGGGTCGATTTTAAGAATTTTTTTAAGTTTCGAGAGTCCTAAAACAATGCCTTGTTTGATCGGCAATGCCCCGCCTGAAATTCCTGTTCCAGCCCCACGGGTTACAACAGGAACCTGATAGTTACGACAAACCGTTAAAATCGCTTGTATTTGAGCCTTATTTTCAGGTAAAACGACCGCTAAGGGAATTTGGCGATAAGCCGCTAACGCATCCGATTCAAAGACAGCCAGTTGCTCGGCTTCATACAGTAAACTGTCTTTAGGGAGTATTTTTGATAAGGCATTAATAAGCGGTGTCATAGGCATTTTTTAGGGCTAAAAGAAGACTCTGCACCCAACAGGATGCAGAGTAAAATTCATTTTAAGTTGAACTTTCTTTTTTAACTTTGCGTAGTTTAATGCCTAATTCACGTAATTGTAAATCACTGACTTGCGCTGGAGAGTTCATCAACGGACAGGCCGCTGTTTGTGTTTTTGGGAACGCAATCACTTCGCGAATAGAACTTGAGTGGGTCATCAACATCACCAGTCGGTCTAAACCAAATGCAATTCCACCATGAGGAGGACAGCCATAGGTTAACGCTTCTAATAAAAAGCCAAATTTTTCTTGGGCTTCTTCATCACCGATTCCCAATAATTTAAAGACGGATGCTTGCATCTCAGTTTTATGAATACGAATTGATCCGCCTCCAACTTCGGTTCCATTGAGTACCAAATCATAGGCGCGTGATAAAGCTTGCCTAGGGTTTGCTTCCAATTCTTCAATAGAACAGCTAGGGGCTGTAAACGGATGATGGATAGCATTCCAACGTTGTCCTTTATCATCCCAATCAAACATAGGAAAATCAATAACCCAGACAGGTTTCCACGTGCCTTCCACTAAGCCGCGATCAATCCCGAGTTTAACCCGTAACGCGCCCATAGCTTCATTAACAATGGAGGTTTTATCCGCGCCAAAGAAAATTAAATCGCCTGTTTGGGCTTTTGTTTTAGTGAGTACACTTTCCCAAACTTCCGCAGGTGCAAATTTTACAATCGGGGATTGCAGACCGTCTAATCCCGCATCTCGATCATTAACCTTAATATACGCTAATCCTCGCGCCCCATAAATGCTTACAAATTTGGTTAACCCATCAATGTCTTTACGACTTAAATTATTACCTTCAGGTATACGCAGGGCGACAACACGACTGTTATCATCATTTGCAGGCGTTGAAAAGACTTTAAAATCAACGTCTTTCATGTCCTCTGCAATATCAATTAATTCTAAAGGAATGCGTAAATCAGGACGGTCTGAACCAAAACGACGCATGGCTTCATGATAAGTGATTTGTGGAAATTTTTCAGGCAAGCTCACCGCTAAGGTTTTATCAAAGACATCCCGAATCATTTCTTCCATGACCGACATAATACTGGCTTCATCCATAAATGAAGTTTCAATATCTAACTGTGTAAATTCAGGTTGTCGATCGGCGCGTAAATCTTCATCACGAAAACAACGAACAATTTGATAATATTTATCCATCCCCGAAATCATTAGCAACTGTTTATAAAGTTGGGGCGATTGCGGCAAGGCAAAAAAAGAATTTTCATGCGTCCGACTAGGCACAAGATAATCTCTTGCCCCTTCAGGCGTAGCTTTCGTTAAATAAGGGGTTTCGACCTCAAAATAATCACGATCATCTAAAAAGTTACGCAAGTAGCGCGATACATCACGGCGAAAACGCATTTTCTTCTGCATTTTTTCACCGCGTAGATCAATATAACGATAGCGTAAGCGCGTATCTTCATTAACCTCAATATCACTTTCAATCGGGAAAGGCGGTGTTTCAGATTTATTTAAAATTTCAATGTGTTTAATTAAAACTTCAATTTCACCCGTGGCCATATTAGGATTAATCGTGCCTTCAGGACGATGCCGAACTCTACCTTGGACTTTTAAGACGTATTCACTGCGAACGCCTTCAGCCATTGCAAAGGTATCAACGGTATCAGGATCAAAAACAATTTGGATTAATCCTGCCCGATCTCGCAAATCAATAAAAATAACACCGCCATGATCCCGACGACGATGAACCCATCCACATAAATCAACGGTTTCATCTAAATGAGCGGTATTTAACTCTCCACATTTGTGGCTACGCATAAGTTTTCTCTTAAAATTTAAAGGCTAAAATGTTCTTTTCTATCAGGAAAAGAGATAATTATTTACTGCAACTGTCGCTTTTTCCGCCAGTCGTTGCAGGTTTACTCTTAGGTTTAGGACTCTTTTCACCGGCAATATTCTTCTTTGACCCTTTTTTAAAATCCGTTTCATACCAGCCACTACCTTTTAGGCGAAACCCTGCCGCAGATATTTTTTTCTTTAACTCAGGTTCAGAACAAGCAGGGCAATGCAGTAAGGGTTTAGCACTCATTTTTTGCAATGCTTCATGCTCATTTCCGCAAGACTGACATTGATATTCGTATATTGGCATAAAGCCTCCAAATAATAGTGTAAATAAGGGCGATTATTGAGATTTTCAAGCTCATCGCGCTAAGATAACCGTCTATTTTACAAAAAAGAGACGATGCGATGAAGTATTTAACCCTTATTCAGCCCGATGATTGGCATTTACATTTGCGAACAGGCCCTATTTTAAAGACGGTTCTTGCTCATACCGCCCGTCAATTTAAGCGCGCTGTTGTAATGCCTAATTTAACGCCGCCCGTTACGTCAATAGCCGCCGCTGCTAGCTATCGAGATGAAATTTTACAGGCGCGACCCAGTGCGTCATCGTTTGAGCCATTGATGACGCTTTATTTAACCCATCAAACCACTATTGATGATGTTAAATTAGTTTCAGCCTGTGATTTTGTTTACGCATTTAAACTTTATCCCGCAGGAGCCACCACTAATTCCGAGGCAGGGGTTCATGATTTAACAGGAATCTATCCTATTTTAGAGGCGATGCAAACGTATAATGTTCCCTTATTAATTCATGGTGAGGTGACGGATATAAACTGTGATATTTTTGATCGCGAGCGGGTCTTTATTGAAGATCATTTACACGATATTGTTAAGCAATTTCCTGCGTTAAAAATTGTATTAGAACATGTGACGACTGAAGACGCGGTGGACTTTGTTGAATCTTCCCCAGCTACCATTGCAGCCACGATTACGCCCCAACATTTACTTTTTAATCGAAACGCGCTCTTAGTCGGTGGGATTAAACCACATTATTATTGCTTGCCTATTATTAAACGTGAAAAACATCGGCAAGCGTTGGTTAATGCAGCCGTGAGTGGGAATCCTAAATTTTTTCTAGGAACCGACAGTGCGCCCCATGTAACGCATTCAAAAGAAAGTGCCTGTGGGTGTGCGGGATGTTACAGTGCCTTTGCCGCGATTGAGCTTTATGCTGAAGCCTTTGATAAGGTCAATGCACTGGATAAATTAGAAGCCTTTGCAAGTTTTCATGGCGCGGATTTTTATGGGCTTTCACGCAATACTCAAACCATTACTTTAGAACGAAAAAACTGGGAAGTCCCTGCTAGCTATGAGGATCAAGAAATTAAGATTACGCCACTCTACGCGAATGAAACCTTACATTGGAAACTTAAATAAACTTGCTATTTTTTCAACCGTCCCCATATTTTTCTATAGCTTGAATAACTAGTCTCACATGGAAATAACATGACTGAAAGTAATAATACCGCATTTTTCCCTGTTTTACCGCTCAGAGATGTAGTGGTTTACCCTCACATGGTCATTCCGCTTTTTGTCGGCCGCGGGAAATCTATTGACGCGCTAGAAACGGCGATGGAGGACAATAAACAAATTTTATTGGTAACGCAGCAAAATCCTGACGTTGATGAGCCTGAAATAGTCGATCTTTATAAAATCGGAACCTTGGCTAATATTTTGCAATTATTAAAATTACCTGATGGCACGGTTAAAGTGCTTGTTGAAGGAGTGAGCCGTTGTCATATTGACGGTTATAAACAGACAGGGAGTTATTTATCGGCCTCCATAAGCGATGTTTCAGAGTATTTAACCCTTGATGATAAATCAATAGAGGCTTTACATCGTACCGCGCTGAGTGCCTTTGACGAATATATCAAGTTAAATCATAAAATTCCACCTGAAGTTTTCAAATCTGTTTCGGCCATTAATGAGGCAGGCCGTCTTGCGGATACCATTACCGCTCATCTTCATTTAAAGGTTGAGGACAAACAAGGGATTCTCGAACTCGGCGACATTGTTGTGCGTTTAGAAACCTTAATGAAGTTAATCGAAGGGGAGCTGGATATACTTGAAACCGAAAAAAGAATTCGGGGGCGGGTTAAAAAGCAAATGGAAAAAAACCAACGTGAATATTATTTAAATGAACAAATAAAAGTTATTCATAAAGAATTGGGTGAACTGGATGGGGCAAGTAATGAAATTGAAGAGTTAGAACAAAAAATTGCGAAAGCAGGGTTATCGAAAGAAGCTAAAGATAAGGCCACCGCTGAAGTTAATAAGCTTAAATTAATGTCCCCCATGTCGGCAGAAGCGACGGTTATTCGTAATTATCTGGATTGGATACTGACTATTCCGTGGAAGAAAAAAACCAAAGTTCGCCACGATTTAAAAGTTGCAGAAGAAGTATTGAATGCAGAGCATTATGGCCTAGAAAAAGTAAAAGAACGGATTTTAGAATACCTTGCGGTACAGCAACGGGTCAGAAAACTGAACGGCCCTATTTTATGTTTAGTGGGACCTCCAGGCGTGGGTAAAACGTCATTGGGTAAGTCTATTGCCGATGCCACCAATCGAAAATATGTTCGTATGGCGTTAGGCGGGGTTCGAGATGAAGCTGAAATTCGTGGTCATCGACGTACTTATATTGGCTCGATGCCTGGTAAAATTTTGCAAAATTTATCGAAAGTAAAAACCCGTAACCCCCTATTTTTATTAGATGAAATTGATAAAATGGCGGCGGATTTACGCGGTGATCCTGCATCTGCCTTATTAGAAGTTCTTGATCCTGAACAGAACCATACCTTTGCTGACCATTATTTAGAAGTAGATTTTGATTTGTCGGATGTGATGTTTGTGGCCACCGCGAATACGATGAATATTCCACCTGCGTTGCTAGATCGAATGGAAGTCATTCGTTTAGCAGGATACACGGAAGATGAAAAAATTAATATTGCGTTACGTTTTTTAATTCCAAAGCAAATTAAAAATAATGGCTTAAAAGTAAGCGAAATTGATATTTCAAAAGAAGCGGTCAGAGATATTATTCGTTATTACTCACGAGAAGCGGGGGTTAGAAGTTTGGAGCGTGAAATCTCTAAAATTTGCCGTAAAGTGGTTAAGGATTTGTTATTAGCAACCACTCAAACTCAAACAATGATTACCGAAGAAACCTTAAATACGTATTTGGGGGTAAGGCGGTTTAGCTATGGTATTGCCGAAGAAAAAGATCAGATCGGTCAAGTGACAGGGTTAGCATGGACCGAAGTTGGCGGTGAGTTACTTACCATCGAAACCGCTGTGATCCCAGGAAAAGGCAAACAGTCCGCTACGGGAAAATTAGGGGATGTCATGAAAGAGTCTATTGAGGCGGCAGTCACGGTTATACGAAGTCGTGCGAGTGTTTTAGGCATTAGTAATGAAAGTTTTCAAAAACAAGACATTCATATTCATGTCCCCGAAGGCGCAACGCCTAAAGATGGTCCGAGTGCGGGTATTGGAATGTGTACGGCCATTGTTTCGGCCTTAACTAAAATTCCTGTACGGGCAAATGTGGCGATGACAGGGGAAATCACCTTACGAGGCGAGGTATTACCGATTGGCGGCTTAAAAGAAAAATTGTTAGCCGCTCATCGTGGGGGAATTACGAAAGTATTGATCCCTGCTGAAAATGAAAAAGATTTAGCCGATATTCCAGCCAATATTAAAGAAAATTTGGATATTCATTGTGTTTCATGGATAGATGAAGTCTTAGAATTAGCGTTACAGTATATTCCAACTCCGACGGAAGCGTTTATATCTAAAAGCCCGCATCTTGATTTAAAGGATAAAGTGACTATTACGGCGCATTAAAACTGAACTAGGGTAGGGTGGATATCGTCCACCCTAGACTTTCAATAAACCCTGTTTTAGCGAATAAACTCACCAAAGGCACGACTTCCTTCCCCTGTTTTAATCACGTTAATGACGTTTAATGTTTCAGCATCAATAATTGAAACCGTACTGTCTAGCCAATTGGCCACATAAACCCACTTATCATTGGGGTGCGTACTGATGCCTTCAGGTTTTTCTCCCACCTCAATTTGAGCAATTTCAGTTAATGTTTGGGTATCAATGACTGAAACCGTATCGTCCTCTTGATTCGTCACAAACAGGCGGCTATCGTTTAAAGCCAATGCAATCGCATAAGGACGGTTGCCTACGCTAATGCGAGTAAGGCGTTTGAGATGAGTCGCGTCTAAAACGGAAATATCGTTACTTTCAACATTTGCGCTATAAAGTCTTTCGCCTTTACGATCCATATTTAAACCAAAAGGGTGTTCACCTACTTTGGTGGTATTTCTAATTTGGAAGGTAGTCAAATTAATTTGTGAAATAGAGTTATCCACTCGATTGGCCACATATAACCAGCGATTATCGGGACTCACCGTCATTCCAGAGGGTGATTTACCCACCGTAATCGTCTTAATAAGCTTAAATGTTTTTGTTTCAAAAATAGAAACCGTATTTTCATACCAATCGGCAACAAAAACCCGTTCGCCCGTTTTATCACTGGCAATCCCTAGTGAAGCACCGCCTACCTTAACTTTTGTAATCAATGACATCGAATTCGTATCAATAACACTAAAGCCATTCCCTTCGGGTGTACTAATATAAACCTGTGACTTTTTTGGATTAACCGCAACCCCGACAGGCTTACCTGTCACTGTAATGGTATGAATTACTTGATTACTTTGGGTATCAATAATGGAAACAGTATTGTCTATTTGATTACTAATAAAAGCAAAAGGAGCCGCCATAAGGCCACTGGAAAAGCTAAACGCGACTAACGTTAGCATCATTAATTTTTTTTTAATTGTCATAGCATGACCTTATGGAAAATACCGTCTATAAAAAAACCTGAACGATTTTAAAAAACCGTTCAGGTTTTAGGGAACCCTTTAAATTGATCCATTTAAAGGTTAAACCTATTCAACATTCAACTTAACGTTTCATCGTGATTGAAACCGCAGAATCGGTTGCTTTTGAATCAAATTTTTTCAATAAATGAGTTAAACCTGATTTTAAAACGGCTGTGACCGCTTTATCAGCGGATTCTTCGTTTAATTCCGCAGGGGGATTATTGTTAACATAGCCACGGTAATAGGTGGCGACCCATTTAACAACAGATTTTCCTGCTTTATCTGTCACTGAAAGAGTGGCTGCATAATTTTCAACAGGTAAAACAGGCACGTCTTCATCTTGACCTGCATGTTGAATGGTTTTAACCGAACTCATATCCGTAATTTTGTACTTATAACTCATCTTATCGGCTTTATAGGCTTTTAATTCTTCGGTTATGGTGCCGCCATCTTTTAAAGTTAAAACCCGACTGCTTCCTTTAGAATTCCCTTTGTCTGCAGTTGATTTTTTGATTCCAGGGTGCCAAGATAGATCATCAAAATTTTTGATGATTTCCCATACTTTAGCGGCGGGCGCATCAATCGTGACGGTGGCTGTCATTTTGCCTCTAACGGGGCCATGTGCATAGACATTGGTTAACATCATTAAAAATAAAGCGGGAACAAGTAATGCAATCTTTTTCATAATAAATCCTCTTATCGTATTTCATAAAAATCTAAGGTGATTATTATAAGGGAAATTAAAGATATTTAAACTTTATTGTCCTGTAACCTTATCTAAGCCATGTTAAACTGTTTAATACAAGCAAAAATTAAAAAATTTAAGCTAAACTCCTTTATATTTTAAGAGATTCAAACTATGTTTAATCCTAATACCCTTGATGAAATTGCTAACCGTTTAGCCGATGCGGTTCCCTCTGGTCTTAACCATTTAAAAGATGATATGGAAAAAAATTTCCATACTATTTTACAATCGGCGTTGGGCAAATTGGATATGGTCACCCGTGAAGAATTTGAGGTACAAAAAGCCGTGTTAGCAAAAACACGTTGTAAATTAGATGCCTTAGAAAAACAAGTCGCTGATATTGAAAAACAGTTACAACCTGAAACAACCGAAGATTAACCCCCCCCTTGAAAAAGCCATCGTTATAGATGGTTTTTTTATCATTATCCATACATAAACTATTAAGGATTAACATGCCACTTGCGATTGTTTATAGTCGAGGTCGTTCGGGAATCGATGCGCCCTTGGTAACGGTTGAGGTTCATGTATCAAACGGGTTGCCCTCATTATCAATGGTCGGGTTACCTGAAACGGCGGTTAAAGAAAGTAAAGACCGGGTTTTCGGTGCCATTATTAATTCTAATTTTAAATTTCCAATGCAGCGAATTACAATTAATTTAGCTCCAGCGGATTTACCGAAAGAAGGCGGGCGTTTTGATTTAGCGATTGCTTTGGGGATTTTAGCGGCATCAGGACAAATTCCAAATAAGGTTCTCAGTGATTACGAATGTATTGGTGAGTTATCATTAGGCGGCGAACTACGTCCTATTAGCGGGGCTTTACCCGTCGCTCTACATGCAAAACAAGCGGGGCGACAATTAATTTTACCCTATACCAATGCACCCGAAGCAGCGCTTATTAACCAGGTTAAACTTTTCCCTGCGTATCATTTGTTAGATGTCTGTGCGCATTTAAGTGGTCAGAAATTATTAAATCTTGAAATTCCTCCCTTAACGTTTGATGAGGATGATGTGCCTTTAGATTTTGCGGATGTTCACGGGCAATATCATGTGAAACGCGCTTTTGAAATTGCAGCGGCAGGGGCTCATAACCTGTTAATGCTAGGCCCACCTGGAACGGGGAAATCAATGCTAGCCGCACGGTTATCGAGTATTTCTCCTCTATTATCAGAAGAACAAGCACAGCAAACGGCGGCGGTCGCCTCGATTAGTGATTCGGGATTTAACGTTAAAAACTGGCGAAAACCGCCTTTTCGCGCGCCGCATCATACGGCATCTGCCCCTGCTTTAGTGGGGGGAGGTAGCAATCCTAAGCCAGGAGAAATTTCATTAGCCCATAATGGGACTTTATTTTTAGATGAACTTCCTGAATTTGATCGAAAAGTATTAGAAGTTTTGCGGGAACCTTTAGAGTCAGGAAATATCACGATTTCAAGAGCCTCGCGTCAAGCAAACTTTCCTGCGCGTTTTCAATTAATTGCGGCCATGAATCCCTGTCCTTGTGGCTATTTAGGTGATGCATCTGGACGTTGCCATTGCTCCTCTGAACAAGTTAAACGTTATCGGAATAAAATTTCAGGCCCGTTATTAGATCGGATTGATATGCACTTAGAAGTCCCGCGTGTTCCTCATGAGGTTTTACGTAAAGGCTCACCTGAAGGGGAAGAAAGCAGTCAGAAAATTAGAGCGCGTGTTGTGGCTGCTCGAGAAGTGGCTTTGAATCGTAGTGGCAAACCGAATGCTAATTTAACCCCCAGTGAAGTTATTCAGTTTTGTGCCTTAACCGAAGAGGGCCATCAATTATTAGAGCAAGCCATGAATCGCTTTGGGCTTTCACATCGCGCTTATCATCGAATTTTAAAGCTCGCACGAACGATTGCTGATTTAAGTCATTCAGCCACCATTGATATTTCGCATTTAAGCGAGGCCATTAGCTATCGAAAATTAGATCGAACAGCTTAATTAAGGAATTAAAACGACAGAATACCCGAAATTTTATTGTTGATTGTGTTACGATTTATTATTTAAAATAAAAATATTTTGAATCAATATTACGTTAAAAAAGAGTCAATAACGGTCATAAAATGGAAGAAGATTATAAAAATTCACTGCCCTCAGGACATAAATTATATGAATATTGTATTGAAAGTGTTTTAGGTGCGGGAGCTTTTGGAATTACTTACAAAGCTTTAGATGTCAATTTAAGTCAATATGTTGCCATTAAAGAATATTTACCGAATAATTGTGCTTTTCGTCAAGGTGATACCACGGTTGTGGCTAAATCCAGTCACGATCAAGAAACCTATCAATGGGGGTTAACCCGTTTTGGTGATGAGGGCAAACATTTAGCAAAATTTAAGCATCCCAATATTGTTAGAATTTTGCGTTATTTCATTGCGAATGACACCGCTTATTTGGTTATGGAATATGAAAATGGGGAAACCTTAGAAGAGTATTTAAAACGGCTAGGGCGTTGTTTGACCGAATCAGAAGCATTGGCTATCTTTAAGCCGATTTTGGAAGGATTACAAGCGGTACACGATGGAAATTTATTACATCGTGATATTAAGCCGAGTAATATTTTTTTACGTTACAGTGGCTCACCCGTTTTAATAGATTTTGGCGCAGCGCGTTATGATTTAAGTGGTAAGAGCTGTTTAATGAGTGAAATTTTAACCCCAGGTTATGCTCCTTTTGAACAAAATACCAGTGAAGGAAAAAATCAAGGCTCATGGTCCGATGTTTATGCGGTAGGCGCAAGTTTGTATCGTTGTATTACGGGTAAACGTCCTGTTGATGCCAATTTACGCGCAGCGGCCCTTGTTGAAGAAACCCCTGATCCTTATGTAAAGGTTACGGAGTCTCTTGCAGGTCGATATTCTCGTTCTTTTTTAGAAGCGGTTGATGCTGCATTAATTTTTCGTCCTCAAAAAAGGCCGCAAACGATTCAAGCCTTCCAGTCCCTTTTATTTGACACCCCTCAACCATCATCTAAGGCGATGTTATCCCCGCTCCCCATTTCCAGTACCGATGACTTATTAGATGATACGGTTATTAATACACGATCGTCTCATCCTTCTACATTAACACCCGATTCCTTCCCCCTCAAAAAATCTAAATTTAAACGCTTAGGGGTATTTTTTTTAATCACCTTTATTATTTTATTGATATTCGGAGGGATAGGAACTCAGTTGTATTTAGATTATATGGATGAAAAAAAATTAGCGGCGATCAATGAACAAAAAATGATAAAGCAACAACAGCGGCAAAAAATTGCTCAGGAAAAAGAAACCAAAAAAATAGCGGAGCAACAACACTTAAAAGCGGCTGAAAATATATTACTTAATGGCAAACAAGAACAACAAAAAATAGTCATGACTGAATTAGAACCGTTAGCGATTACGAATGCTGATGCAATGCGTTTGTTAGGTCTGGGGTATTATTGGGGAATGGGCGTGACTATTGACTATCGCTTATCATGTCAATGGTACAAAAAATCTGCTGATGCAGGAAATAAAGAGGCAAAGGTATTTTATGATAAATCAACAAAATGTAATTAAAGTTTTCGTCATGATGGTATGGTCATTAACGCTGACGCTTCCATCGACGACTGTCAGTGCTAAAACCTTACAGCAATTAGAGCAAGAAGCACTTGATAAAGAGCAACGCAGTCTTAAAAAACAAAAAACAAAATCGTATAAGAAAAAAACCAAAAAACGTAATCCTCAGGCTTGGCGAAAAGCTGCAAAACGTATTTTTATAGATAAGCAAAAACCAACAGCGGCACAGCTTTCTTTTTTACAACAGGAACTCGGTAATGAACTTGTCACGGTTAAGGGAAGCTGTTTTCAATTAGGGAGTCCTGAAACAGAAGAACATCGTGATGGCGATGAGAAACAGCACTTAGTGTGCATGAATGATTTTGAAATAGGTCGCTATGAAGTGACTAAAGCTAAATTTTCTCATTTTGTGAGAGCAGCCCAGTATTTAACGGAAGCTGAAAAAACTGATGGCTGCAATGGGTGGGATGGACAAAGTTGGAAAAAAGAGCGGCAATACAGTTGGCGTAATCCAGGGTTTGTACAAACTGAAACCGATCCTGTTACCTGTGTAAGTTGGCAAGATGCGATGGCTTATACCGATTGGTTATCAACTCAAACAGGACAGCATTATCGTTTGCCGACGGAAGCTGAGTGGGAGTATGCTGCGAGAGCCAATACAAAAACCGCTTTTCCTTGGGGTGAAACCATCGGAAACAATCAGGGTAATTGTTATCAAAATTGTGATGATAATTATACCTATACCGCCCCCGTTGGGAATTTTAGTGCTTACAACGGCTTACATGATATGCATGGAAATGTATGGGAATGGACCTGTTCTGAATACGATTACAATTACAATGATAAAGATCAGCAATGTTTAGTTAAAGACGGTAGCCATCATTCTATTGTTGTTCGAGGCGGTTCTTGGCTAGATTCACCTGAAAAATTACGTTCAGCAGCGCGTGATGGCTGGGATTCCTCAGATCGAGGGTTAAATTTAGGGTTTCGTATTGCCCGAAGTCTTTAAAATCCCAGTGGACTGGAAAAATACCTTTTCTTAGTCCATTGTTATAGTATCGATAGCATGTTATTCAATGCTTTTTTTGCTAATTTAGCTTGTTGTGGATCAACTTTAATTTGATTCACCACAACGCCTTTCACTAGATTTTCTAAAACCCACAACAAATGAGGGGGGTCGGTTCTAAACATCGTTGAACACATGCTTAACGTTGTTGACATAAAATGAACATTTTTCCCCTCTGCTTTACACTCATTATGCAGCCGATTAACTAAATTTAACTCGGTCGCCACCAGCCAACGGCTGTTTGCAGGGGCCTCACGAACAATTTTTAATATAGTCTCAGTTGACCCGATATAATCCGCTTTTTGACACACGTCAAAACAGGCTTCAGGATGAGCAATAACCTTTGTTTCAGGATAACGGATTAAAAATTCATCAATATGTTCAGGTTGAAAAACTTGATGTACCGAACAATAGCCTTTCCATAAAATCATTTTGGCTTTTTTAATCTCGTCTGCGGTTAAACCGCCTAGGGGTTTATCAAAATCCCAAACGACCATTTCAGACAGTGGAATTCCCATTTGATAAGCAGACGTTCGCCCTAAATGCTGATCGGGAAAAAATAATATTTTATTTCGCTTAGAAAAACTCCATTCAAGAATTTTACCTGCATTTGATGAGGTACAGACAATGCCTTCATGCTGACCACAAAAAGCCTTTAAATCCGCTGCGGAGTTAATATAAGTAATCGGGGTTACTTCGTTTTCCACATCAATGACTTGGGCTAATTCATCCCAACACCGCTGAACATTCACTTTATTCGCCATATCCGCCATTGAACACCCTGCAGCCATATCAGGTAAAATAGCTTTTTGTTCAGGACGCGATAAAATATCAGCGACTTCGGCCATAAAATGCACCCCACAAAAAACAATATATTCAGCATCTGACTGCGCGGCTTCGCGTGATAATTTTAACGAGTCCCCTGAAATATCGGCATATTTAAAAACAGAATCACGTTGATAATGATGTCCTAAAATAATACAATGCGCCCCCAATTGTTCTTTGGCAGCAATAATACGCTTATCACATTCGTCATCGCTTAATAAGGCGTAATTTTGTATCGGTAGGGCGGTGGTTGTCATAGTTAAGTAACCTTATAAAATTTGATAAGTTTTTAAATTTAAATTTCGGGCGTTATTTTTACAGCCGCAAGCTGTAAGCAAATTTCTAATAATGTTTCCCAATTATCCCCCGTTTGCTGACCTTTAATTTGACGATCAGCTTTTGCACTCAGCATAAACGCGTGTTGCAAGTCTGTTAACTTTAAACGGGTTAAGGCTTGATTCATGTGTTGCTTACGTTTATCCCAAACTTGATATTTTCTAAAAATTTTTTCTTTATTAGCAGCCGTTTTAAGCTCTAAAAGACAACGACATTCACGACTTAAGGCCCATAAAACAATAGGGGCGACAATGCCTTCTGCTTGCAAGCCACGCAATATTTTTATCATCCGATTAACCCGGCCAGAGAGCATGGCTTCGGTTAAATTAAAAACATCAAAACGCGAACTATCCGCCACCACAGTTTGTACTTGTAAACGGGTTAATGAGCCTGAACCATAGAGAATATATAATTTTTCAATTTCTTGATTGGCCGCCAATAAGTTCCCCTCGACTCGTGAGGCGAGTAGTTGAATGGTTTCGCGTTCAAGTTGTAAGCCTCGTTTTGAGAGCCGTTGCTGTAACCAATGGAGTAAATCTTGTCCCGTCAGAGGCCAAATTTGTACGACAACCCCTAGTTTTTCAATCGCTTTAACCCAACGTGATTTTAAAGAAGCGGCGGATAATTTAGCCGTACTAATAAGTAGTAACGTGTTATCAATGGGGTGCTGACAATATTCAGTGATTATTTTTGAACCTTCTGCGCCAAATTTACCTGAGGGAACCCTTAAATCAATAATTTTTTTATCAGCAAAAATTGATAGGTTATCCGTAGCATCTTTAATTTGATTCCAGTTAAAATTACCTTCAACTGAAAATATTTCACGGTCTAAATAGGCGATTTTTTTCGCTATGAGGCGAATTTTATCGGTCGCTTCTGCGACTTGTAACGGTTCATCCCCTGTAACCAAATAGATGGGTTTTAAGCCCTTATTTAAGTCCGCCTTTAATTGCGTTAAATTTAAACGCATTTTAATCCGTTCCCTTTTTTTTAAGCTCGTTTAGTTTACTTTTTTTGGAGATGATTTTTTGGCTATTTTCCATCGCTATTCGAGCGCGGATGAGAATAGAGCGTGAGGCTTGACTGTACATTTCATTACGAATTAATTGCTCTTCATTCGTTTGAGCAAGGACATCAACTTGATCATTAAAATAACTACGCTGACTTTGTACTCGTTGATTAGCAAGGAGTACCGCCCCCGTAGAATCATGAATTGAAAAAATTAAGCTATAAATTAATTCAAATTGATTGGCTTTTCCTAAAGAACTCACGGATAGCACGCGAGTTCGCATTTCCTCGCGAAGTATTTTAATAAGAACCCCCGCCTCTTTAGGTGATGGAACTAATTGCCCTTTAGAAAATTTTAAGGCTTTTCTCACTTCATCACGTAATGGCCCCGAAGCATTTTCTAAATATAAATTTTCCATTCCCTCGGGTAATTCAACCGCCCCTCGTAACTGATAGCCACAAGCGGTGAGAAATAAAAAAAGGATTAAAAAAAAACTCGGTTTTGTTTGCATAAGCTTTAGACAATTTAGAAGACGGGGACAGGCGATAATTGTAACGGATTTTTAAAAATATCACCCAAATACTCTGGAGGATAAGCATGAATTTAATCGTCTACCTTAGGTGATGGTTCATAATTAGGACGATGTTTAATGAGGTTTAAGAATAAAAAACCAGCCCCGATAAGGAGGGATGTATAGGTTAGAAAATAACCTATTAAGGAAAACCATAAATCAGACTCTACTAAGGACGAAGGGCTTAAAAAGATCGGTAAAATACCGTTAACAGCCCAAGGTTGGTGGGTTATTTCACTGATAACGAGTGCTACGGCATACGTAAGCCATGATAAAGGTAAGCTATAAAGGCTTAGTTTGAGTAACCAAGGTTGATACGATTTGATGATGACGCTGAAAATCATGGCACAAATAAAAATAATTAAACTGATAAATTGACTGATCAGCATCAGTTTAAAGACCTTTGAGGGATAAACGTTTGTTGGAACAGCAAATTGAGCGGCTAATTCAACCTGTTTTTCGGTCGCCTTTAAAATGTCATCAAGAGAGCGTTTCAGCAATAAACCATAACCGAGGTCTTTTTTATAGCGATTAAATTCCACTAATATTTTTGGGTCAGAATCAGTATCGCGTAGTTGGTCTAGTAACTGATGCGCCTTAATACCATTATGAATTCTTTGGCGATTAGTTTCGAGTAATTGGGTCAATTGTTCCGTGGTATAGGGTTTATTCTCAACATTTTTGCCATAGCCGAAAGTGATGACTAATAAAAGGGCAACTAAGCCAAGACTGGCTGCAAACTTAAATGATGAGTGTGCAAATTCTACTTTTTGTTTATTTAATAAGTAATAAGCACTAATCGCTAAAACAAAGGTAGCCGTTAGCAGATAAGCGATGACCAGTGTTTGAAATAAAGGCCCGCTAAGGGGTATATTTCCGATTAACTCACTAAATTGGCTGAATTCCATTCGCATGGTTTCATGATTAAAGGTAGACGCTATGGGGGTTTGCATCCAGCTACTTTCCAGTAATAGCCACGATACGGATATAAGTGAACTTAAAGTGACTAACCAAGTAATCAATAAATGCTGTCCTTTCGTTAACCTATCCCACCCTAAAATAAATAAGCCGATGAACGTTGCTTCTAAAAATAATAGAATGACTCGTTCTATTATAAAAGCTGAGCCTAAAATATCGCCGATATAATAGGCTAAATAGGACTCATTTTTACCCAGTTGAAGCGCGGTCATTAGACTCGTTATCAAGCTTAGTACAAAACTAACCGCTAAAAGTTCCCCCCAAAAACGGGTCATTTCCTTATAAACTATCCGTCCTGTAAGCAGATAAATAGTTTCCATGATCGCGACCATGAGCGATAATCCTAAAACTAAAGGAAGAAATAAAAAATTAGACAACGAGCTAAGTGCAAATTGCCAATGCGTAAGCTCAATAACGCTTTCTGAAATCATAGTTATCCTTAATACGCCTTAGCCTACCAACGTAAACGGGTAAAAAAGAGGAAATATTAGCATTCTTAGTGTTCCATTTACAATGCTTTATCTGAAAGCGGTTAGAAAGGGCGTTGAGTAACGGAGAAAAACACCGTGTCGATAAAAATATTTTATTGACAAAACAAGAGCTTAATTATTTTTTAACCGATTCGGTTTGAAAAAAAATAGTTTAAAAATAGCCAAAATTAAATTCCTGCTATAGAATACACAAATCCAATAGCACATCAGAAATGCCTCGGTGGCGAAATTGGTAGACGCACGGGACTTAAAATCCCGCGGTGGCAACACCGTGCCGGTTCGATTCCGGCCTGAGGCACCACTATTTAAAATCACTCATCAGTGACTTCAAAGGTTAACAACGTAGGGCATTAAGTGTATGCCTTCCGCTAATAACGTAACCTTAATCATAATTCCTTTTTTTTAAACCATTACGTCTTGCAACATGCAAGGGAATACTCATGGTTACATTCATATTATGTTGTTTACTGAGTTCAATTAAAACAGTCACATAGCCGCCTAGCAACATATAATCAATAATTATTCCTGAAAATGGGTTTTCCCGATCGCCTTTTGATACTTGATAGCGACGGTGTAAAATCACATCGGTAGCAGGGATCATCCAGCAAATTTTTTCACCTATGACGTAATCGGGTTGATAGCTAACTTCGACTATTTCACCATGCCATGATAATAAACTTATTTTTGTCTGCGGGTTATGAGCAATGACTTCAGCTGTAAAAATATTTTGTTGATCCATTAATTTAGCAACTTGCGCATTAACTGGGGACGTGGCTACCGCCATAGGGGTTCCTGATTGCAAGCTAACCCCATGATGTAATAAACAGACTCGATCGGCTAATAAGTTGGCCTCATCTAAATCATGGGTCACTAAAATAATTGGCATGGCTAATGTGTTGCGCAATTCAATTAATTCCCTATATAAACGTCGCCGTGTTACTTGGTCTACGGCTGAAAATGGCTCGTCAAGCAACAAAACTTTGGGGTCTCTCGCTAATGCTCTAGCTACCGCAACGCGCTGTTGTTGTCCCCCTGATAACTGCATAGGGTAACGTTTTTCTAAGCCTTTTAAATGAACCTTCTTTAATAAAGACTGGGCTGTTTTAAGCCGTTGTTTTTTAGGTAAATGGCCCAAGGCTACGGCTACATTTTCTTGTGCCGAAAAATGAGGAAATAAGGCATAATTTTGAAATACGAGTCCAACCGCTCTTTGATACGTAGGCATATTAATGGCATTAGCTGTATCCAGCCAACGTTGTTGCTGACACTCAATATAGCCGTATTGAGAAGAATATAGACCTGCAATCGCGCGTAAAACGGTGCTTTTACCGCTTCCAGACGGGCCAATTAAGGCCAAGACTTCATTATTTTGACAGTTAAGCGTAATGTCTAACTTAATTGAATGGGTTTGTTTTAATCGAACTTTAATGCCTAGTTCATTCATAATGACGTTTATGACGCTCAGTAATTAAATAAGTAAAACTAATAGCAAGCACTGAAAAAATTAATAAAAAGGCGGACATGGTTGCTGCGGCTTGATTATCAAATGCTTGAACACGGTCATAAATAGCAATAGCAATCGTTTTTGTTTCGGTGGGAATATTTCCACCCACCATTAGCACAACCCCAAATTCACCGAGTGTATGTGCAAATGTCATCACCATTGCAGACACAATACCTGTCCACGCCAGTGGGAGTTCAATTTTCAATAACACCTTGATGGGGGGCATTCCGCAACAGGCTCCCGCTTCTCTAACCTCTCTAGGAATGGATTCAAAAGCACGTTGTATCGGGTGTATTGCAAAAGGGAGGTTAAAAATAATAGAGGCGATTACCAAGCCCTCAAAGCTAAAAACTAACGTTTGTCCAAAGAATAGATCCAGATAATGCCCTAAGACGGATGAGCTGTCTAAAAAAACCAATAAATAATAACCTAATACGGTTGGCGGTAGGATGAGTGGGATCGCAAGCACGGCTTGCAATAAGCTTTTGCCATAAAACTGTTGATACGCTAAATAACGCCCCATGATAATACCCACAGGTAATAAACATAAAACCGTAATGGCACTTAATTTAATGGATAATGATAACGCTTCCCAGTCCATAGTTAGCTTAAGGGGATGAAAAGCCGTGTTTTTCAAAAATAGCACGGGCTTTCGGTTGCTGTAAGTAATGATAAAAAGCCTTTGCTGTCGCCCCTGCCTTTTTTAATAAAACCATTCTTGCCAATAAAGGTTGATGCAATGAAGAAGGCAATAAAATATAACTTCCTTGTTGTTTTTCTTGCATTTTCAGTGCAAAAGAGTAGGCAAAAATTCCCCCTTGAACAACCGAATGACGACTAAATTGAGCGGCTTGGGCAACATTTTCACCTAAAACTAATTTTTTTTGTATTTTTTGCCATAGACCTAATTTTTGCAACACTTGTTTTGCTGCACGACCATAAGGGGCATGATCTGGATTAGCAATAGCAAACCGTTTTAATCGTCCCTCTTTCAAAGCTAAAGCCACATCGACTAACTGCTTATCTTTTTTTAACGATGAATTTTCCATCGTAAATAAAACTAATCGTCCTTGTGCATACTGAATGCCTTTATCTAAGGTTAGCCCTGCTCGATACAAATCTAAAACATAGTTTTCATCAGCGGAAATAAATAACTCAAAAGGGCTATTATAATGAATTTGTCGCATTAAATTTCCTGAAGAGCTAAAGCTAAGCTTAATTTTTAAATTATAATCGGTTGTAAAGGCGTGACTAATTTCTTCAAGTGCAAATTTAACACTTGAGGCGGCTGCGATAACAGGACTCTCTTGTGAAAAAAGAGAGGGGCTAATAAGTATTAATAGGGTACTTATAAAAAACTTTATCTGCTTAAAGGTCATGAGTTACAAAATATAAAATAGCTGGAATCAAGAATACAGTCCCATTATAAGCCTCTAGGTTGAATTAGCCCGCTAATCTAAAAATTATCTATGCTATAATGGAGAAATTTTCAGTTACTTTAAAGGTTTTTGTTTGTGGCTAATATCAATCCTCGTAAAGCTATCATGACGGTTTTTTCTTCTCCTACTTGTGCAATGAGTCATTGTGCGCGTTTAGTTATTCATGAAAAAGGCGTTGTCGCTGATATTGAATATTATGACCCTAATGAGCCGCCTAGTGATTTACTTAAGATCAATCCTACAGCCGCGTCGCCGACGCTAGTTGAGCGTGATTTAGTTTTATATGATTCACGTATTATTATGGAATATTTAGATGAGCGATTTCCTCATCCGCCTTTACATCAAATGGATCCTGTTTCTCGTGCAACGGCTAGAATGCTCATTAAACGTATTGACCAAGACTGGTATCATTTGCTGGACGAGATGTTAAATTCAGGCGAAAAAAAAATCAGCGCGAGCTAAAAAGAAATTAAAAGAAAGTTTAAAGTCTGCCGCTCCTGTTTTTGAAGTGAAGCCTTATTTTATGAATGATGAATATTCATTAGTTGATTGTGCCTTAGCTCCATTATTATGGCGTTTACCTAGTTTAGGGATCGACTTAGGTTTACTTGATAACAGTATTCAGCAGTATGCAAATCGGATATTTTCACGAGAAGCTTTTCAAGAAAGTTTGAGCCCCAGAAGAAAAAGACATGGCAAGAGCCCCTAAATGACACCGTTAAAACCCTATTTAATTCGCGGACTTTATGATTGGATTCTTGATAATGAGATGACACCTTATTTACTGGTTAATGCCGAGCATCCTGATGCCAGATTACCCGAGGAATTTATTGAAAATAATCAAATTGTTTTAAATATTCGCCCCGCAGCCATTCAAAACTTATCGTTAGGGGATGATGATATTGAATTTCATGCGCGGTTTTCAGGACAACCTATGCATGTTGTGGCCCCTGTTAGTGCTATTTTAGCTATCTATGCACAGGAAAATGGTCAGGGAATGGTTTTTGAACCTAGTGACGAACCCGATGATGATTCATTTTCTGAAGATAAAAAACCTAGTGTTAAACGGCCTCAATTACGAATTGTTAAATAACCTTAACTCAATCGATTGAAGGGTATTTTTTTTAGAGTGAAAGAACACATTCTTTCACTCTATTTATAGAGTGGTAATACTATTTTTTACTCGGACTGTATAATGTTGAAACATTATTGCTATTTTTGGGAGCAGAAGAAATTTTTGCAACGCCTTGCTTTTTAACTTGATCAATACGAATGACTTCATGAAGCGGAATAAATGTACGACTAACCCCTTCAAACTCATTTCTTAATTTTTCTTCACTCGGATCAATTAAAAGCGCGCTTTTTTCACCAAAAATAAATTCTTCGATGATAACAAAGCCGTACATATCACCCTCATAAACATTTTTAGCATAAATTTCATAAATCTCATCACGGTTAAAAAAAATGATTCTATAAATATCTTTTTCTGACATCTTGGCGCTGCTCTTTTAGTTATAATAATCTGTATTTTACGCGTATTATCTCAAAAACCTAACCTAAAACAATTATAATGACATACACAATTTATTTATCAGGTGAAATCCACAGTGATTGGCGAGATCAAATTAAACAAGAGATTGTTAATAGGCAACTGGACATAGAAATTTTAACACCGGTTACGCATCACGATCAAAGTGATAATGTGGGTATTGAAATTTTAGGAAATGAAGAAAATTCTTTCTGGAAGGATCATAAGGGAGCAAAGATAAATAGCTTGCGAACAAATCATCATATTAGTCGTGCTGACTTAGTTGTTATACGTTTTGGGGATAAATATAAACAATGGAATGCTGCATTTGATGCAGGCTTAGCCGTTGGCAAAGGGATTCCTATTATTACCTTACATTCGTCTGAACTCATACATCCTTTAAAAGAAATTGATGCGGCTGCTATTGCTGTAGTGAAAACACCAAAGCAAGTTATTGACATTATAAGTTATATTTTGCAAGATTAATTTATTTTTCAACTAAAAACTTAGCCTGTTTTGGGTTTGGTTTGATAAGCCGCTCAACCTACACTATACTGATTAAACAGCTCGCGTAAAACTATTTAGGTCATTGCGAATGAAAAAAGAAAAAAATAAAGATAATTTACAACGAACAATGATTATGTATTTTATGCTCATTGTCTGTGCCGCGTTACTGGTTACCGTTGAATTTGTCTTTGATGTACAAAGTCCAGAGTTAAAAGAAACGTTATTGAAAAATTTCAAAAGTTTTTCAGTTAATACTTTAAGTAAACTGCAAGTGTTTGAACCGATGGAAGAGTTACGTAATAAATCGATCTTAATGATTGGAATTATTATGTATGTCACCATTATTGTCCTGATGATGTTAATTAAAAATATCACCGGCCCGTTACAGCACATGATTGATGTTTCCAAGGAAATTTCGGATGGAGATTTAACACAAACCATTACCATTGACTCGGGTAATGAGTTGTCTCAATTAGGGGGTGTTATTAACGAAATGGTGACTAATTTACAGGAAGTAACCATGATTGCTCAAAATATGAGTGAAACGGGTGAGCGTTGTATTAGCCATGTTAGAAAGTTGCTTGAAGATGATGTGAGGCATGCCGAAAAATCAGAAGAAATTCTCAAAGAGCTAGAACAGTTACAAGATGATTTTGATACCTTAAAGTTTTTTACCGAATGTTTTCAATTAAAAGGTGTCAATGGAGAATCAGATGATTGAATATTGGTATGTACTTCCCGTAGCCATTGTTATTTCAACCGCTGTTTCATCCGTAGGAATTGGGGGCGGTGTTTTATTAATGCCTTTCTTTTTAATTGCGATCAAACTAACCCCTGAAATTGCGGTTGTGACCTCACTGCTTATTCAAACAGCAGGAATGGGCTCTGCGAGCATCATTTGTATTAGACAAAAACGGGTTGATTTTAAATTAGCTCGATTGATTTTATATATTTCTTTTCCAGGGATTATTGGCGGGGCTTATCTTGCGAGCTTTTTAGAGTCCGATAAAATGCAATTAGTCTTAGGACTCTTAGTAATGACGACCGCATTTTTATTCGTTTCTTCTGAACAAAAATACAATGATTTAGGTCAAAATAAAGTAGATATGAAGGTCGCATCTCGTCACGCTTGGATTGCTTTTCCTGCCTCAGTGGCAAGTGGAATGTTAAGTACGAGCCTGAGTGAGTGGTTAATCCCTGTGATGCGAAGTAAACTTTCATTAAGTATGAGTAGTGCGATAGGAACGTGTCTGTTTTTAGCCTTTTGTGTTAGTTGTATTGGCGCACTCAGTCATATCGCTATGGGCGGAAATCCCAATTATGGGGTTGTGATGTGGGCAGTTCCTGGGGTCTTAATCGGGGGACAGTTAGGGTCAAGAATTACAAAAAAAATTAATGAACGACTTTTAAAAGAAGCTTTTATCTTTCTATTAACACTGGTGGGTATCCATTTAGTTTATAACTCATTCTAATAAAAAATAACGCTTGAGAGCTGATACTTTATGGGCTTAAGCCTTCAAAATACCCGCCCTCAAAACGTTTATAGTATTATTATTTTTAACGACCTTTAAATAGTACCTTATAATTGAGATAAATGAAAAGTGAAAAAACGTGTTTTTTACCCATATAAATAAAAAACAGGTGGACTCCGAGGTGAATTTGTACCTAGTGAGTTGGGCATAGTGGCCTAGAAAACAGCATTTCGTTTAGGTCTAATCGCTTTAGTTTGTTAGCATCTAATCAATTACTCCCCAATTCTTACCAGCCAGCCTTTTTCAGAGGGGCATTTTTTGGATGAAACGTCTACCATAATACGGGCAACCGTCCCTGTTAACTCTTTAGGTAAATGACCTTTGAAAAGATAAAAGTTTTTTTTATCTTCAGCGGTCACCGTGACTGGAATGTTCTTAACCGTAACGTTAACTTCTTTAGGGTTTTTAAGTCCTACAACCCAAAAAGAAAATTCAGATCCTGGTGAAACATTGGTTAAATGAGCGGGTTTTACTTGCCCAACCCCTTGGCTTTTGCACGCTGGGTTGTTAGATCGCCCTCGATTACCGTTGCTTCCATGATCCATAGCGGCTATTGCACTAGGCGTACTTAAAAACAGGGATACTAATGTAGAGATTAAAATAATTTTTTTCATGGGTTACCTTGTTAGAATAATTATAAATATTAAAAAGTCGTTAACGCTTAAATACTAATTAAGAATGGGGTGGATTTCAGTCTATTTCTTCGATAAATGTATTTTCAATGGGGGTTTGAATGTAATGTTTCTTATCATCCCAAAAATAATAATAGCCTTTTGGATTTGTGGTTACTTTGCCACTTTTAATCGTCCAACTTTTTTGCGTAGATCCATTGGCATAGGTAATTTTGTAATCACCATCTAAGTATTCAACCGCTTTTCTTGAAAATTGGTTTTGTTGGTCTTCAGTACATGCCGTTAATAATGTCAGCAGTGCAATTAATTTTAAAATTTTCATCATATTTATCGTTTGGTTTTATATAAACTAAGGCATTTTTATAACTGGTCTTTAACACGTTGGTAAATATCATTCGTTATACCATCAATGCCCTCTAATAAATCATCTAACTCGGATAAAACTGCCTCGGTAAAGGTTTTATCTTTTATATTACCAGTATTAATATAAATAGTCAGTGCCGCACTTTTTAAACCTGCATAAGCCGACATAACGCCTACGCCAGCATCACTAATAACGTTTAGGCTTCCTTTATCAGCGGCTATTTTATTCAAAGCAATCGCATGAGCACACGCCCGAACACATTTTAAAGGAACTAAAGTCGCCTCTTTTAAAACACCTTGAATCGCTTCACTCCGTTTTAATTTTTCTTCATCTGTTTTTTTCGGCAAGCGATAACATGCCATGATACGGTCAAATACCTCAACATCCTCTTTTATCATGATGGTTAATTCTTCTCGCAACTTCTCTGATTTTACGAGTAACGCTTTCATTTCTAGGTCAACGGCGGCATACTTTGCTTTACCAATGGTTAGGTGACAAACCATACTGGTTAATGCGGCCGATTGCGCGCCCATCAACGCGGCGGCACTTCCCCCACCTGGCGTTGCCGCTTTACTGGCTAATTCATCTAAAAAAACTTCAATTGATTTATCTTTTATTTCCATAAGTATTTTAAATTTAACACGTCCCAACGTCGATTAATTTAGCTCATTGGTTACGTGTAGTTAAGGTAATAAGCTAGGCCAAAATTTTACACAAATTATAAAACTTTAGCTATTAATTTAAGCTAAAATAAAGCGCGATAAACTAGCTTGTTTTTATTCTGCTATTGACTTAACGTTGACAGAAATTTTAAACACGCTAGGATAATCGTCTCAATACTCATTAAGTCAATCGAAACTGATGCAAAATGCTATCGTTCCTATCTTAGGCTTTGCAGCTGCAAGTGGTACAGGAAAAACAACCCTCTTAACCCAATTAATCCCTTTATTAACTCAACATGGTTTTCGTGTGGGTCTGATTAAACACAGTCATCACAAGTTTGAAATTGATAAACCAGGGAAAGATAGTTATCGCTTACGAAAAGCGGGGGCTTCGCCTGTGATGTTAATCTCATCCCATCGCCGCGCCATTATTACTGAATTCGATCATGTTATCGAACCTATTTTGGATGAGCAATTGAAATCTTTTGATCAATCTGAATTAGATTTAATTTTAGTTGAAGGTTTTAAAGCCGAAAATTTTCCAAAAATTGAGTTACATCGCCAAGTATTAGATTACCCGCCTCGTTACCCTAATGATAATACCATTATTGCACTTGCCAGTGATGTTACGCTTTCCTTGCCTAAGCCTTTAGTTTTACTTAACCTTAATAACCCACTAATGATAGCTAATTTTATAATACAGCGGTTTTTATCATGAAAGATCGTTGCTTTTCAAAAACAAATTTATTAACCCGAGTACAGGCTTTAGATACGATTTTACAGTCTCTTAATCCCCTTAAAGGCACGGAACAACAGTCATTAAAAAATGCCTTGGGACGTGTTTTAGCTGAATCGGTTTATTCCCCTATTAATATTCCTCCCGAACGTAATGCCGCAATGGATGGCTATGCTTTTTCAAGGCATGAAATAAAGCAGAATCAGCCCTTTAGTTTAAATCAAGTCGGAATTTCATGGGCAGGTAAACCGTTTAAGGGGTCATTAGCGGCGGGAGAATGTGTACGTATTTTTACAGGAGCGGTGGTGCCTAAAACGGTGGATACTGTTATCATGCAAGAGCGGGTAAAAGCGGTCAATGATACGATTAACTTCCCGAAAGACTGCGTGCCTTTAGATAATATTCGCCAAATGGGTGAGGATATTCAACAACACGCGTGTTTATTAGCCGCAGGGAAAAAACTAACCGCTGTCGATCTAGGTTTATTAGCCTCTGCAGGCATTCATAGTGTCACGCTTAGACGTAAATTACGAGTGGCTTATTTTTCGACAGGCGATGAGTTAGTTACCCTTGGGCAGCCTTTACAATCAGGTCAAATTTATGACAGTAATCGTTATCTGCTTCATGGTTTATTAACGGATGCCATTCTTGATGTGGTCGATAAAGGTGTTATTGCGGATGATAAAAATTTATTAGAACAAACACTGTATTCTGCGGCAAAAAATTATGATGTCATTATCACCACAGGCGGGGCTTCTGTCGGGGATGCCGATTACATTAAGGAAATATTAGAAAAAATCGGTCAGGTTAATTTTTGGAAGGTTGCAATGAAACCTGGAAAGCCCGTTGCTTTTGGCCATATTAATGACTGTGTTTTCTTTGGTTTACCGGGTAATCCTGTTTCAGTGGTCGCAACCTTTGATCAATTGGTAAAGCCTGCGTTAGGAAAATTAAGTGGGCTTCAATCGCTTACGCCTTTAAAAATATCGGCACGCTGTGATTGCTCACTCAAAAAACTAAAAGGACGTGAAGAATATCAACGGGGAATTTTACAACAACAGTCCGATGAGTCGTTTATAGTGACATCAGCAGGTGGGCAGGAATCCAATATTTTAAGCGCGATGAGTCGGGCTAATTGTTATATTGTTCTTCCTGCGGACAACACAGGCGTTCAAAAAGGAGACACGGTTTGGGTGCAACCGTTTGATCATTATATTTAAAAAAAGCCGCTTTAATGGCGGCTTTTTAAAATTTACGAGAGAAACTTAGATATAACCGTTTTCTATCACGGGTAAAACCCAGTATTGAATCCCCGATCCTGAAAATTCAATGTTCAATTTTTCTAATAAAATGGATAGGTCTTGTTGCGGAATATACATTTGAAAGCGAATTTTCTGTTGTTGCCCTGTCACTTGCTCGGCTAATGATAAGTTTTGATGTTTATGGTCATGCGCATTAATTCCAATACTACTAAAACCATGTTCAGATTCAAAGGTGAGTAAACAATCGACCATCAACTCTTCTAACATCGGCGGAACATTTAAGGTCACTAAAAACTGTTGTGAATTCATGTTATGCTCTCTTTTTTAGAAAAAATTTGATATAAAATGGGGAGTAAAATTAACGTCAAAAACGTCGAAGAGATTAAACCGCCAATCACCACAATGGCTAACGGTTTTTGAATTTCAGACCCTGGCCCTGTGGCAAATAAAAGTGGTAATAAGCCAAAAGCGGTTAAACTGGCGGTCATTAACACGGGGCGTAATCGTCGTATAGAGCCTAAGACAATCACTTTAGAAAGAGCCATACCCGTAGCACGTAGTTGATTATAATAACTCACCATCATGACCCCGTTTAAAACCGCAATGCCTAATAAAGCGATAAAGCCGACCGATGCGGGAACCGATAAATATTCGCCTGAATACCATAAAGCACAAACCCCGCCTATCATCGCTAATGGAATATTAGAGACAATTAAGGTGGCTTGTCGTACTGAGCCAAAGGTTGAAAATAACAGTAAAAAAATCAATCCTAATGAAATTGGAATCACCGTTAACAAACGATTAAAGGCGCGCTGTTGATTTTCAAATTCACCGCCAAAGGTGACCGAATATCCCGTTGGTAATTTAACGTCATTAGCAATCTTTGTTTGTGCTTCTTCCACAAATCCTCCTAAATCACGTCCTTTTACATTACTGGTGATAACGACAAAACGTTGCCCTCGTTCACGCTCAATCGCAACAACGCCTTCAACGCGCTCTAATTTTGCGACTGCAGTGATAGGAATATGTCCCCCATCAGGCAAGGTCACTTGCAGGCTTGAAAAATTTGAAATCTGACTCGCTCCTCTTACGACTAAAGGAATACGTTTAATCCCTTCTTGAACAATTCCAACATTTAAACCTTCAATTTGCGCCCGTAAAGTATTTTCTAAGACATTACTATCTAAGCCTAAACGTCCAGCGGCTTGTTTATTTAAAATTAATTGTAAAAACTGCATTCCATCATTTTTACTTGTAAGAACATCGCTCGCTCCATCAAGACTTTTTAATGTTGTTACAATTTCTTCCGCTTTTTGATTTAAAACGTCTAAATCTGAACCAAATAATTTTATGGCAACATCCCCACGGGTTCCTGTTAGCATTTCAGAAACACGCATTTCAATCGGTTGCGTAAACCCAAAGGCAATCCCCGGTATTTCGGCCATTACTTGACGAATTTTTTCAATCAACTCTTCTTTGGTTTCCATTCGCCATTCATTTTTTGGCTTTAAGACTAGAAAGGTATCGGTATCGTTTAAACTCATCGGATCAAGTCCGAGTTCATCCGTTCCTACGCGTGCAATGACACTTTTAATCTCAGGAATATGTTTCAACAAACTTTTTTGAACTTGTCCATCTAAAGCGATAGATTCTTCTAAGCTAATGGAGGGTAACTTTTCAAGTTGAACGATAATGTCGCCTTCATCCATTGTTGGCATGAACGTACCGCCTATTTGAGTAAAAAGGCCGATTGAAATCGCAAATAAAAAGGCCGTGATTACAAAAACTTTTTTACTGTGTTTTAAGCAAAGTAATAATAAGGGTTGATAAATTTTTTGAATTTGACGGGGAAGCCACGGCTCATCCGCCGATACTTTTTTTAAAAAATAGGAAGCGAAAACAGGAATAATGGATAATGATAATAAAACTGAGGCACTGAGTGCAAAAATAATGGTTAAGGCAACGGGGGTGAATAATTTTCCCTCTAATCCTTGTAAGGTGATTAATGGAAAAAAGACAATAATAATAATCAGCGTCCCCGAGGTAACGGGAATCGCGACTTCACGCGTTGCACGGTAAATAATATGTAGCCGAGGTAAGCGTTCACTTTTTTCTTTATCGGATAAATGACTAATAATATTTTCAACGACGACCACCGAGCCATCCACCAGCATCCCAATGGCAATGGCCAACCCACCTAAACTCATTAAATTTAACGACATATTCATCATCTTCATTAAAATAAAGGTGATTAAGGTCGCTAAAGGAAGTGAAAATGCAACCGTTAACGCCGCGCGTAAATCCCCTAAAAATATAATGAGCAAAACCACCACTAAAATAATGGCTATAATCATTGCATTAGAGATTCCTTCAACGGCTTGTGTAACTAAATTGCCGCGATTATAAAATGTTTCAATACTCACGCCATCAGGTAAGCTTTTGCTAATATCAGCCAGCTTTATTTTAATATCATTGACAATTTGTTGAGCATTTGCGCCCCGTAAACTTAACACTAACCCTGTAACTGCCTCCCCTTTTCCATCTTTACTAACGGCCCCATAACGGGTTAATCCCCCGAGTTTTACATCGGCTATGTCGCCCACCGTGACCGGGGTTCCATGACTGTATTTAACCACAATAGCCTTAATATCAGCGATCGTTTTAATGCGGCCTTCGATGCGTACAATTAAGGTTTCTTCACCTTCATTTAACCGACCAGCCCCGTCATTACGGTTATTATTTTTTAACGCCTCAATTAATTGATCGATTGCAATATTTCGAGCAATCATTCGTGTATTATTAGGATTGACAATGAAACTTTTAACTAACCCACCTAAGGAATTAACATCGGCAACCCCTTTAACGGTGCGTAAAATAGGACGAATAACCCAATCTAAGAGTTCACGCCGTTGCATTAAATCTAAGTCCCCGCCCTCAATGGAAAACATAAATATTTCCCCCAATGGCGTGGTCATCGGCGCAATTCCGCCCGAAACTCCTTCAGGTAAATCTCCCCAAATACTATTTAAACGTTCAGCAACTTGTTGCCTCGCCCAATAAATATCAGTCCCTTCTTCAAAATCAATCGTTATATCCGTTAGTGCATATTTTGCTAATGAACGTAACATCGTTTGTTTAGGAATCCCTAATAATTCAACTTCAATGGGCGCGGTAATACGTGATTCTATTTCTTCGGGAGTCATTCCTGATAATTTAACAATGACTTTAACCTGAGTCGGTGAAACCTCAGGAAAAGCATCAATCGGAATTTTTTTAAAGGCGTAATAACCCCCGCCTATGAGCAAGCCGACAAATAATAAAATTAATATTCGTTGCGTTAGTGCAAAGCGAATTAAATAAGACATTATTCTTCACTCCCAAGTCCTACCCAGTTTGCTTTTAATGCAACAGCCCCTCTTAAGGCTATTTTCTCAGTCCCTGTTAATTCACTGGTAATAATAGAAACTTTTTTCTTTTGACCTATTACAGTTACAGGTCTAACTAAAAATCCTGAGTCTATTTGTACAAAAATATAAGCTTTCCCTTTATGTTGAGCAATGGCAACATTAGGAACTTCAAAGGCTACTTGTTTACTATTATGCTGAATATGGACATTGACATTTTGACCGACTCTAAGCGACGAATTTTTAGTCTCAATAATCGCTCTTGCCAGTACCGATTGATTATTGACATTAACACGATGCGTTAGCAATGTAATTTTGGCACGAATGGGACTTTTATTAATGATTATGCGGTCACCGACTTTAACTATATCGGCTTGTTCTTGAGGAATATTAATTTCCAACCATAATTGATTTAAATTGGCAATTCGATAGATAGGTGCAAGCATATCTAAACGCTGACCCACAACAGCCATTTTTTCTAAAATAACCCCTGTCGCAGGGGCATAAATATTAAGTTTACTGCTTAGACGTTGCGTTTTAGATAACTGTTTAATATCGTGTTCGGGCATCCCTGCAATCATTAATAATTGTTGTATTGCATTCACTTCAATCTTTTCGCCACCATAACGCGCTTGCGTTTCTTGTAAACGTTTGTTAGGAATAATCCCCCCATTTAACAATTTTTTATCGCGTTGAAAACTAACCCAAGCTACTTGTTTTTTGCTGATTGCATGAAGGTATTCCCGCTGTAACGCAAGGAGTTCTGGGCTATTTATTTGTGCTAATAATTGACCTTTTTTTACATGATCGCCCTCTGTTTTATTCAGTTGTTGAATCAAACCTGCTTGTGAACTACTCACAATATATTCTTGATCGGGTGGAATTGCCACTTTAGCTGGAGCGGTTAATAAGGGAATACTTTTAACCTTTATTAATGCCCCCACTTTAATCCCTAAATTATAACGCTGTAATTTAGAAAGTTTTATTTGGTTATTATCGGCATTAATATTAAAACTAAGCAGTACAAAAAAAATAAAGAGAATTTGTTTCATGGCTGTACTCCTACAATTTGATTATATAAGGCAATATTACGTTGAAGCATCACTTTATGTTCTTTTGCATGACGTAAGGCATTGGTATTTTTTGTTTGAATTTTTAATAAATCCATTAAATTTATTTCGCCTTCTGAAAAACCAAATTGAGCCATTTTTAAATGTTTATTAGAAATTTGTTTTAATTCATTTGCCATCATTAGCTCGGCTCGATTGACTTCAAGTTGATGATTAATTTCATGCAGATCAGCGGTTAATTTTCGGTATAGATGTTCACGTCGAGTGATTATTTTTGTTAATTTAATATTAACTGATGCAATTTTAGGGGCTAAATAGGCGGCTCCGCCAAAAGGAATAGAAATAGTAAGACTTAGGCTTTCTATATCATCATTAGCACGTGAACCGCGTTCGCTTTTCCCCCCTAGTGTTATTAGGGGTTGTCCTGATCCTTTCGATTCAACCCAGTTAAGATTTGCTTTTTCACGTTCAATCAAGGTGTTCATAACCTGTAATGCGGGATGATGCTCCACAGTATCTAGTGTACTCTGAGTTTCAGTATAATTCGCAGGGACTTGATTTGATTGTGTTAAGGTGAAATAACGCTCACGAGCGTGCATCATCTCAGCCTGAGCTTGTACAAATAAGGTTCTTTTTTCTAAATGATCGCTTTGTGCTAACAATAAATCAAACTCGGCTAAATCACCCAGTTCCACACGGTGTTTTATTTTATCTAACAGTTTTTCTGAAATTTCTAAGGTAATTTTAGCTTGTTGATAACGTATATCTTCTAAACTCATATCCCATAAAGCAAGACGAATTAATCCTGCAACTTTAAGTCTAAGTGCCTGTTGTTGTTTATCAATGGTCGCATTAGCTTTATCAGCAAGGGCTAATCCTGCTGAACGTTGTCCCCAATTCCAAAGCGACAGCCCTAATTCGGTTTCAAGTTCCCGAAGCCCCGTATTATCAGCGAGTAAATCATCCTGATAACGAAAAGAAACACTTGGGGCGGCACTTAACCACTGGCTGCCACGCCGTCTTAAGGCATCAACTTCTTTTATTAAGGCTTGATTTAAACGCTGGTCAGGGTATTTTTTTAACGTTAAATCAATAAGATCTGACAAGGATAAATCGTGTTTGATTTCAATAGGATCTACATGTTTTACAATCGTATTTTCATTAGCACCGACTAAAGTGTTAACCAATAATAATGCGGAAAAGTATGTAATACGGCGGATGCCATACATAAAATAACTCCAATATAAATTTATCAATGAACTGAGTAGATAGGTTAAAAAATAAGTCAGGTATAGCCTTAACTGTTATTTAAATAGTTATCAAAATATCGGGCTACCAGCTTAAAGCGGGACACTATGGAACGCCATTTTAATAATACCCGAAACTACACATTGGTTTACGCAATAAAACATATAAATCATGAAGAACATGAAGTTTTAATGATTTTTCTTCATGAACTTCATGTTCTTCATGGTAAAAATATATTTTAAGTTTCGGGTATTATTTAGTTCTCATTCCTATGGAGCGAGACTTAACCTCAACGTGTCCCGTCTTAAGTGAGTAGTCCAAAATTTTTAAATATTTATACTCTTGATAACACGCTTTAGATTAAAGCTATAGCGAAACAGACTAGATAATTAACTTAATTTTAAATTTTTATGATCCCTATAAAATTTAAGCACCTAGGTGAAAAATCTCATCTATTAGTTTTATTAAAATAGACGATAATTTACTTTAATAAATGCATAAAAATACATCTAAAAAGCCGTCAAAAGGAATTAAATATAGGGTATAAACGCTAAGAAAAAGCGTATAAAGGAGGTGCTCGCGGAGATTGCAAGCTAATTACAAAATTATTTATAAAGAGGACATGTTGAGGCGAAAAAATAATTTCGTAATAAAACAAGGGCTGTTTTATTATAGAAAAACTTTGTTGAGGGGGGAGCGAGGAATAATGACCAAGGTTAATGTTATTATGTTTAATACCATGACTAATACTAACAATCATATGGTGATGATTAAACTTATGATTACCTGATTGATGTTTTTCATCTTGAAAATAGTTCGAGCTATTTTCATTTAAGGTTTCAAGACCATGTTGATGAAAACCTTCTAAAATACCAGAATTACCTGAATGTGCATGTACTAAGGGTGCTACAAATTGTAACAACACTAATATTAATACGATGAGCTTCTTCAATCCAAAAATCATCTATACAATACTATACTAATTAAGTTAAATTTTCAATAATTTTAACATTTTATTAATAATGACGGGTTCTAAAAAAGGGAATTAAACGACAAATATTTAATTCCCTTTAATAATTAATGTTTAAGTCTTTTATTTAGACTTCAAATTCTTCTATTTTACGACCAGACGCTATTAATGCTAATAACCAATTAGGTTTTCTACCTCGTCCTGACCAACCCTGAGAAGGTTCGTCTGGGTTTCTGTATCTAATCGTAGGCATTCTTCTGGGTGGCGACAATAAAACTTCATCTAAAACAACCCCTGATTCATTCGCCAAGACGGCTACTTTTTCAAGAAATTCATTTTTATCTTGTTCCTTACGTCTTTCTATTGCATCATTAAGGGTTATTAAAAAGCCTTGTAATGCTTTTGTCGGAATAACAACTAAATCATCAACAGTGATTTTATTTAACTCTGAAATTTTCATATTTTCATTTATTTAGGTTAGAAATTAAAACTCATACATATTTAATGTTAAAAAATAAGGCTACCAATTTAAGACGGGACATCCAGCAATTTCAAAGGGTTAGAAAACACACGCTTTCGACTATTTCTAGGAAGCGGTAACTCGCCCATTTCATTCAGTAGCCATGAAAACAAGTCTGGAAACTCGGTATCAAATAAACGCATGGCGGCGGTTGTGCCATCCTCACGTTTGATTCCGTAGTTATGAATGACCGTCAACGCGTTTAATCGCTTTTTATTCAAACCTCGCCCATTGCGATACATTTGCGATAAACAGCCATTTCGCCCTTCCACCGCAGATGAACTGCGTTGAAACTGCCTTGCCATATGCTCCGCCAATGTTAGCCATCGCTGCATTTCACTGATTGATAACTTTGCACTAAATGGGTCTGATTTGAGCTTATCAGACGCGGTTTCCCAAGCTTTTCGATAGTTTTCCTTTGACCTGCGGCTTTTAGTTTGTTCCATTTTCTGATGCCAATAAACAACGGGTAATAATGTTGTGGTCAACCAATATTCGGTATCCGCATCAAGCCCCAAATTTTGCAAGGTTTCGCGTACCCAAAGCCACCAAAAACTGATGGATACCGCTAACGGTTTTATTTGATTACGAAACTTTTTCATCACGCCTTTATGATCGTTAATCCCTTGTTTTTCCGCTATTTTTCAAAGGCTCGCGCTCTTAACTCTAGCAACTTCTCAACCTGTTCCGCATCGTTTCTACGACTATCATTGAGTGAAAAAGGATGAACTTCATCCGCAATCCCTTGTAAGTTTTCGTGATAATCTGTTTGTATTTTTTGGCTTCTTCAAGCTCTTTTTCAGCCGTTATCCGTGTTGTTTTAAGTCCAATAATTTTCTGCATCGTTGCCGTTTTAGAAACAGTAGACTCTGCGGTTTGCGCTGCTTGCCGCTGTTTTTCAGCCCTTGCTGCACGCCTGCCGATTTTCGCGCCTAACCAGCGACTCATATCTTGTTGAGCATGAAAAATATCTGCCCCCGATTCGCACTTAAACCCCGTCACTGCCATTTTTATCAACGCCTTAGCGCGATCACTAATCGCATGATTAACCTCAATGCCTAATGATTCTAATCGTGGCGAAACCTTTTTATACCAAGTATCGTAGCACCTATCATCGCTAATATCTTCCAACAAAAGATAGCCAGAACGTAAGTCCATTAAAACTAAAATCATAAAGTTGCCGAAAAAGTCTCATCCAGCCCAGCAACAACTTTACGTGTTTGTTTTTTCACACTTTTTCGCATTCTTGCTGAAACTGCGGCAATAAGACTTCCATTTTATTGATTTGAGTCCGCAGTGCGTCGGGTGATACGCCCACATGGGTGTCAATCCGTATCATTTTAAAAAACAGCGATAAAGTCTCTGCACCTACGCCTGCCTTTAATCCAAAGACATACAAGGCGGAAAACACCATTAATCTTTGCCAAGAACTACCTGCCTCGGTTTCCCATAATGATGATTCAGGATGTCGATTTCGCTTTGTTTGCGCTTGACGATGACGATGCACACTGCTTTTTGAGCGACCAACAATTGAAGCTAAGTTACGAACAGTTTGCTTGCCTGTTGTTGTAATTTCAGCGATAATTGCGTGACTAGCTGCGCGTATTTTCTGTGTTGTTCTGTTTTTTTAGTCATTAACCTATGATACAAGAATATCGCAGTTAGTTCTTTATTTTGTCCCGTCTTAAGTTGGTAGCCAAAAATAACATTTTTTATTTAATGCGATTAACACTTGTATGATAATAGTATTTATCTAAATCTTCAATACCTTCTTTAATATTTTAATTTAAAAGGTTATTTTTAATAATTAAGGAGGCTATAATTTTTAAGCCTGTTTAGAGTTTAATAATGCAATAAAGAATGAATTTCATAATTTTTTAATTTATCACGACCCTTTAAAGCGTCAAGTTCAATCACAAAAGTACACGCTTCCACGGTCGCCCCTAAAGATTCAATTAACTCACAACTTGCTTTTGCGGTTCCCCCAGTGGCTAATAAGTCATCAATAAGTAAAACCCGATCCCCTTTTTCTACGGCATCAACATGTACTTCTAAGGTAGCGGAACCATACTCTAAGTCATAAGAAATACTCTGCACGTCATGAGGGAGTTTTCCAGGTTTTCTAAGAGGAATAAATCCCACCCCTAATTCCCATGCAGCTAAGGAACCGAAAATAAATCCTCTCGCTTCCATTCCTGCAACAGCCGTAATTTTTCGACCTAAAAAAGGATGTATTAGTTGATGAATTGAAATTTTTAAGGCCGCTGGATTTTTTACCAATGGGCTAATATCTTTAAAAATAATACCTGGTTTAGGAAAATCTGGAATATCTCTAATGTGATCTTTTAATCGTTGCATATTATTTATAGTTTAAAGTTTTAAAGGGGGGGTTATTTTAGCGAGTTTTTTACTATTTATCATTAAATAGGTTTTAATTAAACGAATGATACCCCAATAAAGCATCGTCTATATCAATTAAATCAATTGTTTATATAAATAAAATTCAAATTATGATTATAGAACGGTTAAAAATAGCTATTTTATTCTTTATCAAATTCATGTAATCTTTCTATTCAGCAAATTATTGCGTGTTTACATTTTTGGAAACTATTTTATATGAAACCTCTTTATCCTGAAATTTCACCTTATAATACTTTTTTTTTGAAAACAAAAAGTCAACATTCTGTTTATATTGAAGAATCGGGTACTATTGAGGGCATTCCTGTTATTTTTTTACATGGTGGCCCTTGTTCAGGAACAAAACCTAATCATCGACGTTTTTTTGATCCTAAAAAGTATCGTATCATTTTGATGGATCAGCGAGGCTGTGGGCAATCGACCCCTTATGGTGAAATAGATAATAATACGACGGCTGATTTAATTGACGATATAGAATTATTACGAAAGCAATTAACTATTGAAAAATGGTTGTTATTTGGGGGTTCTTGGGGCGGGACACTTGCTTTATTATATGCTCAAACTTACCCCCAACATGTATCAGCAATGATTATTCGAGGTATTTTTCTAGCGCGAAGAAAAGATTTAGATTGGTTTGTAAATGGCGGAGTGGGTAATATTTACCCTGAATGTTGGCAGAACTTAGTGGCGAGCATTCCTGAGGAAGATAGAAGCAATTTAGTAGCGGGGTTATGTTCTGCTTTAGGGGCAGAAAATGAATTACGTCAACGGCGGGTCGCTAAAGCTTGGATGGCTTGGGGCGCGCAAGTTGCTTTAGGTGATGCGTATGAAAAAGGCGGTGAAATTGAACATATTACCGAAAAAATACTTCAACAAGTTCAAATGGAATTACACTATGCAAAAAATAACTATTTTATAGATGAAAATCAGATTTTAGAACACTGTCAAAAATTAACCTCCATTCCAAGTATTATTATTCATGGACGTTATGATCTAGTTTGTCCTATGGAATCTGCACTGTCCTTACATCATGCGTTACCTCATGCACAATATTTTGTATTGGCTCATTCAGGACATATCGCTCAAGGGGATGAAATGGTTGATGCGTTAATAGCTGCGACAAATAACATGGCAAATATACTTGAATATTCATGATAAAAAAACGGTTAATTATTGGTATGACGGGGGCAACAGGAGCCATTTATGGCGTACGATTATTACAGGTTCTAGCCGATTTTAATGATTGGGAGACTCATTTAGTTATTTCTAGCGCAGGATTAGTTAATCTTAAATATGAACTAGGAATGGATAAATCCATGGTTTATAAGTTGGCTGATAAAACGCATGGTATTCATGACATAGCCTCTGCGATTGCCAGTGGTTCGTTTAAAACAGAAGGCATGATTATTGCGCCCTGCTCAATGAAAACGTTAGCAGCGGTTGCGCATGGTTTTGGGGATAATTTAATTTCACGCGCAGCGGATGTGGCATTAAAAGAACGGCGGCGTGTTATTATTATGCCACGGGAAACCCCCCTAAACTTAGCTCATATTCGTAATATGGCAGCGGTCACCGAAATGGGCGCGATTGTTTTTCCTCCAATGCCTGCTTTTTACACTAAATCAGATTCAATTGCGGCAATGGTTGACGAAGGTGTCGGGCGTATTTTAGATTTTTTTGATATTAAAACAGAGGGTTTATATCAGCCTTGGGAGGGGTTATAAAAATTTAATAATCAACTCCTTATTTCATATTTAAATTCAGTATAGGTTAGGTATTATTATGATAAATAAAATTCAAGTTAAAAATCCTATTGTAGAAATAGATGGCGATGAAATGACGCGCATTATCTGGCATTTTATTAAAAATAAGTTGATATTACCTTACTTAGATTTACCCATTGAATATTACGATTTAAGTATTCAAAGTCGTGATGCTTCGGATGATCAAATTACCCTTGATGCGGCTCATGCCATTAAAAAATGGGGCGTGGGAATAAAATGCGCTACGATTACGCCTGATGAGGCGCGGGTTGACGAGTTTGACCTAAAGCGTATGTACCGCTCACCCAATGGAACATTACGTAATATTATTGGGGGGACTGTTTTTAGAGAACCGATTATTTGTAATAATGTCCCTCGTTTAGTTCCTAATTGGACAAAACCTATTTGTATTGGTCGTCATGCTTTTGGCGATCAATATCGTGCAACGGATTTTAAAACTCAAGGTAAAGGAACGCTCACCATTAGCTTTACCCCTGATGATGGTAGCGAACCACAAAGCTATGACGTGCATCATTTTGAGGGAAATGGAATTGCAATGGCGATGTATAACACCGATGAATCTATTCGAGGGTTTGCACACAGTTGTTTTAAGGTCGCCATAGCCCGACGCTGGCCTTTATATTTATCGACTAAAAATACAATTTTGAAACAATATGATGGACGTTTTAAAGCTATTTTTCAGGAAATTTATGAAACGGACTATCAATCACAATTTGAAGCATTAGGGATTGTTTACGAGCATAAATTAATTGATGATATGGTGGCAGCCGCATTAAAATGGAGTGGCGCATTTGTCTGGGCCTGTAAAAATTATGATGGGGACGTACAATCAGATACCGTTGCTCAAGGGTTTGGCTCATTAGGGCTGATGACATCGACTTTAGTTACCGCAGACGGTACTATTATGGAAGCTGAAGCCGCGCATGGTACGGTCACGCGCCATTACCGTCAGCATCAACAAGGAAACAAAACCTCAACTAATCCGATTGCTTCAATTTATGCATGGACACGAGGATTAGCCTTTCGAGGCAAGTTAGATGGCAATCAAGCCTTAATTAATTTTTGTAAAATCTTAGAAGAGGTTTGTGTTATGACCGTTGAGTCAGGGAAAATGACCAAAGATTTAGCCTTGTGTATTCATAAAGATCAGTTAAATGAAAGCCATTACTTAACCACGGAAGATTTTCTAGCGGCTTTAGATACGAATTTAAAACAACGCTTACGTTTATCCGCCACTGAACGTTAATCTTCGTTTATACCCTGAAAAATAATGCTCATGCTTAACTGTGAGAACACTCTAATCAACGCCTAAACGATCAATATGGAAACCACTGATTTAACGCAAGCTAATTTATATATTAACCGCGAACTGAGTTTATTAGAATTTAATTTACGTGTTCTAGCCGAAGCAAAAAAAGAAACGATTCCATTATTAGAACGGCTTAATTACCTATGTATTTCGTGTTCTAATTTGGATGAATTTTTTGAAGTACGCGTTGCCAGTGTTTTACAAATGGAAGCACTTGACCCCGCCGCCATAGCCATAGATGGGTTGACGGCCAATGAACAACAAGAACAAATTTCGATTAAAGCACATGAATTAGTGACCGAGCAATACAAGGTTTTAAATGAGGTACTAATCCCTCAATTAAACCAAGAAAATATTCACTTTGTTCGTCGAGGCGAATGGACACCGACTCAACATAAATGGCTCGCTAAATACTTTAACAATGAATTATTGCCTATATTGACCCCTGTAGGGCTTGATTCAGCACATCCCTTTCCCCGTATTTTAAACAAAAGTTTAAATTTTATTATTTCTTTAACGGGTAAAGATGCTTTTGGTCGTAATAGTGGGCGTGCTATTTTACAGGCACCGCGTGCCTTGCCGCGTATCATTCAATTGCCTAATGAAGAAACAGGGAGTGAGGGCTACAACTTTGTATTTTTATCCTCCATTATTCATGAATTTATTAATGAATTGTTCAATGGGATGAGTATACAAGGTTGCTATCAATTTAGAGTGACCCGAAATAGCGATCTATTTGTTGATGATGAGGCGGTTGAAGATTTAATGAATGCGGTCGAAGGCGAGTTAATGATGCGCAATTATGGCGATGAGGTTCGCTTAGAAATTGATGCAAAATCACCTGCGGAAACCACTGATTTTTTATTGGCCCGTTTTCAAATGAGCCGCTCTCATTTATACCTTGCCAATGGACCGGTTAATTTAAGTCGAATCCAATCAATTTATGGACTTATTGATCGACCTGATTTAAAATTTATCCCCTTTAAACCCTCTATCCCTCCCCAATTTGGACGTAATAAAAATATTTTTAATGCGATTAAAAAACAAGATATTTTATTACACCATCCTTATGATTCCTTTGCCCCTGTGGTTGAATTTATTCGCCAAGCGGCCAATGATCCTGATGTCTTAGCCATCAAGCAAACGTTATATAGAACAGGCGTTGACTCCCCCATTGTTAATGTTTTAATAAAAGCGGCGCGTGCAGATAAAGAAGTGACCGTGGTCATTGAATTACTTGCTCGCTTTGATGAAAAAGAAAATATAGGGCTTGCGAATAAACTTCAAGAAGCGGCAGTCCATGTCGTTTATGGGGTTGTCGGTTATAAAACCCATGCCAAAATGTGTTTAGTTTTGCGTAAGGAAGGTAAAATTTTGCGTAATTACTTGCATTTAGGAACGGGGAATTATCATCTTAAAACCGCTCGGCTTTATACCGATTATGGTTTGTTTTCGTGTGATAAAGTCTTAGGTGAAGATATTAGACGTGTTTTTGTGCAATTAACCAGCTTAGGAAAGGTCACTAAACTCAATAAATTATTACAATCACCCTTTACGTTACATACGGGGTTAATTGCAAAAATTGAACGTGAAATTGTCAATGCTCAAGCCAATAAACCCGCCTCTATTATTATTAAAGTGAATGCTATTGTTGAAGAAAAAAGTATACAAGCGTTATATCGAGCCTCTCAAGCGGGCGTTAAAATAAAATTAATTATTCGGGGTATTTGTTGTTTACGCCCAGGTATTAAAGGAATTTCAGAAAATATTGAAGTTCGTTCAATTATTGGTCGTTTTTTAGAGCATACCCGCGTTTATGCGTTTGAAAATGAAGGGAATTGGGAAGTGTATGCGGCGAGTGCCGATTTAATGAGTCGTAATTTATTTAAACGCGTTGAAACCTGCTTTCCTATTGAAAACAAAAAGTTACTTAATCGAATTTTGCATGATTTAGATTGTTATTTGAAAGATAATTCACAAGCGTGGCTATTACAAAGTGATGGCAGTTATCAACAAATAAAACGTAAAGCGAGTGATAAAGTTATTCAGGCACAAACGATCTTAATGAATGAAGTAACGACTTAGTATCCACCGCCTTAACTTTTTTCATAGCCATTGATTCAAAATGGCTTATCAAATTTATTGACACTTTTAAATGGCGATGACTTTATTAATCATTGATTCCTAAGCTTAACGGGGTTAAATAAAGCGTGTTGTCTTCAATTTCTAGGAACCTTAGATGAGTATTAAAACAATTATATTGGCCGCAGGACAGGGAAGTAGAATGCGTTCTAAATTGCCTAAAGTATTGCATAAAATTGCGGATAAGCCTTTGTTGGAACATGTTTGTAATACCAGTTCACAATTAGAAGATAATCATATCTTTGTTATCTATGGACACGGCGGCGAACAAGTAACCACCCAATTATCGGCACTTAATGTGGGTTGGATTAAACAAACCGAACAATTAGGGACGGGTCATGCGGTTCAACAAGCGGTTACAGAAATTGATGACGAGGATACCGTTTTAATTTTATACGGTGATGTGCCTTTATTAACAAAATTAACCCTCGAAACCTTACTCTTAAATGTGAGTGATCATACCTTAGCGTTGTTAACGGTTAATTTGGATAATCCTACAGGGTATGGGCGAATAATTCGTGATTCCAATCAACAGGTTATTAAAATTGTTGAACAAAAAGATGCCAGCCTAGACGAGTTAAAAATTAATGAAGGAAACACAGGAATTTTAGCCACCCAAGGGAAGAAACTTAAAGGCTGGCTGGCACGTTTAGGTAATAATAATGCTCAAGACGAGTATTATTTAACCGATGTGATTGAAATGGCAGTCAAGGATGGCTTGGAAATAAAAACCTCGCAGCCTAAAACGGTTGATGAAGTTTTGGGCATTAATAATCGCCAACAATTAAGTCATTTAGAACGCGTTTATCAGTTACAACAAGCCGCTCTACTCATGGATGCAGGCGTAACGTTGCGTGATCCCGCAAGATTAGATGTTCGAGGTGAATTTTCTCAATTAGGTCAAGATATAGACATTGATATTAATGTTATTTTTGAAGGAACAAACAGTATCGCTGATAACGTAACCATTGGTGCCAATACACTGATTATTAATTCAATTATTGAAGAAAATGTAGAAATTTTACCCCATTGCATTATTGATCATGCCCACATTGGAAAGGGCAGCCGTGTGGGGCCTTTTGCTCGCTTAAGACCCGATGCTAAATTAAATGAAAATGTTCATATTGGTAATTTTGTTGAAATAAAAAAATCAACCATTGCGTCGGGGAGTAAAGTAAATCATCTTAGTTATATTGGTGATAGCGTTGTGGGAAGTGGTGTAAATATTGGCGCAGGAACCATTACCTGTAATTATGATGGGGTTAATAAATATCAAACCATTATTGAAGATGGAGCCTTTATTGGTTCAAATACTCAGCTCGTTGCCCCGATTACGGTAGGGAAAAATGCAACGATTGGCGCAGGCTCCACGCTCACTAAAAACGCAATTGCTGATAAATTGACTTTAACACGGGCGAAACAAATTACCTTAACATCGTGGCAGCGTCCCACTAAAAAAATTAAATAGCGGCCTACTTTTTATTAAAACCTGATTAACGTTATGAACCTGATCGAAAAAATACAAAAATATTTTTGGACACTGATTGTTCTCTTTCTGGCGTTAATAATACAATTGTACTCGCCTAATTTCATTACTAAAATGCGAAATAGTTCGTATGATTTATTTCAACAACTTCATCCGCGTGTTTATCAACCCGCCCCCGTTAAAATTTTAGCCATTGATAATGAAAGTCTTGAAAAAATAGGTCAATTTCCTTGGTCAAGGCGAATTATTGCGGATCTAATCGAAAAATTAATTACATTAGAAGCCAATGTGATTGTATTTGATATGATGTTTTCAGAAAAAGACCGAACCTCCGCCGCTGAAATAGCGAAGCAATTATCAGATTACCCCGCCTTAGCTGCTCAATTAAAAAAGCTTCCTGATAATGATGATATTTTAATAGCGGCTATGAAAAAAACGAAGATTGTTACTGGTTTTATGCTAAAAGTTGGGGATAATGTGTCGCAGAATCAACCATCGGTCGTTGTGAAAATTTTAAACGCCGTCCCGTAGGTTGGCTTATTTTAAAAGGTAAAACCGAAAAAATTAAAGCGTTTGAATTATTAACGGATGAACAGTTTGAAAGCCCTTTAATTAAGAGTTACTTAATGGCTTATGAGAAAATGGAACAAGAATCGGTTGATGCTATTGATGATTTTGCTCATTTATTAACGCAATACCCTGATGACCCCTTAATTCAATATCACTATAATCGTTTGCAACAAAAACAAATAGGCTCCATTATTACCTTGGAAAGCAAATAAAAATTACCTAAAAAAATAAATTACGTTAATTTGGCAACCAACTTAAGATGGCACAAGTTGAGGTTAAGCCTCGCCCCGTAGTGTCCCGTCTTAAGTTGGTAGCCGTTAATTTCAATCGTAGCTAAAACGTCCCTTGCCATAAAATTTCCCCCTAAATACCTTAATTATGAAAAGTTATCTTTATAAAAACAGATTAACTTCGATTACCTTATTTGTCCTAATTAGCTTTTCTAAACTATTACTGGCCTCTGATGTTGATCAACTTTTAGACCAAGTAGAACAATTAATAAAATCCGACAAAATAGATGAGTCTTACAATTTATTGAACCCTATCGCAGATGATAATGCAGGAAATGCTGAATTTGATTATCTTTATGGTCTTTTATTACAAAAAATGGAGCAGTCTAATTATTCAGTTTTAGTCTTAGAGCGTGCTTTATACATGCGCCCTAATCACATTCCAACTCAAGTTGCCTTAGCCAAAAGTTATATTAGTTTAAAAGAGTATTCAAAAGCTGAAAAACTCCAAAACCAACTTCAACAAGAACAGGCAACAAAAGAAGCGGCGACTATAAAGCAATTGAGTCAACAACAAAAAGATGATGAATACAAACCCAGTTTTAAAGGGTTTATACAAACTAGTTTTTCTTATGATGATAATTTAACCAGCGGCCCTGATAGTAACTTCTTAACTATTCCGAGTGCAACTCACTTAGGTCTCGTTGCCATTGGGGATAATTTAGAAAAAGATCAGGATTTATTTTATGCCGTCAGTGGTTATCTAGGAATCAAAGTTCCCGTCGTGGAAGATTTTAAAATTGATATGGGTATTTGGGGGAGCCAACGCTTTAACCGTACCCGTCCTGATGAAGATTTGGCCTTTATGTCAAGCTGGATAGGGGGAGTTATCAATATGGTAAAAATAATTTAAATTTGAATTTTAAATATCAAAGCATTTGGATTAATAACCAACATTATCAAAATCAATACGCCGTTTTAGGGCAATGGTATCGACCTTTATTTAAAAGCAATGCGTTAGCGTTAAATTTTAATATTAGAACGACTCATCACCCTGGTTTAAAAACCTTGAATTATGATGCTTATACGTTAGGGGCTGTCTTTTATCAACAATTGCCAGGGCTATGGCATCCTATGATTTCATGGGAAGTGTACGGTGGGGAAGAAAAATTTCATAACTCAGCCACCGCTTATTTAGGTTATGCACGAGCTGGAACACGTCTTGTTGCTCATTTATATTTCAACAAGAAAAATACCTTTTTACTTCGAGGCTCGGTTGAGGATAAACATTATAAAGACACGCATACTTTTTTTTATAGGAACACGTCACGATCAAAATTATATAATTAATGGAAAATATTCCCACTTTTTATTTGATAAGAAATTAGAACTCTCTGCTGAAGGAACATGGATTTTAAATAAATCAAATATGAGTCTTTATGACTATCAGCGTAATATTTTTTCTGTGAATGCTCAATGGAATTTTTAGGATAACCGATGAAAACATCTACCACTTACTTTCTTTATATAGTCCTTATTTTTTGTTGTCAAAATGCGATGGCCGAAATTGCGGCAAACGTTATTTTTACTAAAGGTGAGGTCTTTGTTATACACTCATCAGGTGAAAAAAATGTATTGAAAAAAGGCTCGACCCTTGAACAAGGCGATACAATTGAAACTAAAGTAGGTTATTTACAATTACGTTTTACGGATGGCGGGCTTATTTCTTTTTATGATAATACAGAGTTTAAAATAGAAGATTACCATTTTTCAAAGGGGTCTGCTGGCAAGGAGAAAGCTTTTTTTCATTTTGCGAAAGGTGTCTTTAGAACCATTGTGGGTTCCATTAAAAAAGATCAATACCAAGTAAGAACGAATATTGCGTCCATAGGGACGCGTGGAACGGAATATTCAGCTAAATTAGATAATGGTTTACACATTAACGTTTTTGATGGAACCGTTATTCTTGAAAATCAAGCGGGAAATTTTTCAGTTGCGTCGGGACATTCGGCTTTAATGCCTGATATTTATTCTAGGCCTCAATTTTTAAAATTAGATAATAGAATTCAAAAATCATTATCCAATAAAAATACGCTAAAATCACAAACGCAACCATCAATTGATAGTAACACGGCACCTGAACCAGAGACCCATACACCCTCCTCTATTAATACAACAACTCCCGATGCAACAATGGATTCAGAGCCGATTTCATTGGACAATAATTTACCTCATAATAACCCCGCCCCTGTTAATACTAATCTCTTAAACAATGATTCTATACCGAGTCATGCACCAGCGCCTCGTCATAGAGAATTAGATGATTATCAAGAACCTACAAGTTCTCCAGCACCGATAACAACTACAGTACCGACTAACTCCTCTATAATAACCATAGAAAATGTTTTAAATAGTAAGATTGCACCAGAAGAGTTACCTCCCCCTGAAGCGATAGAAGTCCCTAAACCTCTTCCTATTAACGAACCCCTGCTTGAACCTGCACCCATAAATAAACCAATAGCTGCGCCTATAAATGCACCTATAGTTGCTCCTACAAATGAACCAATAGCTGCGCCCACAAATGAACTAATAGCTGCGCCCACAAATGAACCAGTAGCAGCACCTATAAGTCAACCTGCACCAACAGGAACAACACCTCCCCCAGTATAAAATGGGGGAATCTTTAAACATTATTTATTTACCTACTAATATACTAGGTTATAATGATAATTTTTTATTTGGTCTTAAGTTATGACATCATCAAGCCCTAAAATTATTCTGGTTGCGATTACTAAACACGGGGTACAACAAGTTAAATTGTTGGCAAAAAAATTACCTCATGCCGATGTGCTTGTTGCTGAAAAATTTGAGCCTCTTATGCAAGAAGTCACGAATTGTCATCGTAATTATACAGGGGCTTTTCGACATCAAATTGCTTCACTTTTTTCAGATTACGATCAAATTATATTTTTTGTCTCGCTAGGAGCCGTGGTCAGGTTAATCGCACCCCACTTAAAATCTAAAGATGAAGATCCAGGTATTATTGTGGTTGATGATGCGGGTGAATTTGTTATTCCTGTTTTATCAGGTCATGTAGGCGGGGCAAACGCTTGTGCGGAAGAGATTGCTCGTTTACTCCAAGCAACGCCTGTTTTAACAACCGCCTCTGATGTGGGCAAAACAATTCCTGTTGATATTTTAGGGCGTGAACTTGGCTGGACAGTTGAAGCACCTAAAATTAATATTACACGGGTTTCAGCTCATGTTGTTAATGAAGAACTCATCGCCTTTGTACAAGAAACAGGGGAAAAAAATTGGTGGACGCGTACAACACCGTTACCTAAAACAATTCATTTATTTGACAATTTGGACGCGGTTGATTTAACGCGTTATAAAGCTATTTTATGGGTGACAGACCGTGAGATTACAAAGGAAACATGGGATTCATTAGCGGAACGCCTCGTGGTTTATAGACCGTTGAAAAAAAAATCATGAAACTGGTTTTAGGGTTGGGTTGTGATCGAGGGACATCGCTATTAACCATCGAAACCGCCATAAATCAAGCGTTGAAATCGGCTCAACTATCACCTAATGATATTGATCACTATGCAACGATTGATAAAAAAAATGATGAACAGGCTTTCTTACAACTGGCTGAAAAATATCAACACCCGATTTCTTTTTATTCAGCGGAACAATTAGCAAAAGTGGATGTACCTAGTCCTTCTGCGGTTGTGATGAAATACATGGGAACGCCTTCGGTTTCAGAGGCGGCTGCTTTATTAGCAGCAAATGCAACGATGAAATCGTTAGTTGTCGAAAAATTTAAAATGCGTGGTGAAGATGGAAAAAATGCCACGGTTTCAATTGCTATCAAACAAACATAAATAAAATGAGTGGAAAAATATACTTAGTGGGTTTTGGTCCAGGTGCTGAAGAGCACATGAGCTATCGTGCAAAATCGGCGATTGTAGAGGCTGATATTGTGATTGGTTATACAACTTACATCAAACTGGTTAAAGAATTACTGGTGGGTAAAGAAGTTATCAAAAAGGGGATGACAGAAGAAATTGATCGCTGTATTGAAGCCTATGATCAAGCTAAATTAGGTAAAAAAGTCGCTCTTATTTCATCGGGTGATATTGGCGTTTATGGAATGGCTGGCCCCACCTATGAGGTTTTATTAAAATCAGGCTGGACTCCTGACAGTGATATTAAAGTCGAGATCATACCTGGAAGTACGGCCTTATCGGCGTGTGCCTCATTAGTAGGTGCACCTTTAACACATGATTTTTGTTCAATTTCACTTTCTGATTTATTAACGCCTTGGCCTGTTATTTCACGAAGAATAGAGGCTGCAGGTCATGCCGACTTTGTGATTGCACTTTATAATCCAAAAAGTGGTCGTCGTACCCAACAAATTGTTGAAGCACAGAAAATATTATTAAAACACCGTGCCGCTGAAACACCCGTGGCCATTGTAAAATCAGCTTATCGTCGTCGTCAATCGATTCAATTAGTCCGCTTAGATGAAATGTCAGACTGTGATATTGGCATGTTAACCACAGTTTTAATTGGTAATTCATCTACTTATTTGGAACAAGGTTTGATGATTACCCCGCGCGGTTATGCGAATAAATATGAATCGTTAACGGGAGAAACCAAAGTAGGTGAACAAGCAGGACGCTCGTTATCTATGGGATTAGAAGGCTGGGGCAACTGCTTAACTCATTATTTACAAAAAAATTCAGGGATTACGTTAGAAAAAGCCGCTGATTATTTCAAGGTCTCACTTGGTGATGTTCTTGAATCATTGGCTAAGGGTGAGGATGCGGGGGTGCATAGCGTGACTAAAGTGGCCGACAATAAATTCAATGAAGCACTGGATGAAACTAAACACTGGGGCAAATTACGCGGTATTGTAAGAGCCGAGGCGGGAACGGTCACCGAGTTATTTTTATATGGCGATGCATTTAAGCAACAGGGTGATTGGTTAAGCATTGAAAACAGTCATTTTCATTTACATGCTCATTGGAAAAATGTGGCGGCGGCTTATTTTTCTAGTCGAGATCAACAGGGTTATAGTTTAAACTTTATTGATAACCTAGGTCGTCTACTTTTTCGCGTTTCATTAATGAAGCAAGACGGCGAATTTAAGACGGAGTTATTAAAGGCTTATAACGAGGCGCGGGATAATTTAAGCCAAACTTCACAAGGAGAACACATAAATGACTGAACAACTTAAACCAAAAATGATGGATTATCATCGACATATATTGGTTTGCATTGGTGATCGGTGTACGCCTAATGGGGAAGGACAAGCTATCTACGATCAACTTAAAAACAAGTTTGAAGCGGCGGGCATTCATCAAGGGGCCTTACGAGTAAAAAAAACACGCGCGACCTGTTTTGGAACATGTAAGTTCGGACCGTTACTTTGCGTACAACCTGATGGAGTTTGGTATTACAATGTAACTATTGATAAACTAGATAGAATCATCAACGAACATTTATTAAATAATAAGCCCGTTTTAGAGTGGGTTTATTATCAAAATCAAATTAAATAATCTAGCTCATAAAAAAATGCCATACAGATACACCGTATGGCATTTTTTGTTAAGCGTTTTAGCGTTTACTCAGGTTCTACATTTTCAGCTTGTAACCCTTTTTGTCCTTGGACGACTTCCATGGATACATTTTGTCCTTCAACTAAGCTTTTACGCCCACCATTAGCATTTTCAGTAATTGCACTATAATGTACGAAAACATCAGTTTCATCATCTTGAGCAATAAAACCAAAACCTTTCTCATCATTAAACCACTTAACTGTACCTGTGACTCGTTCTGCCATTTTTGTTCTCTTGTTGGTTGTTAGTATAAGCTAACGTTATAAATATATTTATCTTAATCTTAATAAAGCAGGTACTTCTGGGTAATGATTTTACTCGTTTACTTTCTATTTACCACTTAAAATTTCCGAGTGGATATAACATCTTACCGTGCTGTATTGCGAACTATTTTACACCTTATAAATTTTAGAACAAACGAAAAGGTGATTTTAGCTGTTAATTATAATTATTTAGCCTAGAGAATAGTTACTCTTATATCATATATTTCAACGACTTATATTGATGATAAGCCATTTTGAAAACATGTTTTTTTTAAAGTTGAATTTATTTAGGCGGTAATTTCTGCATATAAGGCTTTAAATTCATCGGTTAATTTATGATTAGGGGCATAATGAATTAAAGGTTGTGCATAAGTATGAGATTCTCTCACTTTCACTGACGGTGATATTTTACTTTTTAGCACAGGATGCCCCATTTTAATCAACTCTTCTACCAATTGTGCGGGTAAATTGGCTTGTTTTTGAAATTGATTGACAACAATCCCTTCTATTTCTAATTTTTCATTATGATCTGCTTTGACTTCCGCTAACGCTTGCATAAGTGAGTAAAGTGCGTCCTTAGCAAAGGCATCACAATCAAAAGGGATTAAACATTTATCCGCTGCAATCAAAGCCGATTGGCTGTAAAAATTAAGTACAGGGGGAGTATCAATAAAAATATCATCAAATCCCTCTAAGGTATCTAAGCCTTCTTTAAGCTTAAATATTTTATAACGTGATTCTAAACGCCCATGTAAGGGTTCTAAATCAGGATGGGCAGGAATAACAAATAAATTAGAAAAAGGGGTCTCTTGAACCAGACTACTAAGCTCTAACCCCTGACCTCCAAATAAGCCTAAACTGAGTGAGTCTTTAAAAAAAAGAGCAATCGACTTGTCGGAATTAGTTTCTTTTTTTCCTAATAAGTACTGAGTTGCATTCCCTTGTATATCAAGATCTATAACCAATGTTCGTCGGCCTTCAGCTGCACTAATAGCCGCTAAATTACAGGTAATGGTCGATTTCCCTACGCCGCCTTTTTGATTAAAAATAACCCTTCGCATTATGATTCCTCATTAAATCAATTAGATAGTCTTGGCATTATAAGCTCTCGACAAGCAATATCAACTGCGAACAAAAACTTTTGCTTGGCAATGAGGACAGGCAGGAATCTCACTGGTTGATTTAAACGCAATTTCCTTTTCACAAGCCTCACACATTAATGTACCTGGACTTGTAATATCACCACTATGATAAGGATGATATTTATTTGCTTGTTGGCCTATTTTTTCTAATTCTAATCGTGTTTTGTCGGCTAAACTAATAAAGGCATCGAATGCAAAATTTTCAATTAAATCAATATCAAATTTGAGCCAAGCCGATAAATTTTCTTCTTTTTTTTCTACATTAACCGCGACATGATCTATATCACGAGTTAAGGCATCGGCAATATGAGTTATTTCTTCTTGCGTTAACCCACCTAATCCACTTAGCTTTTCTTTCGCAATGTCTAAAGCATCTGCCGTAGAATGCAAGGTATCATCCATTGCTTCATATAAATGCTCGATTAGCGTGTTATAAGCTTCAATTAATTTAGTATTTCTACTCATTTGTTCGGTCTCCATTGAAAATCTCCCTTTAGATTTAAGTAACACTGCGGTATTCTAACTCTTTTGAGCGATAAAAGACGAGACATGGAAGAAAATTATCAACCCTCGATTATAGAGAATCAGGCGCAAACGGCGTGGGAACAAAGCGGTGTTTTCAATGCTACCGAAGAGAGTGACAAAGAAAAATACTATTGTTTATCCATGTTTCCTTACCCGAGTGGCAAGCTGCACATGGGGCATGTTCGCAATTACACCATTGGCGATGTTATTAGCCGTTATCAACGGATGCTGGGTAAAAATGTCATGCAGCCGATGGGTTGGGATGCCTTTGGTTTACCTGCCGAAAATGCGGCGATGAAACACGGCGTACATCCTAGCGAGTGGACGTATGAAAATATTGATTATATGCGCGACCAACTGAAAGAATTAGGCTTTGCCTATGACTGGTCTCGTGAATTTGCGACCTGTGATCCCAGTTATTATCGTTGGGAACAATGGTTTTTTCTACGTTTATTAAAAAAAGGCTTAGTCTATAAAAAAACGGCCCCTGTTAATTGGTGTCCGCATGATGCAACCGTATTAGCCAATGAACAAGTGATTGATGGCTGTTGTTGGCGATGTGATACGGCGGTTGAGCGGAAAGAAATTTCGCAATGGTTTTTAAAAATTACGGCCTATGGGGATGAATTATTAGCGGATTTAGAAAAACTGGACGACTGGCCTGAGCAAGTTAAAACCATGCAGGCTAACTGGATTGGTCGCTCAGAAGGTTTGGAAATGGATTTTGCAGTGGCAGGCATGGATGATTTGCGTATTTATACCACTCGTCCTGATACCTTAATGGGCGTGACTTATTTAGCGGTTGCCTCTGAACATCCTTTAGCTCAAAAAGCCGTTGAATCCAAACCTGAGTTAGCCCCGTTTATTCATGACTGCAAAACGATGGAATCCTCGGAAGCGGCGATGGAAACCATGGAAAAGCGCGGGGTTGATTCGGGTATAGTTGCAACGCATCCGATTACAGGTGAACACGTTCCTGTTTGGATCGCCAACTTTGTGTTAATGAGCTATGGTACGGGGGCGGTGATGGCTGTTCCTGCTCATGACCAACGCGATTATGAATTTGCAACGACCTATAATATCCCGATTAAACAGGTTATTTATACGGCCAGTGATGAAGATGACAGCATTGCCGAACAAGCGTTTACCGCAAAAGGAATCTTAAAAAATTCAGGTGAATTTGATCGTTTAAGCTCTGACGAGGCTTTTAATGCGATTGCAGATAAACTTGAAAATGAACAAAAAGGAAATCGCAAAACTAATTTTCGCTTGCGTGATTGGGGCGTGTCTCGCCAACGTTATTGGGGCGCACCGATTCCTATTATTTATTGTGATGAGTGCGGCACCGTGGCTGTTCCTGATGAACAATTACCCGTTGAATTACCCAAGGATGTGGTTTTAGATGGCACCTCCTCTTTAACAACACACCCTACTTTTTCTCATGTTGATTGCCCGCAATGTGGTAAAGCAGCAAGACGTGAAACTGATACCTTCGATACCTTTATGGAATCCTCTTGGTATTTTGCGCGTTTTGCCAGTCCTAATGCGGATAGTATGTTGGATGAAAGTGCGAAATATTGGTTGCCAGTCGATCAATATATAGGCGGCATTGAACACGCCATTTTGCATCTATTGTATGCGCGTTTTTATACTAAATTATTACGCGATGAAGGCTTAATTGTTTCGGATGAGCCGTTTAAACGTTTGTTAACGCAAGGGATGGTGGTTGCCGAAACCTATTATCAATTAAATGAAAGTGGACAAAAACATTATTTTAATCCGACTGAGGTGGACGTTGAAAAGGATGATAAAGGCAAAGTCATTGCTGCAAAATCATTAGCGGATGGTTCTAGTGTGATTATCGGCCCTATTGAAAAAATGTCGAAATCTAAAAATAATGGCATTGATCCGCAAGCATTAATCAATAAATATGGCGCGGATACGGTTCGATTGTATACCATGTTTACCTCACCGCCAGAGCAATCTTTAGAATGGAATGATGCGGGTGTTGAAGGCGCGTATCGGTTTCTCAAACGGTTATGGCGACAAGCGTATTTACATATTAGCCAAAACTTAACGATTATCTCCTTAGATAACAATAGTTTAACCGATAATGAAAAAAACCTACGTCGCCAATTGCATCAAACCTTAGAAAAAGTCAGCGATGATTTAGGTCGGCGTTATACCTTTAATACCGCGATTGCCGCGAATATGGAATTACTTAATAACCTAACGAAATTTAAAGGCGATAGCGCTAATGCCCATGCCATTCGTCAGGAAATTTTAGAAGCGATTAGCTTAATGTTAGCTCCTATTGTTCCTCATATTTGTCGACAACTCTGGTTAGATTTAGGTCACGAGAGTGATGTCGTGAGTGAATCTTTTCCTCGCTTTGATAAAGCTGCGATGACTCAAGATGCAATGACAATTATTGTGCAAGTTAATGGAAAATTAAGAGGTAAATTAGAGATTCCTATCGACACCCCCAAAGAGCAGATTGAAACGTTAGCTTTAGCCAATGAACAGATTCAAAAATTTATAGCGGATAAAGCTATTAAAAAAGTGATTGTTGTTCCTAAGAAATTAGTTAATATCGTCGTTTAAAAATATAACCCTATCAGAACCTAAAGACGGCTTTTGATAGGGTTTTTTTTAAGGATTTAGCCAACAATCTTCATGAGTCGCATTTTTATGCCCATCCTGATCCAACGTAAAACTGGTGCAATAGGCATCATTTTTAATCGGTACCGCGAGTAACGTATAGGATTTTTTGGCCTCTATTTCAGCGGTTGCCGCCGTTGGCGTTAAAATAGTTAACGAATAATGCCCCGCAGGCGATAACGCACTATAAACAAGCTTATAACCCTTTACAGGATCACAACTCATGGTGGTTGAACTGATCGCCGTTGCATATTGTGGGCAATTTTTTCTAAATGATTTTTGAGCGTATTGCAACCCTTCTAACCCTGCTTGAGCATCAGGACGCTTTTCTTTTGAAATTTTTTCCTGATAAGCGGGAGAATTAAGCGCAACTAAAACAGCAATAATAATCGCTACAATTAATAATTCAATTAAAGTAAATCCAGATGATTTTTTATGGGTCACCATTGTTTTATACCTCCTCTTACTATTTTTTATCATGCCTAAATTATAGCCCTTATTGGGTTCTGTTTAGGTAATCGTCAATAATTTTTTTTGAATCACAAAAAGTTGAGGGGCGGTCGCCTTCGGTTGAATGCTCTCAATAATCTCAACGCTAAATTTTTTCGGTAACTGTTGACACCAATTTGTAACTTGAAACGTTTCTTCATTACCGCCTGAATGGCCAGGGTACGCTAAAATAGTTATCATTCCTAACGGTGCCAGTAATAAAATAGACTTTTCTAAAGCCATTAATGTGGTCGCCGTTAAGGTTATGATCTGCTTATCTGACCGAGGTAAATAACCTAAATTAAACATAATGGCTTTAATACGCCCGTGGTTAGAACAAGGAATATGGGTGTCCATCGTTTCATGTCCTGCATGAATTAATGAAACATGCGTTGCTAGATCGGCTTGCTGGAGACGTTTCTCGGTTGCCTCTATCGCTATTTTTTGTAGATCAAAACTATAAACCCGGCCTAACGGTGCCACTTGTTCCGCTAAAAACAAACTGTCATGGCCATTGCCACAGGTTGCATCAATAACATGATCCCCTAGATTGAGAATGGATTTTAAACGTTGATGGGCTTGTTGTGCTAAAGACGGTAAATGAGACATAGATAGGTTGAGTCAGTATTTTTAGGTTAAAATAGAACATATTTTTCGTCCCCTATTTTAAACATTTTATAAATTTATGTCACATTCATCACTTACGGCAATCTCCCCTATTGATGGTCGCTATCGCGGCAAAGTTGAAGCGTTACGTCCTATTTTTAGTGAGTATGGGTTAATTCGTTCGCGTGTCGAAGTTGAAGTTCGTTGGCTTCAAGCCTTAGCGGACCATTCTCAAATAATAGAAGTTCCCCCGTTTACAGACGCGGCGCTGACCTATTTAAATACACTGGTGAGTGATTTTTCAGAAGCCGATGCACTCCGCGTTAAAACCATTGAGGCGACGACAAATCACGATGTAAAGGCGGTTGAATATTTTTTAAAAGAAAAAGTAGCTGATTCTGCGGAACTGGCTGCTATTAGCGAATTTTTTCATTTTGCTTGCACCTCAGAAGATATTAATAACCTTTCCTACGCGCTTATGTTAAAAGCGGGGCGTGAGGTTATGCTGCCACAAATGACGGAATGTATGGCGGCCATCCATAAAACATCACAAGAAACGGCTTCGCAAGCGATGCTATCACGGACGCATGGGCAATCAGCAACGCCCTCAACCGTAGGTAAAGAGTTTGCAAACACGGTGGCTCGATTAAGCCGTCAACACCAACAATTTTCTCAAGTTGACTTATTAGGCAAAATTAATGGCGCGGTGGGTAACTATAATGCACACAGTGTGGCTTATCCTGATATAGACTGGGTGGTTTTTGCTCAAAACTTTGTGGAATCGTTAGGCTTGCAATTTAACCCTTACACCACACAAATTGAACCCCATGATTATATTGCTGAATATTTTCATGTGTTATCCCGCTTTAATACTATTTTGTTAGATTTTAACCGCGATATATGGGGTTATATTTCATTAGGTTACTTTAAACAAAAAACGATTAAAGGCGAAGTCGGTTCGTCAACCATGCCGCATAAAGTCAACCCCATTGATTTTGAAAATTCGGAAGGAAACTTAGGGATTGCTAATGCTGTTTTTCAATTTTTAGCGGAAAAATTACCTGTTTCTCGTTGGCAACGTGATTTAACTGACTCAACGGTTTTAAGAAATATTGGGGTGGGGATTGCACATACCAGTATTGCGTTGCAATCAACCCTAAAAGGAATGTCTAAATTAGAATTGAATCCTCGCGTCATTGAGGCCGATTTAGAGGCTAATTGGGAAGTATTGGCAGAACCTGTACAAACCGTAATGCGTCGTTATGGGGTTGAAAAACCCTATGAGAAATTAAAAGAACTCACTCGGGGTCAACGAATTACGGCCAAGGCCATGCAAGATTTTGTCCAAAACTTAGACATTCCAACGCCTGCTAAGGAAGAGTTATTGAAACTCACCCCACAGACGTACACTGGCTATGCGGAGCAATTAACCCACAAAAATTCTTTTAAATAGTTGTAGTCTTTATAATATTGCCTACGTAGGATGGCTTATAGCCTATCTTACGTAGCTAAATATCGGTTTTTCCTAAATTCAATATAAGATTAAGTAGTCATGACTTCAATTCAATATATAGATACCCCTCAACAGTTAGAAGAATTATGCCAAAAAATTAGTAAGGCATCGTGGTTAGCCTTAGATACTGAATTTTTAAGAGAAAAAACCTATTACCCAAAATTTTGTCTATTACAAATCGCAACTCCTGATTGGGTCGCCTGTATCGACCCTATCACACTTGATGATTTAACCCCCCTTTTTGATGCGATTTATAATCCTGACATTATTAAAGTTTTTCATTCATGCCGACAAGATTTAGAAATTTTTTATCAATTAACAGGTAAAATTCCAACGCCTTTATTTGATACTCAAATTGCCGCCCCTTTATTAGGCATACAAGAAAATCCAGGCTATGCCATGCTGGTTTCTACGTTTCTAAATATTAATCTTAATAAAGCCTATACCCGTACTGATTGGAGTCTGCGGCCTTTAAGCCCTGAGCAATTGCAGTATGCTGCCGATGATGTCATTTATTTATGTCAAATTTATGACATCATGCGGGCGAAGCTCACCGAATTACAGCGATTTGATTGGTTAAAAGGCGATTTTGAGTTTCTTAAAAATCCTGATATTTATGAAGTAAAACCTGAAAATGCCTGGTTAAAAATTAAAGGGAAAAACAAGCTTACGGGAAAACAGCTTTCCATTATTCAACACTTAACCAAATGGCGTGAACAGCAAGCGCAATCGGAAGATAAGCCTAAAAACTGGTTGGTTCGTGATGATTTGTTAATTGAATTAGCTAAATTACAACCGACAACGGTTAAAGAATTAGCAAATGTACGCAATATTAATGATCGTTTAGTCCATCGGCATGGAAATACCTTATGTCAATTAATTATTGAGGCCAAAAATAACACGGTGAGTCCATTAAAAGAGGATGGCAAAGGGGTTAAGAAAACACAGCAACAAGAAGCCATTTTAGATGTATTAACCGCCATAGTTAGAGTAAGAGCGGAAGAAAATTTAATCAACCCCGTTATTTTAGCCCCTCGAAAAGAATTAGAAAAATTACTTTTTAACGATCAAAACTGCCAATTACTAACAGGCTGGCGTTTTGGTTTAATTGGCTGTGAATTAGAGGCGTTATTATCAGGTCATTACTCATTAAAACTGAATAGAGAAAATATTTCTATTGATAATATCCTTTAACCCTCGTTAGATGGGGGCTGATTGAAATGCAAATTTTTGATGCTTTAGCTATAATAGATAGCCTTTAGTTTGAGCTTAAGGCAACAACAATGACAACACGACAAATTCTACAAACTTTTTGTGAAACACGGTGTGCATCGGTACAAAACCACCCGCAGTATCAAAAAATTATGGCCTTGCCTAAACAACAACGCTGGGCCGTCTTGGCGAGTCTTTTTTTACTTTCCCAAGTTGTCGTCTTTGGCTTCTTATATTTAGCGTTTGGAAAAATTGTTGTTATTGGATTTTTTGCCAGTATTTTATCAGGACTTGCAACAGGAGTGGGTGCGTTACCCGCTTTATTTTTAAAGGATATTTCTGATCGCGTTTTTAATAGCTTACTCGGCGCGGCAGCGGGGGTTATGCTAGCGGCAACGGCTTTTTCGCTTATTATTCCTGGAATGGAATTTGGCAATAGTATTTGGCCAGGAAAGGGATTATGGATTGTTTCGATAGGGATGTTAATGGGGGCGTTGTTTTTACATTTTGCGGACCGAAAATTACCGCATTTACATTTTGAAACAGAAAATGCGCTTCATTCCGAATCCTTACAGAAAATTAGCCTTTTTATCATTGCAATTACCATTCATAATTTCCCAGAAGGGATGTCTGTGGGTGTTAGCTATGGTTCAGGGGATTTAAATAATGGTTTAGTTTTATCGATCGCCATTGCCTTACAAAACATTCCAGAAGGGCTAGCGGTTGCCTTACCTTTAGTGGGTTTAGGTTACAATAAATGGAAAGCAGTCGGCATTGCTACGTTAACGGGACTTGTTGAGCCTGTTGGAGGTTTATTGGGCATTACTATGGTGACGGTTTTCACTCCCATTTTACCGCTTGCAATGGGATTTGCCGCAGGAGCCATGCTCTTTGTCATCAGTGAAGAAATTATTCCTGAAACGCATTCAAAAGGTCGCTCTCGCTATGCCACTTTTTCGTTAATGGGCGGGTTTATTTTAATGATGTTACTTGATAATTTATTAGGCTAAAACCCTAGTGAAAAATAACAATGGAATAACCTATTAGAACACAAGGGGCTTTAGGTTCACCCCTCTTATTTCTCAAAATTTACAGACTATGACAATAACGCATTATGACCTCATTGGTGATATTCACGGTCAGGCAGAAAAACTGATTAACTTGTTACAAAAACTAGGCTATCAACAACAGGAAGGCGTTTATCAGAAACCACAGCATCAAGTCATTTTTGTAGGTGACTTTATTGATCGAGGTTTGCAAGAAAAAAAAGTATTGACGATTGTTCGTGCCATGATAGAAGCCAATCATGCCCAAGCCGTAATGGGAAATCATGAGTTTAATGCTATTTGTTACCATAGTAAGGATAATCAAGGAAATTATTTACGTCCCCATACTAAAAATAATACCCAGCAGCATCAACACTTCTTAAATGAATATCCCCTTGATGGTCTCGAGACTAAAGCGGTCATTAACTGGTTTAAAACGCTGCCTTTATTTTTAGAACTAGCTGATTTTAGAGTCATTCATGCTTGCTGGGATGAAGGGCTTATTAAGAAACTAAAGCCCTTGTTAACTGCAAATAATTGTTTGAAATCGGAAGATTATCAACGTGCTTGTGAAAAAAATTCATTTTTTTATAATACCTTAGAAACATTATTAAAAGGCCCCGAATTAGTGTTACCTAATAATAAATTATTTACCGATAAAGAGGGGACAGCAAGGCGTAAAGTACGGGTTCGGTGGTGGCAAAATGTATTACTAACGTATAGGCAAGCCGCAGTTGGCTCTGAAAAAGATCGACGTAGCCTTTCTAACGAGAAATTATTAGATAAAAACAATCCCATTGCGCTCTATCCTAACCAAGCCATCCCTGTTTTTTTTGGACATTATTGGTTTTCAGGAACACCTGAAATTGCAAGTCATAATGCCGTTTGTCTTGATTATTCTGCGGCAACGCAGGGTTTTTTAATCGGCTACCGACTTGATATGACCGAAAAAAAATCATTAAGTAATAAAAATTTTTATCAAAGTGATATTTAATCATAAGGTTTTATCGATTCAGATCCTAACGCGGGTTGAAGCTCAATACAAGGCGTGAGCAATAATTTTTTCACGCCTGTATTTTAATTCATTCCAGAAAAAGAACTTACTTTTTCAACGGTTAAATCAGGAAATGAATCCACAATTTGTACCGTAAAATCAGGAAAGGCATCAACGATTTCCCATTGACCACATTTAGCGGTAAAATTTTTGACAAAGACGACATTAATGGTTGCAAATGCGGTTACATATTTAATTTTAATATCAGGAAAATCGGTGACAAATTGAACCTTTCCATGTAAAGGAATTCCATTCCAAACACAGGCTTTAGCCTCAACGCTCGTTGAAAAAACGAGGCCCCACATTAAGCTAATAATTAACACGAATTGAGTCATAACCCCAGTTCAAATAATAGCTTAATTGACACATAAGTAACCAACCCCATTGCCACTAAGTAAAGGCTAAATAAGGCAGGATTTTGCCAAAAAGAACGCCATAAATTTTTATGATTCCCTGTTGATTTTCGCTTTAAATAGGCTTCTCGTTGATGGGTGTAACGGTAATGATGGTAACCATTCAGTAATTCTTGTGCCTCCGTTAACTGAATTTCATCTCGAAGCCAAATAGCAGGCATCGACATTCCCCAATTACCCGCGTTAGTTTCGTAAAAATCAATGTCATGATAGGTTAATAAATCACGAATTTCAAACGATTCATCTTCAGGAACCCCGCGTAAAGAAAATAATAAAATAGCCATGGTTATAGTTTAATATTAAGTGCATGAAGTTTACGGTACAAATGAGTGCGCTCCATTCCAATGGCGGCGGCCAGTTTAGCAACACTGCCCGAATTACGTTCAAAATGATATTCTAAATAAGCTTTTTCAAAATGTTCGCGCGCTTCCTTTAAGGGAAGATTAAAAAACTCAGGAACCGTACCGAGTAGCGCAGGTTTTTCAGCGATTGATCCCAACGCATTTTTAACTTCGTCTAATTCAATATCATCCCCTGCCCCTAAAATCATGAGTCGCTGTACTAAGTTTTTAAGTTCTCTGATATTTCCATGCCAACTGTAATTACGCAAAAAATTTTGGGCGGCGATTGAAAATTTTCTAAAGGGAAGTTTTTCCATTTTAATAAAATAATCAATGTAAAAATTTAATAAACTGGGTACATCTTCACTGTGTTCACGTAACGGTTGAATATCTAGGGTAACAACATTTAACAAGTAGTATAAATCTTGTCGAAAACGCCCCGCATTCACTTCTTCTTCAATTGCAATACGAGTTGATGCAATGACTCGAACATCAACGCGGACGGCTTCACTTCCACCGACACGTAAAAATGAACTGGACTCTAATGCGCTTAAAAGCCGCGTTTGGGTTTCTTTATCCATACCCGCAATTTCACCCAAAAATAAGGTGCCGCCATGAGCCTGCTCTAATAAGCCCTGATAAATTTTATTGTGTTCTTCTTTGCCAAAAAATTCAACCGCTGAATTTTCAGGGGCGATACTACCCACAGCAACATCCACAAAAGCCCCTTCACGGCGACTGCTATGATTATGTAAATACCGTGCATATAATTCTTTACCCACGCCCGCTTCACCTACGAATAAAACGCGTGCTTCATGTTGAGCCAAACGTTTTAATTGATCTTTCGTCCGTTCAACGGTTGCACTTTTCCCGACAGGTTCAATATCAAACATTAACTGTTGTTTGAGTCCTGCATTTTCCTGTTGCAAATAACTGGCTTCCAACGCTCTTTCAACCACCAGTAATAATTTTGCTAAAGAGAGGGGTTTTTCTAAAAAATCATACGCGCCTAACTGGGTCGCTTCAACGGCTGTTTCAACGGAGCCATGTCCAGACATCATTACGACAGGACATAAACGTTGCTCTTCCTGCGCCCATTCTTTTAAAAGTGTAACGCCATCGGTATCAGGCATCCATATATCTAATAAAATCAAATTCGGTTCGCGTTTTTTCTTTAATTCACGGGCCGCCTGTGCATTTTCTGCCATCGCGACATAATAGCCTTCATCTTCTAAAATTTCAGAGACTAATTGTCGAATATCGGGTTCATCATCAACGACTAAAATATAAGGTTCTTGTTTGTTCATCTGAGTTATGAGGTTAATTTTTTAAAGGAGTTCAAAGCTATTTTAAACTAGCTTTTTTCATCAAGCGGGTAATTGACACAAAGGAAGCTGAATAATGAATCCTGCGCCTTGGGTATAATGACTATCTATCCAAATAACCCCGCCATGTTCTTCAATAATTTTTTTAACAATAGCAAGGCCTAACCCTGTCCCCTTTGTTTTTGTGGTGACATAAGGCTCAAAAATAGTTTCAATCTTATCGGCTGTAATCCCTCCGCCTTGGTCATAAATACCTAATTCTATATAATGGGTATTGTTACGTTGTACTCGTGTTAATTTAATTTCAATAAGCCCCCCATTAGTCATCGCTTCTTGAGCATTTTTTAATAAATTATGCAAAACTTGACGTATATTAACAGGATCTGCATGAATCATTGCGGTATACGCATTATTAATCATGGTAACCTTAATATTTCCTTGGGTTTGATACAAGGGCAATAATTCGTGTATTAAGTGATGTAAATTAATATCATCGGTTTGTTTTTTAGACGGGCGAGCGTAATCAGAAAAATCATCAACCATTCGTTTCATCGCCTCCACCTGCTGAACAATGGTATTCGTTGAGCGTTTTAATATACTGGCTGATTTAGGTTCTAATTCGTGGGCCAATTTATGCTGTAATCGTTCAGCGGCTAGTTGTATGGGCGTTAACGGATTTTTAATTTCATGCGCTAATCGTCGAGCAACCTCGCCCCATGCCGCATTTTTTTGAGCTTGAATTAAATCAGTTAAGTCATCAAAAACAACCACCGCACCGACACGAATGCCTTCTTGTGAATATAAAGGTCGTCCACGGCATAAAAGCTCTTGTCGCCCACTTACCCCTAGAAACGCAATACGCTGTTGCCAATTATCATTATTTTTTTCAATTAATTTTAACACGGCACGCAAAAAATCGGCGATTTCAGGGTGTTGTTTGATCACAATAGTCAATGATTGGCCAATAAAAAAATTTTTATCACAATGTAATATTTTATGTGCGGCTTGATTACTGGTACGGATTTTAAAATGACTATCAAAACTCATCACTCCCGCACTGACATTCGCTAAAATAGATTCTAAGTAGGCTCGTTGTTCTTCAACTTCTAAACTAGCTGTCCGTGCAATGTCTCTCGATTGAGCAATCCGTTGCGTCATTTGATTAAAGGACTCGACTAAAAAGCCTAAATCATCTTGTGCCATGACCGATAACTGAGGCTCATAATGGCCTGCGGCAACGGCTTTCGTACCTTTAACCAGTTCTTTTACTGGCGCTACAATATGACGAATACTGACAAAGGCAACCCAAATGGCGGCTAATAAACTTAATAATAAAACTAATAAGAGGGCTAAAAAAAAACTCATTTTTAACGAATCGCGTAAAAAGCTCATTTCTTGATAACGTACAAAAGCAAATTCAATGGAATCCGCTAAATCTGAAATTCTAACGGGAACGGGGTAGAGTACTTGTAAATACTGAGATTCATCGGCTTTAATTCCAATTAAAACTTGAATGCTCAAACTACCATCGTCATCGGTATTTAACGTAATATAATCATTATTTTGGCGTACCTGTAACCAGACATGCTCATCTGGTAATTTAGGTAAAATATCACTCGAGTTAATACTGCTAAACGCAATAATACGTCCTTGCTTAGAAAACAGCGTAATTTCCAAAGCGCCTAATGAATCACGAAGGTTAGCTAGTTCCAGTGCGAGTAATGTTTCTGATTTGTCGCGTAAAACTTTAGTTGATTGCTGTGTTTGTTTTAAATGCCAACGCATTCGCTGATCTAATGAGGCTTGGCTTAATTCTAAAGCATCTTCCATCGCTTTATCAATTTCAACATTAAAACCACTATTAATGGCTTGCTGTAAAAACTGTACAGAGAAATAAAAAACAATGGCGGCGGGAGCTAAGGCTAATAAAACAAATAATGAAACCATTCGCGTAGTTAAGCGTGACCCCGCTTCTTTTTTCTTTAATTGCTGCGTTAAGGAATAAACATTAATGCCGACCAGAACCATTAAAGCGGCGGTTCCTAAGCTATTAATTAACAGTAATAGGGAATAAATATCGCTTAATTGTGACGTTTCTTGGGTTGCTGAACTCATTAATTGGAGTGATAATAAAATCAATCCAAATAAAGTTATAATAAATAAACTGATAGGCAGTTTTAAGGTTGTAGTGTCCATAAATACCAATGGCTAGATAAGTCCCAATCGTTATCAAGATAAGCGATTGGTCTTAAAGGTAAGGGCAACGCTTCACGGTCGAATTCTAATTTTATTGCAACTGTATATTGACTGTTTTTTTCAATTATTGAGGTCTTAATAAAGTTTAGATTGCGTATTTTAGATATTGACGCGAGGGCTGCGGTCAATGAAGTAAAACGCTTATTTTTTTTTCTACTTGAATCCCCCACACTATAACTATTTAAGAGGGCGTGGTAACGAATTGTATACGAAAATAGTTGGTTAAAAACGATTGTATTCCACAAGGGCTTTATTTTTTTTAACTTAATGTTTAAATGCCACGTTAAAGCAATATTACTTTGGATAGCCTCTATGGCGGTAGGACTTAAATTATAATCAATATCAGCACTCAGTTGATAATAGTTGTTATAAGGTGTTAGTTTCGCTGTTTTAATTTGCGTAGAAAATTCATCCGCACTTAAAACAGGCGATAATACACTGATAAATAGTAACAAAAAAAAATTGATCATAGACATTCAAAAAATAACGATATAAAGTTAAACAGATTACAATAGATATATTTTTAATGAATCGTTTAACAATAAGCTGAAAGAGTCCAACAAAATCCATCCTTGTTTTTTCTCAAAGGTTTATTGTCTGATAACGACCTTCACACCCTAAACTTACCCCCCCCTTCTAACCTATAACTTTTTAATGAAATGTTAACAATTAAACCCTTATTTTTTATTTTTGCTTTAATTACCCTATTGCTTGGGGGGTGTTTTGATGAAGCGTATGAAGAAATTTCTCAAAAACGCGCTAAGTTAGTAGTGAATGTTAAAAACCCAATTATCATTGGTATTGCTTGGGATAGTCATCACACTTCATTTTTAAAAGGGGTTAAACTGGCCGTAAAACTAATTAATGCGGACGGCGGCGTATTAAACCGTCCTTTAGAAATTATTGTTAATAAGGATGAAGATAAACTGTTAGACCTTACGTTATCGACAAATGAATATCAGACTATTGTATTAAATATTGCAAATTCATTTGCTGATAATCATAAGGTTGTCGCGGTTATCGGTCATGTTACGTCAAAAACAGCTTTATTGGCCTCTGTTATTTATGAAAATAAAGGACTTCTTTTTTTTAACACCGAGTGCGACTAATATAAAATTAACGGGACATCAATTTAATTATATTTTTCGAACCATCCCTAATAATGATCAAATGGGGATAAGCATTGCTCATTATTTAGCCGAACAAGGCCTTTCAAAAATAGCGCTGCTCAATAGTCGAAGTCCTTATGCAACTGAGCTATCGGATGTTTTTTCTTCTCATTTAATGAAAAATAAAAATGCGAGCATTCCTTTTAGAAAATCATTTTTTGAAAATACTGTTAATATCACCTCACTTGCGATTGATTTAAAAAAAATAGCTGAAATGGATGCTATTTTTATTGCGTCAACCGATATATTTGCTGCAAAAATATATCAAAAAACACGTGATATGGGAATTAGGCTCCCTTTTGTTGCGGGTGACACTTTAAATATGCCTCCCTTTTTAAATATGGTCAAAGTCTGGGAGAATTCAGACGATGTAAAAAAAAACCATTGTTCCATCCCTATTTAATCCATTATTAGAAGAAAATCAAAAGGTTATTGTTCTTTTTAAGGAAGAATATGGCCAGGAATTTGAACCTGATGAATTTTCAGCCTTAGGTTATGATAATATCATGCTATTGGCCCATGCGATTAAACGTGCCCAATCACCTGTCCCCATTAGAATTGCAAATATGTTACGCCATATGCCCCCCTGTCAAGGGCTAACAGGCAAGTATCAATTTACTAAACAAGGGGATTTAACCGATAAAGATTTTTATTTTAAAGAGTTTCATCGCGGTAAATATGAGTACCGACAAATGAAAGCGGCCGAAGATGCGTTACCTCATGTTCATGAAAGCTGTAATGAAATTGACAGAGATTTTGATACTATCCCTAACGACCTTGATACCTGTCCCGATAATAGTGTCGAAGAAATATCTAAAGGTATTTTTTTAACAGGGTTATTTAGAGGCTGTCCCATTGATAACGATAAGGATAAAGTTCCTGACTATACCGATAATTGCCCTGAAAATAGTTTAAAAGAAATTTCTAAAGGGGTTAATGAGTTAGGCTGTCCCCTTGACTCTGATGCAGACGGTAAAGCCGATTATGAAGATTTATGTCCACTTAACCCTGATTTAACGGATTATGTAGTGGGGAAAAACTGTACAAAAGATAAGGATTCCGATGGTATTACCGATGACATCGATCAATGTCCTAATAATACGAAGGAAGAAATTATAAAAGGGGTTAATAAAACAGGTAAAGGACAAGGCTGTCCTATTGATAAGGATGAGGATAAGGTCGTTGATTATATTGATACCTGCATAGAGAATAGTCCACTTGAAATAAGCCAAGGCGTTGATTCTAAAGGCTGCCCTGCAGACAACGATCATGATGATATTCTTGATTATCAAGATAAGTGTTTAAATACCCTCGATGCCGTTATTATTGATTCTCAAGGATGTGGCATTATTGAAAATAGGATTACGTTACACCCTTTAACTTTTTATTTTAAATCAGGTAAAAGTACCTTATCAACGAGAGGGAAAGCTTATTTAGATGCGTTTGTTGGACAAATAAAGATTAATAAATTTAAACAAATTAAAATTATTGTTCATACTTACAGTGAGGGTAATAGCGAAAACAACCAAGCGTTATCAGACGAACAAGCGTTAGCTATTAATGACTATTTTCAACAACAAAATATTAGCTGTGAAAAAATAACATCTACAGGGAAAGGCGATAGTATCCCTATTATTGATAAAACGACGACTAGAAAGAATCAAAAAAACCAACGTATAGAATTTATTTTAGCGCAATTTAAAAGTAAATAATAATACCTGATAGAGGCTACCAGCTTAAGATGGGATACTACGGATCGAGGCTTAACCTCAACGTGTCCCGTCTTAAATTGGTAGCTCTGATGGGTAAGTTATTTGAGTTGTTTAAATTGGCTGGGAATGCGGTTTTAAAACGTACAAAATTAATTATTTTTTCCCTAAGCGCGCATAATAAAAACCATCCATCGCTTGCTCTCCTGTTAGGATTTGTCGCCCAACTGTTTTGGTTAATCCCCAATTGCTTTCAATAGGAATTTCAAAACTATCCGAATTATTTTTTAAAAAGTTTTCAATTTGATGTTGATTTTCTTGTTTTAAAATGGAACAGGTTGCATAAAGCAAGATTCCATTAGGGGCTAAGAGTGTCCAAGCGGCCTTTAAAATTTCAGCTTGTAGGGTTGCTAAATTATCTATATCTTCCGCCCGACGCAGAATTTTAATATCGGGGTGGCGACGGATAACACCTAAAGCTGAACAGGGTGCGTCTAAAAGAATTCGGTCAAAAAGTGAGCCATCCCACCATGATTGTGGATCTTTTGCATCCGCCTCTATCAGTGTTGCCGTTAACCCCAAACGTTGTAGATTTTCTGTAACCCGTTTCAAACGACTTTTTTCTATATCCAGTGCGGTCATTTGTAATCTAGGTTCTAATTCCAACATGCTGGCTGTTTTTCCACCTGGGGCCGCACATAAATCAAGGACACGCTGTCCTGCTTTAAGCTGTAGTAAAGGAGCTGCCCATTGCGCCGCCATATCTTGTACAGAAACCCAACCGTCACTAAAATGAGGCAATTGTTCAACCGAAACCGCTTGTTTTAATTTAAGGGCTGTTGGACTTATCTCACTAGTTTCAGCCAAAATATCATTTTTAATTAATAACTGATAATAATCAATCGCCGTTGTTTTTGCCAAATTAACCCGTAAAACCATCGGCGGGTGTTGATTATTTTGTTGTAGAATTTCAGGGGTCCGTTTCCCCCAATCATTTTCTATTCGTTTAATTAACCATTGAGGATGTGAATAGTTCGCTTCTAAATTTTCGGTAATTTGTGACTCTAGGGTTTCTTGTTCACGTAAATACTGCCGTAAAACGCCATTGATAACCCCTTTTGCCCATGTTTTTTTACCCACGGCCGTGACTGTTTCTGAAACGGCGGCATGTGTTTTTATTCGCATGGTTCGTAATTGATACAAACCGATTAAGATTAATATTTTTATATCTGTATCTTTATTGCGTAAGGGCTTGGCTAATAATAAACTCGCTAAAAAATTTAGTTGATGGTAATCACGTAATACGCCATACGATAACGCTTGAACATAGGCACGGTCTTTAGCGTTATCTAACGGGTCTAAATAGGTCTCTAAGGAAGCCGTTAAAGAGTGGCCCTTTTTTAGAACATTTAATAAAATTTGGGTCGCAGGTTTTCTTAAATTCATTCGCCTAATTTTAATCCATCGACATCATGTGCATTTAAAAAAGCTTGGATAGATAAACGTTTTCCACCCGGCAATTGAACTTCTTGCAAGCTTAAAACGCCCTCTCCTGTCCCCACTAGCATTTGTTTGCCATTACTGACAACGCAACCTGCATCTATTTTATTTTCTATCGGTTGAATTGTTGCTTGCCAAATCCGTAAATTTTTTCCTTGATAACGTGTTTGGGCGACAGGCCAGCTATTTAAGCCTCTTATTTTTTTATCTAATTGCGTTGCTGATTGTGTCCAATCCAGCATTGATTCTGATTTTTGAAGTTTTTCCGCATAAGTGACTAAGGTTTCATCTTGAATTTCAGGCTCTAAATCCCCGTCCTCAAGTTGTAATAATACCTTCGCTAATCCTATGGCCCCTAAGTCGGCGAGTTTAGCGTGTAAGTCACTGCTGGTATCTTGTAAATGAATAGGACAATACTCTTTGTGTAGCATATCACCCGCATCAAGTTTTTTTATGACCTGCATAATGGTTACCCCTGTTTCTTTATCCCCTGCGATCACAGCACGGTGAATCGGAGCCGCTCCTCGCCAACGAGGTAATAATGAACCATGAATATTTAAACATCCGTATTTAGGCGCATCTAAAACCGTTTGGGGCAAAATGAGTCCATAAGCAACAACAATCATTAGATCCGCATTAAAGTGTTGTAATGTTTCTAATTCATGGCTTTGTTTGAAATTTTCAGGTTGACAAACCGTTAAAGAGGATTCTAAGGCAAGACTTTTAATAGGTGAAGGGGTTAATTTTCGCCCCCGTCCAGATGGACGATCAGGCTGAGTATAAACCGCACAAATTTCATGCTTAGAATCAATAAGCATTTGCAAGGTTGGAATAGCAAAATCAGGAGTACCTGCAAAAATAATTTTCATGGTTCAAGCATTTGGTTGTCTTCTTTAAGCGTGTTAAAGAGTGAAATAGCCTTAACGACTTAACTCCAAAATAAATACTTAAAAATTAGGTTTTGATGTGTTTTAAATTGTTTAATTCAAATTAAACAATTTCTCGCGCTATTATAAACGCATCTCTAAAATCAAGATAGAGTGGTTTTTCAGTGGCTAACATAGATTCTAATAATTTTTGTTGCAAACGATATTTAATATTACCCACCGCTAATGCACCCACGCCCACTACATTGTCAACATTTTCTAAGGGTGCGCCAAAATCTCCCCTATTAATGCCTTCAATACCTACAGGCGGAACCGCATTCACATCCCCTGCAACTTTAAGCTGAGGGGCTTGTTTTAAAACGTGAGTATTTAAAACTTGAATCCCTGCCTTAGCGGTACAAAAAACTATATCAGCATCAGCAATAAGGGCTATCTTTTCTTTATCATTCCCTGCTTTAGTCCCTGTTAATTGGCTGTTAAAACGACGATTATATTCCTTAGCCGCATCATCCGCTGCATCGACCGATAAATGGTCAACTAACGCCGTATTTGCGCCTGCCAGTGAGGCAATAACGCCTGTGGCGATCCCTACCGGTCCTGTTCCTCCAAATACGAGGGCCTTACAGTCCTTAAATTCTTTATTATATTTTTGTTTAAGTTCGCGCTCTACACAAGCGACTAACGCCGCAGCAGTCGTGAAAGCACCACTGGGGTCTACAAATACTGAAATTTCAAAAGGCGGAACCATGGCATCCTTGATAGATTTAAGCATATCGGTGGCGAGTCCTATATCCCGTCCGCCAATAAATAATCCTGTTTTTTTTACGCCTTTAGGGCCTCGTGAAAAAATAGCATCTTGTGTCAGTCGATGAACACTATCAAGCTTAACATTTGCATAAGGCATTAAAACATCAAAGCCAGCGTCAAGAGCCATATTAATATCAAAGGGACTATTATTTGGCATAGGATCAAACATGTGCAGGATACTTCGTTTCAAAATCATTTTTCCTTAATATCAAAAATTTAAATAACGTTTCCTTTTGCTCTTTTATACAGCATAAGGTTGGATACTATAAAATATTTACTTAGTTAAGTAATGATGCATAAAGAATGCCAAGTTTTTTATTTTAAAGATTTAATGTAATCACGCGCGACCTCAAAAGCATGTTCAAAATGTAAAAACACAGGTCTAGGGTCTTCAATCATCCGTTTTAATAGCCGATTTTGAGCTTGATATTTAATATTTCCAATGGCTAAAGCACCAATACCCACGGCTTGACCATTTGAATTTTCAATAAGATCCCCATTTGCAAACGTATCAACCCCTGAAATGCCAAAAGGAGGGATCGCATTAACATCGGCAGCTACTTTTAAATGAGAGGCGGTAGCAACTAAATCAGCACTTAATAACTCAATTCCAGCCGCACCTGTGGCGAAAACAACATCCACTGTTTTGATATAATCCCCTTTATCTTTATCTAATCCTGCCGTTACAACGATTTTTCCATCCCCAAATTCGTTGCTACAAAGATCGGCAATTCGTTGTGTTTTTTCTAAATTTCGTCCGATAATTCGAACATTGGCTCCTTGCTCAGCCGCAAGTACCGCCGCAGCTTGTCCAACCGGTCCTGTTCCACCTAACGCTAAAATAGATTTCCCTTCTAACCCCGTATTAAATTTATCATTTAACTCTTTTTCTACAGCGGCAACCATCCCCGCAGCCGTAGTAAAGGCACCGCTAGGATCTGCAAATACCGCGACCTCAAAAGGGGGCAGCATGGCATGTTTAGCCGTTTTAAGCATATCCATTGCTTGTTTAGAATCACGCCCACCAATAAAAACGCCTGTTTTTTGCAACCCTTTTGGACTACGTGAAAAAATAACATCCTGTATTAAAGCAGGTATTTCACTAGGTTCAACATTCGTGTAAGGAATCGCTGAAAGCCAGCCTGCATCCAATGCCATGTTGACATCAAACGGGCTTAAATTCTTAGCAGTGGTCAACATATGTAAAATAAATGATTTTTCCATGGTCTCTCCAGAGAGGATATTAATGGCGTTGGTAAGGTTAAAGATTCAGATTATATCAAAACTTAGCGGAGTTTAATTTTTAAAACGATGAAATTTTGTGTATTATTCTCATTTTTATAAATTTAAAGAGCTAAGTGATGCACAACGTTACGTTGATTAAAGGTGATGGAATCGGTCCTTCTATTGTAGAGGTGGCTGTTAAGATTATTAATGCCTCAGGTGCTAACATTAATTGGGAAGAAGCCGAAGCGGGGATGGCGGCGTATGATAAGTATGGCACGCCTATTCCAGATGAAACATTGGCTTCTATTGAAAAAAATCGTGTTGCCTTTAAAGGCCCCTTAACAACCCCTATTGGAGGCGGATTTAGAAGTATTAATGTTGCTTTACGTCAACAATATGATTTATATGCCAATATTCGTCCTGCTAAAACATGGAAAGGCGCGCAAACTCGTTTTGATCATGTTGATATTGTTGTGGTTAGAGAAAATACCGAAGGACTTTATGCGGGGTTAGAACATTATTTGACAAAAGATAAAGATATTGCAGAAAGCTTAGCCGTGGTGACTCGGAAAGGTTCAGAGCGAATTGTCGAGTATGCCTTTAATTATGCAAAAGCAAATGGGCGTAAAAAAGTGACCGCGTGTCATAAAGCCAATATTCTTAAATTTACCTCAGGATTATTTTTAGATGTGGCGCGTGAAGTCGCCGCTCGTTATCCTGAAATTGAATTTGATGAAAAAATTGTAGATGCGAGCTGTATGCACTTAGTTATGAATCCAGAACAGTTTGACGTCATCGTTACCACTAATATGTTTGGTGATATTTTATCCGATTTAACCGCAGGACTCGTCGGTGGACTCGGATTAATTCCAGGAGCAAATATTGGTAAAGATGCGGCACTTTTTGAAGCGGTGCATGGAAGTGCGCCTGATATTACAGGAAAAAATATTGCTAATCCGACCGCCGTTATTATGGCAGGGGTAATGATGTTAAATCATTTGGGTGAAACAACGGCTGCCGATAAAATTCAAGCCGCTGTTGAAAAAATTATTGATGACAGTGTATTTGTTACACCTGATTTAAACCCAACCTCTAAAATAGGGACGATTGAAATGGGTGAGGCCATTATCGCCGCAATGAATGCCTAGGTTTATATTTTTATTGATACCAAGGCGCACCCATTTTTAATGTAAATTTAATCTATGAACGCCAGAGACGCGAGACCTCGCGTCTCTACAAATAGGGATAGGGCAAAAAGATTAATGATTCTCGCTTTAAAAATATGTTTATGATTCGAAAATTTTTTTCAAATCTTAAGGTTATGTCTATCGTTCAAGTTTTATTACTCGCGATTATCTATTTTATTGCAGGTGAACTCAGTTTTGCCTTTGCAATCCCTCATCAATCCTTTACTTTAATTATATTTATCGCCGGTGGTTTTGCATTAGCGGCGGTCATTTTAGTTGGTATTCGAATTATCCCTGGTATTTTCATAGGACAATTATGCCTGGGACTTACTCATAATATTGCTCCTGAAGTCGCCTTAGGCATTGCTATAATTAGTAGTTTAGAGGCAATAATGGCCTCTGTTTTTAATCGGTTATATTTTTCTCAACGATTAAAACAAGTTAAAGATATTAGAAATTTATGGGTATTTATTTTTTTTATTCTTCAACCTTTTACGGTCTCCTTAGGTGTTTTTTTACTTTGGAATTCAGGGGTTATTCAATCGACTCAACTAGAATTTTTTTGGCTTTCTTGGTGGTTTTCAAGTTCAATGGGTCAGCTATTAATAACCCCTTTTTTATTATCTTTTTCTACCGATGAAGAACCTTTAAAACGACAAGTTTATACCCAGTTATTAACCGCACTGTTAATTATTATTATCAGTGTTTTTATTTTTTCACAAATTCAACTAAGTTCGCTTGTTTTCAGTCTAACTACTCTGTTATTGGTTTTTTTTGCGGTTGAATTTGGTATAAGCACCGCAACGTTAGCGACTATAATTTTTGCAATTGTCGCCTTTATTTATACTTATTATGGACAGGGTATATTTATTAGCCACGGGGAGGTATTAATTTATGATTTTATTGTATTTTTATTTACAATTACATTATCCAGTCAATTTTTTTCCACACTTTTTACGCAACAACACCCACAAATAAAAACAGAGGGGAACGTAGAAACAAACTTTAAAGCGATGGAACAGCATTTCATTGATATCATAAATTCGAGTGATAGTATTATTTGGGAAGCCAATGCTGAAAACTTTTGTATCACTTTTGTAAGCTCTCGAGCTGAACGGCTTTTAGGTTATTCAATTTCAGAATGGTATCAAACAGGTTTTTGGCAAGATCATTTACATCCCGATGATAAAATTTGGGCCTCTAAATATTGTATCAATCATACGGCTAAAATGAAGCCTTATGATTTGGAATACCGATTGATTGCCAAAGATGGAACAATCATTTGGTTACGGGATATTATCTCCGTCATCTCAAAAGAGGGGCGGCCTCGTTGGTTGCGGGGGACTATGATTGATATTACGCAACAAAAAAATGCTGAAAAGGCACTGCGAATCAGTGAATTACAATTTAGGACAACTTTTGAACACGCCCCTATTGGAGTGATTAATTTATCTTTAAAAGGAGATTTTTTAGCCATTAACCAGTATTTTTGTACGATGATGGGCTATAGTCATCAAGAACTTTTATCAATGAATATTAAACAAATAACGTTAAGTAACCTTGATGAAATCATCCCAAATTGGATGATAGAAACGGCTAGTAATGGAGTGACTGAAACCCAGTATATTCGTAAAGATGGCAACATAATTTGGGGAAGTGATTCTGTCCATTTATTTCATTATGCCAATGGATTACCTCATTATCTTATTGGAACTATTGAAGATGTGAGTGGACGAAAACGTAATGAAGAACGAATAAAATTGAGTCAAACGTATGGGGGAGTCGTTACGTGGGAAGCTGATTTAAATAAAAATAGACAAACATGGTCAAAAGAAGCGACCCATATTTTTAAACTTCCCCCCTTAAAAAATGCAAGCTGGGAAGATTTTTTAGCGATTATTCACCCTGATGATCGAAAAAAAGCGATGAATAATATACGCGCTCATTTGTTGGATAATACACCGTATGATACCGAATATCGAATTATTGATTGTGATAATCAAATCCGATGGATACGCTCAACAGGACGCGCAGAACGTGATTCAACAGGGAAAGCTATTTTTTTAAGCGGTATTGGGCAAGATATTACTCGACATAAGCTAATGGAACAATCCTTACGTGAGAGTAAGCAACTAATGCAATCCGTTATGGATATTTTGCCCGTGGGGTTATGGATATTAGATGCACAGGGAAATATTTTACAAGGAAACCCAACCGCTAAAAAAATATGGGCGGGTGAGCGTTATGTTGGAATGCTAGAATATGATAAATATAAAGCCTGGTGTTTAGAAACTAAAAAACAGTTAGAATCCAGCAATTGGGCGGCGACAAAAGCGATTACGCAAGGGGAAGCCTCGCTTGATGAGGAATTAGAAATAGAATGCTTTGATGGTGTACATAAAATTATTAATAATTCAGTGGTTCCTTTGTTTGATGATCAACATCAAGTAAAAGGGGCAATTGTCGTTAATCGTGATATTACCTCCAAAAAACAAGCGGAAGAGGAACTAAAACGCTCAAATGCTGATTTAGAACAATTTGCTTATGCTATTTCTCATGATATGCGCCAGCCGTTACGTATGATAACCAGCTATTTAATGTTGTTAGAATCAACGCTACAAAAACAATTAACTCTCGAAACACAACAGTTTATTAATTTTGCGGTAGAAGGTTCGACACGCATGGATGAAATGATTTTAGCCTTATTAGATTTTTCAAGAATTGGTCGAAAAATGGAAGGGATTAAATTAATAGATAGCCGAGAGGCTTTAGATGAAGCACTCACCTTTCTTTCTCCCGAAATTGAACATAATGCAGGGATGATTAAGGTTAGCGGTCAATGGATTCAATTATGGGCTCGTCAAGATCAGATAACACGTTTACTACAAAATCTAATTGGGAACGCGTTAAAATATCATCATCCTGATAGTCCCCCTAAGATAATTATTAGACTTGTTCTTTAAGAAGAAGTTAATATATCATGTTAAAATTCCATAGGATAGCCGCTAAAAAAGAAAATAAATCTTTTACACCTTCTTTTTTATTTCTAAACTTGTCAACTAGGCATCTATATCTTTTCATTCCACCGATTACATGCTCAACAATGACTCTTTCACGACTCATCTCTTTGTTTTCTTTTTTTTGTTTTTCAGTTAATGTTGGGTTTGGATTATGCTTAGATTTATTTGGTTTTTTATGAGGAATATTTACCGAATTAGTTTTATATTCATTATTAAACCCCAAATAACCTAAATCAATAAATATATTAAAATTACTAAACCAATTTAATTCTGGATTAAATTCTTTTTTAAACATTCCATAATCATGATTTTTACCTGGAAAACTAACCCCAATATATAAAATTAAATGACCTAAAGAAGCTATAGTGGTATTTTTAATTGTATGCTGTTTTTTTTACCACTGTAAAATTCATTTTGTTCTTCATAGTCACTAGGGCGTTGTACAGCACGCTCTGTAGCATCTATTATCAATGTTTGAACTCCGCCAAAAGCCTGCTGCATTTCTTCAGGGGTTGAAAAACTTGTTGCAGGTAAAACATTAAATATATCTAACGTCTTTATTAAAATTGGAAATAATTTGTATACATGAGTATGAGCGCATGATTTATTCATATTAAAAGAAAACCCTAAGTGATCGAAAGTAGAATAGCACTTCATATAATTTAATATAAATAATAATTTGTCTGCGGGTGTTTTTAATGTGCTATCTAAACCACTACCGTATTTTCTTTCTTTATTTTCATGTTTTTCTTTTTGATCTTCAATAAGGGTCTTTTCAAATAGAGATAATAGTAAAATAAAATGTTCTGTTTTTAATCCTGTTAAAGCTCTTAACTGTCTATCATCATAAATTCTTGGTAAAATTTCTTTTATTTTCATGTTATACTTTGATTTTTATTTTTTATAGAAATTTATTATAAAGCTTATTTATTATTTTTAATAATTTAATTTAAAGTTTATTTATTAGGCTGTATCAACTGATTGTGAGTGTTATCAAGTATATATAAGCAATTGATTTTAATATATTTTATTTAGAAGAACAAGTCTATTGAGGCTAAAGTAGATGGGGCTTTGTTTCAGGTTAGCATCACCGATAATGGAATTGGTATTAATCCATTAAAAACGGATCGTTTATTTAAAGTTTTTTCACGGTTACAAGCACATAATCATTTTGAGGGAACAGGGGTTGGGCTTGCGCTATGCCGTAAAATTGTTGAGAATCATAATGGCAAGATTTGGGCCGAATCAGAAGGTGATGGCTTGGGGGCTGTCTTTACGTTTATCCTACCCATTAAAAAAATATGACCTTAACCCTTTTGGCCTTATTTTTTACGGAATAAATATTATTCCAACTCCATTCCGTTATTAACCAGCAATGCCTCTTGATGACTGAGAGCTAATGCCAGCTTTTCATTTGCGCTTTTTACATTCCCTAAATAGACATAGGCTTAAGTGCTAAGGGCCGTTGTTCAATAATACCCCGTGTCTGTGGGGTTGATTTATACCTAAACCATGACGATAAAAATCAGGGACGTATTCAACAAAATTTTAGCTTTTCAGTTAAAAAACTTTTTCAACAGACCAAGTGATTCATTATTTTTTCAGCTAATGTGACTTAATCACTGAACAAAATAGCAAAACGATTTATTATTAATTCCGCCATTAAGGTATCTTTTAAATCATCAAGGACTGCTATGACTGATTTCGTTTTAAGTATATTTTCTACTGTTTTTCAAATGAATATGCGTGACCATCACGATATTCCATTTGCAATGCCATTAATGATGGCCGCTTTTGTCGCGGGTATTTTAGGCTTTATTATTGTGCGTTTTATTGATGATGAGCATAAAGAAGATGCTGATGATTCAAAAGGTTAATTCGTTTGTTCACGAATTTTTTCCAAGGCTTGCCGATTAATGAGTTCAATTGTCCCTCTATTTAGCTGCAACCAACCATAACGTTCAAAACGTTTTAAGTGTCGAGAAACGACTTCACGCGCTGTGCCTAATTCGGATGCCAGTGCGTGGTGCGTAATTTTTAAGGGGCTTTCAGATGAGGCTAATAAAAGTTTACTTAATCGAAAGTCAATCGCCCCAAAAACAACATCCTCCATTCGGGTAATCACCGTTGATAACCGCGAAGAAAAATTTTTAAAAACAAATTCACGAAAAAAAGCTGACTGGTCAATACAGCGGTGAAAGGCATGTTTAGAAATCACAAAGGCACTAACATCTGTTTCAGCAATGCCCTCCGCTGGATAATGATCGCCTCCTAATAAGCACGATGTCGTTAAAACACACGAATCGCCTGAGCAGACATGATAAAGCAACATTTCACGTCCATTTTCAGAAATTAATTGTGTTTTTACGCGTCCCTCTAAAAGCAATAAATAATTTTCACACACACTTCCTGGATAAAAAATCTGCTGTCCTGCGGGTAATTTAACTAATTGCGCTGAATCCATTAAACGTCTCATGGTTGCATCACTATTAGCGATGAATTGAGGAAAGTAACGTGTCCATAACGAGTGATGCTTAACCATATTGTTTCCTTATAATGATGAGTCTAAAGATTAATTTTACCTCTATTTTTAGTTTTTGATGGAATCTTTAACGGCTAAAAATTAAAAATTCACGCATAAATGTTAGAATAGCGAGTCAAACAAATCACGTACTCATGCCTGAATTTGTCTTTATTATCTAATATCACCGCTAATAAATATTTTTATAACGTAAGAGAAACCATGACTAAATTAGAGATAGCCACATTACAAGCCGAACTTCATGATAAAAGCCCCCGAAAAATTTTAAGAACCGCATTAAATAATTTTGACACGGTTGCAATTTCTTTTAGTGGGGCAGAAGATGTCATTTTAATTGATATGGCCTTACAAATGAAAAAAGAGATCCATGTTTTTTCATTGGATACTGGACGATTACATCCTGAAACCTATCGATTTATTGAGCAAGTCAGAACGCATTACAACATTGATATTGAATGTTTAAGTCCTGATTCAGCGGCTATTGAAGCGTTAGTTAAAGAAAAAGGCTTATTTAGTTTTTATGAAGAGGGGCATCAGCAATGCTGTGGTATTCGTAAGGTTGAGCCTTTAAGACGTAAATTATCACACTTAGATGCGTGGATTACAGGACAGCGTAAGGATCAAAGTTTAGATACACGACATGCAATCCCTGAAGTTCAATTGGATAGTGCTTTTTCTACGGATGATAAACCGTTGATTAAATTTAATCCTCTCCTCAATTGGAGTTCGGAACAGGTTTGGGATTATATTGAAGCCTATCAAGTTCCTTTTAACCCTTTACATAAACAAGGGTTTATTAGTATTGGTTGCGAACCCTGTACCCGTTCTGTTTTGCCTAACCAGCATGAACGCGTGGGACGATGGTGGTGGGAATCGGAAACCAAAAAAGAATGTGGGCTACATGCAGATAATCTTAAAACGAATAGCAAGTGAAAATTAACCCATGATCCCTTTGAGCCGATGATTAAGGAACGCCATTTTAATAATACCCGAAACTACACATTGGTTTACGCAATAAAACATATAAATCATGAAGAACATGAAGTTTTAATGATTTTTCTTCATGAACTTCATGTTCTTCATGGTAAAAATATATTTTAAGTTTCGGGTATTATTTAGTTCTCATTCCTTAAAACAATATTTCCAAAGGCGGGCTTCCATAAATTTTTGATTAAAAATATAAAAGTTTGGTTTCTCAGCCGTTTACCCGCCTTCATCAAATGGTGACAACAATGAGAGACCCAACGAAAATACCCGCGTCTCTATAGCATTTACACTGTTAGTAGACTAACCAATTAGCGTTATATTCCCCATGTAAGGTAATAAAACTTCGGGGATCGCAATTCGTCCTTGCTCATCCTGATAATTTTCCATAATAGCAATTAATGTTCTTCCAGCGGCTAATCCAGAGCCATTAATCGTATGCACCAGTTCAGGTTTTTTCATCTCAGAATTTTTCCAACGCGCTTGTAAACGACGGGCTTGAAAATCTTTAAAATTACTGCACGATGAAATTTCGCGATAAGTTGCTTGTCCCGGTAGCCACACTTCAAGATCATAGGTTTTAGTCGATGAAAACCCCGTATCGCCTGCACAAAGCAATACTTTACGATAAGGTAAGTTTAATTTTTGTAAAATAACTTCGGCATTCGCGGTTAATTGCTCATGAGCAGCCTCAGAATCTTCGGGCTTAACAATTTGTACCAATTCGACTTTTTCAAATTGATGTTGGCGAATCATGCCCCGCACATCGCGTCCATAAGCACCCGCTTCACTACGAAAGCAGGGGGAATGACAGGTAAATTTAAGTGGAAGTTCGTCAGCATCGACAATCACATCACGAACTCTATTCGTAACGGGAACTTCTGCCGTTGGAATTAAGTATAAATCAGGATTCTCACTGGCTTTAAATAAATCGGCTTCAAACTTAGGAAGTTGTCCTGTCCCGCGAAGACTGGCCGCATTCGCTAAAAAAGGCACATACGTTTCAGTATACCCATGTTCTTGCGTATGAGTATTTAACATGAACTGTATAATCGCCCGTTGTAATCGCGCAATGTGTCCTGTTAAAACGACAAATCGCGCACTGGCAATTTTTGCCCCTAATTCAAAACTTATTTGGTTAATATTTTCACCTAAATCAACATGATCTTTAGGTTTAAACTTAAATTCAGGTAATGTTCCCCAACGACTTATTTCAATATTATCATCTTCTGATTTTCCCGCAGGGACCGCTGCATCAAGAAGGTTAGGAATCCCCTCCATGATGGTGGTTATTTGCGTTTGAATTTGAGTTAAATCGGCTTCAGCGGCTTTAAGTTGTGTACCAAAATCATCAATTTCGGCTAATAAAGGCTGAATATCTTCCCCTTTTGCTCTTGCTTGACCTATTTTTTTAGACCGCACATTCCGTTCATTTTGCAACTGTTGCGTTTTAACTTGAATTTCTTTGCGTTGACTTTCAAGCATTTGATAGGCATCAACATCAAAATCAAAATTACGACGATCAAGTTGAGTTTTGATAAAATCAATATCATTTCTAAATAAACGCGGATCTAACATGAGAAGTCCTTTAAAAGCGAGCTAGTTGTACTCAAGAGGGTCGTTTGCGATAACATCGGCTAACGTGTTTATAGTGAGTTTAACAGGGAGAAGTTTTAAGAATAGAGGTGAAGTACAAAAAGATGGTGGCGACACCGGGGATCGAACCTGGGACCTCGGGGTTATGAATCCCGCGCTCTAACCGGACTGAGCTATATCGCCATTGCACTTGGGTAAAGAGCGAGCATTTTAATTACTCGCCCTTAATTTGTCAAACATTAAATCTAAAATGTATCACATCGCCATCTTTAACATTATAGTCTTTACCCTCTAAACGCCATTTTCCTGCGTCTTTTGCCCCTTGCTCACCCTTGTGATCAATAAAATCTTGGTAAGAAGTAATTTCGGCACGAATGAAACCTTTTTCAAAATCAGTATGAATAACTCCCGCAGCTTGTGGCGCGGTTGCTAGCATAGGAATTGTCCACGCTCTGACTTCTTTAACGCCTGCGGTAAAATAAGTCGATAAATTTAATAAATTATAGGTCGCCCTAACAACGCGGTCAAGACCTGGCTCGTCTAAGCCTAAGTCATCCAAAAACTCTTTTTTTTCTTCATCATCTAATTGTACAATTTCAGCTTCAATGGCGGCACAAACAGCAACCACATTTGAATTGTCTTCCATAGCAAATTCTTTAACACGGTCTAAAAAAGGATTGTTTTCAAACCCATTATCATCGACATTAGCAATATAAAGCGTTGGTTTTAACGTAATTAAACAAAGATCTTTAATTAAAATAACTTCATCTTCGGTTAAGCCTAAAGAGCGTACTGCCTTGCCTTTATCTAAATGCGCGAGGGTTTTTTCTAACACTTTCTTTTTAGCTATCTCGTCTTTATTTCCTGACTTAGAAGCTTTTGTTGCTCGTTGCAAGGATTTTTCAACCGAGGCCATATCGGCAAGCGCGAGTTCTGTATTGATGATTTCTATATCACTTAAAGGATCAACTTTCCCTTCAACATGAATAACATTTTCATCTTCAAAACAACGAACGACATGAGCAATCGCATCCGTTTCTCTAATATTACCTAAAAATTGATTACCTAACCCCTCGCCTTTAGAAGCCCCTGCCACTAAACCTGCAATATCAACAAATTCAATTGTTGTCGGTAAAATTCTTTCAGGATTCACAATTTCAGCTAATGCCTCCATTCGTTTATCAGGAACGGGAACAACGCCTATATTAGGGTCTATGGTACAAAAAGGGTAGTTTTCAGCGGCAATAGTTGCTTGAGTAAGTGCATTAAAAAGGGTCGATTTACCCACGTTAGGTAAACCAACAATTCCACAATGAAGTGCCATAAAATTCTCTTAATAAAAGGTAGGATAAAAATAACCCTGTGGGGTTTTCAGGAGGATTATACAGGGATGAATTTATCGACAACAAAAATTTGTATAGAATTTGAAATTAGACTTCTTTTTTACACCCCCCTTCTTTGCATCCACAACTTTTACCACAGCCTAAACCTTCCTCTTTTACCGCGCCTAATTCAGGGTGTTTTTGTGCATAAGATCGTGCGAGTTGTTGAACCCAAATCCAACCCAGCATTAAGATAAAAATAACACTGATCGCAACTAAAAAATTAATCATAAAAATATATTCCTTTATGCGGTACTACCGCCTAATCCTGCAAAGCCCATAAATGTAAGGGATAATATTCCCGCAAGAATCATGCTTAATGCGGCGGCTTGGGTAATATTAGGTAAATTAGATAATTCTAATTTTTCTCGTAACCCAGCCATTAAGACAATGGCTAACCCGAATCCTGCGCCCGCCCCTAAACTAAATGCGACCGATTGAAAAAAATCATACTCGCGTGACGTCTGAAATAAAGCCACCCCTAAGATGGCACAATTAGTGGTAATTAAGGGTAAAAAAATACCTAAAGCTCTAAATAAAGTGGGACTAAATTTTTTTAAAATCATTTCCACCAGTTGTACCGCCGATGCAATTAAGGCAATGTAGCTAATGAGGCGTAAAAACTCTAAATTAAAATAGACGAGGACAACATTAATACCATAAGCACAGATTGAACTGACAAACATGACAAAAATGGTGGCCAAACTCATATTAAAGGCGGTATCGCGTTTTGCTGAAACGCCGACAAAGGGACAAAGCCCTAAAAAAAGTGCCAAGACGAAGTTGTTAATTAAAAATGCATTTAAAAAAATGAAACTTAAGGATTCGGGGTTCATGTTGATAATTTAAGAGTCGGTTTAGGATGGTGGTAAAGTGTAAATTATTTTTGAAACCAAATGAAGTAGTATTAGGTTTTTGACGTTAACTATTTAGCTGAGACGGTAAATTGTGAAAGGAGTTCAATAGCATTAGAAGACTGTATACCTTATTAAACCTAATCATTAAACGACAAAAAGCCAACTATACGTCCCAACCATTACCATTTTTGAAATTGTTTACGGCGCAGTGGCTTGTTGTTCACATTTTAATTTTTAATACAAACTGTTAGGATTCAACCCATCAACGCCGTCCATAATTTTCCAACAAACTCACGTTCTTCGGTAAAAATAGCCTCCTTAGTAACCGCCTTATGCCCTTGTAAAACTTGTCGATGTCCATAATCTCGATAATGACAATAGGCTGACGTTAAGACCTCGGCCTGTTTAGCCGTAAAAAAATGATGCGTCTCAAGCTTTTTAATTAAATTAATATTATCTGTATTCTGCGTTAACTCAAAATACGCTGAACTGTGTGATAAAACCCCGAATTGAACCATAAACTCAATATCAACAACCCCGCCTCTACTTTGCTTAATATCAAACTGCCCTTCATTTTCTTTTGCCAAGGTTTCACGCATTTTTTCACGCATTTCAAAAACTTCCTTTTTAAGCACGGAAACCTCTCTCGGCAAACTTAAAATACGCTGCCGAATCGCTAAAAAATCAGTTTGTAAATTCGCATCCCCTGCAATAAAACGCCCTCGAACTAACGCTTGATGCTCCCACGTCCACGCCTCATTTTTAAAATAATTCTCATACGTATTTATATTTGAAACTAATAACCCCGAATGCCCACTGGGTCGAAGACGCATATCAACCTCATATAATAGACCCGCTAACATTTTAGTATCTAAAATATGACGAATTTTTTGCCCTAACCGACCATAAAACTGAGTATTGGGAATCGGTTTTTTACCTGTTGTTAAGGTATGTCCCTTTTCACACGCATATAAAAATACCATGTCTAAATCAGAACCATAGCCTAATTCAATTCCGCCTAATTTTCCAAACCCTAAAACCGCAAACCCAGCGACCTGTTCACCCGTATTAACAGGGAAACCATGTTTTTGTATCAATAAATGCCAACTATAATTAATAACATAATCCACAATAGTTTCTGCAATTAAAGTTAAATAATTGCTTACCACCATTAATGGAGTTTTCCCCATAATATCGGCAGCCGCTACGCGTAATACATTAAGGTGTTTAAATTGACGTAAAGCAATCATAACTTGCTCTTCATCCGCTAAATCAATAGAAGCTAATTGTTGCTGTAATTGTTGTTTTAACGCCTCTTTTTCCAAGGGTTCGTATAAAGAGCGTGTATCTAATAATTCATCAAATAAAATAGGATAACGAGCTAAGTACTCACAGACCCATTCACTTGCGGAAGAAAGCTTAACTAATTGGGTTAATGCTTCAGGATTTTCAGCCAGTAACGATAAATAAACATTGCGTCCTGCAACGGCTTCAAATAAAACTAATAGACGTTTTAAGGTTTCATCACTATTTTTAATGAGAACAACCGCGTTAATTAATTTTGGCATCAAACGCTCTAACGTGGCTAAACCTTTCGTCGTTAATCGTTTAATCGCATGTGTTTGTTTAAAATCAACCAGCCCCTTGACAACCGTTTGAATATCGTTAAAGGCTAAACTGGATAAATCATCTTCGGTCGCGGTTCCTAACCAGAGTAAATCACTGCTGTATTGTTTTTCATTTTGCTCCGATACGGAAAAAACAGCTTCAAATTCAGCTTGTACTTGTTCTCTAACAACATTTAAATGCGCTAAAAAATCAGCCCAGTCTGAAAAATCAAGCGAATAGGCTAAAATTTGTTGTACTTGCGGATCTTTCGGTAAATCATGGGTTTGTTTATCTTGATATTGTTGAATATGATTTTCAATACGACGTAAAAAACAATAGGATTCACTCAAGGCTTGAGCATTATTTTTACTGAGTAAGTTTAATTCACCTAAACAGTTTAAAATGGTTAAAATTCCGCGTTGTTGTAATTGAACTTCTTGCCCGCCACGAATTAATTGAAAGGCTTGACCAATAAACTCAATTTCACGAATCCCCCCATAGCCCAGTTTAATATTATCCTGTCCTTTTTTACGTTGTAATTCTTGTGTAATCTGTGTTTTTAGCGAGCGTAATTCTTCAAAAGCCCCATAATCTAAATAACGCCGATAAACAAACGGTTTTAATAAGGCCATTAATTGTTTACCACTTTCAAAATCACCAGCGACTTGACGGGCTTTAATCATCGCATACCGTTCCCATTCGCGTGCTTGGGTGAGGTAATAATTTTCCATCCCATCAAAGGTCATGATAATTGCGCCACTGTCGCCAAAAGGACGTAAACGAATATCTGTGCGAAAAACAAAACCATCCACGGTAATTGCATCTAAAACTTTAACTAAGCTTCGACAAATACGGCTGAAAAATTCGCTATAACGTGTTTGTTTTCGATCATTTAAAATGCCTTCTTCGGCATAAGCAAAAATCAAGTCAATATCCGATGAGTAATTTAATTCCCACGCACCTAACTTCCCCATCCCTAGAACGACAATATTGATGGCGGTTCCATCGGCTAAGGTAGGTATTCCACGACGTTTACAAGCTTCTTGGTATAAAAAATCAAGAGCAGTTTGAATACAGGCTTCAGCTAAGGCCGTTAAGTCCTGTAAGGTTTCATCTAACGTTGACCAGCCCGCTAAATCACGCCATGCAATACGAACCATTTCTTGGCGACGAAAAAAACGTAAACAGTGCATTAATTCATTTTCAGTATTAATACATTGCTTAGCTAGATAAGTCGAATAATTAACCCGATGTTCATTTGAAAATAAAGCCTCAGAGGTTATTAAATCAATCAAAAGAGAAGGATACCGATGACAGCTTTCCGTAACAAATTGACTGCAACAAAATACTTTTTCTAAGGAATATTTTATCGCAGGATGTGTCGGTAAAGACAGGTTAGCTAATGATAGTTTTTCTTCAAATTGGGTGACTGCATGGCTTGTCAGGGGCTGTAATTCGGCAGGAAGTGAAGGTAAAGACATAAGCTTTCCTAGTGATCGAAAATGCCCATAATACCGAAAATTTAACAAAAGGGGGTGAACTTATTTATAATAACGAAAAACAATGGAGTGATTAAATGATGAAATCAGCAAGCCCCTCTGAATTAAGACAATTCACCTCTAAACCTTGGTGGTATCGTATTCGAGGGATTCTCATGATTATTTTAGGGGGAAGCGTCGCTATTTTGTGCCTCATAGCCCCTAATGTCTCTATCTTGGGTGAAAAATTTTCTTGGATTCCTGTTATTGGGGTTTTAATCTTTTTACTGGGGATTTTACGCTGCTTTGATGGCGTAATGGCCTTAACAGTACAAGGGCTTCTGCTGAATATTCAAGGCGGAATCCTTGATATTGTGACAGGATTTTTATTACTTTTTAGTATGAGTGATGATCCTGATAAACTAACCCTTTTAATTGTCGGTTATTTGATTACACAAGGAGTCTTTCGTAATGTATTGCTTTCCGTTGCAAAAATTCCTAATCCCATTTCCAGTCGAACCACAGGAATTATTTCAATTATTTTAGGTCTATTAATTTGGTTTGGATGGCCTTTTTCTTCGCCTTGGTTTCTGGCTTTTTCATTAAGTGTCGATGCTAGTTTTCGAGGATGGGCTTTAATTATGCTGGCATCATCATTGAAAAAAATCCCTACGGATAACGACCAGCCCTTGCCTTAAATTTCAGCTAATAATTGATTAATCATTCGCTCTGCTTGTTTTTGATAACCGTCACGAAATAAATTGAGATGATTTAAAATATGGTAAAGATTATAAAGTATTTTTCTAATGGGGTAGCCCTCATCTAATGGCCATTCATTTTGATAAGCTCTATAGAAATTGCATCCAAAGCCTGCAAATAATTCGGTCATTGCAATATCAACTTCTCTATCTGCATAATAACAAGCAGGGTCAAAAATAACAGGAGCATTGTCTTCGTTAACCGCCACATTTCCCGACCATAAATCGCCATGAACTAAAGAGGCTTGTGGCGAGTATGTGTTAAAAAAAAGGCCGACATCCGCACATAACGTATCACCTTGGGTAAGAAACTTTCCTGTATAACCTTTTTCAGCTAAAAACTGCAATTGTTTTGCTAAACGCTGTTGTTGCCAAAAGCTGACCCAATCATGATCCCACTGATTATGTTGCGGCGTACTCCCAATCGTGTTGTCAAGATGCCAGCCATAACGAGGATGTTGTTGGCGATGAAGTTGGGCGAGTTGTTGACCTAATTGAATTTCTGAGTTTTTATTAAATGCATTTAAATGAATATATTCAAGTATTAAATAAGCGTGTCGCCCATCATTTCCACAGAGAATCACTTTAGGAACATTAATTGTTTTTGTTGTCGCTAATTCACTCAGTCCTTTGGCTTCAGCCCTAAACATAGACTCTAATTCAAGCACATTTAATTTTATAAACCATGAGTTGTTATCTGCTTTTAAATGATAACTTTGGTTAATACTGCCGCCATAAACGGGTTTAAGCTGCGCATTTTTTAAAGACTTACCCGTGATTTGGCTAAGATGATCGAATAATAGTTGCATCGTAATGACCTTTCATTTTTGCAATTAATCCTCCATAACGTGCTACTTTTTGAGCAACGGCGTTAATAAAAACAGCTTTATGGGCAACCACCGTCACTGTTTTTTTTGCTCGGGTAATGCCTGTATAAATAAGTTCTTTCGTTAACACAGGGTTTAGGGTATCAGGTAACGCAATTAAAACCTCGTTAAATTCAGATCCTTGGCTTTTATGAATGGTCATTGCAAAAACAGTTTCACAGGCAGGTAAACGGCTGGGAAGTATTTTTTTAATTGAGCCATCCGCTAATAAAAAATACACGCGAAGCTGTCCATATTGACTGTTATCACTCAAACATAAACCAATGTCACCATTATAAAGTTGAGTGGCGACATCATTTTTAGTAATCATAATCGGGCGACCGTTATACCAATGTCCCGATAAGCCTAATTTTTTTTCCACTAAACGATTAATCTCATTGACCCCATTCGGTCCGTTACGATTTGAGCATAACACTTGGAATTGATTAAAGGCCGCGTAAATAGAGTCAAAAGAGGCATGTTGTTGAGCCAAGGTTAAAAATGGACGTTGCTTATCGGCCATGTAATTAAGGCTATTTTGCGTTAAAACCGTGATCGTTTCATTGGGGGTGGTTAATAAGTCCCATGCTTTCAATCCTTGCTGCTTATTAATCGCCGCCGCAAGTTCTTTAATAACCCCACCAAAGCGATGCGATTTTAGCAATTCAACGGTATGGTTTTTTAAACTCATCGTGAGATCGGCTAATACTGACCCCGATTCTACCGAGGCCAGTTGATCTTTATCCCCCAATAAAATCAATCGAGCGGTCGGTTTAAGTGCATCCATTAACTTACTCATTAACGCTAAATCAACCATAGAAGCCTCATCAATGACCACCACATCATAAGGCAGCGGATTCTCTGCATGATGTTTAAAATAAGGGGATGGCGGCGGTTTTGCGCCTAATAAACGGTGTAAGGTCGTGACTTCTTCAGGAATCGATTGTTTTAGCTTATCTGTGCAATTTAAACCGTGTTTACTGTGTCCAATGGATTCTTGTAAGCGCATAGCCGCTTTACCTGTAGGGGCGGCAAGCGCGATATGTAACGGTTGAAGACTCGCTTGTTGTAATAAGGCTAAAATTTTAACAACGGTTGTGGTTTTTCCTGTCCCTGGCCCCCCTGTAACCATTGAAAAAGCTTGAGTTAACGCCATTTTTGCTGCTTCACGTTGCCAATCTATCGCTTGAAAATCATCCTGTTGCACTGGAAAATAATGATCTAAAGCGGTATTCAAGTCATCAACCTGATAATTAATCACCAATAACTGTTTGAGTTGAGTGGCTAAACGAGTCTCATAAAACCAATAACGATGCATATATAAACAATTTTCTTGAACAATTAAAGGTTTGAGTGACAAATCAGGGGCATCATCTTGCACGTCAATTGATAAAGCCAGTCCTGATGCTAAAGCTAATTGTTGATCGTTCCGATTAATTCGTAAACAACTGTGTCCTTGTGATTGCTCAAACGAAAGCTCGGCTACTAGGTTTTTAAAGCGCGGTTTTTGTTCAGCCTTTAAACAACTTCGTTGGCTTAAAAATTCAGCGAAAGCCCAATCTAAGCGACTAAAGGGCAAGGTATTTAAATTTATCGGGGTGGATTGCATCATTAACTTTAATATAATTGTGTTCCAACGCCTTGATCGGTAAATAATTCTAACAAGACCGCATTATTAACCCGTCCATCAATAATATGAACACTAGAGACCCCGCCTTTTAACGCATCGGTTGCACAATTTGTTTTAGGAATCATTCCGCCATGAATGACACCTTCTGCAATCAATTTATCAACATCGTTGACCGATAACCCTGTTAATAATTGCCCTTCTTTATTCAAGATTCCTTGTGTATCCGTTAGTAAAATTAATTTTTCAGCCTGTAAAACTTCGGCAACTTTACCCGCAACCAAGTCGGCATTAATATTATAAGAACGGCCATCTTTACCCACGCCAATAGGGGCAATCACGGGAATAAAATTACTATGACTTAGCATGTCCACAACAGAGGGGTCAATGCTTTCAACTTCTCCGACATGACCCAAATCAATAATTTCAGAGGCTTTAGTGGCAAGGTCACTACTTTTCATGATTATTTTTTTCGCATGAATAAAATCACCATCTTTACCTGTTAAGCCGACCGCTTTACCGCCACTTTGATTAATTAGGTTAACAATTTCTTTATTAACTAACCCCCCTAAAACCATTTCAACAACATCCATCGTCTCGCTATCGGTGACTCGCATTCCATTGACAAACTCACTATCTTTTCCTAATCGTTTAAGAAAATCACCAATTTGAGGCCCTCCGCCATGAACGACAATCGGGTTAATTCCCACAAGTTTCATCAATACAATATCTTTTGCAAAGCTCTGCTTTAATTTTTCATCAATCATGGCATTGCCCCCAAATTTAACCACGACCGTTTTATTATTAAATCGCTGAATGTAAGGTAACGCCTCGGTTAAAACATGAGCAATCTGTTTTACTTCTTTTTTTATTATTTTTTCATTTTCATTCATTTTCAAACTCGTTGGATTTAAATTATAATTAAGAATGACTTAAAGGATACAGTACTTCGGACAGTTTTAAAAAAGATAGCGGTCTTAATTCTATAAGCAATTGATTTTAAAGGGTTTTATATTTACGAGGTGTGTTGGTAAATTCTTTTTTAAATCAATGGGTTACAAAAACTGTCCGAACTATTGAGGATACCGACTGTGAATAAAATAGCAACTATAGATACGCGCCTCTGGCAGCTAGGCATTATGGCCGGTTTATTATTAGTTGGCGTTTTAGCGCGTGATTTTAGTTTACTACCGAGTCAGGTGGTCTTAACGTTTGTTAGCGGTTTGCTCACACAAGCCTTATTTCTTCATTTTTTAACGATTAGCCAGCGTAGTTTTTTAAGTACGGCGATTACCTGTTTGGGTCTTTGCTTATTATTACGCAGTGCTAATTTATGGGTCCACCCTGTTGTGGTTAGCCTTGCGATTGCCTCTAAATTTATCATTCGTCCCTTTAACACGCATTTATTTAATCCTGCTAATCTAGGGGTTATTTTAGGCCTCAGTTTTTTTCCTGAAACATGGATTACAAGCGGTCAATGGGGGGCTGATTTAACCACCGCACTCTGGCTCATTGCAGCGGGTTTTTTTGTGACTCGAAATGCACAACGCTTAGATATAACCACTTATTTTTTAATCGCCTACGCGTTTCTTTTTTTAAGTATTCGTATCTTTTGGTATGGATACCCCTTAGCGGTTTTTTTTCACCAATTTCAAAATGGAGCCTTATTGTTGTTTGCTTTTTTTATGATTTCAGATCCCATGACAACACCGCATCGACGACTGGGCCGACTTATTCATGCTATTTTAGTCGCCCTAATCGCATATAGTTGGCAATATTGGCTATACTGGAATCAAGGGATTATTTGGGGGTTATTCTGGGCAACTTTTTTTGTTCCCTTATGGAATAAGATTTTCCCCGCCCCTGCTTATCAATGGTCGTCTTCTTAGGAGATTCTTATGTTTAAACAATTACTTTTCTTAACCCTCTTTTTTATACCGCAATTCTCGCAAGCATTTTGCGGTTTTTATGTCGCTAAAGCCGATGCGTCCCTTTATAACCAAGCGTCACAAGTAGTGATGGTGAAAAAGGACGATAAAACCGTATTGAGTTTAATGAACGATTATCAAGGGGAATTAAAAGATTTTGCACTCGTTATTCCTGTTCCAGAAATATTAAAAAAAGAACAAATTCATATTGGAGATAATAGATTATTTAAGCATCTCGATAATTTTACCGCGCCTCGTTTAGTCGAATATCAGGCTACCAATTTAAGACGGGACATCCAGCAATTTCAAAGGGTTAGAAAACACACGCTTTCGACTATTTCTAGGAAGCGGTAACTCGCCCATTTCATTCAGTAGCCATGAAAACAAGTCTGGAAACTCGGTATCAAATAAACGCATGGCGGCGGTTGTGCCATCCTCACGTTTGATTCCGTAGTTATGAATGACCGTCAACGCGTTTAATCGCTTTTTATTCAAACCTCGCCCATTGCGATACATTTGCGATAAACAGCCATTTCGCCCTTCCACCGCAGATGAACTGCGTTGAAACTGCCTTGCCATATGCTCCGCCAATGTTAGCCATCGCTGCATTTCACTGATTGATAACTTTGCACTAAATGGGTCTGATTTGAGCTTATCAGACGCGGTTTCCCAAGCTTTTCGATAGTTTTCCTTTGACCTGCGGCTTTTAGTTTGTTCCATTTTCTGATTCCAATAAACAACGGGTAATAATGTTGTGGTCAACCAATATTCGGTATCCGCATCAAGCCCCAAATTTTGCAAGGTTTCGCGTACCCAAAGCCACCAAAAACTGATGGATACCGCTAACGGTTTTATTTGATTACGAAACTTTTTCATCACGCCTTTATGATCGTTAATCCCTTGTTTTTCCGCTATTTTTTCAAAGGCTCGCGCTCTTAACTCTAGCAACTTCTCAACCTGTTCCGCATCGTTTCTACGACTATCATTGAGTGAAAAAGGATGAACTTCATCCGCAATCCCTTGTAAGTTTTCGTGATAATCTGTTTGTATTTTTTGGCTTCTTCAAGCTCTTTTTCAGCCGTTATCCGTGTTGTTTTAAGTCCAATAATTTTCTGCATCGTTGCCGTTTTAGAAACAGTAGACTCTGCGGTTTGCGCTGCTTGCCGCTGTTTTTCAGCCCTTGCTGCACGCCTGCCGATTTTCGCGCCTAACCAGCGACTCATATCTTGTTGAGCATGAAAAATATCTGCCCCCGATTCGCACTTAAACCCCGTCACTGCCATTTTTATCAACGCCTTAGCGCGATCACTAATCGCATGATTAACCTCAATGCCTAATGATTCTAATCGTGGCGAAACCTTTTTATACCAAGTATCGTAGCACCTATCATCGCTAATATCTTCCAACAAAAGATAGCCAGAACGTAAGTCCATTAAAACTAAAATCATAAAGTTGCCGAAAAAGTCTCATCCAGCCCAGCAACAACTTTACGTGTTTGTTTTTTCACACTTTTTTCGCATTCTTGCTGAAACTACGGCAATAAGACTTCCATTTTATTGATTTGAGTCCGCAGTGCGTCGGGTGATACGCCCACATGGGTGTCAATCCGTATCATTTTAAAAACAGCGATAAAGTCTCTGCACCTACGCCTGCCTTTAATCCAAAGACATACAAGGCGGAAAACACCATTAATCTTTGCCAAGAACTACCTGCCTCGGTTTCCCATAATGATGATTCAGGATGTCGATTTCGCTTTGTTTGCGCTTGACGATGACGATGCACACTGCTTTTTGAGCGACCAACAATTGAAGCTAAGTTACGAACAGTTTGCTTGCCTGTTGTTGTAATTTCAGCGATAATTGCGTGACTAGCTGCGCGTATTTTCTGTGTTGTTCTGTTTTTTTAGTCATTAACCTATGATACAAGAATATCGCAGTTAGTTCTTTATTTTGTCCCGTCTTAAGTTGGTAGCCATTATGTTTGATGAGTTTATCAACCAACTCCCCGTTGGCATCCACTAATTCGAGTTGCAACGGCATTTTTCCTACGGCATGAGTTGCACAGGATAAACAGGGGTCATAGGCACGAATCGCCACTTCTAAGTTATTTAATAAGGGTTCTGTTAATTCTTGACCTGATAAATATTCAGCGGCAACTTGGCGAACCGACTCATTCATTCCCGTGTTATTACTGGTAGTTGAGACGATTAAATTAGCTTTCGTGACAATATCATTTTCATCCACTTGGTAGTGATGAAATAACGTTCCTCGTGGTGCTTCAATCACCCCGACCCCTTCAAAACGTTTTTCACCTTGAACCACTAAGTCAGACCCCATAATATCCACATCATTAAGGAGTTTTTCGATACTTTCAGCGCAATGAAGCACTTCAATTAATCGCGCCCAATGAAAAGCTAAGGTGCTATGAACCATTGATCCGGGACTATGTTGTTTAAATTCAACGCGTGCCTCTTCGGCTAACGGCGTATCAATAAAATCACAGGTATTAAGCCGCGCTAAAGGCCCAACACGATACCAACCTTTATCTTTACCTAGTTCGGTGAGGTAAGGGAATTTCATGTAAGTCCATGAACGAACCTCTTCATGAATGTAATCATTGTATTTGCAATAATCGACCTGATCCATAAGGATCTGACCTTCCGTATCTTTTACCCGAATTCCACCATGATAAAACTCTAAAGCCCCATTTTTTTTCACTAATCCAAGGTAATTGGATGGAATCGTCGCAAAATCATCATAATAAGGTAGGTTTGAACAATGTACTTTTTTAATCAAGGCGACCGAATCGTTTGCCCACGCAATAATTTCTTTAATATCTTTTTGTAAATAATCGCGCTCTGATCGGGTTAGGGATTTATTCATTCCCCCCGCAATAGCCCCTGTGCCATGAATCCGTTTTCCAGAAACCATTCGAATCACTTCTTGGCCATATTTTCGTAACTTAACCCCCTGCAATCCAATGTCAGGGTAATCGTTTAATACCGCAATAATGTTACGTTTGCTGATGTCACTTTCAAAACCAAACAATAAATCAGGACTTGAAAGGTGAAAAAAATGTAAGGCATGAGATTGTAAGACTTGTCCGAAATGTAACAGTCGCCTTAATTTATCTGCGGTGGGGGTTAAATTTTCAGGATCAACGCCCACTAATTGGTCAATCGCTTTTGCCGCCGCTAAATGATGACTAACGGGGCAAATGCCGCATAAGCGTTGAACCAAAACGGGAAGTTCCCAGTAAGGACGACCTTGGATAAAGCGTTCAAAGCCTCTAAATTCAACAATATGTAATCGAGCTTGTTTAACCTTGTTATTTTCATCCAATAAAAGGGTTACTTTTCCATGTCCTTCTACACGAGAGACGGGATCAACAACGACACGTTTTAATGTTTCGGGCGAGACGGCTGTTTCTAAATTTTCATACATAAGCTAGGACCTTAAGCAAACTGGAAAACACGTAGGGAGGGCGGCTAAATCCACCCTACGGTACAAAAGAGAATCAATGATAATTATAAATCAATTTCTAAGCCATCATAAGCAACTTCAATGTTATTTTCATTAAGAATTTTTCGCTCGTTTGAGTCATCATCTAAAATAGGATTGGTATTATTAATATGAATTAAAATTTTACGGGGGGTATCCAAACTATTTAATACTTCAATCATTCCACCAGGTCCAGATTGAGGTAAATGCCCAATTTCACGCGCACGTTTAGGGCTAATATTTTGAGTACACATTTCATCATCAGTCCAAAATGTCCCATCCACTAAAACGCAATCAACTTCTTTCATCGCCGTCATGACATGAGGTTCAATTTCACCTAAACCGGGCGAATAAAAGACTTTTTTACCTGTTGATATTTGTTCAATAATAACGCCAATATTATCCCCTTCATGAGGGTCATGACGATGAGGCGAATAAGGGGGGGCTTTACTTTTTAATGCTTGGGTATAAAAACGTAAATCATCAATAAGTGGGATCGTAAAGCTACGGCCATCCGTCGGCACAGGGTGATGATTAACGGTGCAGTAATCTTCTAACATTTTAAACAAAGGAAACCCTGTCGTCAGGTCATCCTTAACCATATTCGTACAATAAACGTCTAGGGGCTTTCCTTCACGGAGCATCAACATTCCCGTGGTATGATCAATTTGACTATCAATCAACATAATCGCTTTAATCCCCGTATCACGAACCCCTTCTTTAGGTTGAATAGCAGGAAATGATTCTAATTGCGCCCGAATATCAGGGGAGGTATTAAAAAGTAACCAATTACGATCATCGGTACTCACCGCAATAGAAGATTGGGTACGCGCCGTTCCTGCCATTTCGTTATGACGCAAGCGATGACAATTGTGACAATTACAATTCCACTGCGGAAAACCGCCGCCTGCTCCTGATCCTAAAACGCGTATTTTCATAAGTTAGTCTGTTGGTAAAATTAAGAAATAAAAATCTTAAAGTATCATGAAATGAGCTTGAAAAAAATATAAAATAGCGAGATTAACTTAATTAACACGCAAAAAAAAGGAGCATTACCGCCCCTTTCTTTCTATTTAAAACCGTGAAAATTAACGGTTGTAAATATACATAGTTACTTCAAAACCAAAACGTAAGTCAGTATAAGCCGGTGTTTCCCATTTCATTATAAGTTCTCCAGAGTGTTTATAAGTTATGCTAGTTTGAATTAATTAAGCTATCTCGGATTTTGACATCCTCCCCGCCTTAAAGGGAACAGGAATTCCTGATGTTACTCAGGAGCGTGTATCTCACGATGACACGTTGATTTCTGCTGCTGACGGCATTACTGCACCGTTCACTTCACAGACTAGCCCCGCCTATCCAGAGCGGTTGAGGAACGTTTACACATTCGATTTTTAGCGGGGTTACCGCAGGTGAATCGAAAAATGATAGAGAAAATTTACTATGAGTTCAACTAAAAGTCAAGAGTACCCTTGCATCCCCGACATGAAGGAAGGGATTTTACGAGCTTTTCAGATAAAATGATCCTCTTTATTACGTAACGGTTGGCTTAAGCTTAGCCGTTGACTCCTATAAAAACACGATGAAAATTAAAAAATAGTTGGGTAAACTTAACGCATCATATTGACTATAAGATTAATAATCTATATCATTGCAAGGTTATGTTAGATAGATTGCCAGATTTCATTGACCCGCTTGCTTTTGCTGAAAGACAAAGGCAGTTGACGGGTAAAATAGCCCTAAATGAGTTCACTCGCTTAAGCGATGTGTTGTCCAATAATAATGGCTGCGTAAAAATTGATTTATTTTTTTCTAAAAGTAAACGATTAGCAACCCTTAATGGAACAATGCACGCAGACTTAAACGTTGAATGCCAAAGTTGTTTAGAGGTTTTAAGCTTACCCTTAGCGGTTTCTATTAACCTTGCTTTTGTTGAGTCACTTGAACATGCCGACAAGCTTGCAGGCGAATATGAACCTTTTATTTTAGAGGAAAAAAAGATTTCTCTAAATCAACTGATCGAAGATGAATTATTACTTGCATTGCCTGATTTTCCACGCCATTCACAACCGTGTTTAGATGAAACGCAGATGGATGAAGCGGAAAGCGTAGAAGACAATGAAAAAAAACAATCTGATAACCCTTTTTCTATTTTAGCCCAACTTAAAAATACTGGAGGCCCCTGATGGCTGTACAAAAAAGCAAAGTAACCCGTTCAAGACGTGGCCAACGTCGTTCACATGATTCATTAACCAGCAAAGCGTTATCCGTAGACCCTATGACAGGTGAAATACATTTACGCCATCACATGACTCCAGATGGCTTTTTCAAAGGTCGTCAAATCGTTATTGCTGAAATAGATTAATTGAACAATCGATTTCATTGCTAGGGGGCGTAAGTGCTAACACTAAAACCTATAAAAAATTTTATAGCTTAGATGCCTGCTCCTTAACCTCCTTTCTTTTAAACTTTTCCCAAAAATTTAGCCGTGAGCTTAACAATTTCAATTGATGCAATGGGCGGGGATTTTGGCACTAAAGTAACCATTCCTGCATCCCTTCAATGCCTTAGTGCAAACCCGACGTTAAACTTAATTTTAGTGGGTGATGAGAACCTACTTAAAAAATCTCTTTCCCACGCTTTAATTGACTATCCTGATAGACTTCAAATTCAACATGCGTCCCAGTCCGTTGACATGGACGAAGCCCCTGCAAAAGCATTAAAAAATAAAAAAGATTCCTCAATGCGGGTGGCTATTAATTTAGTGCGTGATGGCAAAGCCGATGCCTGTGTCAGTGCTGGAAATACAGGCGCATTAATGGCAACAGCCCGTTTTGTTTTAAAACGTATCTCAGGGATAGATCGTCCTGCTATTATTTCAACGTTACCCTCGACTCATGGTCATACTCATGTGTTGGATTTAGGGGCCAATGTGGATTGCGATGCCATACACTTGCATCAATTTGCAATGATGGGGGTTGAAGTAGTAAAAGCCGTTGATAATATTGCAAACCCAACCGTGGGTTTATTAAATGTTGGAGAAGAAGATGTCAAAGGTAACGATAAAGTCAAAGCCGCCGCTGAACTTCTAAAGGCTTCCCCTTTAAATTATATTGGTTATGTCGAAGGCGATTCTTTAAATGCAGGCTCTAAAAAAGTTGATTTAATTGTCACCGATGGTTTTGTCGGTAATGTGGCTTTAAAGTCAATTGAAGGGGCCGCTAAAATGATCGCCACGTCCTTAAAAACAGCTTTTTCAAAAAATATTTTCAGTCAATTAGTCGGTTTAATTGCTTACCCTGTTTTAACCGCATTTAAGCAACGCATTGACCCACGATTACATAATGGGGCCACTTTCTTAGGCTTAAATGGATTAGTCATTAAAAGTCATGGGGGTGCGGATGCCTTAGCCTTTGAAACGGCGATTCATATAGCGGAAACTCAAGTTAAGATGAAAGTGACTGAACGAATTATCAAAAAATTTGAAACTATGGACACTGAAAAGGAGACTCTGTGAAGCGTTTTTCAAAAATAATTGGGACAGGGGGCTATTTACCTGAAACCATACGGACGAATGAAGAAATATCACAACATGTTAATACCTCGGACAGTTGGATTTATGAACGGACGGGTATTCGAAGTCGTCGTATTGCCGCAGCCGATGAAAGTAGTGCATCAATGGCTGAAATTGCAGCACGACAAGCTATTGAAGCGGCTAAAATTGAAGCGGGTGAAATTGATTTAATTATTGTTGCCACAGGAACCCCTGACCGTGTTTATCCCAGTACGGCTTGTTTATTACAGCAACGCTTGGATATTCAAAACTGTGTTTCTTTTGATATACAGGCCGCGTGTTCAGGCGCAATTTTTGCCCTGAGTATTGCCGATCAATATATTAAAAATGGCGCAGCGGACAAAGTTTTAGTGGTCGGCTCTGAAATTTGTTCACGTTTAGTCGATTGGACAGATCGAGGAACCTGTATTTTATTTGGAGATGGCGCAGGCGCGGTATTGCTTGATTCCGCCGATGAAACAGGGATTTTATCAACACATATTCACTCCGATGGTGAATATGAAGATTTGTTATATTGCCCTAATCCACAAGTGGCAACCGAAGCGAATAAAGAGGAAGCAGGCTTTATTAATATGCGTGGAAATGAAGTCTTTAAAATGGCCGTGAATACCTTAGGACGTATTGTTGATGAAACCTTAGTTGCCAATGGTTTAGAAAAAACAGATATAGACTGGCTGGTTCCTCATCAAGCTAATACGCGTATTATCGCCGCCACCGCGCGTAAATTAAAAATGTCGATTGATCAAGTTATTCTTACCTTAGAACACCAAGGAAATACCTCATCGGCCTCCGTATTACTAGCCCTTAACGAAGGGGTTCGTGATGGACGAATACAGCGCGGACAAATCATTCTATTAGAAGCCTTTGGTGCAGGGTTTACTTGGGGTTCTACCTTAATTAAGTATTAGGAAATAAACTTTGGAAAATAATAAAAATAATGGACATATCGCCTTTGTCTTCCCTGGGCAAGGTTCACAATCCATAGGAATGTTAGCCGAGCTTGCAAGTAGCCATGCTATTATTACTGAAACCTTTGAGCAAGCCTCAGACGCTCTTGAATTTGATTTATGGAAATTAATTCAACACGGGTTAGCAGATGAATTAAATCAAACGTATAATACTCAACCTGCGATGCTAACGGCAGGCGTTGCTGTTTGGAGGCTATGGTGTCAACAGTCCGATATTAGACCGACTTGGGTTGCAGGTCATAGTTTAGGCGAATATACCGCCTTAGTTTGCGCTGAAGCGATGCATTTTGATGATGCTCTTAAATTAGTTACTGAGCGGGGACGATTAATGCAAGAGGCGGTTCCTGTCGGGGTTGGTGCAATGGCCGCTATTTTAGGCTTAAAAGATCAACAAGTCATTGACGTTTGTGAACAGGTTGCTGAAAATGAAGTCGTCTCTGCGGTGAATTTTAATTCACCTGGGCAAGTGGTTATTGCAGGTCATGTTGCAGCGGTCGAACGTGCCATGCTTGCGGCAAAAGAAGTCGGTGCAAAGCGTGCGATTAAATTGCCCGTGAGTGTTCCTTCTCATTGTTCATTAATGGAAAGTGCGGCGAAAAAACTTCATGTAAAATTACAACAAATTAAGGTCAATCTTCCTAAAATAACCTTGATTCATAATGTGGATGCAAACCATCATGAATCCCCTGAAATAATTTGTAATGCCTTGATAGAACAGTTATTTAAACCTGTTCGCTGGGTAGAAAGTATTAATGCTATGCATAACCAAGGTGCGACAAGCTTTGTTGAGTTAGGTCCAGGTAAAGTATTAATGGGGGTTAATAAACGTATTGTTAAAACCGCCAATCACTCAACCTTATATGACCTTAAAACGTTAGACACTGTTTTGGAGAAATTAAATGGATAAGAAAATAGCCCTCGTAACAGGGGCAAGTCGGGGTATTGGGCGCGCAATTGCAGAAGGCTTAAGTGCCGATGGTTTTTTTGTCGTAGGTTCGGCTACATCGGATGCGGGGGCAGAGGCTATTTCTACCTATTTAGGTAACAACGGCCAAGGCGTTAAACTCGATGTTGCTGACTCAGATTCAATTACTAGCGTGCTAAAATATATCAATAGCGAATGGGGTGCCCCGTGGGTATTAGTTAATAATGCAGGAATTACGCGTGATAACTTACTTATGCGAATGAAAGAAAATGAGTGGGATGATATTATTAATACTAATTTGACCTCTGTTTTTCGAATGAGCAAAGCGGTATTACGCGGTATGATGAAAGCTAAAAGCGGACGAATTATTAATATTTCATCCGTTGTTGGTGCCACAGGTAATGCAGGACAAAGTAATTATGCGGCTGCAAAAGCAGGTATGATTGGATTTAGTAAATCAATGGCAAAAGAAGTCGGGTCGCGTAATATTACCATTAATACTGTTGCCCCAGGTTTCATTGATACCGATATGACACGAGAATTGCCCGAAGAAAACAAACAATCCTTGTTAAAGGCTATCCCCCTAGGCCGTTTAGGGGATGCAAAAGAAATTGCCCATGCAGTCTCTTTTTTAGCGTCAGAAGGGGCTGCCTATATGACAGGTGAAACATTACATGTCAATGGTGGTCTATTTATGGCTTAAAGGTGTGACTTTATTGCAATATCAAGTATAATTTCCCCGCCGTCTGGGTATAGCCGTGACGGGAATTTCTAACTTAAAGATAACTATGAAACTTTAGTAAGTAAACAGATACTTGCAAGGTTTGAGGAAAATAAAATGAGTAATGTTGAAGAGAAAGTAAAAGAGATTGTCGCAGAACAATTAGGTGTTAATATTAATGAAGTCTCTAATGAGGCTTCTTTTGTTGATGATCTTGGTGCTGATTCTTTAGATACCGTTGAGCTTGTCATGGCTTTTGAAGAAGAGTTTGACACTGAAATTCCAGACGAAGATGCTGAAAAAATCACTAAAGTTCAGCTTGCGATTGATTATATAAACACACACAAATAGTTAAAAAAAAACCGATAAAATAACGGGTGAATGAACCCCCGTTATTTTCGCTTAACTCCTTTCCCTTCTTTTGTGTTTCAAGGTAGCTATTTTGAATACTCGTCGAGTTGTTATAACTGGATTAGGCGCGATTACGCCTTTAGCCAATACCGTCCAAGAGACATGGGATGGTATTATCAATGGTAAAAGTGGCATTAGTCCCATTGATTCATTTGATATTTCACCCTTTGCAAGTACGTTTGGCGGAGTCATTAGAAATTTTGATATTAGTCAATATATTCCTGGAAAAGACGCTAAACGAATGGATGGCTTTATCCATTACGGCATAGCCGCAGGTTGCCAAGCAATTGATGATTCGGGACTTGAAGTTACGGAAGAAAATGCTGAGCGTATTGGGGTTGCCATTGGTGCTGGAATTGGTGGCATCACTGGAATTGAAGAGTGTTATGCAACTTACGATCAAAAAGGTCCAAGACGAATTTCACCCTTTTTTGTTCCTGGTAATATTATTAATATGATTTCAGGTAACCTTTCCATAAAATATGGTTTAAAAGGGCCTAACTTTGCTATCGTCACCGCCTGTAGTACAGGAACACATAATATTGGTGATGCGGCACGTTTAATAAAGTATGGAGATGCGGATGTGATGATTGCTGGCGGGGCTGAGCGTTGTACAACCTCACCGACTGCAATGGGGGGCTTCTCCTCAGCAAAAGCCTTGTCACGACGTAATGATGACCCACAAGCCGCCAGTCGTCCGTGGGATAAAGACCGTGATGGTTTTGTCTTAAGTGATGGTGCAGGTGTTGTGATTTTAGAAGAATTAGAACATGCCAAAGCACGGGGTGCAAAAATTTATGCAGAACTCGTTGGTTATGGAATGAGCGGGGATGCTTATCACATGACAACGCCTTCTGTTGGTGGTGAAGGGGCGGCGCGATGTATGCGTAATGCAATGCGTGATGCCAAATTAAACATTAATGAGATTGATTATATTAATGCCCATGGCACATCAACGCCTGCGGGTGATCTGGGTGAAACTGAAGCAATGAAAGCCACCTTAGGCGACCATGCTTACACGGTAGCCGTCAGCTCAACAAAATCAATGATTGGTCACTTATTAGGGGCTGCTGGTGGAATTGAGGCGATTTTAACCGCCTTAAGTATTAAAAATCAAATTGCCCCACCCACAATTAATCTTGAAAATCAAGACCCTGAGTGTGATTTAGATTATGTTGCTAATACGGCAAGAGACATGAAAATAGACGTTGCACTATCTAACTCATTTGGTTTTGGTGGAACCAATGGCTCGTTAGTTTTTAAACGCTATGAGTCATAATCTATTTAAATAAATAATTTTTAATTAAATAGCCTCATTCATTTAAAATTAATGAATGGGGCTTTTATCATTCTAAGGGTTGCTAAATTTGAAACTCTTGATTCCAAGACTAATTGCATTATATAATCAAGCACTAATCTTGTTTTTGGCATTTTTTAAGGGTTAGTTTACAGTTTAAACTGAAGACTGGATGCCGTTTTTCTAATTAAATTTTCAAATAGTATAATTAGTCGTATTAAGTTTAAGGAGATATTGAAATGAAAAAAGTTATTGTGGGTTTCACATTAATGTTAATCGCTACATCATCGTACGCAACGGCCTATACATGTAAAGGTTATGCAAATGGAGTGCTTGTAGGTGAGCCTCTTGTGGTCAATGCTTCAAAAATTATTGTTGCTGAGACTAAAGCTTACCAGCGTTTGAAAAAGGCGGGCTTTAAAATTGATGTGGTTCGTTGTAAATAGTTATCTATTTTTGTCCTTTGTGTAAGGCAAAAATATAAACGGGGTTCCAAGAGGTATTTTGGACTCCCGTATTTTAGGGTATGTATTGCCCACGTATTTTTACGATGTCATGATGACAAATATCCAAACATCTTACATCAGGTAATACAAAAACGACTTCACTGCCCCCTTCCATACTCAGATTTCGATTTTCCAAACGATTTTTCCGATCATGTTTCACAATGATTGCTTGAATATCAAGATTCATTTTATTACTGATCTGCTCAGAACCTGAAACCAAGTCTAAATAAGAATTGAAAATCATGGCTAATAAATTCATCTTATTATTTTATACGGTTAGGCTTAATAAATAAAATTTATGAGAGACACCAAAAATAATCTGAAAAAGTAAAAATAGGCAAAGACTGTAAATAGTGTTATGAGGTTAGAAAAACCTCAGAGGCTTCATAAGCACAGACCTATTTTAAATTAATAGTCTGTACTTACTTTTAACATCCAAATATGATATTAAATATTATCGCTTAACAATAGCACTCCAAGCCGTCAGCCATGCTTGCGACTGATAGTCATCTGCATTTTTCTCTAAATCCCCAGTTAAAACCATTTTTAATGTATGCGTAATAATACCAAAAAAATAATTGTAAGCTAATAAGGGGTCGAGTGAACGTATTTCACCGTCACGAATACCAATTTGAAATATTTTTTTAATTTTTACAAAGGGAGGGGTATTTAATAAGGGCTTTTGCTCAGGTAAAAACTCACTCACTTTTAAGGTCATTAAAAACTGTATTACTTCGGGCATGTCATCCGTCAATCTAAATAACAAATCAACAATCTCACGTAACTGCTCAGACGATTTACGATTTCGTCGGCGAATGTCGTCAATAGAAATACTTAAGCTATCCAGTATATTTCCATACAACGCTTCAGCAATTGCCTGTTTAGTTTTAAAATGTTGATAAATACCACTCGAGGTTTTAAGCCCTACTGCGTCTTTAATATCCGTGAGTGACGTATTAAAATAGCCTTTTTTAGCAAACAGCTTTAAGGCTGCTTGTAATATCTCATCTTGTGTAATAACTTTTTTAATTGCTTTCTCTTTTTCCTTATCCATTCTTTTTATTATAGTTCTGTTTTATTTTATTTTAGAAACATTCAAGCTATCTAATACTCGCTTGAATCATGTCTCCTTGGTCGCAAATAAAACCCAGTAAATCGTTATAATTTTGTAGAATACAAAAGCTAACCATAAAGCTAAGTCTTTTTTAGGTGTATCATTGCGCTCATCAAGGAGGTTATTCTTTTAACGTGGCAATTGCTGCCGTTAAATAATTAATCATCGACCATAGGGTGAGTATTGCTGCAATATAAAGTAACCAATACCCCCAAGTCATAATTGGCAGCCCCATAAAATCCTCCCCATAAAGGAGTAATGTAATTGCCAACATTTGTGCTGTTGTTTTCCATTTTCCTAAGGACGAAACTTTTACTTTTGCACGTTGCCCTATTTCTGCCATCCATTCTCTTAAGGAGGCAATGGTAATTTCACGTCCGATAATAATTGCCGCAGGCAAGGTAAGATAAAGACTATTTGCTGTTTCAACTAATAAAACTAAAACAAACGCGACCATTAACTTATCCGCAACAGGATCAAGAAATGCACCAAAAGCCGTTTCTTGTTTCATTTTACGGGCAAGATAGCCATCTAACCAGTCAGTGATAGCCGCTAATACAAAAATCAGCGTGCAGGCAATGTTTGCATATTGCCACGGTAAATAAAAAATAATAGCTAATAACGGAATAAATGCAATCCGTAATAGCGTTAAATAAGTTGGGATATTAAATTCAAGTGCCATCTTGATGATGAAAAGTATCGTATATACGTTGTGCTAATGGGCGACTAATGCCCGCTATGCTACAAAGTGTTTCTACGCCTGCGCGTGAAATGCCTTGCGAGCCTCCAAATTGTTTTAATAATCGTTGTCGTTTTTTTGGCCCTAAGCCCTTTATATCCTCTAAAAAAGATTGTTTTTTTACGTTGCCTCGTCGTTGTCTATGTGCGGTAATAGCAAAACGATGCGCTTCATCACGAATATGTTGAATTAATAATAAAGCACTTGCCCCCGAACTGATATTTAAAGGTTGCGGTTGCCCAACTAAAATCAGCTTTTCCATTCCCGCTTTTCTATCAGGTCCTTTTGATACGCCGACTATCATAACATTTTTTATGACTAATTCGCTTAAAGCCTTTTGTGCAGCATTCACTTGTCCTCTGCCGCCATCAATAAATACTATATCAGGGGCTTGATATTCACCGTCTTTAATACGTTGATAACGCCTTGAAACCGCTTGATAAATTGCGCCACAGTCATCCCCTCCTTTAATCCCTTCGATATTAAAACGTCGATAAGCTGATTTGAGTGAACCTTCATGGGTAAAAACGACGCAAGAGGCAACGGTTTGCTCGCCTTGGGTATGGCTAATATCAAAACATTCAAGTCGCTTAGGCAGTTGCTTACACTGAAGTTCTTTTTGTAAATTACAAAAACGAGCATAAATACTCTGTTTTTCGGCCAGTTTAGTCTCTAAAGCATTTTCAGCATTTGTAATGGCCATTTGTAGCCACCGAAGACGATGACTGCGAACCTTTACCAATAAGTTCACCTTATGCTGCGCTTGCTTCGTTAAAACATCCATAAGCAAACCACTATTCGCCAATAAATGACTGGTAATTAACTCATAGGGAATAGATTTTTCTAAATAATATTGAGGAATAAATGCTTGCAAAATAACCGCTTCTTTATCCTCTTGATGAATTTTAGGGAAAAATAATTTGCTCCCTAAATTTTGTCCTTGTCGAATAAAAAATACTTCAACACAAGCAATGTCTGCTTTAACTGCACAGACAATAATATCGACATCGCCTCGTTCACCGTGTACAAAATTTTTTTCTAATACCGTTCGTAACTTAACAATTTGATCTCTAAAATAAGAAGCCTGTTCAAATTCTAATTTTTTAGCCGCCAACTCCATGTTAGTAATGAGCTGATTAATGAGTAAGGCTCCCTGCCCTTCCAAAAATAAACGGGTATTATTCAAATCTTGCTGATAATCCTCTTGACTAACTAAATCAACACAGGGCGCACTGCAACGTTTAATTTGATACTGTAAACAAGGACGTGAGCGATTATTATAATAAGAATCCTCACATTGACGAATAGGAAATATTTTTTGTAATAATTTGAGTGTTTCTTTGACCGCACCCGCATTGGGATAAGGACCATAATACTGTCCTTTCTGACGTTTAGCCCCTCGATGACTACTGATTTGAGGAAACTTATGGGCCGTCGAGATAAAAATATAAGGATAAGATTTATCATCACGCAAACAAATATTATAACGGGGTTGATAGCGTTTAATTTGTTGGCTTTCCAGCAACAACGCATCCCCTTCTGTATGGGTAATCGTGACTTCAATCGTGACCGTGTTAGCAACCATTCGTTGTTGTTTTGCTGAGGCGGTTGCTAAATTAAAATAACTACTGATCCGTTTTTTAAGGTTTTTTGCCTTACCTATATAAATAATCTCACCTTGGTGATTAAATAATTTATAAATACCCGGTAATTGTGTCAAATTTTTTAAAAAAATATCAGCATCTTTCATACGTCAAACTACGTTTCAAACATCCTGTTGCTAGAGAGGTGTTAAAAGATGATCATTAAATAACACCCAAAAATTTATTACGTTTAGCGACATAGAGTAAGGTTTACTTACCCTATGTCACGTTTAACTTATTAGTAGGGGTTAATATATAACCCTTTTTCCCCTATGAATTTTCCTTATCATCGGCAACCTTTGCTTCAGGTGCTTTAGATGGCTGCTCTTTTTCAACAACTTTCGAAGGTTTCTTTTGAGGTGGAGGTGATTTTTTTTCGTTAACGTTTTTAGTCTCTTTTGTATCAGTGGCAACGACCGCATCGCCTTTATCATGATCTAGGCTAAAATCAATTTCAGGCTTTTTATAATTTGGGTTCCGAGGTTTTCTACGGTTCGGTCCTCGTCGACGATTTTGTCCTGATGCACGTTTTTTATTTTCAGAGATGATTTCACCATCAACCCCAATATTACCGTTTACTTCCGCTTTTTCAGTAGACCCTTCTGATTTAGGTTGGTTGCTATTACGTGGATTTTTCTGTGTAGCAGTCTCCGTTTTAACACCTTCTTGATCGACTTCTGATTTTTCTTTAGTTATTTCAGTTTTCGGAGCAGGAGAGTTTTGAGTTTTTACCTCAGGGCTATCGATCTTTTTTTCTACCGCTGTTTTTTCACCGACAGACTCTACATTATGACGGTTATTTTTTTGATTTCGATTGGGGTTATTACGCGAACGGGGTTTACGCGGCGGGCGACTTTTACGTTGCGTATTATTATCCGCTTCTGAGGCTTCTTCGGGCTTTTTACTTTTATTATTTGCCGTTACATCCGGTTTAATATCTGTAATTTCCGCATCACCAATCAGTTTTTGCCAAAAACGATTAATTAAACTCGCCGATGTTTTTTTATTTTGAATAGGCGCCGGCATATCAGGCAAAAATTCTTTAATGGCAGCCGTTGCCGCTTTATGCATAGGTTGCTGCTTTGCAAACTCAGGAATAGCCACTTCTTCGGTTTGAACCTGCAAATAACTTAGCTTTTCATCCCCAACATCTTTACTTTTAATCCGCTCTATATCATAGGCAGGTGTTTCTAAATGCTTACTTGGCAGGATAATAATACCCACTTTTAGGCGTTTCTCTATTTCTTCTATGGCACTACGTTTTTCATTTAATAAAAAAGTCGCGCATTCGATGGGTAAATGAGCAATGATTTTTTCACTGCCCTTTTTCATCGCTTCTTCTTCGATAATTCTAAGCACCGATAATGCAACGGATTCAACATTACGAATTGAGCCTTGACCTTTACAACGCGGGCATGACAATTGTGTCGAGTCACCCAATGAAGGGCGAATACGTTGACGCGACATTTCTAATAAACCGAACCGAGATATACGGCTAGTTTGAATGCGGGCGCGATCAATTTTTAAAGCATCTTTTAAACGACCTTCAACGGCCCGTTGATTTCTATTCGCGAGCATATCAATAAAATCAATAACAAATAAGCCCCCTAAATCACGCAATCGAAGCTGACGAGCGATTTCATCGGCGGCCTCTAAATTCGTATTCAGTGCCGTTTCCTCAATATCACTGCCTTTCGTTGCCCGAGCTGAGTTAATATCAACCGAAGTTAACGCCTCTGTATGGTCAATAACAATAGCTCCACCCGATGGCAAGGACACTTCTCGTTTATAGGCGGTCTCAATTTGTGATTCAATTTGATAGCGACTAAATAAGGGAACATCATCCTGATAATGTTTAGAACGAGACAGGTAATGTGGCATAACCTGCTTTAAAAAAGTCTGTACTAATTTAAAAGAGCTTTCTTTATCAATTAAGATTTCTTCGATTTCACTGCGCAGATGATCACGTAACGCACGAATAATGACATTGCTTTCTTGAAAAATTAAAAAAGGCGCATTTTGTTCCGTTGCCGAACGCTCAATAGCTCGCCATAATTGTAATAAATAATCTAAATCCCATTGTAATTCTTCTGCATTTTTACCACAGCCTGCGGTACGAATAATCATTCCCATTTCATCTGGAATTTCTAGCCCATTCATCGTTTCGCGTAATTCATTCCGCGTATCGCCTTCAATACGACGTGAAATTCCTCCCGCTTTTGGATTATTGGGCATGAGAACTAAATAGGTTCCTGCTAAACTAATATAGGTCGTCAGTGCGGCCCCTTTATTACCCCGTTCCTCTTTTTCAATTTGAACGACAATTTCTTGTCCCTCTTTTAAATTATCTTTGATCGTAGCTCGAGTACTTTTACCTGTTTTAGGATCGGCTTTGTATAGGGGAGAAATTTCTTTAAAGGGTAAAAAACCGTGTTTTTCGGCCCCATAATTAATAAAGGCCGCCTCTAAGCTAGGTTCGACTCGTGTAATAATTCCTTTATAAACATTCGATTTTTTTTGTTCTTTTGAAGGAATTTCAATGTCAAAATCATAAAGTTTTTGACCATCTACCAAAGCAACACGCAACTCTTCAGGTTGCGTGGCATTGATAAGCATTCTTTTCATTATATATCCTTGGTAACTTCGGCTTCGTTTTCAGGTTTATTGATGGGTATTAACATCTAAAGTACAACGGTATAAAAAGTATTTGAATCGTAGTCGTTTAATTCTGTGACTTAAATTAAAACTATCGATTGGCTTTTAAGCCCTATTTACGCACTTTTTTAAGGTTATTGGCTTAAGGTTTGTGGGCAATTGTCCCAATCCTAAAGCATAACGAGCAGGTCTTGTTAAATTTTCATTGCCTTAACTTAACTATCGGTCACAAATGATGCAATGTTTGCCTGTATAAAAAAACCAATGACTGATGCTATCAAATAAACGCTATCCTAAACGAAACATTTTCACTCATCATGGGTTGAGTAATAAAACCCGACTAATTCTTATAGTCCCTACCCTGTTAAAAGGGTTTATTTTTTGGGAATATTATTATGTTTATTTAAAGATAAACTTGTCTAATATAACAATCTTAAGAGCTTGCATCAATTTAAAGCCGCAATTTATCAAAATTACGGTATCATTTAACAAATGAATATTGATAAAAATGAAATTAAACCCCACGTTACATGGGTCGATATTGACGAAGATCAGGCTGGACAAAGACTGGATAATTTTTTAATTACGCATTTAAAAGGGGTTCCTAGAAGTCGGATTTATCGGATTATTCGTAAGGGTGAAGTCCGTATTAATAAAGGGCGGGTCAATGTAAAATATCGTCTTACTTGCGGGGATAAAGTTAGAATCCCGCCCGTTAGGCTGGCTGAAAAAACGCAAAACGTTTTTATTAAATCCGCTTTAAAAAACAGTTTAGAAAATGATATTCTTTTTGAGGATGAGTTTTTAATGGCGTTAAATAAACCATCAGGCTTTGCTGTGCATGGTGGAACAGGTATTGACTCGGGTGTTATTGAGGCATTAAGAGTATTACGCCCTGACGCGCATTACCTTGAATTGGTTCACCGTCTTGATAAAGACACTTCGGGCTGCTTATTAATTGCTAAAAAACGGAGTGCGTTACGTTCACTGCATGAACTTTTCCGAGGGGATGGTATCCAGAAGACTTATCTCGCTTTGCTTGCGGGGTGTTGGCAACGTAAAAAGCAAGAAGTTGATGTTCCGTTATTAAAAAATACGGCTAAAAGTGGCGAACGGATGGTCGTTGTCAGTAAGGCGGGAAAACAAGCACAGACTTTTTTTAGACGAATGCAACGATTTCAAAATGCAACGTTAGTGGAGGCCAGTCCTAAAACAGGGCGGACGCATCAGATTAGAGTTCACGCCGCTTATTTGGGTCATCCCATTATTGCAGATGAGCGTTATGGAGACCGTTCTATTAATCAACAATTTAAACAAAAAGGGTATAAACGTTTATTTCTTCATGCTAAAAGTTTGCGTTTTCCTCATCCCAGTACAGGTGAAATTATCACGCTTGATGCACCCTTACCGTCTTCTTTAACGACTTTATTGAACCATGAACAATCGCTTTAAATTAATTATTTTTGATTGGGATGGTACCTTAGTTGATTCAATTGATTGGATTGTTCATAGTGCGCAAACAGCCGCCCTCAATTATGACGTTGATAGGCCTGATTCGCAAGCAGTCAAAGATATTATTGGACTCAGTCTGCCTAAAGCGATGACGATTTTATTTCCAAACGCAGATAACAACACATTACAAAAATTAGCCAACAGTTATAGTCAAGAATTTTTTTCTAAACCGATGACCCCTCAAGATTTATTTTCAGGCGTTAAAGAGCTCTTATTTGAGTTGAAACAAGCAGAAATTTTACTAGCCGTTGCCACAGGAAAAAATAGAATTGGCCTAAATAAAGCCTTACAAGCAACCCAAATGACTGAGCTATTTTTTACGACTCGCTGTGCGGATGAAACGACATCAAAACCTGATCCAACAATGTTGGAAGAAATTATGCAACAAGCAAATATAAACGCCGAGCATACCTTAATGGTTGGCGACTCCAGTCATGATTTACAAATGGCACTTAATGCCCATGTTTCAGCGATAGGGGTTGCTTGTGGCGCGCACCCAGTTACATTATTACAACAATATCAACCGTTACACTGTTTAAATCAAACGGCTGAATTACTTGAATTTATAAAAGGCTAATGCAAATGGAAAACCAAGCCCCTCCAAGACCCCCCTCAAAAAAACCAACATGGGAACGAGAAATACTTGAAAAAGTGGCTCTAGCGGCGGTTGTTGAACAACGTCGTAGTCGTCGATGGAGTAATTTTTTTAAATCGCTGATGTTTATCTATTTATTAGGTATCTTGGCCATGACCCTTTATCCTAAATTTAAAGACGGCTTCTCAACAGGTAACAAGCCTCATGTCGCGGTTATTGATATTTTAGGGGTCATTGCTGCAAGTGAGACGGCTAATGCGGACAGTATTATTGATGGCTTACGAAAGGCGGCTAAGGATAGTAATACTAAAGGTATTATTTTGAATATTAACTCGCCAGGTGGAAGCCCTGTTCAATCCGCTTATATCTATGATGAAATAAGACAGCTTAAAGAGAAACATCCTGATTTACCTATTTATTCTGTGGTGGGTGATATTTGTGCCTCTGGAGGCTATTACATTGCGGCGGCTAGCGATAAAATTTTTGTGAGTCCCGCAAGTATTATTGGCTCTATTGGGGTCATTATGAACGGATTTGGCTTTGTTGATGTTTTAGAAAAGCTGGGGGTAGAACGACGCTTATTAACCGCTGGGACTCATAAAGCGATGCTTGATCCTTTTTCACCAACCAATGAAGAAGAAACCCAACACATGCAAGCATTACTCGATGAAGTGCATCAACAATTTATTGATGCGGTTCGTACGGGACGAGGTGATCGCCTTGTGGAATCCGATGATATGTTTTCAGGGTTAGTCTGGACGGGTGCAAAAGGCGTTAAACTTGGACTTGCAGATGGCTTTGGTACGATTGATAGTGTTGCAAAAGATGAAATGGGGACAGAGAACACTTTAAACTTTACACCGCAAGAACGGTTACTGGATAAACTGGCCAGTAATTTAGGTGCATCATTTTCTCAATCGTTTAATAGTGCCCTTCAGCACATTTTTTTACACTAAACTTATCGTATTTTTTGAACTACAAACCCTAATTTTATACGCGCGTATTTATCCTAAATTTTTGCTTTTAACGTATCTGAATAGTGATATTTAGGTACGTTAATTGTATAAATCCATTAGTTACTTTAAATCACCATCAAACGTGATAGAAAACGTCAATTATAATGCTAAGAAAGGCATTTCTTTTTCCTTTTTTTACATAGTGGAGCAATCATGAAGTCTATTATCCCAATTATTACCTTACTTATTTTATTTTCAGCTATTTCTTTCGCTAAAACTCAAGAAGAGGCAGCGGCCCCTATCACCCTTGATGAAGCCACTAAAAAAATAACGGAAGATACTCAAAATAAAGTTTTGAATGCTGAAACTAAAACGGTAGAAAATAAAGAAATTCATATTATTAAAATTTTAACTGAGAAAGGACGCATTCAGCATATTCAAATTGATGCTGAAACAGGAGAAAATTTAGACAACGTAGATAAAGAAAAGCGTAAAGATCCGTAAAATGCGAGTTTTAATTGTTGAAGATGAAAAAATTCTTTGCCAGCAAATACAGCAGTATTTTATTAGCAAAGGGTTTGTTGTTGATAATGCCTATAATGCGCAAGAAGGCTATTACTTAGCTAAAGAATATCCTATTGACGTGGCCATTATTGATATCGGATTGCCTGATTTTTCAGGAATAGAACTCGTTAAACGTCTACGAGAAAATAACATTGACACGCCCATTTTATTATTAACGGCACGTAATCGTTGGCAAGATAAAGTGGAGGGGCTTGAATCAGGGGCCGATGATTATTTATCGAAACCGTTTCATTATGAAGAGTTACAGGCGCGTATTAATGCGCTAATTCGTCGCTCGACAGGTAATGCTAAACCTATTTTAATCTATAAGAATATTAAGTTAGATACCCTTGCCCAAACGGTTTTAGTCGATGATAAGGTTATAGAATTAACGGCTTATGAATATAAGGTCTTAGAATATTTAATGTTTCATCGTGGGGAAGTTATATCGAAGGCGGTATTAACCGATCATATTTATGAGGAAGATTTTGACCGTGACAGTAATGTTATTGAAGTTTTTGTAGGGCGGTTACGAAAAAAAATAGATCCTCAAGGGGTTACTAAACCCATAGAAACATTACGCGGTCGAGGTTATCGAGTCTCTAAAGAGACCCGCTAACCCACTGGATAGCCGATATATTATCGGCTATCGCTGTCTACGAGACAGAACGCTATTAACTTAAGTTCTTCGTGTTATTCCCCCTAAAGCTTTACTAAAATTTCACCACGCCCTATTTCAGCAACATCGCCGACATAACGTTGCGCGCGATTAAACGCAGAATTAACATCCGAAAACTTAGAGTTCAGTTTTTTAAAGGATTTAAACAACATCGGTAAAAATGACAGCGTATGAGAGCCACAATCATTAAAGGTAGCGGATAATTTAGGTGATTGCCATAATAATAAGGTGCCCCTACGCATGGCATAGCCTAAAAATTTTCCTGTAACGCCCATCACCGCAATAGTTCCTGCGGTCATTCGAGAGCCGCAATAATCACCGACATTACCTTCAACCAATATTAATCCACGACGCATGTGATCCCCTACGCGATCACCCGCATTGCCTTTAACTAAAACAGTTCCCCCCTTCATTCCCTGTTTATTTCCAATTAAGGCCCCGCCTAAAAAATCGCCTGCATTCCCTTTAATAGTCAATAAACCTTGTTTCATTTCACACGCGGCAAAAATACCCGTATTACCATTAATTTCAACGGTTCCTGACTTCATTTCTTGGGCTAAATAAGCCCCCACATTACCGTTAACGGTTACCTTCCCCGCTTCTAAGGATTTGGCAATAAAATCTAATTTTTCACAGCTATTATCTATAATAATATTCTGCGTATCAAAACCTGAAATGTGAAATAATTGATCCACACGAATCTGAGATTTACCACTCACTAATTCAATAGACCCTATATCGCTAGGGCTTTTATCCTTCAATAAATGGCAAACTAAAGGTGACATATCAACACGCTGACTTGGTTTTGTTTTTAATTTAAAGGTTAATGCACTCATGCCATAATCTCCTGTAAATGGAAATGATACGGACCTAATTTACCGCCATAATTTCCAGCACTAATTCGTTTAATCCCATTGTAAGCACCGATAGAACAAAAGGTTTCAATGCCCACGCGCATCGCTTTTTTAATATCGTCTTCCGTTAACCCATCAATAACAATTTCCATTACCGATTCAATTTCAGCTGATAATTCTGTTTTCGTAATCCCTTTTAATGTAGGACAAAAAGCATCATTACTTGATGCACTTAATGCCTTATATTTAGAGCCTACTTTTGAACCCGAACGAACGACACCCCCAGGAAAGGGTAAGATTATATTAGGAATTTTACGCATTTCTTCAACGGCTTTTTCACAGGCCGTTAACGCATCGACTTCTGATGTTGCCAAAACAATTAAATTTCCACCACCAATCGCTTCAACTTGCCCCGTTGTTTCTTCAACTAGAAACTCACCATCCATCACAGGAATTCGCCAATAACGCTTGTCATCAATTAACTTGGATGTTTGAAAACCATCGCCAAAATAACGTAAATTTTTACCTAAAGGAATACGTTTTCCGCCATCTATCCCTGAAAATAAAGCGGATGTTGGGGAGGTTAATACACTCTGCCCTGCTCTATTCTCTAATTGTTTCATTAAACTTTTGCCACCCATAGCAAAAATCATAACAGATACACCAGGGCGACCGTCGGGTGTTTCAGAGGCAGGGAGTATTTTCTCAATATCGGCTTCACAACCACAACCAATAACAGACGTTGCAAACCCTGTCATTGATTGTGCCGAGTTATAGGCCCATTGAGGCGTTTGCGCGGTAATAATAACCCGCGTAGCTTTCATAGGAAACGCTTCGGCGAAGGTTTCATCAATACTGACACCGTTGATAATCATAATTTGATTTTCCAAATTTTTTAAAGTTATTAATTTTTTATACGGAGTCTAGTATGAATGATATGAATTAAATCATCACTCTTTAGAAACTAGACTTTCTAAGGCACTATTATAATGTGTAATCTAAAATTCAGCACAAATAAAGCCTTTAGCCCAAGGAATATAATCGCTAACAATGCCTCGTTATTTTAAATAAACATCATAACGTAACAATTTGCCTTTAAAACTTTCAGTGGGCTTACCGCCTAAAGGTTCTGCATAATCAGGACTTTTTATCACTACACGTTTTGCCGTTGCCGCCATTGCTGCTACAAAGAGCTTATCTTTATCCTCATCTTGCCCTAATAAGGTATGTAATAGTTGCATTGATTTTTTGGCTAAGGCCGATTTTTTACGTTTAGGCGGAAACATCGGATCAAGATAAATACAATCGGGCGCGTTATCTAAGGTAGTTAAGAGTTTAATCGCATCCCCTTGGGTTAATTTAGGCGAATTTAATTGAAGTTTTTGCATCCATTCTAATTTTTCTAAACGCAAAAAAGCATCGTCTAACAAGGCCGCCATCATAGGTGAGCGTTCAAAACATTGAACCTGATAACCCATCCGAAACATAAAAAGGGCATCTTGCCCCCATCCTGTCGTTGCATCAATAATAGTTTTAGTTTTTCGTCCTAAAGCTTTGGCTAAATCATTTTGCCTTGGGGCAGGATAAGAGCGTTTTTCACCAGGTCGAGCATTAATATTAACACTCAAGCCGCCTTTTTTAAGCTGTGCTTTATCTAAAAGAACTAACCTTTCTTCACGATAACTTAAAAAAAAATGTTCCTCTTTAATCTCACTCGTTGATAAATAAAGAGGGAGGGCTAATTTTTCAGCGAGTTGTTGAGACATTAATATATCCCCTTGATTTTGATAAAGAACGGCAAGCTTAGTGTAATCATTGGACAATAAAAGGGGCATGAATAAACTCACAGAAGGCAAAAAAACAGAGGGTTATGCTACACTATTTCTTCATCTTAGAATAATTACAATAGGATAAATATCATGTCAACACAGTCATCCGAAAAATTAGGATTAGGTCTTTCAGGAGGCGGTTTTCGTGCCTCTTTTTATCATATTGGCATTCTAGCACAAATGGCTGAACAAGGATTGTTACGTTCAGTTGAGGTGATTTCTACCGTATCAGGCGGCTCTGTTATCGGGGCTTTGTATTATTTACATCTTAAAAAATTACTTGAAAGTAAAGTTGATGATGACATTACCGATCAAGATTATATTGATATTGTAAAAATCATAGAAGTTGATTTTTTAAAAGCGACTGAAAAAAATATTCGAATGGCTACATTTGGAAATTTTATAAAAAATTTCAAAATGCTCATCAGTTCAAATTATTCACGCAGTAGTCGTATTGCCGAGCTTTACAACGACTATTTTTATCAATCCGTGTTAGAAGATGAAAGTAATCCTATTGAAATGCAAAATTTAAAAATTTACCCACCTGGCTGTGAAAGTAACTTTTTTCCAAGAAAAGATAATGCAACTCGATCTGCTAAAGTCCCTATTTTAATCTTAAATGCAACAACTTTAAATGGAGGGCGCAATTGGCAGTTTACGGCACAAACAATGGGGGAACCCTCTAATTATATCCCTGATACCGCCTCTAAATTTATTTATATTGATAAAAAACCTATTCGTTTGCGCAGAGCGCGCAATGGTTATCAAAGTATGGTAAAACAGCAACAACATATTTCGTTAGGCCATGCTGTAGCGGCTTCGGCCTCTGTTCCAGGATTATTTTCCCCGTTATCAATTAAGGGGCTTTATGATAATAGAGATAAAGAAGAAGAAGTCACCCCTCAACTTGTTGATGGCGGCGTTTTTGATAACCAAGGAACAGAAAGTTTATTAAATAACGACTGTACGCAATTTATTATTAGTGATGCTTCAGGACAAATGGGGTTTGAAAGTCAAGTGGATACCAAACCTATCCCCACACTTTTACGGGTCAGTACCATTTTACAAGACCGTGCGCGTACCGAAGGTTTATTACACTTAATTGCACGCACCGACAATATTGATAATATTGCCTTTATGAACCTACGTAAAGGGTTGGAAGTTCGAGAAATCAGCTGGAATAATGAATACAACGAACCTGCTGAAAAAGATGAAATATTCGAATCAACAACGAATGCGTTTGGAGTTAATGATAAAGTCCAAGAAAAACTTTCTAAAATGCGTACCGATTTAGATGCGTTTACGGAAGTAGAAGCGTATTCTTTGATGCGGGATGGCTACTTAATGAGTGCAACGGAATTAAGTCAACTCAAACAAACCTCGAAAGAGAATAAGACACAAGCCCCCCCTAAAGTGTCGTGGGCCTTTAATCAAATTGCCCCTTGGATGAATAAACCGACCCCCGATTATCTTAAACAATTGGATGTTGCTCAATCAACCTTTGGTAAAGTTCTGCAAATTTTTGTATGGCTTTGGATTCCCATCATTTTAGCGATCGGCGGTCTGCTTTATTATTACTGGCCTGAACTACAACAATTCGTCTTAAGTTCATTTCCTGTTTATCCTATTGTAATTATACTTGCCCTGTGGATAGCCAATAAATTCGCCTTAACGTTGTTAACACTGTTACCTTTTTTAAATTTTTTACGCGCCCCCTTCCAAGGTGTCAAAGGATTTATTAAAGCCGTCATATTCAGTCCAGGGGCTATTTTTATTCGTATTTACTTACTCTGCTTTAATCCATTATATTTAGCGCAAGGAAGAATCGCTAAACTAAAAAAATAAAAATAGATCAGTGTAGAGACAGCTACCAACTTAAGACAGAACACTATGGAACAAGGCTTAACCGTTCGTCCTGAGCCTAGTCGAAGGGCGCGGACGGTTAAGCCGTTTATACTTCGATAAACTCAGCACGAACGGCTTAACCTCAACGTGTTCCATCTTAAGTTGGTAGCCTGTAGAAACGCTCTGTTTCACGTCTCTACCTATTAACGAATAACTGAATAAAATATGCGCCCCTGACGATTTATCAGCAATAAAATATTTTTATCATTCTTCTGTAAAATAGATTTTAACTCATTGATTGTATTAGCTACTTGTTTATTGACTCCTAAAATAATATCGCCTCGGCGTAAGCCTTTGGACGCTGCAAAAGAATTAGGTTTCATCCCTATAATAATAACTCCCTGCCCTTGACTATTATTTTCTAACTGTAGCCCTACTAATAATTTATGATTTAAACCCTTATTCTCTTTATTTTCATTTTTACCAACTTTAACAGTAAACTGTTTTAAATTGCCCATTCTAATCAAAGCGACTACCACGCTATCCCCTATGCTTTTAATACCAATGCGCGTTCGTAATTGCCCTGTTGAGGTCGTTGGCTTGTCGTCAATATTAATAATCACATCGCCTGGTTTTATCCCCGCTTTTTGAGCCGATGAATGATTGATGACACCAGTAACTAAAACGCCTTGCTGACCATTTTTTAAATTAAATGCACGCCGTAACTCAGGATTAATATCTTGAATAGTTACGCCAATCTGCCCACGCCTAACTTCGCCATACTGCTGTATTTGTTGAACGCTGGCTTTAACTATATTAATTGGTATAGCAAACCCGATTCCTACATTACCTCCCGAAGGCGCAATAATGGCGGTATTAATACCAATTAACTCACCTTTTAAACTCACTAAGGCGCCGCCTGAATTACCTGGGTTAATCGAGGCATCCGTCTGAATAAAATTTTCGTACCCTTCTATTCCAAGACCTGTTCGCCCTAATGCACTAATAATCCCCGTGGTCACCGTTTGCCCTAAGCCAAAAGGGTTCCCAATGGCAACGGCAAAATCGCCGACTTCCAATAAATCCGAGTTTGCAAGCGGAACTTCATTTAAATTATCAGCGTCTATTTTAAGTAACGCAATATCTAACTCAGGATCATGGCCTACAATTTTAGCAGGAAAACTACGACCATCAATTAAAGCAACATGAACTTCATCGGCATTATTAACCACATGATGATTGGTAACAACCAACCCTTCTGCTTTGTTAATAATAACCCCCGAACCTGCACTCTGTTGTTTTTTTCGTCGCTGTTGTTGTCCTGGGTGTTGTTTAGGAATTTGAAAAAAATGCTTGAAAAAAGGATCGTTTAAGAGCGGGTTATACGTTTTTTGAGCGGTTGAAAAGGTAGAAATATTAACAACCGCAGGGTTAACCTGTTTTAACATCGACGATAATGAAGGTAAAGGTGTTCCTTTGTCATCATGACTAGGTAATGCAGCCTCTAACGAGGTAGCCATCATTCCTAAAAAAATAAAAATTAAAAATTGGTAACGAGACAACATAATAAAGTTCCTATTATTTGAGAAGAATACCTTAACAGATATAGTTTTAATCCTATAAAATTCAAGCATAATCGACTCTTTTTCTAACTTTTAAGATTAAATGAGTAACATCCTTTATAATGGAGGACATAGTCAGCCGTTGAATTAGAGATTCTAATGATTAATACCCACAAATTTTATTTTAATCATATCTTTATTTATTGGTTAACCGCCCTATCATTGATAACAAGTTACTTTATTCTGAATAACTTAAATTGGCAGGGCTCCAATCAGCTACACACCTTAATGGAATCAATCGCTACCTTGTTAGCGTTAATTATAGGTGCAATGGCGCTCGTGCGTTTTTATAGTGGCAAAAACAACACGTACCTAATTATTGGCACAGGTTACATGGGGACCGCCTTTTTAGATGGTTATCATACCCTAGTAACCTCTATTGGGTTTGAAAAATATATTCCTTCTGAGTTTCCCTTTCTTGTTTCTTCGAGCGGCATGACCTCCCGTTTATTTTTATCGCTCTTATTGTGGTTCAGTTATGTAGCATGGCAAAGAGAGCAGCAACTAGGCCCTCAAGGAATCATTAGAAAAAAAACAATTATTAGTCTTATTATCTTTGCAACAGGGATCAGTTTTTTATTTTCTACGTTCATCCCCCTATCACCCACGCATTTTTTTAATTTTATTCTTCATCGCCCTCAAGAAATTATTCCTGCGCTATTTTTTGGAATATCCTTAATAGGCTATTTAAAAAAAGGTTATTGGAAGAAAGACTCGTTTGAACATTGGTTGATTATAGCCCTTATCATTAACACGCTCACTCAAATACTATTTATTTCATTCACCGATAAAGAACTTGATGGTGGACTCAATGGCACATTTAGTATTATTGATTTTTTTACTAAAATTAGCTATTTAGCCGTTTTAATTGGGTTATTTATTGGTATGCACGACTCCTTTAGACGGCTTGAAAAGCGACTAAAAAAAGAGCAGCGTTTATCAAAAAAAGCATTACATAACTCTGAAGCGTATCAAACAGCTATTGTTGACAATGTTGTCGATGGCTTAATTACCATTAACCCACGCGGTATTGTTTTAACGTTTAATAAGGCTTCTGAAAAAATATTCAACTATTCTCCAGATGAAATAATTGGAAAAAATGTCTCCTTATTAATGCCTAAGTCGGTTGCTGACGAACATGACTCGTACTTAAAAAGTTATTTAAAAACTAAGAAAGCTAAAGTGATTGGTTTCAACCGAGAAGTTGAGGCTCGTTCTAAAGATGGCCATATATTCCCAATGGAATTACAAGTCAGTGAATTTTTCATTGATAATCAACCTGTTTTTTTAGGACTTGTTAGAAATATTACGATCCGTAAACAAAAAGAAAATGAATTAAAAAAAGCCAAAAAAACCGCTGAAACCGCTAGTCAAGCTAAATCAGAATTTTTAGCAAATATGAGTCATGAAATTCGTACCCCTCTAAATGGGGTCATTGGGATGATTGAATTAGTCTTAAAAACGCAATTAAATACACGCCAAATGCGTTTTTTAACCGTTGCAAATCAATCCGCCGAGTTATTACTCAATGTGATTAATGACATTCTTGATTTTTCTAAAATAGAAGCGAATAAACTGGATTTAGATTTTCATGAGTTTGGTTTACGTGAATGTATTGAGGAAACGACAACCGCTATCGCCATGAAGGCCCATGAAAAAGGCATCGAACTCATTTTTTCTATTGCTAATGACCTTCCTCACATTATTATTGGTGATAATACACGGCTACAACAAGTTATTATTAATCTGGCTGGCAATGCTATAAAATTCACCTCACAAGGTGAAGTCCTTATTAAAGTCGTGCTGTTTGAAAATCCAGAGCGGGTAAATACAGAGAACCGCTTGCAACTTCATTTTTCTATCCACGACACAGGCATTGGCATTGAAAAATCTAAACAAGAAAAAGTCTTTGGTGCTTTTAATCAATCGGATGCGTCAACAACACGCCATCATGGCGGAACAGGGTTAGGGCTTTCTATTTCGTATCAATTAGTGAAGTTGATGGGCGGTAAAATGTGGCTGGAAAGTGAACTAGGGGAAGGCAGTATTTTTCATTTTACCATTGCCTTTGAAAAACCCGCCGACAGTATTGTCTCTAAACCGTCACTCAAAGGCATTGAACAAATAAAGCATGTTTTAGTGATTGATGATAATGCAATGCAACGCTCGGTTCTCAAAGAAACTTTAGAATACTGGAACATGAAGCCTGTCACCGCTGAAACACCTCAAATTGCTTTAAATAAATTAGAGCAAGTGATAGGAACAGAATCGGCCTTTCAATTAATTATTACTGATTATCAAATGCCCGAGTTAACAGGGCTAGAATTAGCTAAACGTATTCGTAACCAGCCTTACTGGAAAACGATTCCAATTATTATTTTGTCATCAATCACCTCAATTACAAAAATAGAAAGTGATGAAATTAATGATGTAGTGAATGGATTTTTAGAGAAACCCGTTCAACAATCGTTATTATTAGCAAAAATTAAATCATCCGTCTGTGTACAAGAACCGAGCGTTAAAACATCTAAATCCTACAATCATCAGCTTAACCCTAAGATGCGAATTTTGTTAGCCGAAGATAATTTAGTCAATCAAGAAGTCGCGCGAGGATTATTTGAACAACAAGGCATTACTCATTTTACGATTGTTAATAATGGTAAAAAAGCCGTTGAAACCTATCAACAACAACATTCATTTGATGTTATTTTAATGGATGTTAGAATGCCTGAAATGGATGGTATTGAAGCAACCGTTGCTATTCGTAAAATAGAAAAAGACTTACAATTACCGCCAATCGTTATTGTCGCCCTCACTGCACAAGCGATGAAAAGCGATATAGATAATTGCTTATCTAAGGGGATGAATTATTACACCTCAAAACCTATTAGGGTGCCAGAATTATTTAAAATTTTAACCTCAATTGTTCCCTTAGAAACAGTTCTTCCCTCAAAACAAAAAGAAATTGATAACACCGACGTTGATGATAATATTTTTAATATCAAAGTCACTCTTGCTTTATTTGGAGGGGATAACACCATTCTTCTCAGTATTATAAAAATATATTTGCAACAACACGACGAACTATTAACTCAAATACGACAAGCTGTTAATGAGGTGGATGCCAATAAAATTAGTGATATAGGGCATTTGATAAAAGGAACATTAGCGACGTTTGGTGCTAAAAATATAATTGAATTAGCGATTCAACTAGATGACATAGGAAAATCAGGCGATCTTCAAGACGCTAATTATCTGTTAGAGCAGTTAGAAATTGAAATGAAACGCCTCGTTATTGCGCTTAAAAATTATCAAGCCCTCTAATACAAATTCAATGATTGAATTCAAGCTGTGCTATTCTAAACCGTTCTTTTGACTTGACCCTAAAACTTATGACCCACCATCTTCTTTTTGCAACAACACCCAAAGCAATGGAGACTCTCCTTGCTAATGAACTTGAAATATTAGGTGCAACCAATTTAAAACCGACTATAGCAGGGGTTGGCTTTGAGGGAACATTAGAAACGGCTTATCGTATTTGTTTGTGGTCAAGAACAGCCAATCGTATTCTATTACGGTTAGCTGAGTTTGAAATGCATTCACAACAAGACCTGTATGATGGCATTAAAAAGATTAACTGGTTTAATCATTTAAAACCTGACGGTAGTTTTATGGTTTCCTTTAATGCCAAAAACTCAGATGTCATTAATAATACCCATTTCGGCGCACTCAAAGTCAAAGATGCTATTGTTGACCAAATGCGAGCCAAATTCCAAAAACGCCCTAATATTGACACCAGCCAACCTGATATTCATGTCAATGTTCATCTTAATGGCTCTCAGGCTCAATTAAGTTTAGATTTATCGGGCGACAGCTTGCATAAACGTGGCTATCGTGATGTGAGTCTCAAAGCCCCTATCAAACAAAACTTGGCCGCCGCTATTTTATTACGCAGTGATTGGGCGCATATAGCAGCCAATGGGGGCAGTTTTATTGACCCTATGTGTGGTTCAGGCACGTTCGTTTTAGAAGCGGCGATGATTGCGGCTGATTTTGCACCGGGGTTATTGCGCGACTATTATGGATTTCTAGGGTGGAAAAATCATAATGACACCCTTTGGAAATCATTATTGAATGAAGCAAATGAACGTAAAACCGAGGGGTTAAAAACACTTCCTAAATTAGTAGGATTTGACCTTAGTAGACGAACCATTGCCACCGCAATACAACACGTTGAGAACGCAGGATTACAAGAGTATATTCATTTAGAAAAACGTGATATTAGCGAGTGTATGCCCGCTGAAAGTTGGGCAAAAGGACTTCTCGTTACGAACCCACCTTATGGGGAACGCTTAGGTGAAAGTGCCGAAGTTAGTCAACTTTATGAACAGTTTGGCGAGGTTTTAAAAGCCCAGTTTACAGGTTGGAAAGCGTCTATTATTATCAGTAACCCTGAGTTAGGCTTTCGATTAGGCATCCGCTCTCATAAACCAATTACTTTTTTTAATGGCCCTTTAGAGTGTAAATTATTACGCCTCGATATAGAAGAACCCACTTTTTTCACACCGAAGCCTAAAAATCAAACTCAACGTTTAGAACAGGTTATTCAACGCAGTCAGACAGAAGAAAATCACATTCCCGCCCCGATGTTTGCAAATCGTTTGCGTAAAAACTTTAAAAACTTAAAAAAATGGGCAAAGCAGCAGGATATCACCTGTTATCGTCTTTATGATGCCGATCTTCCTGAATATGCGGTCGCAATTGATATTTATTACGGCGATCAGTTATGGGTTAATGTTCAAGAATATGATCCACCTAAAACCATTGATGCTCATAAAGCAAATCAACGTCTTACGGGGCTTTTATCCGAAATACCGACCATTTTAAATATTCCTGCACAACAGGTTTTTTTAAAAATTCGACGTAAACAAAAACATACGGCGCAATATGAAAAACAAAATGACTCCGAAAATTTCCAAGCCGTACGTGAAGGTCCTTGTCAATTTTGGGTTAATTTTGAAGATTATTTAGATACGGGTTTATTTTTAGATCATCGTCCTTTACGTTTAATGATCGCTCAACAAGCAAAAGGAAAACGTTTTTTAAACTTATTTGCTTATACAGGAACCGCCAGTGTTCATGCGGCAATGGGCGGGGCAAAATCGACCTTAACCGTTGATATGTCAAATACTTATTTGCAGTGGGCAAAAAATAATTTTGAATTAAATAATCTTAACGGTCCAGATTATCAATTTGTCCGTAGTGACTGTGTTGAATGGCTAGAAAATGCACAACAAACATCAACAGGCCAATTTGATTTGATTTTCTTAGATCCGCCTACTTTTTCTAATTCTAAACGGATGGAACAGTGTTTTGATATTCAATTGGAACATGTTAAGTTGATTCAAAATGCAGCGGCTTTATTGAGTGATAACGGGGTCTTATATTTTTCAACTAATTTTAGACGCTTTAAATTAGATGCGGATGCCTTAGATTATTTAAATATTGAGGAACTTTCTGCGGCAACAATTCCCCATGATTTTTCTCGAAGTCCTAGAATTCATTATTGCTGGCGGATAAGTCGATGAATCAAGTCGTTAAAATTTTAATCTCAGGACGTGTTCAAGGGGTTTGTTTTCGAGCAGCGGCTAAAAAACAAGCCGATAAATTAGGTATTAAAGGCTATGCCGAAAACTTAGACAATGGATCTGTCGAAATTAAAGCGATTGCCGATAAAGCCTTAATAGATCAGCTAATTGACTGGTCACATAAAGGCTCTTTATTTTCAGTGGTTAAAAAAGTAGCGGTTACCTATTTAAATGAAAATGAAAGTTTCAATCAATTTAGCATAAAATAATTTCAAAAAGGGCCTCCTTCGTTAAGTCTAAAAACGAGGAAGGCCCAAAATTAGTCATTCTTTTAGGTTCTATATTCCGCATTAATTTTCACATAATCATACGAAAAATCACAGGTTAAAATCGTTTCACAGTGTTCCCCTCGCCCTAGTTTTATCGTGACATCAATTTCATCTTTATTCATCACGGATTGTCCTGCGGATTCCGTATAACTTAATGCCCGACATCCTTTTTCAACAATACAAACCGCATCTAAATAAATTTCAATTTTTTCTACGTCTAAATCTTGAACCCCCGCTCGCCCAACAGCGGCTAAAATACGCCCCCAGTTAGGATCACTGGCAAAAAAAGCCGTTTTGACTAATGGAGAATGAGCTACCGTCTTTCCTACCGCCAAAGCTTCCTCTTTACTTAAGGCTTGTTCAACCTGAATACGAATAAATTTAGTCGCTCCCTCGCCATCACGAACAATCGCCTCAGCTAACAATTGACAAACGCCTTTAATTGCAGTTGAGAACAGTGTATACGCCTCACTTCCAGCCGTAATTTCAGCTGCCTTAGAACATCCACTGGCCATTAAAACACAGGCATCATTCGTTGATGTATCGCCATCAATGGTAATACGATTAAACGAAAGTTCAGCGGCATCAGATAAGCACTGTTGTAATAAACCAGGGGCAATTTTAGCGTCCGTTGCCATAAAACCTAACATCGTTGCCATATTAGGCTGTATCATCCCTGCCCCTTTGGAAATCCCTGTGATGGTGATCGTTTCCCCTTCTATTTCAATCACGTTACTGACCCCTTTAGCAAACGTATCCGTCGTCATAATCGCGGTAGCCGCTTGTTGCCAATGGGTTTCATTTAAGTGCTTAATCGCGTCAGGAAAAGCACCCGTCATTTTTTCTATCGGTAAAGACTCACCAATAACTCCTGTTGAAAAAGGCAGCACTTGAGAATACGCCTCTCCCACTAATGCCGCTATTTCATGACAGGTTTTTAAAGCATCGTCCATCCCTTTTTGACCCGTTCCTGCATTGGCATTTCCTGAATTAATCACTAACCAACGAGGATTTTTATCCAAATGTGCTTTAGCGACATGAACAGGGGCGGCACAAAATGCGTTTTGAGTAAAAACAGCGGCACAACTTCCCCCCTCAACCATTTGCATCACTAATAAGTCATCACGTTCCGTTTGTTTGATCCCTGCATTAGTTGTCCCCAGTGAAATACCGGCAACAGGGTTCATTTTTGGAAACGAGGGTTGATTAACAGCCATTTTATTTATACCTTTAAAAATAAATTAATTTTAGTAATACTTTCATGATTTTTGGCGAGGGCATAACACTGTTGATTAATAGTGTTAATCTGTTCTGTTTCAGACAATAGGTGTTGAGGAATAACGATTTCCATTTCAATCTTATCATTTAAATAATGAATATAGAGGGCATCTATCTGTTCGTACACCGCCTCTCCTAAGGATTTCTCCAGCAGTTTAGTGAGTGTTTGCCGTGACAATAAATCCTCCGAATTATCACTAAACTCATCATCTTCGGGATCAATATGAACTAAAACATCAACAATATCATCAAATTTATGAGTTAAATTTTTTCTAACTCTATCGCCAATAATATGCCCCTCAGACACACTAATTTTAGCATCCACCACAATATGTGCATCAATATAGGCATCTTCACCCATTTGTCGGGTACGCAATAAATGAATGCCTTGTACGCCCTGCGTTATTTTAATTTCGCGACGAATATCTTGAACCATGGTTTCAGATAATGACGTATCGACTAATTCCTTAATACTCTCTAAAACCAAATGTAAACCAATTTTCCCCACCATCACAGCAACAACAACGGCGGCAATCGAATCGGCAAAAGGGTAACCCATTAAGACCGCGACAATCCCCAATAAAACAATCACCGAAGAAATCGCATCGCTTCGATGATGCCACGCATTCGCTAACAGTAATTTAGAGCGCGTCATATCCCCAATACGCTTAGTATAGTGATAGAGCCATTCATTCGCTAAGATTGAAATCACAGCAATGCCTAACGTATCTTGACTGGGAATCACCAGTGTTTCAGGGTTTAATAATCGTTGGCAGCCATCCCAAGCAATCCCACCCGCAATAACGATTAATCCGACGCCTAAAATAACTGTTGCTAAGGTTTCAAAACGCTTATGCCCATAAGGATGCTCATAATCCGCTTCTCGCGACCCTAACTTAATCGCAACTAATACGACTAAATCACTGGCTAAATCTGAAAAGGAATGAATCCCATCTGCAATTAATGCGGTTGATTGGCCAACAATCCCGATAGTAATTTTTATGAGTGTTAAAAAAACATTAACCCACGCACCCACAAACGTGACCCGTGATTTTAACGCTGCTACTTCATCCGCATTAAATGATTCCGTCATTAGTCGCCTACTTGCAATCGAATAATATAATCATTATTTTGCTCATGTGTTTCTAAAACCTGATGACCATTAATACGACACCACGTTGGAATATCTTGCATAACCCCAGGATCCGTTGAAGTCACTTCTAACTCATCCCCCACCTGTAATTGCTTTATTTTATCTTGAGTCCTAATAACGGGTAATGGGCAAAGTAATCGCCGCGCATCTAAATAATGTAAGCTCATATAAACCAAGCCTGTGGAATTTCAGTGGTTAACAACGGTTTAACCTCAATAAACTGCGTTTCGCCATTAAGTAAACGAACCTCAACTTCAACGAGAGCTTCATCGCGCCCTTGGCCATAGCGAGCCAGTACTTGTGCGGCTAATTTTATATCTTCATCATTAGGTTCACCGACTAATAAAGCCAAAGGCCCTCGATGACTACGACAATTCATATTAATAAAGCGTTTTTTATACCCCGTCATAAAGCGAGCTTCCCCATCTTCACGCGCAACCATCACTTTAAAACGAGGATTTGGACGAATATGTCGTCCTACTTTTAATAACATGACATCATCTAAATCATAGTCTTTTTCCCCGCGTGTTTCCCACAAATCGACTAATTTTTTAGAGTAGGATTCATCGGTTAAAAAACAACAACCGCCTGCGGGTTGAGCATAGTCCTCAAAACCAAATTTATCGGCTAAAGCCATTTGTGGCTTGCGTGAACGCCCACTAAAATCATGTAATAATTCACGACTAACCCAGCCTTCACGCTCAGGTTTCGTGATGGGTAAATTTTGTGCGCATAAAGGGCGTAATAATAAATCGTCGGCCCCTGATTCTCTAGCAACCACCGGCATGGTTTCTTTACGTTGAGACATGGGGCGTTGACCCATGACCTCACCCGTAATAATAAAATCAAAATCATTTTCTTGAATCCACTGTTTGGCTTTATTGACCATAAAAATTTTACAGTCTAAACAGGGGTTCATGTTGGCTCCATAGCCGTGTTTAGGATTAATCAACACATCTTTATATTCTTCAATAATATCAATGATATGAAGCTTCATTCCCAATTGTTCGGCAACCCATAGCGAGTTATTACGCTTAGGCTTGGCTTTATCTTTTTTACGAATAGCATGGGTATGTCCCTCCACACAAAAACCTGTAAAAAAATTAATTCCCTCAACATGAACACCTTGTTGCATCACGGTTTGTGCTGCCAACATAGAATCTAAGCCACCTGAAATTAAGGCGACCGCTTTTATTTGCTTACTCATTTAGATTTAAACTTAGAAAAGAGCGTATTATATACACTTATACGCATCCAAATAAAACTATCAGGTCAACTTTTACAAAATAAAGAGGTAAACATGGAAAGAGAGAAGGCAATGGCAATCATGCTTAAGCTGCTGAAAGCAATGCACACCAAAGATGGTTCAGATTTATTTATTACCGCAGGCTTTCCCCCTGCGATGAAAATTAAAGGCAAAATGACCCCGGTCACGAAACAGGCTTTATCCAGCGAAGATTCTAAATCATTTACGCAATGTATAATGAATGATAAGCAATTGAAACAATTTGAAGAAACACAAGAGTGTAATTTTGCCGTTGCCCCAGGAGGATTAGGACGCTATCGAGTCAATGCTTTTGTACAACAAGGCTGTCAAGGGATGGTGATGCGGGTTATCGCCGCTGAAGTGCCTAATTTTGATAAATTAGGCCTTCCCGTTATTTTAAAAGATATTATCATGGCAAAAAATGGTTTAATTGTCATGGTGGGCGGAACAGGTTCGGGTAAATCAACCACAATGGCCGCCCTGATTGACCACCGTAATGCTCACAGTTATGGCCATATCATTACGATTGAAGACCCGATTGAATATGTTCACCCTCATAAAAATTGCATCATCATGCAGCGTGAAGTCGGTGTTGATACCGAAAGTTGGGAAGCCGCTTTGCATAATACGCTACGCCAAGCCCCTGATGTTATTTTATTAGGTGAAATCCGTGATGCAGAAATTATGAATTTTGGAATGGAATTTGCACAAACGGGTCATTTAGCGATGGCCACCCTTCATGCAAATAATGCAAACCAAGCCGTTGACCGTATTTTAGGTTTTTTCTCAACAGAAACCCAATTAAAGCTAATGCAAGATTTAGCGATTAATTTACGGGCAATTATTTCACAACGATTAATTAAAACCGTGAGTGGTGGGCGTTGTGCGGCCATTGAAATTTTAATTAACACTCCACTTATTCAAGATTTAATTGCCAAAGGTGATATTTCAGGTATTAAACCGATTATGGCCAAATCAAAAGAGTTAGGGATGCAAACCTTTGATCTCGCCTTATTTAATCTCTTTAAAGAAGGAAAAATTAGCGAAGATGAAGCTTTAAAAAATGCAGATTCGGCTAATGAGTTAAGACTCGCTATAAAACTAGATGGGGGAGCGGGATTAGGCGATGGCGGCTTTTCACTTGAATCAACCGAAGAAGAGGATGAAGAGAATGAAAATAATTAAAATTTTCATCCGTCAATCTTAAATTTTTTAAACTAACTCAGGGCCTATTAAAAATATGGATATAAGTGCTTATTTAAAATTAATGATCGAAAAAAATGGTGATAGTTTGACCTTTAAAACAAACGCCTCCCCCTTTTTAAACATTGCAGGTCAAAGTAAAAATATTGGAAAAAACTTATTGGATAATAAAGTTATTCAAAAGACTATTTTTACGCTCATTAGCGCCGATGAAAAGCAGGATTTAATTAAAAATAAATCGTTAGAATCGACCTATATCATGGAAGATAAGCATCATTTTCATCTTAAAATAACAATCAAAGGCAGTACCTTAGAAATGATTGTTTCGCCTAAAAAACCTGAATCTAAGGTTCTCCCTGAAGAGGCGGCTGTTAAATCGGAAGAACCCGACGTTAAAGCTGAAGAACCGCCTGAAAAAACAGAAGATCAGGAAGATGAAGATGGTTTTTTAGATTTAGGTATGTCAGCATCTGATGAAGAAGAGGAGGAGGAAAAAAAACCCGCTGAACCTGAAAAAGAATCCGAGTCCTATCAAGTCTTAGGAAAAGCCCCTGAAGGTAAGCTAGACGTTTTAGCCTATCTTAAAAAAATGGTTGAAATTGATGGGTCTGATTTATTTTTAACCGTAGCGTCAAAGGTAAAAGCCAAAGTATCAGGCACAGCTATCCCCCTCGATAATTATTTATTAACCCCAGAAATGACCCGTTCTGGAACATTAGGGCTTATGAATGATGAGCAAATCGAAGAATTTGAAAGAACCAAAGATTTAGACTTTGCCATAGCCATGCCTGATGGCAGTGCGCGTTTTCGAGCCAATGCGTTTTATCAGCGACGTACCGTAGGTCTAGTCATGCGTTTAATTCCATCGGAAATTCCAACGGCTGAACAATTAAATTTGCCTCCGATATTAACCGAATTAATTATGGCAAAGCGAGGGTTATTATTAATGGTCGGCGGAACAGGTTCAGGAAAGTCAACGACCTTAGCCGCAATGATTAACCATCGTAATGCAAACTCCCCAGGTCATATTTTAACAATCGAAGATCCTGTTGAATTTTCTCACCCTAACCTCATGTCGATTGTTAATCAACGAGAAGTCGGTGTTGATACCGCATCGTATGCAAAAGCGTTAAAAGCCTCTTTACGTGAAGCCCCCGATGTCATTTTAATTGGTGAGATTCGTGATGAAGAAACGATGGAAGCAGGATTAGAGTTAGCCAATACGGGGCATTTATGTATTTCAACGATGCACGCCAATAATGCCAACCAAGCGATGGAACGTATCGTTAACATGTTTCCTCAATCACGCCATAAGCAGTTATTTATGGATATTGCGGGCAATTTAAATGCCGTGGTTTCTCAACGTCTTGTTAAAACAAAAACGGGGGGACGCTGTGCGGCGATTGAAAATATGATTAACACACCTCATATTGCAACCCTGATTCTCAAAGGCGAATTAAATGAAATTAAAGATGCTATGGCAACCAGTGGAACAAAGGGCATGAAAACATTTGATGATGCCCTCTTTGATTTATTTAAATCCGATAAAATTAGTTTGGAAGAAGCCTTAGTCAATGCGGATTCACGTAATGATTTGGAAGCTAAATTGAATTTTGGTTAAATTACTGTTTATCCGAAAATCATTTTTATATTTAATAATTAAACATTATTTCAATGCCAACATTTACCTTAGAACAAGCGTTACAACAGGCTATTCACTTTCATCAAGCTAGCAAATTAACCGAAGCCAAAGAGCTTTATCAGGCTATTTTACAAAAACAACCGACTCATGCCGATGCTAATCATAACTTAGGCATTTTAAATCTATCTCTCAATCAAACAACTAAGGCGTTATTTCTTTTTAAACAGGCATTAGAGACCAATCCCAATCAAGTCCAGTTTTGGTTAAGTTATATAGAAACCTTAATTAAAACACAGCAATTTGCATTAGCCAGTAAAATATTAACGCAAGGAAAAGAAAAGGGATTATCTGGAAATAAAATTGATGAATTAACAGAATTACTCGCCTCTCATTCAGAGACAACCACGACAAGTTTAATGAATAGCTATCACTCAGCCATTAATTTCCGTGAACAGGGTCGTTATTTAGAGGCGATTGAAGCATTACAATCACTATTAATTAACCATCCAAATGATGCAACGGCTTATGCACATTTAGCCCATTGTTATCACTCAGAAAAAAAGCCGACGGACGCATGGACAGCCTTAAATAAAGCATTAACGATTGCCCCTGATTTACCTGTCGTACAACGTAACCAAGTTCGCTTACTTCTTCGACAACAACATATTCAACAAGCGTCAGACATTGCTACACAACTTTATAACAAAGACAGTGAAAGCGCAGAAAATACATTATTGTTTGCAACCGTTTTACTGGCGATGAATAAAATAAAACCCGCAAAACAGTTATGTCAAAAAGCATTGGAACAACAACCTAACTATGCAGAAGCCTCTGCTATTTTAGGGCAGATTTATTTAAAGGAAGGTAACAAAAAAGAAGCCTTATCTTTTTTTGAAACAGCATTAATAGTTAAACCCCATTTAACCCCTTTATACCCTGTTGTTTCTGGTTTACATAAAGAAAATAAGAATTTTCCTACGGCGATTAAAACATTACAAAAAGCACTCTCCTATGATGTAGATAACGTTAATTTTATGGTTAATTTAGGTGAGTTGTTACGACTTAATGAGGAAACGCAAACTGCCATTGTCATTTTAGAAAAAGCCATTCAATTAGCCCCTGAAAATATAGCGGGGAAAGTTAATTTAGCAACGGCTTACCAACAAAATAGTGAATTAGAAAAAGCGAAAATCATCTATCAATCCGTATTAAACCATCATCCTGAGCAAGTAGAAACACTGAATAACTTAGGAGGAATGGTTATTGATGATGAAAACTGGAAAGATGCCCTTAGTTATTTCGAAAAAGCAACGTCTCTTGAACCCAATAGAATAGACTTTATTGTTAATAAAGGGGTGGCGTTAAATCACTTAAAACGTTACCCTGAAGCAGAGGACATGGCAACTAAAGCGCTTAAAATAGATGACTCTCACCAAAATTCTCACGCACTTCTGATTGCTATTTTTATCAAACAAGGATTTTCAAACAAAGTAGAAACATACTGTCATACTGTTTTGAAAAATCACCTGCATTTTGAAAAAATTCATGCCATTCTAGGCAGTATTTTTCAAGAAAAAAATCGTTTAACGGATGCCAATGACTGTTATTTAAGAGCGTTTACATTAAACCCAACAGATGAAAGCTATGCTTTTGCATTATCTATTAACCATTATTTAAGGGGAGATCATTCATTATCCACTAATTATTTACAAAAATCCTCCTCTATTTTTTCTAAACCAGCGGTCAAAAAATTTAAAAGCACTAAAGTATACGTGACTTATTTAGATAATCTACTACGCTGGTGGAAGAATGGAAGAATGGAAGAATGGAAGAATCAGCAGTTTCCCCCTCTTGCCATTATGGGTGAATCTCACTGTCTTGCTATACACCGCACAAGGTTGAACGTGAATCAACAGGATTATCATTGCCAGGCTTATTGGATACCGGGGGTAAAAATGTGGCATTTAGCACAAACATCATCTCATCCAATGAAAAACAAAATAGTACAATATTTAACGATTATCCCTATCCCTACGCCCCTATTATTTACAATCGGAGAAATTGATTGCCGCTTTGATGAAGGCATTTGGGTTGCTGCAAAAAAACAAGGCTGTTGTTACACCGTTTTAATTGAAAAAACCGTAACAGGTTATTTAGATTGGCTAGAAACTAACCTTAAAGAATCAGGGCATAACACTAGACTTGTTCTTCTAAATAAAATATATTAAAATCAATTGCTTATATATACTTGATAACATTCACAATCAGTTGATACAGCCTAATAAATAAACTTTAAATTAAATTATTAAAAATAATAAATAAGCTTTATAATAAATTTCTATAAAAAATAAAAATCAAAGTATAACATGAAAATAAAAGAAATTTTACCAAGAATTTATGATGATAGACAGTTAAGAGCTTTAACAGGATTAAAAACAGAACATTTTATTTTACTATTATCTCTATTTGAAAAGACCCTTATTGAAGATCAAAAAGAAAAACATGAAAATAAAGAAAGAAAATACGGTAGTGGTTTAGATAGCACATTAAAAACACCCGCAGACAAATTATTATTTATATTAAATTATATGAAGTGCTATTCTACTTTCGATCACTTAGGGTTTTCTTTTAATATGAATAAATCATGCGCCCATACTCATGTATACAAATTATTTCCAATTTTAATAAAGACGTTAGATATATTTAATGTTTTACCTGCAACAAGTTTTTCAACCCCTGAAGAAATGCAGCAGGCTTTTGGCGGAGTTCAAACATTGATAATAGATGCTACAGAGCGTGCTGTACAACGCCCTAGTGACTATGAAGAACAAAATGAATTTTACAGTGGTAAAAAAAACAGCATACAATTAAAAATACCACTATAGCTTCTTTAGGTCATTTAATTTTATATATTGGGGTTAGTTTTCCAGGTAAAAATCATGATTATGGAATGTTTAAAAAAGAATTTAATCCAGAATTAAATTGGTTTAGTAATTTTGGCTACCAACTTAAGGCGGGACAGTTTTAAATCCCCAATATTTACAAAGTGAGGAAAATCAACAATCGTGCAGTAGTTGATTTTACTGGATGTCCCGTCTTAAGTTGGTAGCCGTAATTTTAATATATTTATTGATTTAGGTTATTTGGGGTTTAATAATGAATATAAAACTAATTCGGTAAATATTCCTCATAAAAAACCAAATAAATCTAAGCATAATCCAAACCCAACATTAACAGAAAATCAAAAAAAAGAAAACAAAGAGATGAGTCGTGAAAGAGTCATTGTTGAGCATGTAATCGGTGGAATGAAAAGATATAGATGCCTAGTTGACAAGTTTAGAAATAAAAAAGAAGGTGTAAAAGATTTATTTTCTTTTTTAGCGGCTATCCTATGGAATTTTAACATGATATATTAGACTTGTTCTTCTAAATAAAATATATTAAAATCAATTGCTTATATATACTTGATAACATTCACAATCAGTTGATACAGCCTAATAAATAAACTTTAAATTAAATTATTAAAAATAATAAATAAGCTTTATAATAAATTTCTATAAAAAATAAAAATCAAAGTATAACATGAAAATAAAAGAAATTTTACCAAGAATTTATGATGATAGACAGTTAAGAGCTTTAACAGGATTAAAAACAGAACATTTTATTTTACTATTATCTCTATTTGAAAAGACCCTTATTGAAGATCAAAAAGAAAAACATGAAAATAAAGAAAGAAAATACGGTAGTGGTTTAGATAGCACATTAAAAACACCCGCAGACAAATTATTATTTATATTAAATTATATGAAGTGTTATTCTACTTTCGATCACTTAGGGTTTTCTTTTAATATGAATAAATCATGCGCTCATACTCATGTATACAAATTATTTCCAATTTTAATAAAGACGTTAGATATATTTAATGTTTTACCTGCAACAAGTTTTTCAACCCCTGAAGAAATGCAGCAGGCTTTTGGCGGAGTTCAAACATTGATAATAGATGCTACAGAGCGTGCTGTACAACGCCCTAGTGACTATGAAGAACAAAATGAATTTTACAGTGGTAAAAAAACAGCATACAATTAAAAATACCACTATAGCTTCTTTAGGTCATTTAATTTTATATATTGGGGTTAGTTTTCCGTGTAAAAATCATGATTATGGAATGTTTAAAAAGAATTTAATCCAGAATTAAATTGGTTTAGTAATTTTAATATATTTATTGATTTAGGTTATTTGGGGTTTAATAATGAATATAAAACTAATTCGGTAAATATTCCTCATAAAAAACCAAATAAATCTAAGCATAATCCAAACCCAACATTAACTGAAAAACAAAAAAAAGAAAACAAAGAGATGAGTCGTGAAAGAGTCATTGTTGAGCATGTAATCGGTGGAATGAAAAGATATAGATGTCTAGTTGACAAGTTTAGAAATAAAAAAGAAGGTGTAAAAGATTTATTTTCTTTTTTAGCGGCTATCCTATGGAATTTTAACATGATATATTAACTTCTTCTTAAAGAACAAGTCTATTAACTTCTTCTTAAAGAACAAGTCTACTATTATTATTCAAGGTATCCCTGCCCCTAATGATATAAAAAATATTGAAACGTCAATGAATAACACGGATTATTTTTATAGTATGATTAAGATGGTCAATCAACGTTTAAAATTTCATACACTCCAAAAAGACTGGCTGTTTTTGGATGTGTACTCAGCAACCGTGGATAAAGAGGGAAAAAGTAATCAAAAATGGCATATCGACTCTCATCATTTAAAGCCTGGTTTTTATAAACAAGCCCAACAATGGTTGCATCATCCTTAAAAAATGACAAATAATAGTGGAGACGCAATGCCTCGCATCTCCAACTTACCCTACTTGTTAATTAAGCCAATCGATCTGTTGCCACATGATAATGGGGGTCTTCACTCACATTAGCCACGACCATATCACCTGCTTGTCCTAACAATTGCGAACACTCAGGGCTTAAGTGTACTAAGTGTAATTTTTTCTCCTGCTTATGATAACGTTCAGCAAGAGCATCAATCGCTTCCAAACCTGAATGATCATGAACATGAGTATAGCGAAAATCAATAATAACCTCATCAGGATCATTTTTAGCATTAAAAAGATTATTAAAGCTATGAATTGATCCAAAAAATAAAGGCCCATGCAGCTCATAAACTAAAAAACCCGCCTCATTGGTATAGGTTTTTGCATTCATTTGCTGTGCCGCTTTCCACGCAAAGACTAAGGCCGAAACAATAACGCCAATAATAACCGCAATGGCTAAATCAGAGACAACTGTTACGCCCGAAACAAGAATAATAACAAAGGCATCTGAACGAGGAATCTTTTTCAAAATTCTAAGACTTGACCATTCAAATGTTCCAATCACCACAATAAACATCACCCCAACTAAGGCGGCAACAGGAATCATTTCAATTAAATTAGACCCAAATAAAATAAAACTAAGTAAAAATAAAGCGGCTGAAATTCCTGATAAACGTCCAAATCCCCCTGAATTAATATTAATCATACTTTGCCCAATCATGGCACAGCCTCCCATACCGCCAAAAAAACCTGTGACAATATTTGCAGCCCCTTGTGCAACACACTCTTTATTACCTTTACCGCGTGTTTCAGTAATTTCATCAACCAGTTGCAAGGTTAATAAGGACTCAATTAAACCAATCGCTGCAAAAATGAAAGAATAGGGCAGCACAATGAGAAGCGTTTCTAAATTTAAGGCGACGGCAGGTAAATGAAAGGTCGGCAAACCGCCTGCGATTGACGCTAAATCACCTACGGTATTAACCTCTAATTTTAATGCAATCACTAAACCCGTGACGACCAAAATAGCAGCTAATGAGGAAGGAATAATACGGGTTAATTTAGGTAAAAAATGGATAATAGCCATGGTTAAAATAACGAGTCCTAATAAAAGATATAACGGCTCGCCCTCTATCCACGTCATAACACCATTGGCATCTTTTACTTGAAAGCTTTGTAATTGCGCTAAAAAAATCACAATAGCCAAGCCATTGACAAAGCCAAGCATAACAGGATGAGGGACCATACGAATAAATTTTCCTAAACGTAAAAGTCCCGCTGTGACTTGAATAATCCCCATTAACACAACCGCTGCAAATAAATACTCAACCCCATGATGCGCAACTAATTCAACCATAACAACCGCTAATGCCCCTGTCGCTCCCGAAATCATTCCTGGACGACCGCCAAAACAAGCGGTTATTAATCCAACCATAAATGCGGCATAGAGTCCAACCAAGGGGTTTACACCCGCAACAAAAGCAAATGCAATCGCCTCTGGTACAAGGGCTAATGCGACTGTTAAGCCTGATAAAATATCATCTTTATAGTTAGAATGATGGGAAGAAAGGTCAAGCATAAGCGCGTTAAAGTCCTGTATAAATAATAAACACAACCGACCATTATACTAGGTATTTCGATTAAGATGAAGAAAAACAATCATATATATCTATAATTGATGATTAATTTACATTGAAGCGATAACAATGCATACTCTTATTTTAAATTAACTAACGTAGAAAACGTCATGCAAAAAATAAGTTTTATATTCTTTGTTTTAACGCTAATAACGGCGTGTACAAATCCTAGAACACCCGCAGGACATGAAGGTTATGTTTACGAAAGTCCTCGACTTTTTGGTCATGGTGGTTTTAAAGAAAGTATGCTTGGGCCTAGTAACTATGGGTTTTCTTTTTTTAGAAATGAAGTTATTAATATTGATATGCGACCAACTACTTATAGAGAACAATTTAAAATTTTGGCACAAGATGATTTGAACGTCACAGTGGGGGTCCATGCCGTATTATCATTGGAACAAAATAGCATTAAAAAAGTAGTTGAAGATTATGGCGGGGAAAATAGTTATATTCGTTTTGTTCAAAAATCATTTAGAACGTATGTTAGAAATGCTATACAACCCTATACCAGCAAAGAAATTAAACAAAAACGTGATTTTATTGCCAAAAAACTAAAAATCAAACTCGAAGGCTATTTAACAAAATCTCCCTTTAAAGTTCATAGTGTTGTCGTTGGAAATATTGATTATCCACCCATTGTCGTGGAAGCAATAGAGAAAAAATTAGTGGCTGAACAATTATTAGCCGAAAAAGAAATTCAAAAAGCCATTGCCATTAAAGATGCTGAAATTCGAGTCGAAGAGGCCAAAGGAATTGCAGCGGCACAGGAAATTATTAATAAAACCTTAACCGCTAATTATTTACAACATGAAGCGATTAATGCTCAATTAAAAATGGCGGAATCGCCGAATCATACAACCGTTTACATTCCATCAGGAACCAATGGTATTCCATTAGTTAGCACAGTCAATCGTTAACCTGAGTTTTAAAACAAAAAGACCCCAAAAATTTAAAATTTTTGAGGTCTCCGTTTACAAACTGGTTTTTGTTATTAAATTAATAACGATAATGTTCTGGCTTGTAAGGCCCTTCAAGTGGAACATTAATATAGCTTGCTTGCTTTTCAGTTAATTCAGTCAGTTGTACACCTAACTGTTTTAAATGTAAACGGGCTACTTTTTCATCTAGTTTTTTCGGTAAAATATAAACTTTATTTTCATAGTTATCTGCATTTTCCCATAATTCAATTTGCGCTAAGACTTGATTGCAAAATGAATTTGACATCACAAAACTAGGATGCCCTGTGGCACAACCTAAATTAACTAAACGTCCTTCCGCTAAAACAATAATGCGTTTTCCATCAGGAAAAATGACATGATCGACTTGAGGTTTAATATTTTCCCACTCATATTGGCGTAGGGCTGCAATTTCAATTTCAGAATCAAAATGGCCAATATTACAGACAATTGCTTGATCTTTCATGGCTTTTAAATGCTCATGAGTTAGAACACCAAAATTACCCGTTGCCGTTACAATAATATTAGCTAAAGGCGCCGCGTCATCCATAGTGACAACACGATAACCTTCCATTGCTGCTTGTAACGCACAAATGGGATCAATTTCAGTAATCCAAACGGTTGCGCCTAAACCGCGTAACGATTGCGCACAGCCTTTACCGACATCCCCATAACCACAAACAACCGCAATTTTACCTGCAATCATTACATCAGTAGCACGTTTGATTCCGTCAACTAATGATTCACGACACCCATAAAGGTTATCAAATTTAGATTTAGTCACTGAATCATTAACGTTGAAAGCAGGTACTTTCAATGAACCGTTAGTCACCATTTCATACAGACGCAATACACCTGTCGTGGTTTCTTCAGATAACCCTTTAACATCGGCCATTAATTCAGGGAATTTATCGTGCATCATCACGGTTAAATCACCACCATCATCCAAAATCATGTTGGGGCGCCAATCATTTGTACCGATAATAGTTTGTTCAATACACCATGCGGCCTCTTCTTCGGTTTCACCTTTCCAAGCAAACACAGGAATACCTGAAACAGCCATAGCTGCTGCGGCATGATCTTGAGTTGAAAAAATATTACATGAAGACCAACGAACTTCGGCCCCTAATGCAGTCAAGGTTTCAATTAAAACCGCTGTTTGGATGGTCATGTGCAAACAACCTGCAATACGAGCCTCTTTTAACGGTTTAGATTCGCCAAATTCTTCACGTAAGGCCATTAATCCTGGCATTTCCGTTTCGGCAATATTAATTTCTTTACGTCCCCATTCTGCTAGAGAAATATCGGCAATTTTATAATCTGGGTTACTCATTCTATGTTTCCTAAGTGAGAAAATTAAATGCCTGCGGCATCTTTTAAGTGTTCTGCTTTATCTGTTTTTTCCCAACTGAAACTTTCTTCAGTCCGTCCAAAATGTCCGTAAGTCGCTGTTTTTTGATAGATAGGTTTTAAAAGATCCAATTGTGCAATTAAACCTCTTGGACGTAAATCAAAATTATCACGAACAATTTGTTCTAATTTAGCGTCGTCAATTTTACAGGTTCCGAAGGTTTCAAGGGCGATTGATGTCGGTTCTGCTACGCCAATCGCATAAGAAACTTGCACTTCACAACGTGAAGCAATGCCTGCTGCAACAATATTTTTAGCCACATAACGACACATATAAGCCGCAGAACGATCAACTTTTGAAGGATCTTTACCCGAAAAGGCTCCCCCACCATGACGTGCCATGCCGCCATAAGTATCCACAATAATTTTACGACCGGTTAATCCACAGTCACCGACAGGGCCCCCGATGACAAAATTACCCGTCGGGTTAATATGATATTTGGTATCTTTATGTAACCAGTCCTTTAGTACGGGTTCAATAATAACTTCTCTAACCGCTTCATGAAGATCTTTTTGACTAATGTCAGGTGAATGCTGCGTTGATAAAACAACAGCATCGACGGCAACAGGTTTGTGATTTTCATAACGAAAGGTCACTTGACTTTTTGCATCAGGACGTAACCAAGATAAAATCCCTTGCTTACGAACATCCGCTTGACGTTCAACTAAGCGATGAGCAAAATGAATAGGCGCTGGCATTAATACGTTTTCAATTTCATTGGTCGCATAGCCAAACATTAAGCCTTGATCACCCGCTCCCTGCTCGTGATCGTCACTATCATCAACGCCCATAGAAATATCGCTTGATTGTTTACCAATTGCATTTAAAATTGCACACGTTTCCCAATCAAAACCTGCTTCACCATCATAGCCAATATCTTTAACAACTTTTCTTACTAATGCTTCTGTGTCAACCCAAGCATTCGTGGTAATTTCACCCGCTAAAATGACCATGCCTGTTTTAATCATTGTTTCACACGCAATTCGTGATTGCGGATCTTGTTCTAATAGGGAATCAACAACCGCATCAGAAATTTGATCTGCCATTTTATCAGGATGACCTTCCGAAACAGATTCAGAAGTAAATATATAGTTATTACTCATTAAAGGTACCTTTTGCTTAAACGATAGATACAAAAAAGGTCGCGTAACGCGACCTTTGATAAATATGGTGGGCCCTGAAGGACTTGAACCTTCGACCTGCCGATTATGAGTCGGATGCTCTAACCAACTGAGCTAAGGGCCCTTATTTTTACAGTTAAATAGACTATTCACCTTCGATAAAACAACGGAGTCGTTCTGAACGCGAAGGGTGTCTTAATTTTCTAAGTGCTTTTGCCTCAATTTGACGAATTCGTTCACGTGTCACGTCAAATTGTTTTCCAACTTCTTCGAGTGTATGGTCAGTATTCATATTAATACCAAAACGCATACGTAACACTTTTGCCTCGCGTGTTGTTAACCCGCTTAATATATTTTGAGTCGATTCGCGTAACCCTGCTACCGTGGCGGATTCTACAGGGGATAAAACTTTAGCATCCTCAATAAAATCACCTAAATGTGAATCTTCATCGTCACCAATAGGGGTTTCCATTGAAATTGGTTCTTTAGCAATTTTTAATACTTTACGAACCTTATCCTCTGGCATTTCCATCCGTTCAGCCAATTCTTCAGGCGTTGCTTCACGTCCCATTTCTTGTAAAATTTGTCGGGACACACGATTTAATTTATTAATCGTTTCTATCATGTGAACAGGAATACGAATAGTTCTTGCTTGATCGGCAATTGAACGCGTGATCGCCTGCCTAATCCACCAAGTTGCATACGTTGAAAATTTATAGCCTCGTCGATATTCAAACTTATCAACCGCTTTCATTAGACCAATATTCCCTTCTTGAATCAGATCTAAAAATTGTAATCCTCGATTGGTATATTTTTTTGCAATCGAAATCACTAATCTTAAATTAGCTTCAATCATTTCTTTTTTCGCACGCCGTGCTTTCGCTTCACCAATCGACATACGACGGTTAATATCTTTTAATGCAGCAACCGATAAGCCTTGCTCTTTTTCTATTTCCAACAATTCAAGTTGAATTTTTTTAATTTGCTTTTCTTGTGGCTTAATCACTGCAAAGTAAGGGCTACTATCTTTTAAATACGGTAATAACCATTTGGGATTAGATTCACTATTTGTAAACGATTTAATAAATTCTTTTCGCGGCATTTGAGCGGTACCCACAAAGATAGCCAGAATGAGCTTTTCTTGTTCACGGATACGGATAACATGTCTGCTAATAGTTGCAATCATTTTCTTAAGATATTGCAATGCCCATTTAAATTCTAAAAAGCAATAAGCTAATGCCGTCAAAGAAGGTTCTGCCTTTTCACTTCCATAACCGTATTTTTCAATAGCGGCGGATGAAATGACTAAAGCGACTCTTAAGGCTTCAACTTTAAGTTCAATTCCCTCAAAATCAATCCCCTTATCCTCTTCTTCTTCCTCTTCATCCCTTATTTTAGGCGAACGATCAACACTGGAGTTATCTTCTTCATTAAAATCACTCAACCCTGTCATTAAGTCGGTGAATTTTAAGTCTGAATCTTCATCTTTAAGGCTATCATACGCATTAAGAAAACTTTCAACGGCTGTAAAGGAGCGTGAAATTGCCGATATAATTTGCTGCTGTCCTTTCTCAATACGTTTGGCAATTTTAAGTTCTTGCTCGCGTGTTAAGAGTTCAACGGAACCCATTTCACGCATATACATGCGAACAGGGTCTGTTGTTCGTCCAAATTCACTATCAACTGAGGCAAGAGCTGCAACTTCAGCTGCGGCCGAATCATCATCATCATCAGGACTCACCGCTGAATCCGTTGCTAGGATAGAGTCTGCATCAGGTGCAACCTCATGAACCTGAATCCCCATATCATTAATCATTGCAATGATATCTTCTATTTGTTCAGGATCAACAATATCGCCAGGTAAATGATCGTTAATTTCAGCATAGGTTAAATAACCTTGCGTCTTACCTTTAGCGATTAATTGTTTAAGTTGAGATTGTTGCTGTTCTTGGTTCATTATTTACCTACAAAAATTCAGCCAGTCCGCACTGAACAGAAAATTATAACACAAAATTAATTAAAAAACGATCGATCACTACTTATTTAAGCATGTCCATCAACCTTTGTTTTTCCACGATACTGATACTGTGGCAACTTTCTTTATAAAGTAAATCACTTAAAACAATATCTTTCGCTTGTTTTATAAGATTATTCATTCCATCTACAAATATTTGTTCTAGCATTTCTTTCGATGTAATATCCAATCCCAACTCGTAAGTTGCAAGCGTATTAATTATTTTTTCTTCATTGGATCCTCGGTAACATTCAATTAATGCACCCATATTGACAGGCTTATGATCCGTAATAATTCGCACCATATTTTTCAAAACATCTAAACCCCGAAAATAAAATTCATCCCAATACGGTATTTTGTTTACAAGCGTATCTACTAAATGGGGGTTTTGCAATAATAATGCAATGGTAAATCGCGTCAACGTTAATTTATTAGCACTTTTTTTTAGCGTTCCTCTACGCGTTTCCCTTTTAAGTGTAGCTGTATTTTCAGAAACTTCTAAAAACTTTGTCAATTCTCGTTCAGGGAGTTCAGATAACCCTTGCAATTTCGATTGCATCATGTGTTTAAAAACACCTTCAGGCAATTGCTGCAAATGAGTTTGAGCCGTACTCACTAATTTTGAACGTCCTTCCATTGTGGCTAAATCAAGTTCGTTCGTTACGTGTTCAAAAAAATACTCGGATAAGACTTGGCTCAAAAGAATACGTTTTAAAAAAGAATCAAGCCCTTCTTGACGAATTAATGAATCAGGATCCTCACCCTGTGGTAACAACATGACTTTAATTTGTCGCCCATCTTTTAATGACGGCATCGCCATTTCAACGGCTCGCCAAGCCGCTTTAATACCTGCCTTATCACCATCAAAACAAAATACTAATTCTGAGGAATAACGAAATAAAACATCTAAAAGTTTTTTAGACGTTGCGGTTCCCAACGTAGCAACGGCATAATGAATTCCAAATTGCGCTAACGCAATCACATCCATATAACCTTCAACGATTAAAATTCGCTCAGGCTTGGAATTTTGTTGTAATAGTTCATACAAACCATACACTTCATTGCTTTTAGAAAAAATAACCGTTTCAGGTGAGTTTAAATATTTAGGAAGTGAATCATCTAAAACTCTGGCCCCAAAGCCTAAAATACGTCCCCGCTTATCACGAATAGGGAACATTAACCGTCCACGAAAACGATCATAACTTTGCCCGCTATCCTTTTTGGTTAATAACCCTACATCAAATAAAAGTGTATTTTCAAAATGCTGGCTTAGTTCATTCCATCCATCAACCGCATAACCCAGCATAAAATCTCTGGCAACAATCCCGCTAACGCCACGCAATTTTAAATAATCAACGGCCTTTTGCGCTTCGGCGTTTGTTTTTAACTGTACTGCATAAAATTTAGCCACCTTTTCCAATAAAAAATAGAGGACTTTTAAATTATCGTGCTTTTCAAGGGCGGCATAATTCCCTTGCTCACGGGAAACATCAATTCCGATGAAAGCGGCAAGCTCTTCAATGGCTTCAATAAACTCTAAATTCGAGTAATCCATTAAGAAACTAATTACATTTCCACCCACACCACAACCAAAACAATAAAAGAATTGTTTTTTACGATTAACCGTGAAACTTGGGGACTTTTCGTTATGAAAGGGACATAAGGCACTGTAGTTACTGCCTGTTTTTTTTAAAGGAAGATGTGAGTCAATTAATTCTACAATATCAATCCGCACTAACAAATCATCAATGAAGTGGCGTGGAATAAGTCCAGCCATAACCCCCCCCCTCTTTAAAAAATTCAGCTTAATCTCAATAAACGCCTGAAAATTTACACCTCAGAGGCCGACTGATAACCTCCGAGATGTTCGTTTAGTTTATTAATGCGGCTTTAATTTCTTTACTCACCAGTGACATATCGGCACGTCCTTGCATTTTAGGCTTTAATTGCCCCATCACTTTACCCATATCTTTCATTGAAGTGGCTGCTGTTGTCGCAATCGCTTCTTTAATGAGTAATTCAATTTCACTTGCCGTCAATGCTTGCGGTAAAAATTCTTGAATAACTAAGATTTCAGCCTCTTCAACCTCTGCTAAATCGACACGACCGCCTTCATTAAACTGCCGAATAGATTCACGACGCTGCTTAAGCATCTTATCAAGCACACCGATAGTCCGCTCATCATCAAGTTCAATACGTTCATCCACCTCAATCTGTTTGATCGCGGCTAGAATAGTACGAACAACGAGCAACCTGTCTTTATTTTTTGCTCGCATTGAAGCTTTCATATCCTCCTTGATACGCGCTTTTAATAATTCCATCTTCTCAAACCTTTATAGTTATAACTGTGGACGACCACGACGTAAATTTTTAAGGGCATAACGTTCACGAGCGAGTTTTTTCAAATGACGTTTAATTGCCGCCGCCCCTTTTCGCTTACGTTCTGCCGTTGGTTTTTCATAAAACTCACGGCGACGAACTTCGGATAAAACGCCTGCTTTTTCGCAAGCGCGTTTAAAACGGCGAATGGCTATATCAAAAGGTTCGTTCTCTTTAACTTTAACTGCTGGCATTATATTGACCTGAATGTGTTAGTATCTACGATTACTTCGAGGATATTTCCTCAAAGCGATAAAAATAAACCCTTAATTATACTCTAAATTTTAAACAAGTAAAATAATGTACGTTTTAGGAATTGAAACTTCGTGTGATGAAACCGGTGTGGCCATTTATCATCCTGACCAAGGGATTGTCGCTGACCTTTTATATAGCCAAGTAAAAATGCACAGTGAATACGGGGGAGTTGTCCCCGAATTAGCCTCACGCGACCATGTTCGTCGCTTAACGCCCTTGATAAAGAATTGTTTGAAAAAAGCTAATTTAACCTCAGCGGCTATTAAAGGTATTGCTTATACCGCAGGGCCAGGGTTAATGGGGGCGTTATTAGTAGGAACCACTACAGCACGTAGTTTAGCATGGACATGGCAAGTACCCGCCGTTGCCGTACATCACATGGAAGGCCATTTACTCGCCCCCATGCTAGAAGATAACCCACCTGAATTTCCTTTTGTCGCCCTGCTCGTCTCGGGTGGACATACTATGTTAGTCCGTGTCGATGATATTGGCCACTATGAAATTTTGGGCGAATCTTTAGATGATGCCGCAGGCGAGGCCTTTGATAAAACGGCTAAAATGCTAGGACTAGGCTATCCTGGCGGGCCTAAAGTATCCGAATTGGCGGAACTGGGAGGCCCTGAGTTTCAATTTCCACGCCCGATGACCAATCGACCTGGATTAGACTTTAGTTTTAGTGGGTTAAAAACATTTACCATGAACACCTTAAATTCAACGGATAAAACAGAGCAGGATAAAGCCAACATTGCGTATGCTTTTCAAATGGCAACCGCTGATACACTCACGATTAAGTGTCGCCGAGCTTTACAGCAAACGGGTCTGAAAAGATTAGTTATTGCAGGCGGAGTCAGTGCAAACAAACAAATCCGTGCCAGCTTACACGCGATGACTCTGAAAGAAAATGCCCAACTCTATTTTCCAAGATTAGCCTATTGTACAGATAACGGGGCCATGATTGCTTACGCAGGCTATCAACGGTTATTAGCGGGACAACATGAATCATTAGAAATTTTTGCAAAACCCCGCTGGCCCATTAACACCTTACCCCGCTTATAACTTTTTTTGACGTGCCTCTTTTATTTTAATTAGAATATCAGCCAACCTGACTATTCCCTTTAATAACGGGCTTGCTTTTACTGGTTTCGACTGTTTTAACTTCGGAAGGCACGTTTTTACGTTTAGAATCCCCTTCAAAACTTCCGCCTTTTTCAACCGTCAGCTCGTTATAAATCAAGGTTCCTTTAATTCGACCTTTGGAAAGGATTTCCACTGTTTCGCTTTCAACTGATCCTTCAAACACACCATTCACGACAAAGTTTTTAGCCGAAACCTCCCCTTTCACTTTGCCTTTCGTACCGATAGTAATTATATTATTAGAATTAATCGTTCCTTCTATTTCACCTTCAATATGTAATGAAGAGGTAATGCTAATATCACCTTTCATTTTAGTGCCGCTAGAAATAATGGTTGCCCCCGCTTCCTTGCTGGTTAATTTTTTACCTTCCTTTCCACCCATAAGTGCCATTTGATACTCGCTATTTTTAAATTAAAAAAACACGTCTAAATAACGTGTACTAAGAAACTAGATTTCAAATTCCACCAAAACTTATGGAGCCTCCTTCATTTTTCAGTTTACAGTTTAAATCAGAGTCCAATAGCTTTAGCTGTTGGCGAGGTCACGAAAATAGCTAAAGCTATTTTACGCCACACTCTTTTTTAAAAATAAAGTGTAAACTACTTTTGAGCTAAATGAAGGATGCCTCACTTATAATATTTTCCGTGCTAATTTTATTGCCGCTCGAACCGTATCAGGTGCCGTTCCTCCCAGATGTTTACGAGAGGCGACCGACCCTTCTAATTTTAAAATATCAAAAACATCCGCACTAATTTCAGTTGAAAAGTGTTGTAATTCCGTCAAGGTTAATTCAGCCAGATCACGTTGCGTATCGACCCCTAAACGAACAGCTAACCCCACGACTTCATGTGCATCTCGAAAAGCGATCCCTTTACGCACTAAGTAATCCGCTAAGTCGGTTGCCGTTGCAAAGCCTTGCTGTGCGGCCTTATACATATTATCTCTTTTTGCACTAATATGCGGCATCATGTCAGCAAAGGCTCTTAAACAATTAACCAGTGTATCCACAGTATCAAATAAAGGTTCTTTGTCTTCTTGATTATCTTTATTGTAGGCTAAAGGCTGACTTTTCATCAGCATCAATAACGAAACTAAATGGCCTGTAACCCGCCCTGATTTTCCACGCACTAACTCAGGAACATCTGGGTTTTTCTTTTGAGGCATAATGGATGAACCTGTACAAAACGCATCAGGCATATCAATAAAATTAAACTGCGCACTGGTCCATAACACCAGCTCTTCTGAAAATCGTGATAAATGCAGCATAATCAAGCTGGCCGCCGCCGTAAATTCAATGGCAAAATCTCGATCACTCACAGAATCTAATGAATTATTGGAAGGACGACTAAAGCCTAATAATTTAGCGGTCATTTGTCGATCAATGGGGTAAGAAGTCCCTGCTAAAGCCGCTGCCCCTAAAGGCATCACATTAATTCTTTTTAAACAATCCTCTAGGCGTTCGACATCACGCGTTAGCATTTCAAACCACGCCATTAAATGATGCCCAAAGGTAACAGGTTGTGCCACTTGTAAGTGTGTAAACCCTGGCATAATGGTAGCCGCTTCCTTTTCCGCTAAATCTAACAGGGCAACTTGCAAACGATTCAACTGCCCTTGTATCACCTCAATTTCTTGACGTAAGTAAAGGCGTATATCGGTCGCCACTTGGTCATTTCGTGAGCGGCCTGTGTGTAATTTTTTTCCTGCAATCCCAATTAAATCCGTTAATCGAGCTTCAATATTCATGTGAACATCTTCTTGCTTAACCGACCAATCAAATTCATTCGTTTCAATTTCGACCCGAATTTGTTCTAGCCCTTTAACAATATCGTTGTACTCTTTTGTATTTAAAATGTTAATACTGGTTAGCATTTTTGCATGAGCTAAGGACCCTTGAATATCTTGAAAGGCCATTCGTTGATCAAAATCAACGGACGCTGTAAAAACTTCAACAAAAGCATCGGTTGCTTGGGCAAAACGCGCACTAGAAAGCTTATTGGTATTAACGGTAGTCATTTATTTATAATCATTTAAAAATACTGAAAAATATAATTATACGCTTAATTAAATGGATTGTTGAATTCATTATTGTCCCCTTAAACGAATTTTAATAACCTCATGACTGACTTTATTGGGATACTTAAATATACTTTAGTATCGCTATCATTCCTTATTTTAGGGTAAAATATCACCTACAATCATTCTTTTAGAACATAAAAAATAAATTTAGCATGGGCGATATACAAAAAAATTTTGAACACAACAAAGCGCGGGCCAATAAAATTAGGCAAGATGACCCCAACTACTTCATTGACTTATCTAAAAAAACAAACCCCTGAGTATTTATGGATAGGGTGTTCTGATAGTCGTGTAGCCTCTAACCAAGTCTCAGGGTTACGCCCCGGCGAACTCTTCGTACATCGAAATATTGCTAATGTTGTCGTTCCCACTGATTTAAATTGTTTATCCGTTATTCAATTTGCCGTTGAAGTTTTAAAAATAAAGCATATTATTGTTTGTGGCCATTATGGCTGCGGCGGAATTATAGCGGCACTTGAACTAAAAGAGCATGGCCTTATTGATAATTGGCTAAGTCATATCCGAACGGTGCATAGAATACACCATGATGAACTCAATGCAATTAAGGATGACAGCAAACGTGTCAATCGACTTTGCGAATTAAATGTAATTGAACAAGTCGCTAATGTCTGTAACACGTCCATCGTACAAAGAGCGTGGAACAATGGACATGAGTTATCAGTACATGGCTGGATTTATACCATGAGTGATGGCAATCTTGAAGATCTGGGTGTGAGTGTTAACAGTCTTGAGCAAGTTTGTAAAACCTTTCGTTTTAGATCAATGCTGAGATAATCAAACTTAATATAAAGTGGATTATAATCGCGTGAAAAAACCTGTTTTTTCACGCCAAATTATCAGTCCCTTTCCTTGTACCACAAAAATAAAGCAGGCTATAAAATTAGCCTCTAATACTAATTTTCAATGCCGACACAATGGCAAAAGGGGCTAACATAACACTCAAGACAAGCATCGCTCCTAAAAATGCCATATAACCGTCCACGGGCATTCCCATTGCGCCTGCTTGTACCGCCCCTGCCCCAAAAATTAAAACGGGAATATACAGGGGAAGAACCAAAAGTGAGATTAACACCCCTCCTTTACGTAAGCCAACCGTTAAACCTGCCCCAATCGCGCCAATTAAACTTAATGTGGGGGTGCCTAATAATAAACTGACCACTAAAGACAGTACCCCCTCAACAGGTAGAAATAACATGAGGGCTAATAACGGCGACATTAAGGCTAAACAAAAACCACTGATTAACCAATGACTAAAAACTTTGGCTAACACCAGCAAAATTAAAGAGTGCGGACTTACTAACATCTGTTCTAGCGAGCCGTCGTCAAAATCTGTCCGAAAAATACTATCGACCGATAATAAACTAGCTAATAAGGCCGCCACCCAAATAACACCCGGGGCCACTTCAGCGAGAAATTTAGGCTCTGGACTCACGCCGAGTGGAAACATAACCGCGACCATTAAAAAAAAGGCCAATGGGTTGACAATATCATTACGGTATCGAAAACTAAGGCGTAAATCCCGTTTAATGGCGGCCCAAAAGAAATTCATGAAGAGTCCTTTTCATCATCTAAATTAAGATAACGTAACGTTTGGTTAGGAATTTTTAATTCATGATGGGTGGTTAAAATAACCGATCCCCCAAGATTGACATGATTGGCAATTAACGCTTCTTTTTCGGCCACCCCTTTTTTATCCAACGCAGTAAAAGGCTCATCTAATATCCATAATGGGGCGGAACTCAAATATAAACGCGCTAAACCTACTCGACGCTGCTGTCCTGCTGATAAGGTATGACAAGGAACCTCTTCAAACCCAAAAAGCCCTACTTTTTCTAATGCCTGATAAATCGTAAGCTTATTTAAATGGGCCGATAATTGTATCATCCAGGCTAAATTTTCCTCAGGCGTTAAGGCCGCTTTAACCCCTGTTAAATGTCCCACATAAAGCAGGGCACGATAATAATCATCACGGACTTCCTCAAGAGGCTCTTTTTGCCAAAAAATATCCCCTTCAAACGCATCCGATAAGCCACATAATATTCGTAACAACGTTGTTTTTCCACTGCCATTTTGCCCTTCAACTTGTAAAATTTCCCCTTTTCCAAGTTTAAAATGTAACTTGTTGAATAAAATTCGCTCATCACGTTCACAATATAAATTTTTAACCTCTAACATATTTCTTCTTATTCACCGCGTTGTAAACGTTCGGCTAGCATGGCTGGAAATTTAAATCGTTGTAAATCAGCAACGGTTTTATTTAAATCATAATCAAGATTTATAAATTGAATTTGGTCAGTTTTTTGATAATACAGTGCAAATTGCGCACAAGTAGACCCATTACGAGGCTGGCCTACCGCTCCCGAACATATCATGGCCTGTTTGTAATCCCCTAAAGCTATTTTTTTAGTGGGATTTAAAAAGCTATCACGACCCACTGTATCTCTGACATACATGCCTTGTATATGTGAATGTCCATGAAAACATAAATCCATCGCTTTATCTTCCATAAAATCAAGATTTTGCTCATAAGTCATCTCATAAACATAGGCATAAAAATAATTAGAATCCATAGGGGATCCATGAACGGCGCGCCAATTTTTTTTTGCGTCGTCATCACTACTCATTAGTTCTAAAGGCAAATCCGCCAGCCATTGTTTATGTTCCTTACTTAACTGTAAAATAGTCCACTCAATACACCATTGTGCCGTTGTGGACATCCCTCGCTTAGCATCGCCACTGGTCACCGCATAGTCATGATTTCCCTTTATAACGATTAGTTCAGTTTGTTGTAACCGACTAATACATTCACTCGGATGCGGCCCATAACCCACGACATCACCCAATACAATCCCTTTTGTAATAGAATGTTGGTCTAAATAATCCAGCACCGCGTTTAACGCAGGTAAATTTGCATGAACATCGGATAAAATAGCGAGACAATCATTATCCTCTTGATAAGGGTTTAATTTTTTTACAACCACCTTCGATTGTTCTAATTGTTCAATAATAATAGTTAATATTTGAGCTCTTTTTTTATCAGGTACATAGATATCCCGCAATAACCGAGCGACTCGATAACAACAATGTGAATCCTCAAATAACGTACTAATAAGCGACTGAATCTTTTTACCTAATAGACACGCACCCGCTTCATTCAACCAATGATTACCGCGAATTAAAACTCCTAAGAGATGAGAAAAACTAATAAAATTATCCCAAGAATAAATATCATCATCCAGATAATAAAGTTTTTTAGTGTCATCCACCCCAAAATTCGATAATCCTTCATCCAGACGGGCATTATTTTTACTTGCGGATTTAAAATAGCATTCATAAACACCCACTAAATAATCAATTTTTTGACCCGTATCTGTTTCCGTATTTTGAGTTAATGAGTGTAACGGAGTCAATCGTGGACAAATATTGCCAATTTTAAATTTATTATTTTCAAGCTTAACTAAAAACCACGTTTTATCGGGGTGATGAACGTTTAATTGCCGTTCTTTTTGTAAGATATGGGTTAAAAACTGCCGTGTTTTAACTTCATTTAAATCCAATTCACTACGAATTTTTACAACATCATTTTCCCCCACATACAGCTGGGTTCCAGGTCGTCCCATAAACTCATCACCGTAGTTGAGCGTTGTTTGCTCCTTTTTTAGTAATTGAATAATATGTAAAGCCGTATAATGCGAAAAATCACCAATGGTACCTATGATTTCAATATCCATATAAACCCCGTAGTTTAGCGTTTAAAAAGTTTTAATAATTTATTAATTAAGTGTGCATTTTCCGAATTATTTTCAGCATAAACACTTAAATAATAAGAGATAAGTGGGGGTTTTATCGTAGGGTCGTTTAAAAGTCGAGTGATGTACGCCTGAAATGCTTGTTCAAAACAAGGTCCTATATCAATAGGAAAAGCATCATTTTTAAAGGGAATAAAGCCTGTAAAAATAATTTCATTATCTTCTAATTTTAAGCTGTTTAAGGTTAATGGAAAGTTCATATTCTGTTCAAAAAAGTACTTACAGGCTCCATAAAATTTTTCGGCGACAATAAAAAGCATCGCTGCAATTTTCTTAGCATCCTTTTCGCTATAAACCTTTTCTAATGAATCACCGAGTGTTTCTTCTCTTTTAACAACTTGCCATAAGCGCCATTGTTCATCATCCGTACTCGTTTGTATTATTACTAAACAACGTTGCTGGCTAAGACGCTCACTTAACTCACGTTGTACTTGCACTGCGATGGATAATTCTTGACGCGCTAAATTATTATTATCATAAAGATCGCTTGATAAACTCAATAATTGCCATTTTTTCTCAACTAAAACCAACCAACTATCGTTCTCGGTTTCTGTAAATTCTACATTTTTTTGGGCAATATCTTTTAAAATTTCACGTTCTATTTTTAATGGCCATAAATCTCTGGCAGCAATATTTGGCGTTGGAAGTAAAGGCGACATAGTAGTAATAAATTGGGTTAAAAAATAAACATTTCATTAATCAAATAAAAATAAGTGTAGCCATTGCTACACTTACTTCACTATTTAAATCTTTAAGGCACTAGAGGGGTTATCTGAGGAAGGTTTTTGCGAACAGAAGCCCAACCCATCCCTAAGTTTGTTTTTTTACTGGTAATCAAAACAACTAATGAATCGGGTCTATCTGGAACAATCGTCATAAAATGAAACGTATTATCGGTGGTCATTTGCATTTCTTTGATCGTCTTCTCAATGGTCACTCCCCGTTGATTGCTCAATAAACTTTCTACCGCTTGTACATTTCGGCCTCTAAACATATCAACGGCTGCCGCTGCAACAGCTTCTAAATAAGTTGTTGTAAAGTAAGGTACATTATGCGAAACACTCAATAATAAACCACTATTTAAATCGACCACAGCACACCCTAAAGCCCCGTCTACAGACGTTACAATATCTTTGGTGATTTCATCCAAACTAGCCATAATTTAATTCCTATTTCTATTTGTTATTTTAGTTAAACGATCATTTACTAATTAAACTATCATTATATTTAATAATATCTTTGCATTTGTTTAATTAATACTATTTAAAACCTGACTACAGACCTAAGTACCTAAGCCTAACTTTTCAACTTACTTTAAACCCTAAAGTTTATGATAAATGCGCGTGTACAACAGATATTTTGTACGTCAAGAAACTTGAAAACATGTATTTAGGTACTTACTCTCTAACAAGGTTGATTAATTATAATACATTCCGTTTATTTTAAAACATTTGTTTGTATTAGAAAAAGCCCACACGTTCACTTATACCCGTCGATAGGTCGCCTATCATGCGTAAAAAATTTGTATTATGTACCCGAAAAGTCGTTTTTTATGGACACGAATAAGTCAGCAAACTATTAAAATTTAATTTAATTAAGACCCGCACTCGATTATCTAAATAACAATTATGAATATACCCAATGGCATTGGGTGCGCTACTCACAAAACGTAATACCGCCTCATTTGATGAAACCACATAAGGCGGCATAATGCCATTAAAATATTGAATATTCCAAAAAGACTCCATTTCTTCAGGACGTTGTTTAAATATTTTTTTAGAAAAAGCCTGCCTTAATGGATCATCAATAATCAAGTTTATCGGAACCCAGCGTTCATTATTAACATTTAGTAAGGTTTTTTTACGAAAAATATTTTCCAGTTGTTTCCGAGTCAACGTTGTAATCTCCGAGTCCTTAGCGACAATAATTAAAATTTTATCGGCCCATGCTAGGGAATAAACCCCCAGCATAAAAACAATAACGGCGGAATATTTTAATCGTTTTATCATGATTAAAATAAGACTGAAATAGAACTAAAAAAACCACTGGGAGCCAGTTGCTGATTATTATGGCCAAAATGGTATTCAACTTTTAAACTTAAAGGTGAAAAGGGTCGCCAAACTAAAGCAGATACCCCCACATGAGCGGTTCCGTTAAAATTAATGGAAAAACGTTGGTGTCGCCCGCTTAATAATTCATAACGCCCTACGGCAAAAAATTTATGGCCTAATGGAACAACCCCTTGAATATAGCCTGCAATCTCTTCTCCTTGCTGATCGTCTGCCTGACGATACGCCCATTCTGTTTGTATTTCATAGCCTTTTTTTTGCCAGAGTAAATCTAAACCGACAAGATGATTAATCGCTTGTTGCGTTTCCACCTGTTTTTTAAACGCTAAATAAGAAAATCCTAAAGCGAGTTCATGATTTATCTCATAATTAATGGAGACACCCGCCGCCTGTTTAAAAACAGCGTCAGGATCCATTTTATGATGATTAATTTGACGAGGATTAAGATGCTCAGAATCATCTAAATAAAATGAAACCTTTAAATTTTGTTGATTAATGATCCATTGTTGCATCAACATAATACCATTGCTTTGTGATGGAAAAAAATGATACTTCGTTACAATCGGTCTAACCGTTGTCCATGTTAAAGGCCAGACATGAATTGTATTCCAACGTCCAACAGGGGTTAAAAACTGCCCCAATCGAAGCGTCAGTCTATCCGATATTAAAAAATCAACGTACAATCGCTCTATACTAAGGGACTCTGAAAAAGAAGCAATAGCCCGATTACTAACTAAGTTTTCCATTTCAATCTCAGAAAAAAAACGAATACGCGCATAAGGTGACCAACTGATAAAAAGACTTATATCGTCTAAAGTGACGGTTCCTGTACCTGACTCATTCAATTTAAATGAAACCCCACTGTAACCGCCTAAGGTTAAATTAGCAGACATGAAGGTTAATCCTCGCTCCCACTGATAACTCAAGAGTGAACTGTCTATAGCCAAACTGGGTTTGCTGACTAATAAACCGAAACAAACAAAAATTATTTTAATAAACTGACTATTATTGAGATGACTATTCATCGTACCTTACTTACTTCCTATTTATTAATCAGTTTGGCCTCTGCCTTATTGATTGCTTTAATGATTTTCGCCCATTTTCGTAATATTTTACGACAAGAAATTGAACATAAGTTGGAGTCCCAAGCGATTACTATTATGCAACAAATTGACATGACTTTATTTGAACGAATGCACAATATGGCAAGTTGGAGTCATTTAGAAATTATGCAAGATCTTAGAACACGTGATGTTGATAAGCGATTAGCTCAGTTTTTACATGAACTTCACACGGAATATGAGGGGGTTTATCATCAATTATTTGTCGTTAATCAAGACCATAAAACCATTGCCTCCAGTCATTCCCATTTTATGGGTAAACAACAAGCCATGACACCGACTTGGTTAACAACGAATTTGAAAGAACATCGCTTAACCATTGATAACCCAACCATAGCCGCTAATTATCTAACTATTTCCATTCCTATTGGAGATGATTTTCAAGAAACCCAATTAGGACGTTTATATGCACATTTTAATTGGCAAGAAATTACTCGATTATTAGATAAATCCGTCTCAGGACATTCACTTAACTCGATCTACTACAGCTTATTACTTGATAGCAAAGGGCGTGTGATTGCACACTCGTCTAATTTGCAGGATAAACTCGTTCCTTTTCAATACTTAGAACGTAACTTTTTAAAAAAAAATCAATCAGGGGCCTTTGAGCATTCTGCCGCATTTTTAGCGGAATCAACGCTTATCGGTTATTCACGCGCTCAAGGTTACCGAACCTTTTCAGGGTTAGATTGGCGCGTGCTTATTTTACACAGTAGCGATTTAGCCTACGCACCCATTTTAAAATTATGGCATGTATTAGTCTTATTTGTCGGCTTAACCTTATTTTTAGGCACCTTTGTCTCATTTTGGATGTCGGCTAAAATATCCAAACCCATTACTCGGCTTGCCAAATCAACGCGCGACTTTATGGCAGGAAAACCCACTAAATTACGCCCGATTAAAGCCAGTACGGAAATTACCGAATTAAATACGCAATTTGCAGAAATGATTGATAACCTTGAACAATCACGCTTAGATATTGCCCGCGTTGCCAAATTAGCCGTGATGGGAGAAATGGCCGCCAGTATGGCACATGAAGTACGCACTCCACTTGGTATTTTACGCTCATCGGCACAGATGCTACAACGCGATACTCAACTCAGTGCGGTCAGTTTAGAAATGACGGAATTTATACTGAGTGAAACGAAACGTCTCAACGATTTAATTAGTTTATTACTTGAATGCGCCCGCCCAAGAGCCCCTAAATTTGCCCTGCATCCTGTTGAGATGATTATTACTCATGTTACGGAGTTATTACGTTCAAAAATAGAGGCCAAACAGATAAAATTAACGTTAAATTTTAATCATCACGATCAATTACTCCTGTGTGATAAAGATCAGTTTATTCAGATTTTATTAAATTTAATTATGAATGCCGCTCAACATGTTGAAATAAAAGGACAGATCAAAATTAGCACACAAATTATTCAGCAGCATTTAGAAATAAGCGTCTGTGATAACGGTTCAGGAATCTCAAACGAAAATAAACACGCGGTATTTGACCCTTTCTTTACCCGACGACAAGAAGGAATTGGACTGGGATTAACCGTGGTTCAACAAATTGTTCTCGCGCATCATGCCCAAATTTTTATTCGGGATAACCCAAACGGTGGAAGCTGTTTTCACGTTCAATTTAAACTGTCCACCAATGAGCTTAATTAAATGAAAAACCAAAGTATTCTCGTCGTTGATGATGAGCCAAAAATGCGCCGTTTATTAGAAATCATGCTTACTCAATTAAACCATCAAGTTCATCAAGCGGAAGATGGTCAGCAGGCGGCTGATTTTTTAAAAAATAATAGTGTGGATCTTGTTATTACGGATTTAAAAATGCCTAATATGGATGGCATTGCCTTATTACGCCACTTAAGAGAAAATAATAATAATGTGTCCGTTATTGTTGTGACCGCTTATGGCACGGTAGAAACTGCGGTTGAAACCATGAAATATGGAGCCTGTGATTATATTGTACGCCCCTTTGAATTAGATGCGGTTGAAGCGGCCGTTGATCGTGCCTTAAACCTGAATAAAGTCCAACGTGAAAACCGTTATTTACGGGAGGAAATTAATCAGGGTTGGGGGGATTTTATTGGTTCAAGTGAGGCGATGAAGAAGATTTATACCCTCATTCAACAAGTGGCGTTAACAAAAACCAGTGTTTTAATTCAAGGCGAAACAGGAACGGGTAAAGAGCTGGTTGCCCGTGCGATTCATCAAGCGTCTCCGCGTGCTAAGTCGTTATTTGTGGCTATTAATTGTGCTGCTATTCCTGTTGACTTGTTAGAAAGTGAATTGTTTGGCTACAGTAAAGGGGCGTTTACAGGCGCAAATAAAGATCATGTGGGAAAATTTGAATTAGCCGATGGCGGAACTCTGTTTTTAGATGAAATTACTGAAATGGATTTTTCGCTGCAAGCTAAATTATTGCGAGTCTTGCAAGAACGCAGTTTAGAACGGTTAGGGAGCCATCTCACCATCCCGATTAATGTCCGCGTGATTGCCGCCTCAAATCAAGACTCTAAACAGGCCATTGTTGAAAAAAAATTACGCGAAGATTTATTTTATCGTTTAAATGTTTTCACCATTGACCTTCCTCCGTTACGCAATCGACAAGCCGATATTCTTCCACTCGCTTACCACTTTTTAAAGAAATATACTGCGGACTTTGGTTACAGTTTTTCAGGAATGACGGCTGAAGCGGAAGCATCTCTCATTAATTATCAATGGTTAGGGAATGTTCGCGAATTAGAAAATGTAATGGAGCGAGCCGCTGTTTTAAGTGCTGGCGTAACGATAAGTTTTGAGCATTTACCGATTGAAATAATTTCTAATCAAGATCAAGCCCTGCCTTCCACGGTGTCCATTGATGATAATGAATCCCTTACCGAGGGATTAAACGACCAAGTTGAAAAATTGGAAAAACAACTCATTCAAAACGCCTTAGAAAAAACGAATAATAACAAAGCCGCGGCCGCTCAAATTCTCAAAATTAGCGAACGGTCACTCTGGTATAAAATTAAAAAATATTGTTAGGCGTTTAATCCCAGTTCTTTTATTTTTCGCGTTAAGGTATTCCGACCATAACCTAATACGGCCGCCGCTTCGTAACGCTTCCCTTCGGTATAAATTAACGCTTCGGTAATTAAAAGCCGCTCCACCATTGGAATAACTTCTTTCGCTATTTCCTTATCACCCGCTTGCATCTTTTGACTGATTTCTTCTGACAATAAAACGTTCCAGTCCTGAGTGCTTGATGTTACTTTTAGCGTTTGTTTATTGACTAATTCAGGGGGTAAATCATTCATGTAGATTTCCCGACTCACACCCATAACCGTCAACCAACGGCATATATTTTCAAGCTGTCTCACATTTCCTAGCCACTCTAACGTAGCTAAAAATTCTTCGGTATCAGGTCGTAAAATTTTCATTTCCGTATTCAATTCGATCGCCGCTTGACTTAGAAAGTGACGCATTAACAAGGGAATATCCTGACGACGTTCACGTAAAGGGGGAATATGAATCCGAATCACATTTAAACGATGAAATAAATCTTCTCTAAATCGACCTTCAGTCACTAAGCTTTCTAAATTTTGATGCGTTGCTGCAATAATTCTAACATCAACTTTAATTGAGGTTCGCGCCCCTATCGGATAATATTCCCCATCGGCTAAGACTCGCAATAATCGCGTTTGTAATTCTGCGGGCATATCGCCGATTTCATCTAAAAATAAAGTTCCGTTATCCGCTTGCTCAAACCGTCCTGCTCGCCGTGCTTGCGCGCCTGTAAACGCCCCTTTTTCATGACCAAATAATTCAGACTCCATCAAGTCTTTAGGAATTGCCGCCATATTTAACGCAATAAACGGTTTTTTTACTCTCGGACTATGACGATGCAACGCTTTCGCGACTAATTCTTTTCCCGTTCCCGATTCACCATTAATTAATACGGTGATATGAGAACGCGCTAACCGCCCAATTGCTCTAAAAACTTCTTGCATAGCAGGTGCTTCCCCTAAAATTTCAGGGGTAGACTCAACTTCCTTTTCCTGCTGTTGCTGGGCTTGTTGTTGCTTACTGTGCGTACACGCTCGATGGGCAATTTCTATTACTTCTTTAATATCAAACGGCTTAGGTAAATACTCAAACGCCCCGCCATGAAAAGCCGATACCGCACTTTCTAAATCAGAATGCGCCGTCATCACAATAATAGGTAATTTAGGATACTCTTCCTGTACTTTTTCAAGCAGTTGCAAGCCATCCATCGTAGGCATTCTAATATCCGTCAACAACGCATCAGGTTGATCTTTTTTTAAAGCCTCTAACAACGTTTTAACACTCGAAAAACTACGACTATTAATCGTGGCTTTTTTAAAGGCTTTATCCAACACCCAGCGGATCGACTTATCATCATCAATCACCCAAACTTTATCTGATTCCGCTAACATTCGAGGTCTCCAGTGGTAAATAAATTGAAAAAACAGTGTTATTGGGTTTGCTATAGCATTCAATCACCCCATTATGTTGATTAATTAAGGATTGTGAAATGGATAAACCTAATCCTGTCCCATCGGCACGTCCTGTAATCATGGGGTAAAAAATTTGTCTTAACATATCTTCTTTAATCCCTATTCCATTATCAATAATATCAATTTTAACTAAAAGTTTGTAATGTTTACGCCCAATCGTCATTTTTCGATGAACCCGTGTTTTTAAAATAACCTTCCCCGTTTCATCAATCGCCTGAATTGCATTGCGAACAATATTTAAAAACGCTTGAATCAATTGATTTTTATCGGCGTGTAAAAAAGGAATACTGGGGTCATAATCACATTCAATATCAATATTCCCCGTCATTTCCGCAGTGACCAACTGTCTAACGCGTTCCAGAACTTGATGAATATTTAATCTATTTTTTTGAGGCGGTCGGTTAGGGCCTAACATTTTATCCATTAAATCTTTAAGGCGATCCGCTTCTGCAATAATAATTTGCGTATATTCTTTTAATTCATCGCCCTCTAATTCTAATTCTAATAATTGAGCCGCCCCTCGAATCCCCCCCAATGGATTTTTAATTTCATGCGCTAACCCACGAATAAGAATACGACTAATATGATACTGTTCAACTAATTGCTCTTCTTTTGTTATCCGTAAATGTTGGTCCAGTTGCTGTAATTCAACTAAAATTTCATCCCTATCCCCTTTTCCTAACAGCGGCGTAATACTTAAATTAACAGTAATATTTTGTTTTAAATTATCTAAAATGATTTCTCTATCGACTAATACTTCATTATTCGTTAACGATTGTTGTAAATGAGTCAAAATCAATTGAGTTGAAAATTTAAAAATATCGTTCGCACCCCGTCCAACTAGATGTTTTGAACTATCGGCCAGTAAAGCCTCCCCCGCTGAATTGATATACGTTAAAACAAGTTGCCGATTGAATAACAAAATGGCTTCACTGAGATGATCCAGTATTTTTTTATGCATTGCCTCGCCTTACCTATTTACTGTAAACACGCAAATTACAGACCATAACTTAATTTTTATTAAAAAAATAGAGTCGTCATGCGAAGTAACGCCTCATTTTTTAACCCTCATAACCTAATAATCAAAATCCAATGGCTCATAATGTTATCTTAACCCATAAAAAACGCCCCATAAAGGGGCGTTCATTGCGAGTTTAATCACCGCATTAAAGCGATAAAATTTACAAGCTATAGTACATGTCAAATTCAACAGGATGAGTACTCATTCTTAAACGAGTCACTTCTTCTGTTTTTAAATCAATATAACTATCAATGACATCATTGGTAAAGACACCACCTCGTGTTAAAAATTCACGATCTTCATCCAATGCTTTTAAGGCTTCATCAAATGAAAAAGCAACTTGTGGGATTTGCTTTTCTTCTTCAGGCGGTAAGTCATACAAATCTTTATCCATTGCCTCACCAGGATGAATTTTATTTTGGATTCCATCAAGACCGGCCATTAACATGGAAGCGAAACATAAATAAGGGTTTGCTGTTGAATCACCAAAGCGCAATTCAATACGACGACCTTTCGGGTTATTTACAAAAGGAATACGAATAGACGCTGAACGGTTACGTGCTGAATACGCTAACATAACAGGCGCTTCAAAACCTGGAACTAAGCGTTTGTAACTGTTAGTTGATGCATTTGCAAAGGCATTCAATGCTTTCGCATGTTTAATAATTCCGCCAATGTAAAATAAAGCCATTTCAGATAAACCGCCGTATAAATCACCTGAAAATAAATTTTCACCCTCTTTTGACAAGGATTGGTGAACATGCATTCCACTTCCATTATCACCCACTAATGGCTTAGGCATAAAGGTGGCTGTTTTGCCATACGCATGAGCAATTTGAGCGACCACATATTTTAATTCTAAAACTTCATCCGCTTTTTTTACTAAGGTATTAAATCTAACCCCAATTTCACATTGACCTGCGGTTGCAACCTCATGATGATGAACTTCTGTAATCATCCCCATTTCTTCTAAAACAGAACACATGGCAGATCGCATGTCTTGTAGCGAATCAACAGGAGGGACAGGAAAATACCCCCCTTTAACACCTGGACGGTGACCAATATTACCATCTACATAGGTTTTTTCAGAGTTCCAGCCCGCTTCTTCTGAATCGACTTTGTAGAAAGAATTACCCATTGTTTCACCCCAACGTACATCGTCGAAGATAAAGAATTCATTTTCAGGGCCAAAAAAAGCTGTATCAGCAATCCCTGTTGATTTCATATACGCTTCTGCCCGACGCGCAATTGAACGTGGGTCACGCTCATACCCTTGCATATCAGTAGGCTCTATAATGTCACAACGTAAAATTAACGTTGTTTCATCAAAGAAAGGATCAAGTACAGCCGTACTTGGATCTGGCATTAAAATCATGTCGGATTCGTTAATACCTTTCCAACCAGCAACGGATGAACCATCAAACATATTTCCATCTTCAAAGGTATCTTCATCAATGCTATGCGCTGGGAAGGTTACATGCTGTTCTTTACCACGGGTATCACAAAAACGAAAGTCAACATACTTGACATCATTTTCTTCAATCATTTTTAAAACATTTTCTACTGACATTAGACAAGGTCTCCAAAGAAATTTATTGTGTTATAAGGGGCTATCAAACTATTAAGCGTGGTAAAGATAACACCAATTAATATAAAGTGCTACTTAAAAACAATATGTTCCATTTATGTTTTTATAGGAAATATGTATAGGATTTTTTTTATTTAGAAAGTAATAATCATATCCATAGCGACTTGAATTTGATCATTGCTATTGCCACCAAATGCAGTCCCTGCACCATTAGTATCTGCCCAGTCATAACGAACTTCTGGACGAAATTTTATCCATGACATAGGGCTGTAATTGACCCCTGCCGAAACAGCATAGTAATTGGCACCAAAACTGTTAATACGTCCCCCTCTATCACTAAACCACTCAGCTCTTAAGCCTACCGCTAATTTATCATTAATATCATACGTTAAATACTGATTGATGCCATACCAATCCGCATCATCTTTAACGCCATTACCCTTTTCTTGAATGCCGAAATCGTGTTGAAATACATAATGTGTTTTGTCATTAAAATCATGAGACAAGACAATACTGTACATAGTTGTGTTTTGATCCACGGAATCATTGCCATTTTCACCCGTAATTAATGACACGGCTACCGCTGTTTTTTCATCGTCACTATGCCAGTTTGCACCGCCTAAAAAGCTCCAATCACCGCCATTGGTATCAAAATTATCCCAACCTGTTACCGCTCCACCCGTGACCGACCAATTATCATCAATCTGATAACTCAGCAAAGCACCTGTATGGGTGAAAGGTTCGCCATAATTCATAGTAAAGGCGTGCGAATAGAAAAAATTATCGGGCGAAGTCACCACCTCATAGCCAATAATGGTGTAAAAGTGTCCTACCTTAGCAGTTAGCCCATTGCCAATAGGTGCGTAAATCTCTAAATAGGCTTGTGGAAATGCAATATCATATTCATTAAAAGACTTGTTATTTGTCGAACCCAATATTTGATTGTCAAAACCAGATGCCTGAGTTGATCTTGCATCCGTACCAAATAAAAAGTCAACACGTCCACCAAAATCCCAATTTGAGCCACTACTTACAACGGATTTTTCTAAAAATAAATAGGTTTGGTTTAATTGAAACTCATTAACTCTATCGGTTCCAAATGGAATAGCCCCATTCTCACCACTTGAATTGCTGTGTGAACTATAAGTCATCCCAGCATCAATCCACCCTCCCACTTTAACGCCTAATTTTTTCAAAAAAGAAAGGTTATTAATATCTGTATCTGTTAAAGACTCCACAGCACCCTTTGCATGAATAACAGTTGCGTTCGCAGATAAAAGAATAGCTGCCATAAAAAGCGGCGTAATGCTATGTGTTTTCATTTAAATTCCCCACGTTAAAATAAAGTTATAAAGCAAAATTTATGCCTAATATAAGGATCACATGAAAAACATAAGTTTGACTTTATCTATTTGAGTTACTAGCCCCCTAATGAGTGCTTAATAACAGTAAGATGCACCAAAATAGCTCATTATTTTGGTTTTTTTTTAAAATATCCGTTAATAGCGTGTTTTTTAAAAATGGCATGGTTAGTGCTTTACTAGAGATTATCTATTGATTATAACCATTAAAAATTTTTATGAAATTAATCACCGCGATTATTAAACCTTTTAAACTTGATGATGTTCGTGAAGCACTCTCAGAAATTGGGGTATCAGGTATTACAGTCACAGAAGTAAAGGGGTTTGGTCGGCAAAAAGGACACACTGAACTTTATCGAGGGGCAGAATATGTCGTTGATTTTTTGCCGAAAGCTAAAGTTGAAGCGGCGGTAACTCAAGAGCAAGTAGAGCTGGCCGTTGATACGATTATTAAGGCAGCCAATACAGGAAAAATTGGCGACGGTAAAATTTTTGTTACTCATTTAGAGCAGGTCATCCGTATTCGTACGGGTGAAACAGACGATGAAGCACTCTAACAAATACAAACGAGGCAAGTTATGGAACACGTAATTGAACTAAGCTATGCACTGGATACATTTTATCTGCTCATCAGTGGTGCATTTGTGATGTGGATGGCAGCAGGTTTTGCAATGTTAGAGGCGGGGTTGGTTCGTGCTAAAAATACCACTGAAATTTTAACTAAAAATATCGCTTTATTTTCTATTGCCTGCGTGATGTATCTCTTGGTCGGTTATAACATTATGTACCCCGCAGAAGCCGTTAATAGTATTTGGCCGGGTATTAGCTTTTTACTTGAAACTGACAATGAAGTCGCGGATGTTATCCGAGTTAATGGCGATAAAGATCCTGATAATAACCGTGTCTATTCTAAAATGGCCGATTTTTTCTTTCAGGTTGTCTTTGTTGCGACCGCGATGTCTATCGTTTCAGGAGCTGTTGCTGAACGGATGAAACTTTGGGCCTTTTTAGCCTTTTCCGTGATTATGACAGGCTTTATTTACCCATTGCAAGGTTACTGGAAATGGGGCGGTGGTTTTCTTGACGGCTTAGGTTTTTATGATTTTGCAGGTTCAGGTATTGTTCATTTATGTGGTGCTACAGCAGCCGTAGCGGGTATTATTTTGCTAGGCGCACGTAAAGGAAAATACGATAACGACGGTAATATTACCCCTATTCCTGGTTGTAATATGCCATTAGCTACCCTAGGAACCTTTATTTTATGGATGGGCTGGTTTGGTTTTAACGGGGGATCTCAATTAATCATTTCCACCGTCAATGATGCCAATGCCGTTGCAAGAATCTTTGTTAATACCAATGCTTCTGCTGCGGGCGGGGTTGTTGCCGCCTTAATTGTGGCACATATTTTATTTGGTAAAGCCGATTTATCAATGATCTTAAATGGCGCATTAGCGGGATTAGTTGCTATTACCGCAGATCCTGCAAGTCCAAGTCCGTTACTTGCAACCCTTATTGGCATGGTTGCAGGATCCCTTGTTGTTTTTTCAATTATAGGTATGGATAAATTAAAACTGGATGATCCTGTAGGTGCAGTTTCAGTTCATGGCGTTGTCGGTATCTGGGGACTGATTGCCGTTTGCTTTTCAAATCCAGACGCTACGTTTATAGCCCAGTTGATCGGTATCGTAAGCATTGTAAGCTTTGTCTTTATTGCAAGCTTTACGACCTGGTATGCCTTTAAAATAATCATCGGTATTCGTGTCAGTGAAGAAGAAGAATATCATGGTGTTGATTATTCTGAATGTGGTATGGAAGCTTATCCTGAATTTACGGATAACAGTAAAGGCTAAAAAATAAAAAACTTTTTTAAAAATGTCTTAATTTTTATTTATAAAAACCGCTAAGGCTTGTCTTTGGCTGTTATCTGTACCTTAAAGCCGCCCTATTTTACCCCTTAAACACGGATAATATGGCCTCATAACATAAAAAAATAACCCTTAGATCGTCAGGTTTGATTGTATGTTGATTAATAATTCACTATGATTGCAAGCTCTTTGCCGCTTCTTAGGCTTAAACCTTAATTTAAATATGAGAAGACATTATGAAATTAATTACCGCTATTATTAAACCTTTCAAAATGGATGATGTAAGAGAAGCCCTTTCAGAAATTGGGGTCGCAGGGATCACCGCAACCGAAGTTAAAGGGTTTGGTCGCCAAAAAGGGCATACCGAACTTTATCGAGGGGCCGAATATGTCGTTGATTTTTTACCTAAAGTGAAATTAGAAATTGCCGTTGCCGATGAAATTGTCGATCAAGCGGTTGAAACCATTATCAATGCCGCTAATACGGGAAAAATTGGAGATGGCAAAATTTTTGTATCCCCATTAGAACAAGTCATCCGAATTAGAACAGGAGAAACAGGTGAAGAAGCTATTTAAATTAAAAAAATAAATACTATAAAATGAATAATAAAAATATAATCCTAAGTTTGCTTTTCATACCCGAAATAGCGACGGCTAGTGAATTAAATGCCGCAAATACCGCCTGGGTACTCACATCAACTGCATTAGTATTATTTATGACTCTACCAGGGTTATCCTTATTTTATGCAGGACTTGTAAGAAGTAAAAACGTTCTTTCAGTCTTAATGCAATGTTTTGCTATTACCTGCTTAGTCTCCATTTTATGGTTAGCGGGCGTTTATAGCTTTATTTTTGCAGATGGGGGGGATTTACAATCCCTTATTGGTGGCGGGTCAAAACTATTTATGTCAGGCGTGGGAATAAATAACTTAACAGGGGATATTCCTGAAGTTGTTTTTTTCATGTTTCAAATGACCTTTGCGATTATCACGCCCACCCTTATTATTGGTGGCTTTGCTGAACGAATGAAATTTTCAGCAATGTTGTGGTTTAGTACGTTATGGCTAATTTTAGTTTATATGCCTATCTGCCATTGGATTTGGGGCGGCGGCTGGCTGGCTAAGCTGGGTGTCAAAGATTTTGCAGGTGGGATTGTTATTCATGTTAATGCAGGGGTCGCGGCCTTAGTCACCGCCCTTGTTTTAGGTAATCGTAGAGGGTTCCCAACAACCGCTATGCAGCCGCATAATATGCCAATGGTGGTTACAGGAGCGGGTATGCTCTGGGTTGGTTGGTTTGGTTTTAATGGTGGCAGTTCTTTGACTGCTGACGGGGCTGCGGGGATGGCTATTTTAGTCACTCACATTGCAGCCGCCGCGGGGGCATTAACATGGATGACTATTGAGTGGTTACGTTTTGGTAAGCCAAGCGTTTTAGGCATTGTAACAGGCATGGTTGCAGGATTAGGCACCGTTACCCCTGCATCAGGTTATATCGGCCCTGCGGGGGCATTAGCTATTGGTGTTATTGCAGGAATCGCCTGTTTTTATGCCACTCAATATATTAAACGAACCTTAAAAATAGATGACTCCTTAGATGTCTTTCCTGTGCATGGCGTAGGGGGCATCATTGGTTCAATTTTAACGGGCGTATTTGCCGCTAAAAGTTTAGGTGGTTTAGGGCTTAATGGCGTTTCAATGTCATATCAAGTGGGTGTCCAACTCTTAGCGGTTGTTGTCACTCTTATTTGGAGTGCTTTATTTAGTTATGGCATTTTAAAGCTCATTGATAAAGTTATTGGTATTCGAGTGACCGCTGACGAAGAAGTTGAAGGCCTCGACCTCGTTTTACATGAAGAAACAGGTTACCATAACTTATAAGAAACGGAAAGTCATCTTCCAAACGACTACAACCGATAGAGTATCGGCTCTCTAAATAGGGGTTTATCGCTTAACGCCTTCCAAAACTTTAATTTATTCGCCATAAAAAACAAATGAGTACATTAACCCTTCCCCAATTTTTTAAATGTCTTTCTGATGAGACTCGCTTACGTTGCGTCACTTTATTGCAAAAAAAAGGAAAGTTGTGTGTGTGTGAATTAACCACAGCACTCAACGTATCCCAACCTAAAATATCACGTCATCTAGCCTCTTTGCGTCAATATGGTTTATTGCACGATAGTCGTGATAGCCAATGGGTTTATTATCAAATTAACCCCTTACTTCCTAACTGGACATCCTCGCTTTTAAACGATACATTGATTGCGGCTGAATTAACGGCGTTATTTAAAGACGATTTACAACGCTTAGAAAAAATGACCAATAGACCCAGCATTAGTTTTTGTTGCTAATTTTTTATTTTTAATATATGCTTATACGTATATCCATTTAATAGGAACTCTTATGAAAAGATTACATATCCACCTTGCTGTAGAAAATCTTAAGCAAAGTATTGATTTTTACACCACATTATTTGCATCATCACCCACCGTACAGCATGATGATTATGCAAAGTGGATGCTAGATGATCCACGGGTTAATTTTGCTATTTCTAATCGCAGTAAAAAAATAGGGTTAGATCATTTAGGGATTCAAGCTGAAGATGATAGCGAATTACTGTCGATAAAACAGAATTTAGAGGCCACTCAAGTTCCTATTAAAACTCAAGAACAAACCTCGTGTTGCTATAGTCGTTCTAATAAACATTGGGTGACTGATCCACAAGGTATTGCTTGGGAATCGTTTCATTCTTTAAATAAGATTCCTACGTTTAATGAAGACGATTCATTAGAAACTAAAAAAACTGATGATAAAAAATCATCATCATGTTGTCGCTAAACGAAAGGAATTATAATGCTAACTATTTTTGTTATTTGTACCGGAAATTCATGCCGTAGTGTTTTAGGTGAAGCGTTATTTAATCACTTAGGTCAAGGGCGTATTCATGCTTTTTCAGCGGGTAGTCACCCGATAGGCCGAATCAATACGGGGGCATTAGCCACCTTAAAACGTCACGGGCTACCTACTGAGGGCTATCAAAGCCAATCGTGGGATGCCTTTGAACACCAAGCAATGGACATCGTTATTACCGTGTGTGATAACGCCGCAGGTGAAACCTGTCCAACGTACCTAAAGAAAGCGGCTAATGTCCATTGGGGGCTGGTTGATCCAGGTCATGTTGACGGTACTGATGATGAAAAAATCGCCGCATTTGAAACAACATTTGCCCTATTAACGCAACGTATTAATAAAATGCTCGCATTACCTTTGGAAACAATGTCCCCTGAAGCCTTAAGTACAGCACTCAATGCGTTAGCGGTATGAATAAAGATCAACCCGTCATGGGATTTTTTGAGCGTTACCTAACCCTTTGGGTGGGCTTATGTGTTTTTATAGGCATTTTTTTAGGGGCTTATTTACCTGAATTTGCAAAAACATTAGATGGGATGAGTATCACCGTTAATCACGCGCCTGTGATCTCGATTCCGATTGCCCTCTGTTTATTTTTAATGATGTACCCGATCATGGTAAAAATTGATTTTACCGAAGTGGTCAAGGCAGGTAAAAGTCTTAAACCTGTTTCACTAACACTGATGGTTAATTGGGCGATTAAACCATTTAGCATGTATGTTATTGCTTATTTTTTTCTAGGTATTTTATTTAAGTCATTTATTGGTGAAGACGCACTTGATTTTGTTAAAATTCCATTGGGCTTAAATTTAGCAATCGGGGATCATTACGGCTCAGGAACCGTTGTTCTTCATGAAGGCGTGCAAATGTTGAGCATCCCTTTATGGCGAAGTTATCTTGCTGGCTGTATTTTATTAGGGGTCGCGCCCTGTACGGCGATGGTTTTAGTTTGGGGCGAATTAGCTAAAGGAAGTGCGGGCCATACTTTAGTGATGGTGGCGATTAATTCGTTAATGATGCTTGTTCTTTATGGGGTTATCGGAGGGTTTTTATTAGGTATTGGCGCGTTACCGATGCCGTGGCAAGCCTTATTACTGTCTACCAGTATTTATGTCGCGCTGCCTTTATTAGCAGGCTACTTTTCTCGAAAATGGTTGATTTATTACTGGGGGCTAACATGGTTTAAACAAAAATTCCTACCTATTTTAAGCCCGATTACTATCATTGCTTTACTATTAACCTTAATTTTATTATTTTCATTTAAAGGCGATATTATTGTTAATAATCCCTTAACTATTTTATGGATAGCAATTCCGTTAACGTTACAAACCTTATTAATTTTCATGCTAACTTATTTAGCGGCAAAATTATGGGGGCTTTCCTATGAAGATGCGGCTCCTTCAGCATTGATTGCAGCCTCCAATCATTTTGAAGTCGCTATTGCAACCGCCGTTATGTTATTTGGACTTTCATCGGGAGCCGCTCTTGCAACAGTTGTGGGGGTATTAATTGAAGTCCCGTTAATGCTTGCCCTCGTTAAATTTTGTAAACAAACAAAAGGTTGGTTTATCCCTGTGAATCGTTAAACCGCAGGCTATCAACTTAAGACAAGACACTACAGGGCTTAACCGTTCATCCTGAACCTAGTTGAAGGGCGGACGGTTATTTTTTCATTTGTTTTAACAACGTCTTGTAATTTTTTTTCACAGTTTTAGTGCTAGGATGATTTTTTCCTAACGATTTTTCTGTAATTTTCAACGCCCGTTGAAACATGGGCTTGGCTTTTTTATAATGGCCTAGAAACTCATATAACAACGCTAAATTATTCAAGCTTTGAGCAACATCAGGATGCTGTCCCCCTAAAGCCACCTCTCTAATCTTCAACGCCCGTTGAAACATAGGCTTGGCTTTTTTATACTTACCTTGAGATTTATACAACCCCGCCAAATTATTTAAGTCAATGGCAACCGCTGGATGTTTTTTCCCTAAAGCCTTTTCATCAATTTTTAACGCCTGTTGGTACAATGGCTCGGCTTTTTTATACTTGCCTTGCGTTTTATACAACTCAGCCAAATTATTCAAGCTAGTCGCAACAAAAGGATGTTGCTCCCCTAAAATCACTTTAAAAACCTTTAATGACCGTTTAAATAAAGCCTCCGCTTTTGGATATAAACCTTGAGAATAATAAATCATTCCCAGTGTATTACACTCCTTTGCATTACCGTTATCACAGGCGTATTGATGGCGGTCTATTTTTTCGTCAGCGTAAGCGGGGGAAATAGACAATGCCATTAAAATAATAATAAAGGGGAATTTTCTTTTCATTCTAATCTTCCTAAATTCAGTTTTATTTTTGGCGAGACAACACTACCCATGAATAGCCACGATGAATGAAAATTTTAAAATACAATTTAGGCGCATTCCCCATTTAAATCCAATAACGCCAAAAGAGTAGCACGTACAAAAAAAATTATTAGGTAAACAACCCGACAAAAGTAAAGCCAATCCCGATATAAATAGCCGCTTCAATCGACCCTATCGCCACATTACGTTGAACGCCCACTTCCTCTGCAATATTAACTTTAGGTAATAAAATATAACGCAAAAGAATAGATAACCCTGTTTGAGAAATAAAAATAAAAATCGCCATCAAAACCCATGCTAATACTGAGTAGCCTAACGCATTAGGATCATACACAACTAACCCAGAAGTCGCTGTAATCGCTAGCGCAACGCCTAAACGATAACCTGAAAATCGAATAGCTAAGGCAATATTTCCCTCTTTTATCTCGCCTTGTAAGGTCTTACCCGTCTCTTTATGACGACGTTTAAAAACCACATTACGATATAACGTTGCCAATAAAAGAATAATTTGCGAGAGTACAAATATCCCCACTACAATTCCAAGCCCTAAAAAAGTGGACCCATCAACCCATGACATCGCCGCCCGAATAATAATCGCCGTTGCAATCATATTAAACGCATCAACAACCCCTGCCGCAACATTAGCATTCATAATTTCATCATGAATAGACAGTTGACGTAAACCCACTTTATCAAAAATTTTTCGGGTTACCCCCAAAAATATCATCGCTGCAATGCCATAACTTCCCATTAAGGTAATTTCAGCGACATAAGTATCCCCCGCATCACCCGCCACTACGCCCATCATTAAAATAGCCACCGCGATAATTGCCCCTGCTAAACTAATCCCTGCGGCAAAGTTATCCTGTTGCGCTAATAAGTCTTGTAACGAAACGCCTGCAATAGTCGCGGCTAATAAACGTAACGTCGCCATAAACGCCATTAGAATAACAAAATCAATGGCATAATAGGCCAGTGATGCGTCACTGAGCATAATCATTTGTGTTAAATTTTCCATCTGTATAACCCTTTTTTATTATTTATTTACCGCCAGAGCGACTGCTACCCGAGCTACTACGCGAACTGCTACGCGAACTACTACTAAAAAGACTGAAACTACGCTTTGAAGGGGAGCTACGCTTTGAGGTGGAACTAGAGCTTGAACTCGAACCACTGCTTTTTTTAGAACTGAATAAACTCGAACTACGTTTACTAACGGCTTTATCGGCATGACGACCGCCTGCATTCGTACTGCCGTATTTTTTACCCGCTTGACTCAGTTTAGACTTTTGCTTGCTATAAGTACTAATCCGTTTACGCCCTTGAGCAGAACCATATTGCTTTTTAGGTTTCGCAGGTTTAAGCCCTTTATCCCGCATTTTAGCGGTACGCGTTGCTGTTTTATTTTGATCGTTACGACTGCCATAAGTCCGCCGACCATAATCACGGTAGTACGAATAATGAGAGCGTGAATTCCATTGACTGTAACTAATGGGGTTTTGATTATATGAATTCCCTTTAAATAAACTACTAAAAAAAGCATATTGCCCATACCACTGCCATATTGAACGCCCTGAACTATCGGGTTTATATTGACCATAGCTAGGATTACCGACTAAATAACTCCCTGGGACAATCGTTTCACCGCGAACATGCGCGGCTTTACTGTCTTTGGGAATACTAACGGTGTCTAATTTCCCCCCCGATAATTGTGCAAGGGTGTTAATTAAATCAATTAAGGCATCATTAAAAACAATGGGGTCTGATCCCATTTTTATTGAAACTAATGATTGATACGCCGCTTGAAATTGTTGTTTATTATCAGGTTTACGATTGATTTTCTTTAATCGTTCACTTAATCCTTGATATAACGTTCCTTGGCGCGTGGCATCTTTTGCCATTGCGTCCGCCACAGATTTAAAATCGGGCTTAAGGGTGGCCAGTTTTTTTGAGTAAGTCCCAATAATTTGGGTATTGATCAATTGGCCCGTATCTAATTTTTTTCCTAAGGTATTTAATTGTTGTTCCGTCAGACTGTAGTCTTTTTGAACACGTTCTGCATAATCATTACCACACCCACTTAATAGGAGTAATAACCCTACCATTACTAATGACACTAGCCATTTTGATATAGAATCACGGTAAACCATAAAGTCTCCTTGTTCATCGTTAACTGCCGATATTAAATTTTTTCTGATACAGGAATTTCTGCTAAAGCCTTGTTTATTTCTATTGACGTTGCGGGATTATCATCATTTGCCATGACATATAAACAGTGCGTTGTAATTAATGTATGCGCATGAGGATTGGTATCCACTTCATTTATCTGTGTATTAAAATAGGCGACAGCGGTTCCAAAATCATGCTCTATTAAATGACAGACAATATCTTTCCAACAAACATTGGTGATATTCACCTCATAACGTAGGTATAAATCTTCAACCGATGAAAATAGATTTTCAATAATTTTTTCAGAACCAGGAGCGACTAAACCACGTACTAACATTTCAGGATAAGCCCGCATGGGTCGAATAATAACCTCAGCCCCTGCTTTTTTTAACCGTTGTCGATTATCATCATCAACACATTCGCTTACAATTAACACATCTGTTTGCAAATTTAACGCTTGAAGTCGATGCAATATATCAAAACTACGGCTATCCGAGTCTCGATCATTTTCATGTTTAGCCAGAATGATAATAGACTTGTTCTTCTAAATAAAATATATTAAAATCAATTGCTTATATATACTTGATAACATTCACAATCAGTTGATACAGCCTAATAAATAAACTTTAAATTAAATTATTAAAAATAATAAATAAGCTTTATAATAAATTTCTATAAAAAATAAAAATCAAAGTATAACATGAAAATAAAAGAAATTTTACCAAGAATTTATGATGATAGACAGTTAAGAGCTTTAACAGGATTAAAAACAGAACATTTTATTTTACTATTATCTCTATTTGAAAAGACCCTTATTGAAGATCAAAAAGAAAAACATGAAAATAAAGAAAGAAAATACGGTAGTGGTTTAGATAGCACATTAAAAAAACCCGCAGACAAATTATTATTTATATTAAATTATATGAAGTGCTATTCTACTTTCGATCACTTAGGGTTTTCTTTTAATATGAATAAATCATGCGCCCATACTCATGTATACAAATTATTTCCAATTTTAATAAAGACGTTAGATATATTTAATGTTTTACCTGCAACAAGTTTTTCAACCCCTGAAGAAATGCAGCAGGCTTTTGGCGGAGTTCAAACATTGATAATAGATGCTACAGAGCGTGCTGTACAACGCCCTAGTGACTATGAAGAACAAAATGAATTTTACAGTGGTAAAAAAAACAGCATACAATTAAAAATACCACTATAGCTTCTTTAGGTCATTTAATTTTATATATTGGGGTTAGTTTTCCAGGTAAAAATCATGATTATGGAATGTTTAAAAAAGAATTTAATCCAGAATTAAATTGGTTTAGTAATTTTAATATATTTATTGATTTAGGTTATTTGGGGTTTAATAATGAATATAAAACTAATTCGGTAAATATTCCTCATAAAAAACCAAATAAATCTAAGCATAATCCAAACCCAACATTAACAGAAAATCAAAAAAAAGAAAACAAAGAGATGAGTCGTGAAAGAGTCATTGTTGAGCATGTAATCGGTGGAATGAAAAGATATAGATGCCTAGTTGACAAGTTTAGAAATAAAAAAGAAGGTGTAAAAGATTTATTTTCTTTTTTAGCGGCTATCCTATGGAATTTTAACATGATATATTAACTTCTTCTTAAAGAACAAGTCTAATATACTTAGCTTGCTCTACATTCACCGCCTGTAAATCATCATAATTTGTACCACTGCCCGTATAATGAATGAGGCCTGACATTTTTGACAATCGACTCGGTAAACCGTCTGGAAAGCGCGTTGTTAAAATTTGTACCGTGTGTCCTTGCATCCCGCTATTGTGTAAATTTTTAAGTAGACGGACAAAAAATTGTTCACCTTGCTGTGACGGGGTGTTGATAATTAAAATATGATTTGACATAGACCATTTCCAAAAACCGCGTATTTTCTTAAAACGAATGCTCGCACGATATTCAAAATAATCGCCGGCCGTTTTAGCCAAAATAAAAATGCCCCCTAAATATAATAAGAGAACCGTTGCTATTTTACCTTCTGAGGTACTGGCACTAATATCACCATAGCCTGTTGTTGAAAGGGTTGTAAAAGTTAACCACAAGCCATCTTGCCAACTAAACCCTTCAAACACGCCCATCAAATAAACATGAACACTAATAATAACAAATAATAATACCGTCGCACGTAATAATGATAGCTTTAAAACATCTTCCTCGAATGATAATTTAGCATTACGTCGCCAATTAAAATAACGTTGAAAAATCATCATCTAATCGTGTTTAGCAGGCCATAACGTGTCTATTTTTCGCAAAGGAATTTGCGCGCATAAATGTACTTTGGTACGTCCGCCATCAAAAACGCGAAACTCTACTGAATATTGACGATCATCTGAAATCAACCACGCAAAATCACAACCTTCTTCCCCTTCATCTTCAGTTTCAGGTAAGGATTTATGACGATAATCATCGTCATAAAGATAGGCTATTTCAAATCCTTCTTGACGATAATTTTCAGCCAGCCAGCCTGTCAGTTCTTTAGGAACTTTATCGAGAGCGACATTAAGTTTAAGCTGATGATTAACCCCTGATTCTGGGTTTAGAATATCACTAATAGCCTCTTCTGAAAAAACCTCTAATAAGGTTTCAGGATAAACTTCTAAACCAAGTTCAACGGTGTCATTATCCACCGTACGCAAGCGAATTTTACGCCCAACATCATTAAGCTGGCAATAAATACGTTTGTGTTTATCCCCGCCTAAATCAAGCGTCCAAATTTTATCAACTTGAAAGCTACAATGGCTTAAATCTGCTTGAGACATTAAAGCAAACTCAACCATATCGCCCAATAATAAATCGCGTGGATGGTCTAGTTTTCTTGCGACAGGTTCTTTTTGTTTAAAACGATCAAATAACCCCATAATTTTCCCCTCTTAGTTTATTGTTGATACAATCCCATTTCTTTTTGCCAATCACTACGATGGTATTGATACGCCACCATAGAGCCTAAACGATTAATTTTTACCGATTCTGCTTGTTGATAAAAATTTTTACCAAATTCAAATGCCGCTAACATTAATGCCTGTGTTATCCAACCATCGTCCACTTTTAAGGTATCTAGTTGTTGCAGTCGTTGTTTTGCAGATTGCCCATTTTTAGTCGCAATGGTAAACCCCCACTCCCCAAATGAAGGGACATTATGATGATATTGCTGTACGTGAGCAAACCCCGCATATTTAATCGTTTTACCAATACTAATAAACGTATTTTTCGCATGGTAAGGGCTGGTTGATTGTACTACCATTGCCCCATCGCCTGCTAATAGATTGAAAACCTTATGATAAAATCGCGTACTATACAGTTTATTTAAATCAGGATGATTAGGATCAGGTAAGTCAATAATAATGGTATCAAACAATTTATTTTCTCTAATTAATTGATTAATACTGACAAAAGCATCCCCAAACTTTGTTTTTACTCGCTTATCGTTAAACGACCCTTTATTGGCCTCCAATAAGCGTTGATTAATAACGTTTCCCTGTTCTATTTTGGGCGTTTTAAATAAAGCCACTAATTCATGATCTAAGTCTAATAATAGTACATGTTGAGGGTTCCAGCGTAATATATCGCGTAAGGCTAAGCCATCACCTCCCCCAATAATTAAAATTTTATCTTGTCGTGCAGACGCTGCAAGCGCGGGATAGGTCAGCATCGAATGATAAATATGCTCATCATTACTGGCAAATTGTGTTCGACCATTAATAAAAAAAGTTAACACACTAGGTTTAGTAGGATCGGTTAAACGCTCACTAATGACTAAATGTTGATAACGAGTATTGGTACGATAAATAACTTTATCTTGGTACAACATATCTTCCATCGTTGCTGACCAATTTGCACCATAGGTAAAAATTTGTAAGACCCATAATGCAACAACGGCATGGGCTAAGAGTAAATAAGGGGCTGAAGGAATTTTATCTTTAAATAAATAAAAAAAGACCGCCCCAATAAATAAATTAACCGAGGCCGTTAATGCGCCTGCGAGTGAAACTTCCAATGAGAGCATTAAAAATACCCACAAAAAGGCACCGACTCCCGCGCCTAAATAATCAATACCATAAATAGACCCTGCATTATTTTTTAACTGGTCTGCATGTAACTGGCTACGAATTTCACCGATTAGAGGAATTTCCATTCCAATTAACCCGCCTAATAACGCGGCAACGACATAAGGCGTTCCGCGAGCAAGTGATTCAATGGTTTGAATAACGCCCCCTTTAGGAATTAAATCAGGCGGTAATGCAAAGGTTTCAGCTAAAAGCGCGGGAAATAAATGGGATAAGGAAAAAATTCCCCCAATTAATAACACACTACTTGCTCCGACGAAAGCAAGTAACAATTCTAACCATGCAAACCCTGCAAAAGGGTTTTTAATATGGCGTGCTAAAAAAGAGCCGATTCCCATAAAAATCATCATCACCGAAATAATGCCGAAGATAGCCTCTTCAACCGCGCCTAAAATACGGCCCGCATAATGTGATAATAAATATTCATAGACCAAACCACAGCCTGCGCCAATCGCTAAAATGGTTAAGACCACCCAATCTAAATGTTTTTTAGTCAACGTTTCGCCTTCATTAAAAAATAACTAAACAGGTTATAGCATTATCATGCGACAAAACACTACATTTTTACTAATTTGATTTTTTAATCCATAAATAACAGGAGCTAAGTTAACTTTTAATGATAATTAATACAGAAAACCAGCGATTGATAGGAAGAGGTGTTTATTTAGTAGAACTCAGAAATTTATTCTTTCCTGAGTTCAAGTCATAAGTGCATAACACTAGGATGTTTTTTTCCTAATATATTTTCTAAAATAGTTAAATTTTTTGATATAAAGATAAATCGAGGGAATAATTTGACATTTTGTGAAAGTAATGCAATGTTTGGTTTAATAGTAATGCTGAAATTTCAGTTTCAATACCAAATATAATTTATCACCCACATTCCGCAGCCCATTTAGTAAAAAAATTATTATATTTACTATGTAATAGACTCATTTGAGCATAAAAATAAATTTAAGAGCAACCCTTTATAAGCTAAGGCCTGTCACTGTTTCATCTAGCTATTTATCATCTTCTGAGGAAATAAATATAGGCAAGCTAGTATTACTTCTAAATATCCAATATTGCAATCGGAAGCTTTTACTCCTGTTACCTATAATATCGCTAACGTGTCGCTATTTGTACCGAAAAAACTCTAACTTCTGACAAATGGGGGATGGAATGTCGATTATCAATAAAAAAACCAATTACATTCATTATATAATCGGTTTTTTTCAAGGTTAATATCTATTTTTTCTCTTTAGCTTCTGGTTTTTTAACTTGAGTTTTCACCTCTTTTTCAACTTTATCAGTTAATAAAATATCTTCTTTATTTTTTTCAACTGTTTTAGCACCAATACCCGCCACTTCCGTTAACGAATCTATCGTTTTAAAATCCCCATTTTTTTCACGATACTCAATAATCGCTTGGGCTTTTTTCTCTCCAATACCATTTAATGAGCTTGCAATGGTTTGTGCATCGGCGGTATTTACGTTAACAGGGGTTGCAAATACATTTGCTGAAAATAATGCTAGTAATAGAAATATCTTTTTCATGTTATTTTCCTAATTATATTGAATAATTCTATATTCTATCTAACTTTTCTTCCCTGTCAATAAATTCTAAGCAAAAAAAAACCGTTTACTTTCGTAAACGGTTTTTTAAATTTAAGCTTGGCAATTCCCTACTTTCACATGGCAACCTGCCACACTATCATCGGCGCTAAGAGGTTTCACTTCTGAGTTCGGGATGGGATCAGGTGGTTCACTCTCGCTATGGTCACCAAGCAATTTGGTGTAATAAGTAACTCACTTATTATCAATCAATGCAGCTCTGTTGCATTGAGTTGGAAATCTGTATCAATTCTCTTCGCTTTAAAAGCATGTTAACTTCCAATAACGACCCAAACTGATTGGGTGTTATATGGTCAAGCCTCACGGGCAATTAGTATCAGTTAGCTTCACACATTACTGTGCTTCCACACCTGACCTATCAAAGTTGTAGTCTCCAACAGCCCTTCAGGGAACTTTAAGTTCCAGTGAGATCTCATCTTGGGAGGGGCTTCGCGCTTAGATGCTTTCAGCGCTTATCCTGTCCGAACGTAGCTACCCAGCAATGCCTCTGGCGAGACAACTGGAACACCAGGGGTTCGTCCACTCCGGTCCTCTCGTACTAGGAGCAGCTTCCCTCAAATCTCAAACGCCCACGGCAGATAGGGACCGAACTGTCTCACGACGTTCTGAACCCAGCTCGCGTACCACTTTAAATGGCGAACAGCCATACCCTTGGGACCTGCTTCAGCCCCAGGATGTGATGAGCCGACATCGAGGTGCCAAACACCGCCGTCGATATGAACTCTTGGGCGGTATCAGCCTGTTATCCCCGGCGTACCTTTTATCCGTTGAGCGATGGCCCTTCCATTCAGAACCACCGGATCACTATGACCTACTTTCGTACCTGCTCGACACGTCCGTCTCGCAGTCAAGCACCCTTATGCCATTGCACTAAACTCCTGATTTCCGACCAGGATTAGGGTACCTTCGTGCTCCTCCGTTACTCTTTGGGAGGAGACCGCCCCAGTCAAACTACCCACCATACACTGTCCCCAACCCGGATAACGGGTCTAGGTTAGAACTTCAAACATACCGAGGCTGGTATTTCAAGGGTGACTCCACCCCACCTAGCGATGTGGTTTCAATGTCTCCCAGCTATCCTACACAAGTAGGTTCAAAGTCCAGTGTAAAGCTATAGTAAAGGTGCGCGGGGTCTTTCCGTCTAGCCGCGGGTATACGGCATCTTCACCGCAATTTCAATTTCACTGAGTCTCGGGTGGAGACAGTGTGGCCGTCGTTACGCCATTCGTGCAGGTCGGAACTTACCCGACAAGGAATTTCGCTACCTTAGGACCGTTATAGTTACGGCCGCCGTTTACTGGGGCTTCGATCAAAAGCTTCGTGCAAGCACTAACCTCATCAATTAACCTTCCAGCACCGGGCAGGCGTCACACCCTATACGTCCACTTTCGTGTTTGCAGAGTGCTATGTTTTTGCTAAACAGTCGCAGCCACCAGTTTAATGCTGCCCTCTTTGGCTCCATCCGCAAGGGACTTCACCTACCAAGGGCGTACCTTCTCCCGAAGTTACGGTACCATTTTGCCTAGTTCCTTCACCCGAGTTCTCTCAAGCGCCTTAGAATTCTCATCCCACCCACCTGTGTTGGTTTGGGGTACGGCTCGTTATAACCTGAAGCTTAGAGGTTTTTCTTGGAAGCATGGCATCAATCACTTCGGTTCATCCCCGAGGGGATTACTTCTCGTCATCACATCTCAGGATTAACAAAAGTCCGGATTTACCTAAACTTTCTCCCTACCTGCTTAAACAACCTATTCCAACAGATTGCTGATCTAGCCTTCTCCGTCACCCCATCGCAGTTATAACAAGTACAGGAATATTAACCTGTTCTCCATCGACTACGCCTTTCGGCCTCGCCTTAGGTACCGACTAACCCTGCGTCGATTAGCGTTGCGCAGGAAACCTTGGGTTTTCGGCGTGGGAGTTTTTCACTCCCATTATCGTTACTCATGTCAGCATTCGCACTTCTGATACCTCCAGCCAACTTCTCAATTGACCTTCAACAGCGTACAGAACGCTCCTCTACCACCTTACTCAAAGTAAGATCCGTAGCTTCGGTATATAGCTTAGCCCCCGGTAAATCTTCCGCGCAAGCCGACTCGACCAGTGAGCTATTACGCTTTCTTTAAAGGATGGCTGCTTCTAAGCCAACCTCCTGGCTGTCTGGGCCTTCTCACATCGTTTTCCACTTAGCTATAATTTTGGGACCTTAGCTGACGGTCTGGGCTGTTTCCCTCTTCACGACGAACCTTATCACCCGCCGTGTGTCTCCCGTGCTGCAACTTGTTGGTATTCGGAGTTTGCATTGGGTTGGTAAGTCGGGATGACCCCCTAGCCAAAACAGTGCTCTACCCCCAACAGTTATACACGAGGCTCTACCTAAATAGATTTCGAGGAGAACCAGCTATCTCCGGGCTTGATTAGCCTTTCACTCCGATCCACAACTCATCCCCTCATTTTTCAACATAAGTGGGTTCGGTCCTCCAGTAGGTATTACCCCACCTTCAACCTGGTCATGGATAGATCGCCCGGTTTCGGGTCTACACCTTGCGACTAAACGCCCTATTAAGACTCGCTTTCGCTACGCCTCCCCTATTCGGTTAAGCTTGCCACAAAATGTAAGTCGCTGACCCATTATACAAAAGGTACGCAGTCACACCGATAAATCGATGCTCCCACTGCTTGTACGCATACGGTTTCAGGTTCTATTTCACTCCCCTCACAGGGGTTCTTTTCGCCTTTCCCTCACGGTACTAGTTCACTATCGGTCAGTAAGGAGTATTTAGCCTTGGAGGATGGTCCCCCCCTATTCAGTCAAAGTTTCTCGTGCTCCGACCTACTCGATTTCACACTTAATAAGTTTTCGTATACGAGGCTATCACTCTGTATCGCTAGACTTTCCAGACTATTCTACTAACTTAATAAATGCTTAAGGGCTAGTCCCCGTTCGCTCGCCGCTACTAAGGGAATCTCGGTTGATTTCTTTTCCTCTGGGTACTTAGATGTTTCAGTTCTCCAGGTTCGCTTCCTTACCCTATGTATTCAGGTAAGGATACTTATCTTATGATAAGTGGGTTTCCCCATTCGGAAATCTTCGGATCATAGTGGGTTTGAACACTCCCCGAAGCTTATCGCATTCTACAACGTCCTTCATCGCCTCTTACTGCCAAGGCATTCACCGTATGCGCTTATTCACTTGACCATATAACCCCAATAAGTCTGTTAAGGCTTATTTAACGTTATATGGGTTCGCTAACATTTTCGCTTTTTTCTGCTTGAGAACTCATTATTCAACAGTTTAATTATAAAAATTAATCCATTGTTTAACTCGTTTTAAAATATTTATCGTTATAATAAAGATAAACACTATAGTTACAGATTTCCAAATTTTTAAAGAGCTTATTAATAACCAAAGTTACCAATTCTATAAAATCTTAACCTACAAAATCTTATAGAAATGGTGGAGCTATGCGGGATCGAACCGCAGACCCCCTGCGTGCAAGGCAGGTGCTCTCCCAGCTGAGCTATAGCCCCAATATCAAAATTCCTAAGACAAGTCTTTATCTTAGAAAAGTATTAATTGGTGGGTCTGGGAGGATTTGAACCTCCGACCTCACCCTTATCAGGGGTGCGCTCTAACCAACTGAGCTACAGACCCAATCGTCTGTTGCTTTAAACCGAAATAATTTGTTGTGAGTACTCATGCTTAACATAAGTCATTTTGTAAGGAGGTGATCCAGCCCCAGGTTCCCCTAGGGCTACCTTGTTACGACTTCACCCCAGTCATGAATCACAAAGTGGTGAGCGACCTCCCGAAGGTTAGTCTACCCACTTCTTTTGCAACCCACTCCCATGGTGTGACGGGCGGTGTGTACAAGGCCCGGGAACGTATTCACCGCGACGTTCTGATTCGCGATTACTAGCGATTCCAACTTCATGGAGTCGAGTTGCAGACTCCAATCCGGACTAAGACCAGCTTTCTGGGATTTGCTTACTCTCGCAAGTTCGCAGCCCTCTGTACTGGCCATTGTAGCACGTGTGTAGCCCACCCCATAAGGGCCATGATGACTTGACGTCGTCCCCACCTTCCTCCGGTTTATCACCGGCAGTCTCCCTAGAGTTCCCACCATTATGTGCTGGCAACTAAGGATAAGGGTTGCGCTCGTTACGGGACTTAACCCAACATCTCACGACACGAGCTGACGACAGCCATGCAGCACCTGTCACAGAGTTCCCGAAGGCACTCAATTATCTCTAACAGATTCTCTGGATGTCAAGGGGTGGTAAGGTTCTTCGCGTTGCATCGAATTAAACCACATGCTCCACCGCTTGTGCGGGCCCCCGTCAATTCATTTGAGTTTTAGCCTTGCGGCCGTACTCCCCAGGCGGTCAACTTAATACGTTAGCTCCACCACTAAGTACCGAAGTACCCAACAGTTAGTTGACATCGTTTACGGCATGGACTACCGGGGTATCTAATCCCGTTTGCTACCCATGCTTTCGTTCCTCAGCGTCAGTTTTAGTCCAGGAAGCCGCCTTCGCCACTGGTGTTCCTTCAGATCTCTACGCATTTCACTGCTACACCTGAAATTCCACTTCCCTCTCCCAAACTCTAGTCTGCCAGTTTTAAATGCCGTTCCCAAGTTAAGCTCGGGGCTTTCACATCTAACTTAACAAACCGCCTACGAACGCTTTACGCCCAGTAATTCCGATTAACGCTTGCACCCTCCGTATTACCGCGGCTGCTGGCACGGAGTTAGCCGGTGCTTCTTCTAAAGGTAATGTCAAGGTAACGGATATTAACCGATACTTTTTCCTCCCAATTGAAAGTGCTTTACAACCCTCAGGCCTTCTTCACACACGCGGTATTGCTGGATCAGGCTTTCGCCCATTGTCCAATATTCCCCACTGCTGCCTCCCGTAGGAGTCTGGGCCGTGTCTCAGTCCCAGTGTGGCTGATCATCCTCTCAGACCAGCTATAGATCGTCGCCTTGGTGAGCCATTACCTCACCAACAAGCTAATCTAACATAGGCTCATCTAATAGCACGAGGTCCGAAGATCCCCCGTTTTCCCCCGTAGGGCTTATGCGGTATTAGCACGAGTTTCCTCGAGTTGTCCCCCACTACTAGGCAGATTCCTATGCATTACGCACCCGTCCGCCACTCGTCAGCCAGAAGCAAGCTCCTGCTGTTACCGTTCGACTTGCATGTGTTAAGCATACCGCCAGCGTTCAATCTGAGCCATGATCAAACTCTTCAGTTTAAACGTGCATTGGTTGATTTTATAAAGATAAACCAACCAAAAAATCTTGACTCGATTCAGAATTAAACGTAAACATTCAAATGAATGATTGTTTAGTGTAAATACTGTCTCGAATATTTTTTACAAACTTAATATTCAAACACAAGTACCCACACAAATTATTTCGATTTACTTGTTAAAGAGCGTAAGAACCGAAGTTCTTAATCACTTTAAAGAGTTAATTAACTCTCCTTAGTGAGCCGACCATTATAACTTAATGTTCGTTTCTGTCAACACCTTGTTGAAAATTCTTTTTCCTTAATTTCTTCCCGAAACGGTGTGTTGCTGAAAGAAAGGCGTATTATACAGTCTCTTTTCTTTTCGTCAATTTTTTTATTTATTTTTTTCCTAAAAAATAGCAAATATAACATTTACTCTTTAAAATTCAATCACTAACCTTATTTATAATTTTTATAACCCCCATCCATTTCTGCTGTATTAGCCTAGAATAAAGAGGTTATTTTTTTAAAAATCTGTATTGATAACCTAATAAATAGCTATATTTTCTTTCATGTGTGAAACACGGCACGATTATCAAGCTTTAATGCAGCCCCATATAAAGCTTCCGAAATACTAGGGTGAGCATGAATTGTTCGCGCTAAATCTTCACTACTTGCTGAAAACACCATCGCTAAGACCGCCTCAGCAATGAGTTCAGACGCATGTGACCCTATAATATGAATACCTAAAATCTTATCGGTTTCAGCATGACTGATAATCTTAACCATTCCATCAGTTTTTCCACTGGCCTGCCCTCTACCCGTCGCATTTAAGGCCACAATACCCACCTCATAGTTTTCATTCATTGCCTTTAATGACTGCTCTGTCTGCCCTACCCAAGCAATTTCAGGTTCGGTATAGATAACACAAGGAATAATGTCGTAATCAATTGGGGTTCGCTGACCTGCAACAATATGTTCAGCAACAAAAATTCCTTCTTCTAACCCTTTATGCGCAAGCATAGGACCCAGTAAGGTTAAATCACCAATGGCATAAACGTTGGGTAAATTAGTACAACAGTTTTCATCAACATGTACAAAACCACTTTCATTTAATAATAAATTAGCTTCAGCAACTGCCAACCCCTCCGTATTAGGTCGCCGTCCTGTTGCAACAATCAGTTTATCTAAGGTGATACGATGATTCCCCTCTAAATCCTGATAATCAACAATCACTTTATTATCCGTTTTTTTTCGTTCCCATGACTCTTGCACCCAAACGTAAATCGAGCCCTTGCTGGGTATATAGTTTGTAGGCTTCACGTGAAATCTGAAAATCGGGCGCAATCAAAAAATTTTCTTGGGCTTCCAATAAAACAACTTTAGAGCCTAACCGATTCCATATTCCAGCTAATTCCAACCCGATAATACCCGCACCTATAATGCCCATTTTTTTGGGAACACTTTCAAGATCTAAAATGGCATTTGAATCTAAAATAAATTCATTATCAATCTTTGCACAGTCCATTTCAATGGATTTAGAGCCTGTTGCTAAAATAATATGCTTAGCCTCTACTATATAGTCTTTATCCCCATTAAGCGGAGAAATAGTAACCTGTGTACTATTTAATAAACGTCCATTGGCATGAATATATTCGACCCCATGATGATTAAAACTCGTTTTAATTTGCTCACTTAACTGCTTAGTGATTTTATTTTTACGCTGCATCATCTTTTTAAGGTTTAAAGAAACGTCATTGGCTTCGATACCATGTTCTGCCGCTTCTTTTTTTTAATAAATGATAAATTTTAGATGATTCCAGTAAGGCCATAGAGGGAATACTCCCCGCATTAACATAAGTGCCTCCCAGTCTTGGATCTCCTTTTTTGTTTTTCCAATTATCAATGCAGGCAACGTTTAACCCTAATTGTGCAGCACGAATAGCGGCAACATAACCGGCAGGACCAGCTCCGATGACAATAACATCATAAATTACGAGTGGATTCGGCATATTCAATTAATTCCTATGGTTAATGAGAGTTAAATATTAAGCAATAAATGAGCAGGGGATTCTAAACACTCCTTAATGGTCACTAAAAATTGTACGGCTTCACTCCCATCGACCAAACGATGATCATAAGATAATGCTAAGTACATAATGGGTCTAATAACAATTTCCCCCTTTTCAACGACAGGTCTTTCCTTGATGGTATGCATCCCTAAAATAGCACACTGGGGCGGGTTAAGAATGGGCGTTGATAGCATTGATCCAAAAATACCTCCATTGGTAATCGTAAATGTTCCGCCTGTTAAATCGTCATAACTCAAAGAACCTTCTCGCGCCTTTTTCCCAAAATTAGTAATACTTTTTTCAATACCTGCAAAATCAAGATGATCCGCATCCTTTACAACGGGGACAATCAAGCCACGCGGGGTTGTTACCGCAATTCCGATGTCATAGTAACCATGATAAATAATATCATTACCATCTATTGATGCATTAATTGCTGGAAAACGTTTTAACGCTTCAAGAGCTGCTTTGACAAAAAATGACATAAAGCCTAATTTAACATCATGCTTTTGTTGAAAACGATCTTTATATTGCAGACGTAAATCAATGACAGCTTTCATATCCACATCATTAAAGGTGGTTAGCATGGCTGAATTTTGTTGAGCCTGAAGTAAACGTTCAGCGACTTTTGCACGCAAACGTGTCATCGGAACACGCTGCTCTGGACGCAAGCCCTCTTGTGGAGGAATCACAGCCTTTGGCGATACCGCCTCTTCTTTAATGGATTTCTTAATTTCAGTTTTTACCGTTTCAGGGGGACGTTCCGCTGTTTTCTGTTGATTTAAAAAATCTAATACATCGGTTTTAGTAATTCGTCCCTGCTTACCTGTCCCTGTTATTTCATCAGGGTTTAAATGGTGTTCATGAATTAATCGTCTAACAGCAGGACTTAATGCGGCATCATTAACCTCATTACGATTAATTTCATCAGGGACTTTCGCTAAATTTTCGCCAGCCTCTGAGGGGGTTACCCTTGCCAGTACATCATTTGAAAGTACGATCGAACCTTCAACGGCTTTAATTTCAGTTAAAATACCTGATTCAGAGGCAGGTACTTCTAAAACTACTTTGTCTGTTTCAAGATCAACTAAATTTTCATATTTTTCAACAAAGTCCCCTTCTTTTTTATGCCATGCAGCGACCGTTGCATCAGCAACCGATTCGGGTAAATTAGGGACTAAAATTTCGATTGTCATATTTATTTTCCTTCTTCTTGACCATAAAGAGCCTGATTAACCACTTCTTTTTGTTGTTTAATATGCGCTGAAAAACTTCCTACAGCAGGGGCTGCCGAAGGTTCACGCCCACAATAAAGCACATCCATATCACTAAGTAGATTATCAAAAAAATGATGCTTAGATTGGTACCATGCCCCTTGATTTTTAGGTTCTTCTTGGCACCATACAATATCCTTTACATGTGAATACCGACGTAACTCTGTCTGAAAGCCTTCACTCGGAAAAGGGTATAACTGTTCTATTCTAATAATAGCAACACACTTTAGTTCATCTTGATTTCGCTGTTCAATTAAGTCGTAATAAACTTTACCTGAACAAAAAACCACACGAGTTACCTCCTTCACCTTTATTTTACTATTTTGCTCACCAATAATAGGATAAAATTCATTTTCTGTTAAATGCTCTAAGGTTGAAACCGCTAATTTATGACGCAATAAGCTTTTAGGACTCATGATAATTAAAGGTTTTCGGTATAGGCGTTTTATTTGTCTTCTTAATAAATGAAAAATTTGTGCGGGTGTCGTTGGAACACAAACTTGAATATTGTGTGAGGCACAAAGTTGCAAATATCGTTCTAGTCGTGCTGATGAATGCTCAGGCCCTTGCCCCTCAAATCCATGAGGCAATAACATCACCAAGCCACTCAATCGCCCCCATTTCGCCTCACCTGAGCTAATAAACTGATCAATTAACACTTGCGCTCCATTTGCAAAATCACCAAACTGTGCCTCCCAAATAACTAGGGTTTCGGGTTCTGTTGAACTGTAACCGTATTCAAAACCTAATACCCCCGCCTCGGATAACAAGGAGTTATAAAGCTGCATATCCCCTTGATTTTCATTCAAATGCTGCAAAGGAATATAAACGTCATCATTGAGTTGATTATGCAGCATCGCATGACGATGTGAAAATGTCCCTCGTCCAACATCTTGCCCTGTCAACCGTACATTATATTTTTCGATTAATAAGGTGGCATAGGCTAAATTTTCAGCACAACCCCAATCAACAGGTAATGCCCCCGCAACCATTTTTGTACGGTTTTCCATAACCTTAGCGACGCGTGAATGCAATTCAACACCGATGGGCAATCGTTGCATTTGTTCATTACAAAAACGTAATACATCCCATGAAACCGCTGTTTTACACGCTATCGTCCATTCTTTATCTAAATACTTATCCCATTGCCGCGTATAACTATAAGTGCTATTTTCAAGAACGGGTCTTGAAACAATGCAACCGAGTTCCAGTTGTTGTTGATATTCCTCTGCCATCGCGTTAGCCGATTCTAGATCAATAACTTCTTCTTGTATCAGTTGCTCAACATAAAGTTCACGAACACTCTGATGCGAACGAATTTTTTGATACATTAAAGGTTGTGTTGTCGCGGGTTCATCCGCTTCATTGTGACCTAGACGACGATAACAAACTAAATCAATCACGACATCTTTATTAAACTTCATTCGGTAGTCTAATGCTAACTGTGTAATATACAGTACCGCTTCAGGATCATCCCCATTCACATGAAAAATAGGGGCTTGGACCATATTAGCAATATCAGTACAATATAAGGTTGAGCGTGCATCCGAAGGATGACTGGTGGTAAATCCAATTTGATTATTAATTACAATATGAACCGTCCCGCCTGTATGAAATGCACGAGTTTCTGCCATATTCAAGGTTTCCATAACAATACCTTGCCCTGAAAATGCCGCATCACCATGAATTAAAATAGGGATCACTGAATTCACCTTACCTTTCCCACGCCTGTCTTGACGCGCCTTGACCGAACCTTCAACCACAGGATTAATAATTTCCAAATGAGAGGGGTTAAAGGCAAGTGTCAAATGAACTTCACCGCCGCGCGTTTCGATATCCGATGAAAAACCCATGTGATATTTAACATCACCCGTTAATACACCGGGTGATGAGGTGCTTGTTCCTTCAAATTCACCAAATAAAGTCGCGGGGTTTTTACCTAAAACATTGACAAGCACATTTAAGCGTCCTCGATGAGCCATCCCTATTACAAGCTCATTAACGTGTTGCTCCCCTGCTTTTTGTACCAGTTCATCTAAAATAGGGATTAAACATTCGCCCCCTTCTAAGGAAAAACGTTTTTGTCCGACATAACGTCGATGTAAATATTTTTCAATCCCTTCCGCTGCAGTCAATTGTTTCAGCGTCCAATGCTTTTTTTCAACAGTCATTTTAGGTCTAGGCGATTCTAAATGATTCTTAAGCCACCGTTTAATTTCAGTATCAATAATATGCATATACTCAAATCCTATCTTAGCGCAATAGATTGCCTCTAAAATAGTAATGATTTTTCGTAAGGGTAATTTATCAACACCTTGTAAGGTCCCTGTATCAAAAATAGTTTCCATATCAGGTTCAGATAACCCATAATAAGCGGGATCTAAATCAATAGGCTTAGAGGGTTGATTATCTAATGGGTTGATATTTGCGGCTTGGTGTCCACAGGTACGATAATGATTAATTAATCGGGCCACTGCGGTCTGTTTTTTAACACTTTGCTCTGTAAAACCTTGAAGCCTTACCAAAGGACTTGAGGTCGATGCTGCTAAATTTGCAAACCGTTCGACAATAGGACTGTGCGGCATATCCGTAATGCCCTGATGTAAATGACTGAATTTAATACGCCAACTTTCTTCAATAGATTCTGGGTTTTCCAGGTATTGTTCATACATATCTTCAATAAAAACAGCATTACTGCCATAAAAAGCGGAAGACTCTCGAAATAGTTTTAATAAATCACTCATGCTAAATTAATTCAATGTTGTTGAGAGGGGTATCAAACGTTATCTATTCTAGCTTAGAAAGAAACTATTTACTAAGTTTCACGCCTGTTAAATACGATATATAAAACAAATACCTTAATTTAAAATACCCTAATCTTCTACATTTGTCCTGCTTTATTTAGAAAAACCTATCTACTAAAATCATAGGAAAATTATATGACCTCATTAACACTCTCGGCTATTCCCATTTTTACTCTGGCATTACTCCTAACTGCGTGTAATCCTGAGCCTATTATTTACCACCAAGACCATTACAAAGGTTTATCGCAACCCATCATACCTAGCCAACCCAGCACAACAAAACCCAAAACGGCCCCCAAACAAATAGGTCATTATTCAGCCTCTAAATTAACAGGGGCTTATGCAAGTTCTACGGGGACTCGTAATTTTATCCGTTATATGGCAAAAGAGCATGGATTTAAACAAAATTATTTAAATGGTTTATTTTCACAAGCGCGTCATTTACAATCGGTCGTGAAACTAGAAACACCTTCCTCAAAAATAAAAACGAGCTTTGTTCCATCCCCTGGTAGCTGGTCACGCTATCGCAAAAAATTCCTTACCACCACTCATATTAATAATGGGGTGAAATTTTGGAAAAAAAATGCCCTTACGATTCAAAAAGCAAGTGCGACTTATCACGTTAACCCTGAATATATCGTGGCGATTATTGGTGTTGAAACATTTTTTGGATTGAATGTAGGGAAAACACGCACACTTGATGCTTTATCCACCTTAGCGTTTCACACTAAAAGACGCAGTAAATTTTTCACCTCTGAACTAGAAAATTTTTTACTGATGACAACGGAAGAAAATTTAGAGCCTCGAAAAGTGGTCGGCTCTTGGGCTGGGGCAATGGGATTAGGTCAATTTATGCCCAGTAGTTTTCGTCGATTAGCGGTTGATTTTAACGAAGATGGCAAGCGTGATTTATGGAACCCAACGGATGCCATTGGAAGTGTCGCCCATTATTTTTCAAAAAGCGGTTGGCAATTTAATAAACCTGTTGTCACTAAAACGCAACAAAAAACATCCGCCTCAACGATTAAATTAAGTGCTTATTCAGGCAATGAGTTTTGGCGTACACACCCTAATTTTAAAGTGATCAAAAAATACAACCACAGCAATCATTATGCGATGGCGGTTCATCAATTATCTCAGGCCATTAAACAACGTTATCAACAATGAGCTAACGTATTCCTTTTAACTTTTTTTATTATGGAGTGAACATTAAATTTCACTCCATTTAAAATTTCCAACGCACTTGCCCGTAAATACTCCGCTGTACATTACTGTGTGGCTTATTACCTTCTATCCTAGGATACTCTTCATGTGACTCATTCAATAAATTTTGTCCCACTAACGATAACTCAACATCGTTAATAACGTCCCAGGCTAAACGGGCATCTAGCTCTAAATAATCATTAACCGCTTCAATCTTATCCGTATAACGTAACCATAAATCTAAGCTTACATCATAGTCAAAATCCATACTGGAACGTAACGACACTTGATTACGCGGGCTATGCTTACCTTTATCCCGAGTATCAAGAAAAGCAACATCATTATCCTTTTTTAACTTCATTTGAAAATAACTATAACTCCCTTTTAATGTCCACCAATCATAAGGCCGCCACGTTGAAAAAATTTCAGCCCCATAGCTATACCCCGAAACATTATTTTCAAAACGAGTGATAAAATTTCGCTGCCCTTCAATTTCACTGACAAAAGTCGTTTCAGTAATGTCTACAACATCGTCATATTCACTATAAAAGGCAGCAAAATCCCAAGAGAATTGTTTAGAAACTTGTTGCCGAATGCCAAATTCATAAGAAATTACACTTTCTGATTGTACATTCTCATCGCCCTCAGTAACAAACGTATCATCACCAAAAGAAATAGAAAAGTTTAAATCATGTTGCTGTCTTGAAGGGGTTCTTACCGCCCTAGAAACAGCCGCCCAAGTACTCGTTGATTCGGTTATGTTCCACAATAAACGGGCATTCGGTTGTATTTCAAAACCACTGTACCCATTATGCTCAATTTTTGTTCCGATAATAAATTTAAGTGTCTTCGGGATTAATGCAATCTCATCTTGAATGAAAGCACTAAAAATATGATTATCACGTGTAATAGGATCATAAGTACTCTCTGGTAACTTAAACACGTTTTTAACTTCTTGAAAACGATAGCCTAATCCCCAAATAACTTCATTTGAATCATTAAAACGATAACGTTGCTGTAATTCAAAATCAGCCGTATGTGTAATCGATTCAGTTATTGATGTATCCCGCTGTTGATAATCATAGTAAGCTTGTAATCGCCAATCTGACTTATCTGAGGCTTTTACTGACCAACGTGTCAATACATTTGCCCCTTCTGTACGCGCTCTTACACTAGAGGAATCCATTAAATTTGCGGTATACGTATTACCCTGTACTAGCCATTTATTTTCTTCATCAGGTTCACCATCCATACGAAAACCCAACTGATAACGCTCCCAATCATCCTTTACATCACCATCCAATTCATCACGCTTTAAGGCCTTACCATAAACACGGTAACCCGTATTTTCATTAATTTTTCCACCATGGCGTAAACTAACAAAGCCACGCTCCTCTGAACCGCCCCCCGCCACTGCTAATGTTCCTTGCGTATCTTTAGTGTCTTTAGTGTCTTTAGTAATAATATTAATAACACCATTAACGGCATTCGCCCCCCATAACGTCCCGCCTGACCCTCGAATAACCTCAATTCGTTCTACATCCTCTAAGATCAGATCAACATTATCCCAATAAACCCCTGAGAAACTCGCATCATAAACCGATCGGCCATCAATCATCACTAGTAATTTATTCGAAAACAAACCATTAAATCCGCGTATCGTAATCGCCATTCCATACGAGCTGTAACGCGCCACCTGAACACCGGGTGCCATTCTCAAGGCATCTGCAACTGATTTAACCCCAGAGCGATGTATATCGTGTTGCGTAATAACAAATACCGCCCCCGTTGTTTCTGAAATTTTTTGCTTTTTCTTAGCCGCTGAAAACACAATAGATTCAGCTTCTATCCACTTGCGTGACTCTTCTATTGCTCGCTTATCTTCCTCAGAAAATGTCGCTAAACTCACATCGACCAAAAAAAGACTTCCAGCCACTATTGTTATTATTTTTCTAAGCATCATTTGCTCCATTCATTCCGCTTTATTTTTTCGGTAATTGTTCAATAGACACTAAAAGCTCTTTTAATGCCATATCACACTCAGATAAAGCCTCAAAACAATTTTCTTGGTTATTAATAGCATCTTCTAATTTCTGAGATTTTTCATATAATTTATAAGCACTAAGATTACCCGACACCCCTTTCAAACTATGCACTAACCGACTTGCTGTTTCTTCATCTTTAAGACAAAACGCCTCATTAATTTTATTGGTTATATCCGTAAAGTCTGCTTCAAAACTTAATAATAGTTTACGAAAAATACTTTCTTTTCCGCCTAAACGATCTAAAGCCAATTCAACATCAATGCCTGATAAGTTCGAAAATTCCTGCTGCACGCTGGTTGGCTGTGATATCACAGGTTCAAAAACATTAGCCGGCTCTTTTTCTATTTGGGGCTGTACCCAACGTGCAAAAATACTGAGTAATTCATTCATCTTAAAAGGCTTACTGGCATAATCATTCATTCCAGCGTGTAAACATTTATCTTTTATATCTGACATTGCATGAGCCGTCAGCGCGATAATGGGCAAGTCTTGATATTTCAAATTACGTCGAATTTGCCGACAGGTTTCATAGCCGTCCATTTCAGGCATTTGTAAATCCATTAACACTAAATCAAATGGTTGTTGATTAATTTTATCTAAAGCTTGTTGTCCACCCTCGGCTAAATCGACAATTAAACCTTCATCTTCTAACATCTCTTTAGCAATAAGGCGATTAATATCATCATCATCAACCACTAAGATTTTAATCCCTCGCATTAAGACATTCTCACTGCCATCCAAACTTAATGCCGATTGAGATGAAGCAGGTAAATTGACATATAAAACACGTGCAATATTTTCAAGCAAATCTGTCGGTTCAACAGGTTTAATTAATAAAGCGTCTATATCCCCTTGATTAACTTTAGATAAAACATCATCACGACAATGAGACGTTACCATAATAATCGTAGGAATAGGGATAACATTCTCACTGGCTTTTATCCGTTTTGAGGTTTCAATACCATCAAGACCCGGCATTTCCCAATCCATTAAGATAAGTCCGTAAGACGATGTGGGGGATGTTTTTAATAAAGATAAAGCTTGCTCGCCTGACTCAACACTATCGACTTCAAATCCAAAGGATTCTAAATACGTTTGCAACACGGTTCGAGAAATAACATCATCATCGACAGCCAATATTTTTAAATCTTTAAGTGCTTCAGGTAACACATAATCGCCCGAAATCAATTCGGGTTCATAATTTAAATCTAATTCAAAATAAAACTGACTGCCTTTTCCAAGTTCACTGCTAACCTGAATTTGCCCCCCCATCATTTCAACTAGCTGCTTTGAAATAACCAGTCCTAAGCCTGTCCCGCCATGCGTTCGCGCAATCGTTTCATCCGCTTGACTAAACGATTGAAATAGCCGCGATAGTTGCTCAGGACTTAACCCTACTCCTGTATCAGCGACACAAAATTTAAGACGCACCTTATTAGATTCCGCCGCTAATAACGTAATGCTAACCAAAACGTCACCCGTGGTGGTGAATTTAATTGCATTTGTGACGAGATTTAATAAAATTTGCGTGAGTCTTAAAGGATCTCCAATTAAACATAAAGGAATATCCTTCTCAAGCGAAAATCGCAAGCCAATAGATTTTTTTTCCGCTTTGACCAAGGTTAAGTTCGATATATCATCCAGAACATTTTTAAGATTTACCTTTATTGCTTCAATCTCTAATTTACCTGCTTCAATTTTAGCAACATCCAACAAATCATTAATTAAATAAACTAAGGTATTAGAAATAGTAACAATATTATTTAGATGATTACGCTGTTTTGACACTAGCTGTGTTTTTAACATTAACTGAGTCGTATTAATAATCGCATGCATCGGATTACGAATTTCATGACTCACAGTGGCTAAAAATTCAGTTTTTGCTTTACTGGCATTTAACGCTTGATCGCGTACTTCTTCGAGTTCAAGGGTTCTTTTATCAACTTGCTCTTCTAAGTCATGATTATAATTTTCAAGCTTTTCGTACGAATCTTTAAGGTTCTTAGACATTTCAACAAATACATCTGCTAAAATTTCAATTTCATCACCCGTTTTAAAATTAAGATTTTCTGCGACTGAAAAGTTACCCGCTGCCAATCGGCTTGCAGCCTTCGTTAAATCGCTAATAGGTCTAGAAAACCTAGTCGATAACATAATAATAATTAACGATGAAAAAAGTAAAAATATCGTCGAAATTAATAATGATTGGATCATCATTTCTTCAATAAGCAGCGTATTTTTTTGCTTCGATTCATTAATTTTTTGCTGTAAGGATTCTAATGAAAAGCCCAACCGCAAAACGCCCCATTGGGACGTACTAAATTGTATCGGTAAAATAATTTCTAATATCTTTATTTGTTGTCGTTGATATTCATACTCACTTACCGTTTGCTGCTTTACAGCAAATAAAGCCGCTTCCGTATTTAAAACATCACCTTCCAACTCAGGCTTTAAGGTGTGGGTAAAGGCTTTACGCGACATAGACATTAAAATGGCATAATTTAAATCTTTATCACTATTCACCCTTTTTTTCAATAAATGACTAATTTCGACAAAATTATAAAGTGATAAACCTTCTTCAACATGAGCCGATAATGATTCAGAAACGGTATTGGCCCGTAGTGTTAAATGGTCCTTCATCAATTGAGTTCGTGCTTCTAACTCATCTTGAAGAAAATTAGTTTGAAATTTTATCTGAATATAGGTGATTATAACCAATAGACTAATCACTAAACTAACCATAGTAGAAAGTAACTTCCAGCGAATCCCCCTTTTAAACCGCTTAATTTTCATAAATATTCTCTACTCTATAATCTGATTAACAGAATCTAGTGCCTGCTCATTTAATTTTAAGGAATAATGTGCGTTCAATGCTTTCATATTCAAAATAATATGAAAACCTGCCGCGGCAACAATTTTCTTATCAATAGGCCGATTATTTAAAACATCGTCAACCAGCGTAACCACTTGACGACTTATCGTTGGAATATCAGACGAAATAACCAATAAAGCCCCTAAGTCTGCATAAAAATTTTCATAAGCAAAAACAGGCTTTTTCATTTTATGACTGTAATCAAAAATTTTTTCAACGGTTTCATGCGATGCCGTTGCTGAATCGGCAATTAACCATAAAGCATCCACCTTACCTAATAATGCTTCTAATTTTGATTCAAATACGTCATCCTTATCAACCGCCTCACTAATTATTTCTATTCCTACATCATGGCTCGTTGAAATGGCCTCGTCTAACCATTCTTGATTCATATCACGACTATAAATAATACCTAATTTTTTTAATTCGGGAAAAATATAGCGGTACATCATTAACTGCATTCCTGCAGGCAATTCATTAGCAACCCCATAAGCATTATCTTTTTTAGGTAATCGTAACGAATTAATAATGGTAGAAAAAACAATCGGTTTATTTATTCCCAATTTAGTCACAAAGTGATAAGCCTTTGAACCGATGGTATAAACAATATCGGTTTCCTTTAAAAGTGTTTTCGTCTTTTCATCTAAAAATGATTTATTCGCCAAATCAACATGCGTAAGCTGATAAGACTGGTTATTTTCAAATGCTTGCTCAGACCGCTGGTAATTGAGAAGATTCGCATTTGAATTAACAATTAAAAGTTTGCGATCATCAGCTCTCACGGGATTACTGAGAAACATGATTGTAATTAAAACCAGGATTAAACCATTACATAACATTAAACGCATAGAAGAAAACTGATCTGACCACGTTGAAAAAGAAAATAAGGCGTAAAATTTCATTATTCGACTCCGCCTTGAAATTGCAATTGCTTAAGTTCAGGAGGGGTTAAATAATGCCAACCATCTAAACCTAATAACCGAAGCCTCTTTTTCCCATCCTCGGTCTTATTCATCTGTAATAGTACATCAACCAGCTCCTGTGCTTTTTTATCTCCCTGCTTAATAACAGCCACTGTACGCAGCTTTTCTTTACTTTTTCCGATAGCATTAAGTTGAATAGCAAGTTTAGGGTTGACAATTTTAAGCTGATTTAAACTTATCTCACTACTTAACGCCGCAGCGGCCATTCCATAGTTAAGTGAGATTAAGGCATTCATATCCGTGGGAACAACAAGAAATTTGATAAGCTCTATAGATTCTTTTGATTGTAACGGGAACATTTCATACAAAAGGTTTCGAGAATATTGCTCATTACCTGCTGTCGCTATCATCTTCCCTTTTAAATCACTAAACCTAAGTTGTGTTGATTTAACTAGCAATACTTTTTTTTGAACACTTTTTCCATTAAACTCAGCAATTAAAATCGGCTTAATCTGTTTGTTTTTTCGTAAGAATTGATAATGCCAACTTGATAATAAAAATACACTGCCTTGTGTATTTTCAAGCATTTTTTCAAACGTTTCCTTGTTTTCAAACGGTTGAAATTGAAATTTTCCAAACACTGATAAATACGTATCAAACGATATTTTTAATGATCGAAAATTATTAATATTAGATTCTGGATTATGAAAATAAATTTTCCTATAACTCAGTAAATTCGATTGTTCATCCGCTTTAGAAATAGGGGTTGTATAAACACAAGCAACGACTAAACTAACGGATAAAGATAAAAAACGTGATAAAAAAAAAGTCATATGTAGGTTATATTCAGTAATCAGAATTTCACAAAAAGTAAGCAAGGTGTTATCAACCTAGGAAGGTGATATTAAAATACCCGAGCTTTTTGTAGCCTTTATATTGCTACCTACGCAGTGTGAGCTTTGAAAATTATTAAGGTTCATTCCTTAAGTCATTCCAATAAGCATGAAAATAAGGAATATATTACATAAGCATATAACTTATTTCTTATTAAGGTCAAGAAGAAAATTGATATAAAAACGGTTTACTTTATAATAAATTTTCATTATTTTATTCGTATTTCGTACATAACAAATAAAGACTCATTTAATTTTGTCCTATCCAGAGATAAAAATATTAGGCTTTTGCGTGCTGTAGCAATAGCCTATTAGACATAAATTAAACGATATCTTCTAGGCAGCTATAATAGGTAAAATTACCGCTACCTAGATTAAGCCTTAGCCCTTATATTTTTAATTGACAGGGGTAAAAAAATTCACCCATTATTTAACATCCGTCAATAGACTTGTTCTTTAAGAAGAAGTTAATATATCATGTTAAAATTCCATAGGATAGCCGCTAAAAAAGAAAATAAATCTTTTACACCTTCTTTTTTATTTCTAAACTTGTCAACTAGGCATCTATATCTTTTCATTCCACCGATTACATGCTCAACAATGACTCTTTCACGACTCATCTCTTTGTTTTCTTTTTTTTGATTTTCAGTTAATGTTGGGTTTGGATTATGCTTAGATTTATTTGGTTTTTTATGAGGAATATTTACCGAATTAGTTTTATATTCATTATTAAACCCCAAATAACCTAAATCAATAAATATATTAAAATTACTAAACCAATTTAATTCTGGATTAAATTCTTTTTAAACATTCCATAATCATGATTTTTACCGGAAAACTAACCCCAATATATAAAATTAAATGACCTAAAGAAGCTATAGTGGTATTTTTAATTGTATGCTGTTTTTTTTACCACTGTAAAATTCATTTTGTTCTTCATAGTCACTAGGGCGTTGTACAGCACGCTCTGTAGCATCTATTATCAATGTTTGAATTCCGCCAAAAGCCTGCTGCATTTCTTCAGGGGTTGAAAAACTTGTTGCAGGTAAAACATTAAATATATCTAACGTCTTTATTAAAATTGGAAATAATTTGTATACATGAGTATGGGCGCATGATTTATTCATATTAAAAGAAAACCCTAAGTGATCGAAAGTAGAATAACACTTCATATAATTTAATATAAATAATAATTTGTCTGCGGGTGTTTTTAATGTGCTATCTAAACCACTACCGTATTTTCTTTCTTTATTTTCATGTTTTTCTTTTTGATCTTCAATAAGGGTCTTTTCAAATAGAGATAATAGTAAAATAAAATGTTCTGTTTTTAATCCTGTTAAAGCTCTTAACTGTCTATCATCATAAATTCTTGGTAAAATTTCTTTTATTTTCATGTTATACTTTGATTTTTATTTTTTATAGAAATTTATTATAAAGCTTATTTATTATTTTTAATAATTTAATTTAAAGTTTATTTATTAGGCTGTATCAACTGATTGTGAGTGTTATCAAGTATATATAAGCAATTGATTTTAATATATTTTATTTAGAAGAACAAGTCTAATAACATTAACCATGCTGACAACTTCCAGTATGAATATGCCCATGTTCTAATTCATCAGCCGTCGCTTCACGAATATTAATAACTTCAACATCAAATGTTAACGTTTCACCTGCTAAAGGATGGTTACCATCAATGGTGATTTCATCCTCCTCAATTTTAGTAATACTTACAATCCCCGTTCCATGGCTTACATCCGCATTAAACATCATCCCTACTTCTAATTCCTCAACGCCCTCAAACATTGACTTATCAACGACCTGCTGCATATCCTCTTGATAAAGACCATAGGCTTTCTCAGGTTCAATCGTTACATTAAAAGTGTCACCCACCTTTTTATCGGCTAACGCCTCTTCTAGCCCTTTCACTATATTATGAGCCCCCTGTAAATAGACTAAAGGCTCTTCACCTTTTGAACTATCTAGTTCGCTACCTTCGCTATTTGTCAATGTATAATGGATAGAAACGACTAAATTATCTACAATTTGCATATAAAATCCTGTGAATAAATTTTAAAAGAGGTACATGATAGCTTATTTATTCTTTATAGTCTTTCTCTAATCACTTAGCCTGATAGCAGTAAGCCTTACAATCTAAATTCCTATAATAAATGCCTCTCCTTTAGAAATCGCTAATTCAATCATAGAAAAACAATATCAAGCACTGCGTTTTCCTTGGAGTCCACCAGTATGCATAGCAATGATCGAAGAACCCGCGTTAAAATAACCTTGGCCAATTAAATCATAAAGTGCAAAAAGCATTTTACCACTGTAAATAGGCTCAATTTCTATTCCATGGTCTTGTTCAAATTGCATTATAAACGTTAATAATTCAGGCTTTGTTTTTGCAAACCCACCAAAATGATAATTTAGGTTAATCGACCAATTTTCTCGCACGCCTATTTCTGTCGATAATAATGATTTCACCTCATTTCTTAAAAAATCGCCCCCTTTTAAAGCTGAAATACCCAAAACCTGACATTCCTTAGAAACCGCATTAATCATTCCAGCTAAGGTTGTTCCTGTTCCACAAGGGCTACAAATCCAATCAAATGGTTGATTTATTTCATCTATTAACTCCGCAACCCCCTTTAAAGCCAATTCCGATGTGCCACCTTCTGGCAACCAGTATTCATTAGCGTTTAAATCAGGAAGTGCATCATAATGTTGGTACGTTCTTAATTGTCGATAATCACTCCGACTTATAAATTCAAGTGTCATTCCCCACTTTAAAAGATCCCTTAAGGTTGGGTTAAGGTATTTTGGGCGTTCACCTCGAATAAACCCCTTAGTTTTTAAGTTTAATAATTTTCCCGTAAACGCTAACGCATGAAGATGATTAGAATAAGCCCCCCCCATACTAACCAGCGTGTTTTTATCTAAAGTTAGCGCGTGATTTAAACTGTATTTTAATTTACGCCATTTATTTCCTGAAATAATAGGGTCTAATAAATCATCTCGTTTCAGATAAACCTTAAGTTGATGCTGTTCAAATAAAGGCTCATATAAAGGTGTAAGTATTGACGGTGAAAATCGCTTTTCTAAAACCTGTAATCGCGGGTGTATCATTCTGTTATTTAATAAAGATCAATCGGATCAACATCTAAAGACCCTTTTACATTACTTACGTCGAGTCGCTTATTTATTTCAGGCATCAATGAGGTTAAAAAATGCTGTAAAACGATTCGCCGATCACTTTGAAATAATAATTGATAGCGATATTTCCCTTCACGTTTTGCCATAGGCGCGGGAATAGCCCCTAAAATTAAGACCTTAGAGTTACATTTTTTAGTTAACGGTTTCAGTCCCTCAAAAAAATAATTTAATCGCCGCCTCGTTAATAGACTCTACACGCAATAAGGCTTGATAACTATAAGGGGGGAAGTAAAGCCGCTTGACGTTCAGCTAAAGCAGTCTGAGCAAAACGTGCATATCCCTCCTGAATCAATGCAACTAATAGCGGGTGTTCAGGTTGTCGCGTTTGCAATATAACTCGTCCCAATTTATTACCCCGCCCTGCTCTACCCGCTACTTGCGTAATTAATTGCGCTAATTTTTCAGCCGCTCTAAAATCTAGACTGAATAATCCACGATCAATATCCAATAAAACCACCAACGTGACATTAGGGAAATGATGCCCTTTCGCTAACATTTGTGTCCCTAAAATAATATTCGCTTCACCTTGGTTAATTTGAGCTAAATACGCCTCTAAACTGCCTTTTTTTCGAGTGGTTTCAGCATCTAAACGAATAATTTTTTTATCAGGATAAAGTTGATTAAGCAATAACTCGACCCGCTCTGTCCCTATCCCCAGTGCATTTAATTCATTTTTTTGACAAGCAGGGCAAATTTTAATTAATAAATACAGTTGTTGACAGTGATGACAACGGAGTTGATTTTTCTGCTTATGAATCACTAATGGGGCATCACATTGTTGACAACAGGCAACCCAACCACACCCATGACACATTAATCGAGGTGCAAATCCACGTCGGTTTAAAAAAATTAATACTTGTTCCTCTTTATCCAACGTTTTTTTTATTTGCTTTAATAAAATAGACGATAACCCTTGCTGCATTCGCTTATTTCTAATATCCAACACCCATAATTCAGGTTTTTTAGCACCGCCCGCCCGTTCAGGTAATCTTATTTTTTGATAACGTTTCTTTTCAACATTGGCCAATGACTCTAAAGAAGGAGTCGCCGATCCTAATAAGATCGGAATATTTAATAATTTAGCCCGCATAATCGCAACATCACGCGCTGAAAAACGTAATTTATCTTGTTGCTTAAATGAACTATCATGCTCTTCATCTAAAATTAACAACCCCATTTTTTTAAACGGCGTAAATAATGCAGAACGAGTGCCTAATAAAATAAACGCTTCACCTGATTGCATGGCTAACCATGATCGTAGTCGTTGCCGATCGGTTAGTTTTGAATGATAAATCACAATAGGAACCGAAAAGCGTTGTTTAAACCGTGCTTCTAATTGAGGCGTTAACGTAATCTCAGGGAGTAATACCATCACTTGTTGCTGCCTTAATAAAACATGGGTAATAAGCTGCATATAAACTTCCGTTTTTCCACTACCCGTTACTCCCTCAAGTAAAAAAACTTGAAACGTACCTGATGCCTTTTCGACTATAGTCACCGCATCTTGTTGAGATGAATTTAAGAGCAGCTCATCTTCATTTAAGGGATTTTCAAGGTCAAACTCAGCAAAATAACGCTCTTCAACAATTAACCATTCTTTTTTTAATAACGCGGTTTTAACGGTTCGCCAATTTTTATTCCATGACTTAAATATTTCATTATTAACCGCGCCAGTCTTCTGTAATTTTTGAATAAAAACTTGCTGTGTCGAACTAAGTGTCAGTAATGCAACATCAACAGCCTGCCCCTCAGACGTTAATGAATAATAAGGTTCTGTTTTTAAAATAGCAGGCTCCCCTTTTTTCAATAACGACGGCAAGGTATTACAAAAAATATAGCCCATGGGATAATGATAATAATGACTTAACCAATGTAATAATTGCCTATCATTAGTCGCAAGTAAAGGATAATCATCTAAAATTTGAATCAAGGCTCTTAATTTTGAAACCTCAATCTCAGTTTTAGTCACTAACTCAATAATAATCGCTACTTTTTGAGTTCCTCTAAAGGGAACTAAAACACGGAGACCTACTTTAATTTTATCTGTCTCCATAAATTCAGGAACCCAATAATCAAATAACTGGTTTAAACTCACAGGAACGGCAACTTTAGCGATTAATATTTTTGAAAGTGGAAAGATAGAATGATTCATTTTATGGGCCAAATTTTACTAAACGCAAGCTAACCCCTTATTGAAATTAGTTTATTTAAGTTATCCACAGAAGCTGTGGATAACCCTGTGGATAACTTTTTCAAATACACTCAAAGTAACGGTTTTTATTACAGTTTTATTACATTGTACAGATTATAACCATTTATTAAAATCCTTTATTTTCAATGAGTTATAAAAAAATAATTTAAGGTGTTTAATTTTTAAAACTTCTTGACAGCCTCTAAATTTTTTTTATCTTATCTGTGGATAACATTTACTGACCAGACGTTAATTAGGAATAAAAATGGTGAGTGAGGCTTTTAAGATCGTGTACTATAAAAACCGAAGCCTCTATAAATGCCAAGGACACGAAGTTGGGCTACATTAAACGCCTAAAATTAAATAACGCAACGTCATTTTTTCGGTAGGACAACAATTATTATGATAAAAACCAGTCAATCTATAAAAATTTATCGCCTACTTATTTGTTTAAGTTTAATGTTAATCATTAGTTTACATACAACTAATCAGTTAATATTACCTCTTATCTCTCGACTAGAACATATTTGTTATGACTTGCGTTTAATCGCAACGATGCCTGAGACAATGGATGAACGCATTGTTATTGTCGATATTGATGATAAAAGTTTATTACAAGAAGGTCGATGGCCTTGGTCACGAAATAAATTAGCGTATTTAGTCGATATGTTATTCGATTATTATAATGTAAGTTTATTAGGTTTTGATGTTGTTTTTGCAGAAAAAGACACCTCATCGGGTCTTAATTTACTTGAAACCTTAGCTCACAATTCCTTAGCCAATAATGCATCTTTCCAAGCTGTTTTAAATAAGATGCGTTCAGAATTATCTTATGATGCCTTATTTGCTCAAAGCTTTGAAAATCGAAATATTATTTTAGGTTATTTTGTAAGTCATCTCGCGAATAAAGCCAATCCTAGCACTAAACTTCCTAAAGCTGCGGTTATCACTCAGGCCCCGTTTTCAAATTGGTTATTTGAAGCCAAAAGTTATGGTGGGAATTTAAATAAATTACAAGACAGTGCGCGGTCTGGCGGTTTTTTTAATAACCTTGGTGCGGATAGTGATGGTGTAAGTCGTCGATTACCGTTATTAGTTAATTATAAAACCGAGATTCACCAAGCCTTATCCTTAGCTATTTTTAGGCAATATCAAGGACTTCCCCCGCTTGAATTTATAACTAATGACAGCTACGGGGATAATAAAATGGGGCAGCGACTTGAGTATTTAAAAATTCAATCATTTACGATTCCTGTTGATGAACAAGGGGCGGTCTTAATTCCGTATCGTGGAAAGAAAGGGATGTTCCCTTATATTTCAGCAACGGATATTTTAAATGGTCTCGTTGATATTGAAAAATTAGAACATAAAATTGTTATTATGGGGGCGACGGCAGCGGGCTTATATGATTTACGAAGTACCCCGATGCAACGACAATACCCTGGTGTTGAAATTCATGCCAACATTATCAGTGGAATATTAGACCAAACCATAAAATCAAGACCTAATTATATTATCATCTATGAATTGTTATTATTAGTGATGATTAGCGGTATTATTATTTTCATTATTCCACGCTTATCAGTCACGAAAGCAACGGTTATTTTTATAGGGTTAACCGTATTTATTTTTGGAATTAATCTTATTTTATGGGTTTATTTTAACCTTGATAGCAATCTTGCAACCCCCTTATTATTGCTTTACGTCTTATTTAGCATTCAGTTGTTTTTTGGTTATTTTTTTGAAACTCGCCGTAAAAATAAATTAGGCAATTTATTTGGTCAATATATTCCGCCTGAACTAGTCGAACAAATGAATCAAACCGATGAGGACTTTTCGCTCAAAGGTGAAAGTAAAGAAATGACGGTTTTATTTTCTGATATTCGTGGCTTTACAACCCTTTCAGAAAACCTAAATCCACAAGAACTTTGCGAGTTAATTAATGACATTTTAACGCCAACCACTCAAATTATTCATCAAAATAAAGGAACTATTGATAAATATATCGGGGATGCGGTCATGGCTTTTTGGAATGCTCCTGTTAAAGATAATAATCACGCTGCCAATTCGGTACAAGCAGGGCTTGATATTCTAACTAATTTAAAAGATTTACAAGCTGAATTTAAAGAAAAAGGGCTACCCCGTATAGATGTTGGGATTGGAATTAACACGGGGATTATGAACGTAGGAAATATGGGATCACAGTTCAGAACCGCTTATACCGTCATGGGAGATGCCGTTAATTTAGGCTCACGCTTAGAAGGGCTTACTAAATATTATAGCGTTAAATTAATTGTCAGCGAAACGACTAAACGAGCAGCCCCTCTCTATGTTTACCGTGAATTAGATAGGGTACAAGTTAAAGGTAAAAAGGAACCCGTCACTATTTATGAGGTTATTTCAAATCAACAGGTAATTACGGCAGACTACAGTGATTATTTAAATTTATTAGACTATGCGTTTAATGACTATTACCAGCAAAAATGGATAGAGGCAAAAGAGAGATTTAGCTATTTACACCAACAAAAACCCGATGATCGATTACATTTACTTTATCTCGAAAGAATTGAAAATTTTATCGCTCATCCGCCGGCAAAAGACTGGAATGGTATTTTTATTCATACCACTAAATAGAAAGGCTACCAACTAAAGACGGGACACTATATGGCGCGAGGCTTAACCTCAACGTGTCCCATCTTAAGTTGGTAGCCAATAGAAACCCTTATTTTTTATAATTATTTTTTTCATGGGTTTCTTGATGCTCAATTTCATCAAATTCAGCTTCTAACTCAACATCGTCTATTTCTGTTTGATAACGTGATTTAGGAATAAAAAATCTAGAAAAAACTAAGCCTATTTCAAATAATAGCCAAATAGGAATGGCTAATAAGGTTTGAGAAATTGCATCAGGCGGGGTTAAAAACATGCCAATAATAAAAGCCGCCACAATAATATAAGGGCGTTTTTCTGCCAAACTTTTAGGTGAGGTTAATCCCGTCCAAACTAAGACAATCGTAAAAATAGGGACTTCAAAGGTAATACCAAAGGCAAAGAAAAGGGTTAAAACAAAATCCAGATATTTACTAATATCCGTCATAATCGCCACATTATCAGGTGCGGCGGTCGTTAAAAAGCCAAAGACTAAAGGGAAAACCACAAAATAGGCAAACGCAACGCCTAAATAAAATAAGAACGTGCTTGCGATTAATAAAGGGAAAATCATTTTCCGTTCATGTTTATATAAACCTGGGGCGACAAAGGCCCAAAATTGATACAAAATAAAAGGGACTGCAATAAATACCGAAAAAACCAGTGCCAGTTTAAAGGGCGTAAAAAAAGGCGAGGCAACATCAATAGCAATCATGGTGCTATTTTCGGGGAGATGTTGCAACAACGGAACAGACAATAGCGTATAAATTTCATTGGCATACCATGCCAATCCGAAAAACACACACACAATAATAAAAACCACTTTTAACAAGCGATTACGCAATTCAATTAAGTGGGAAATAAAGGGTTGTTCTGAATGATTCTCTTGATTCATGATGATTTTTTATCAAGGTCAATGAGTGCATCTTTAGCATCCTCAGTTGCCTCATGCGTTTCATCAATAATGGATTGAAAGTTTTGCATCTCTGCTTTTTGTTCTTCAACAATTTGGCGCATTTCTTCCGCGTGTAACTCTTGATTAATTTCAATTTTAACCGCATCAATGGTATGACGCGCTTTGCCCACCCAAAACCCTGCAATTCGCGCCGCTTTAGGTAAGCGTTCAGGTCCTATGACTAATAAACTTACCAAACCAACTAAACATAACTCCCAAAACCCAATATCAAACATAGGCTAATTATTTAACCTTCTTTTTTGACTCAGACTCAACTTTGCCATCAATTATATTATCATCGTCTTCTTCGGTTATTTTGTCCTTTTCTTCACCCTCTTTCATTGAAGAACGAAAGCCTTTAATCGCCCCGCCTAAATCTGAACCTAAATTACGCAAGCGTTTAGTACCAAAAAGTACCACGACAATGGCTAAAATAATTAATAACTGTACAGGACTCATTCCCATGTTTTTACTCCTCTTTTATTTAGATCGTTGAGCTTTTTCTTCTAAGCCTGATAATCCGAAACGGCGTTGTAACTCGTTAAGCACATCATCAGGATGCAGGTCTTGTTGTGCTAATAGCACCATGCAATGAAACCATAAATCGGCGGTTTCATAAATAATTTGTTGTTTATCGCCATCTTTTGCCGCAATCACGGTTTCAGTGGCTTCTTCGCCTATTTTTTTTAAAATCGTATCTAAGCCTTTATTATAAAGACTGGCGACATAGGATTTATCAGCGGGTTGTTGTTTGCGCTGTTCTAGGACTTCTGCGAGTTGAGTTAGCGTATTATTCAAGGCTCTATATTTCCAGTAATTAGGTTCTCTGTGTAGATTTGCGATTGCAATAATAAACACTTCTTTTTCAGAAATTTGATAAACAATGGCATAAGGAAAACGTTTGACTAAGCAGCGTCGAATGTTGCCTTCGATGATTTTCCAAGCTTCAGGATTACACCTAATACTTTGAATAGCCGCATGAATATCGCGGATAAACTTTTTTCCAAAATTAGGTTTTTGCTGTTGATAATAATCATAGCCATCATCTAATTCAGCTTCTGCGCGTGAATGAAATCTTATTTCCATTCGAGTCCATATTTGGCAAAGACTTCTTTTGCACTACACGTTTTAGCTTGTCCAGATTCGTATTCTTTAATGCGCTTGTTAATTTCTTCTAACCATTTATCACTCAAAACGGGTTCGCTTTCGTGAAGGCTTTCAAAAACCTTTTCAGCAAAGTTTGCTCTGGCAACAAGCGGAAGTTTCAATACTTCATTAAAAAG